>NZ_CP048407.1:1410457-2115686 GCF_003403315.2 Thermaerobacter sp. PB12/4term
CAGCTGGTTGCACCGGCGCACCAGGCCGATGCCGCGCTGGAACAGCGCCAGCGCCCGGTCCAGGGGCTCGTCGCCGGACTCGAGCCGCGTCACGATCGCCTCGAGCTCGGCCAGCATCTCTTCAAACGAGGCTTCACCAGGGACGGCCCCGCCGTCCGGGGCCGCGGGGGCCGCGGCTCCCTGGTCCCCGGGCCTGCCGGCGGGGTCGACCGTCCGGGTCCCGGGCCGAGCCGCCGCCGAGGGCCTGCCGGCCCCTGCAGCCGGCGGGTTCCCGCCCGCCGGCGGATCCGCTGCGGGCGCACCGGCCGGCGCCTCCGTCGAACCCGGGGGCCCCGCGTAGCCGGCCAGGGTCACCGGTGCCGGCTCGGCGGCCGGCCCGGCCTGCTCCGAGCCGCTATCCCGGCTTTCCTTGATGTTCCTCCGACGAGGCATCACCGTTCCTCCTCGACCCCACCACGGCCGGACGAACGGGTCCCTTCACCGGGCCAGCTGGCCAGCACCCGGGCATCCAGCCGGCCCCGGGCCAAGAGCACCTCCACCCGGTCGCCGGGCCGTACCTGCCCGGCCCAGGTGACCACCCGCCCGTCCGGGGTCCGGGTAATGCTGTAGCCCCGGCGCAGGACCGACAGGGGGCTCAGCGCTTCCAGCCGGCCCGCGGCGCTCCCCAGGCGCTGGCGGCCCCCGGCCACCCGCCAGCCGGCCGCCCGGGCCAGATCCTGGCGGAGCCGCTCCAGGCGCTGGCGCCAGGCGGCCACCTGCTGGGCCGGATGGCGCAGGCCGGGACGGCCGGCCAGTTCCTCCAGGCGCCGGCGCGCCCGTTCCAGCCGCCGCCGGACGCCGCCCTCCAGGCGGCCCGAGAGCTCGGCCAGCCGCCGCTCGATGGGCGCCAGCTCGGGCGCCGCCAGCTCCGCGGCCGCCGAGGGCGTGGGCGCCCGCACGTCCGCCGCCAGGTCGCACAGGGTGACGTCCACCTCGTGGCCCACGGCGGAAATGACGGGAATCCGGCTGGCGGCAACGGCCCGGACCACCTCTTCCTCGTTGAAGGCCCACAGATCTTCCCGGGCGCCGCCTCCCCGCCCGACGATCAGCACATCGGCCCGGCCCCAGCGGTTGAAACGCCGGATCGCCTCGGCGATGGCTTGGGCCGCGCCTTCCCCCTGTACGGGCACGGGTGCCACCACCACCTGGAGGCGGGGATTCCGCCGGAGAGCCACCTTCAGGATGTCTCGCAGGGCGGCGCCGTCGGCCGAGGTGATGACGCCGATGCACCGCGGCCAGGCCGGCAGGGGCCGCTTGCGGCCGGGGTCGAACAGGCCCTCCCGGGCCAGACGCTGCCGGCGCTGTTCCAGGGCCAGGTACAGGGCGCCCAGACCGGCCGGTTCCAGCGTCTCCACGTAGAGCTGGTAGGTGCCGGCGGGCTCGTAGACCCCCACCCGGCCCAGGGCCAGCACCTCCATCCCGTCCTCGGGCGTGAAGCCCAGGTGCCGGGCGGCGCTGCGGAACATGACACAGCGCAGGGTGGCCCCTTCATCCTGCAGGGTGAAGTACAGGTGCCCGGAGGAGTGGCGCTTGCAGCTGTTCACCTCGCCCCGCACCCAGACCTGCCGCAGCCGGGCGTCGGACTCCAGCCGCAGGCGGATGCGGGCGGTGAGCTCCGACACCGTCAGGACCCCGGCCGGTACGCCGCCGGAGACCAGGGCGCCTCCCGGCCAGGGTGCCGGCGGGGCTGCAGGCCAGCCGCCGCCCGGGGCGCCGGCATCCGGTTCCCGCGCCGGCCGGCCCGCTCCCCCGGAGGCCAGGGGCCCGGCTGCGGCAGCCGGTTCGCCCCCCAGGGCCGGACGGCGCCAGGCCAGGGGCCGGGGTTCGGGGCTTCTCATGACCAGGCCTCCTCCAGCCGGCCCCACGCAGCCAGGCTGTCGGGCGGGCGCCCTTCCACCCGCGCCCGGGCGGCCTCCACCGTATTGGCCAGCAACATGGCCACCGTCATGGGCCCGACGCCGCCGGGTACCGGGGTGACGCCCGCCGCCACCTGGGCCACCTCCGCGGTGCGCACGTCGCCGGTCACCCGGCCGTCGACCCGGTTGATGCCCACATCGATCACCGCCGCCCCCGGCCGCACGTGCCCCGCCCCGACAAGTCCCGGCCGCCCCACCGCCACCACCAGGATGTCCGCGGCGCGCGTCGCCTCTTCCAGCTGGGGCGTGCGCGAGTGGCAGATGGTGACCGTGGCGTCTTCCATCAGCAGCAGGCCCGCCAGGGGCCGGCCCACGATGGGGCTGCGGCCGGCGATGACCGCCCGCCGGCCGCGGGGAGAGATCCCGTAGGCGCGAAGGAGCAGCAGGATCCCCAGGGGGGTACAGGGCACCAGCCGGGGCCGGCCCCGCCAGAGGGCGCCGGTGTTCACCGGGTGGAACCCGTCCACGTCCCGGCCGGGGTCGATCTCCGCCAGCACGGCCTCGTAATCGATCCCGGCGGGCACGGGCCACTGAACCAGGATGCCGTCGATGTCCGGGCGCCAGTTGAGCCACCGGACCAGGTCCACCAGCTGGGTTTGCGGCGTTCCCGCCGGCAGGTGGTGAACCTCGGAGTACAGGCCTGCCTCCCGGCAGGCCCGGGCCTTGTTGCCCACGTAAAGCCGGGAGGCCGGGTCATCTCCCACCAGGATGGCGGCCAGCCCCGGCGGGCGGCCGGCCTGCCTGCGGAAAGCAGCGGCGCGGGCGGCCACCTCCGCCCGCACCCTCGCCGCTACGGGCCGGCCATCCCAAAGCTTTCCCGCCGTCAACCCCCGGTTCCCTCCCCCGGTTCTCAAATTGACCCGCCGGGCTCGCCCGAGCCAGGCACGGCACCTGGGGCCGGGACGGGGCCGGCGGTCATTGGGGCAGGAAGTGCCGCCCCGCTCCCGCCGTCCCCGGCGGTCACCCCGCCTGCCGGCCCATCCTGGCCCGCTGTTGCCGGCGCCGCGGCCCGGCCTTCCCCTGCCAGTCCCCGGTCCCGGGCCAGCTGGCCCAGGATCCCGTTGATGAAGCGGGCGGCGTCCTCGCTGCTGTATCGCTTCGCCAGTTCGACCGCTTCGTTGATGGCTACCGGCGGCGGGACGTCGGGGCGGCCGGCATAGAGCAGCTCGTAGATCCCCAGGCGCAGGATGTTCCGATCAACCCGGGCCAGGCGCTCCAGGTCCCAGTCGCGGGCGTAGCGGGCGATGAGCCCGTCGATATCCAGCCGGTGGCGGGTGACACCGCCGGCCAGGTCCGCGGCAAAGGCCAGGACCTCCTCCCCCGGGTTGTACTCGCCGGCCGCCCATTCCAGGCCGGCCTCCAGGGGGTTGCCCGCCGCCTCCCACTGGAACAGAACCTGCAGGGCGATTTCGCGCCCTCTCCGCCGGGGCCCGCCGGCCGGTCCACCGCTTCCCCCAGCCAAAGATGCCCTCACCTCCCGGTGGCCCGCCGCCCCGGTCGCAGTCCGGGACCGCAGGAACCGCCTTTCAAGCCCGCTTGCTCCACCGGTTCCACACCCGCTCCCAGGCCTCGGGCCATTCCCAGTCGCCCTCGTCGATGCGGCTGCCCACCTGGAGGCCCAGCCAGGCCAGGGCCAGGCCGAGCAGGGTCCATCCGAGGCCGATCCACTTGACCAGCAGGGCGATGAGGAAGCCCGCTACCGCCCCGGTCATCTTCCCGGCATGGCGCTGCCAGAACCCCCGGTCGTCCTCCACATCCCCACCGCCTTCCGGCCCGCCGGGTCCCCTTAACGCCGGCAAGGCCTCACCAGGAGCGCCGGCTTCACTCGGCCCGGCGGCGCCGTTCTGCAGCGATCCGCTCGACCACCACGCGGACCTCTGCCACCCGGGCACCCACGATGGTCTCCACCGCCTCCCGCAGCCGCGCCTGCAGCTGCGGTGCCACATCGGGAATGGGATGGTCCGGCAGGACCTCCGCCCGGACCCGGAGCCGGATGCCATCCCGCCCGGCCTGGACCCGCGGCCGGATGTCCCGCACCCCGGGGACCTGCAGCCCGGTGCGGCGTGCCAGTTCCTCCACCGCCGCGAGGGCGGTGCGGACCTCCCCCAGCTCCGTTGCCGCCGACACCGCGTCCCGGCGGCGGGGCCGCAGGGCGTGGTAGGTCACATGCAGCCCGCTCAGGACGAAGGCCAGGCCTACGGCAGCCACCAGCCACCCGCCGGGTTCGGGCGGTCCCGGCAACCAGGCGGGTGGCAGGGTGCCCGGGGGCAGCCAGCCCGCCAGGCTGGCCGCCAGCAAGACGCCGCCCACGCCTGCCAGGAGCAGGGAGTTCAACACCGCCAGTGCCGCGTTCCACGGGGCCATCGGCTGCCCCCCTCTGGGTGTGGGACCCCGCCGTCCCGGCGGGGCACGGCCGAACGGGTCGCAGGGCCTGTCCACCGCCGCCCCGGCGGGGAAGACCCGGTACCGGGGCAGGCGCCGGGTTCATCCCAGCCTCAGGTCCTCGGGCCGGCCTGGGATCCGGCCCCTGCCGGCACCGCCCGGCGACCGCAGCCGCTGCGGCCCCCCGCAGCCCCGGCAGGTCCTACCTGGCCCGGGCCTCCTGTTCCCGCTGGGCCTCCGGGAAGGCCACACCCTGAATGTGAATGTTGACGCCGCGCACTCGCAGCCCGGTCATGGTTTCGACGGCCCGCTTGACGTTATCCTGCACCCGCTCGGCCACCTGCGGGATGCGCACCCCGTAGTGGACGATCATGAACAGGTCGATGGTGCACTCCCGCTCGCCCACCTCAACCTTGACGCCCTTGCCGAGGTTCTTCCACCCCAGCATCTCCGACAGGCCGCCCACCAGCCCGCCGCTGGCCATCCCCGCGACGCCGTCGATCTCCATGGCGGCGATCCCGGCGATGACGCTGACCACCTCGCTGGCGATGCGAATGTGGCCTCCCTCATCCTCGCCCGGAAGGGGAAGAAATTCGCCCTGCTCCTCCATCCGCGCCACCTCCCGCGCCCCGGGGCCGGCTCCGGGAACCGCCGCAGCGCTGTCATTATACAGCGGCCGCGGCAACCGCGGCCAGCCGCGGTTGCCGCGGCCGCGCACGCCCGGGGCGGCGCCCCGGGGCGGGGCGCCGCCCCGGCAGCGCCGGGTTCGTCCCGGAATGCCGGCCCGCGCGGCACCATGCCAGCCCGTCTCAGCTGTTCCGCGTAACGATGCGGATGCCCTCATACCCGATGCCCGTGACCTGGCGGACGATGTCGGCGATGCGGGCGGCGTCCGCCTGGGCGAACCGGTCGGCCTTGACCACCACGATGGCGGCCTGGTCGTAGACGAACACCACCGCATCCTCATAGCCCTTGCTCTTGATCAGCTGCTCGATCTGCTGCTCGACCCCCTGGCGCTGGGTGAGCTGGACCAGGGCCTGCTGGGCCTGCTCGCGGGCGCTGGCGCTGGCGTTGGGATCGCCGGCGATGGCCTGCAGCTGTTCGATCTGACGGTCGTAGATCGCCGTGCGCTGGACCCGCAGCTCGGCGAAACTGCCCGCTTCCACGTTGGGCACGGCGCCGGCCTGGCCCCCGATGCCGCCCGCGTCCGCCGGGCCGCCCGGCGAGCCGGCGGAACCGGCTTCACCGGCAGTGCCGGTCAGATCCGTGGTACCCGCGCCCTGCTGGTCGAGGCCGGCCACACCCGAGCTGCCGTCGTACAGGGCGCTCTGGTGGTTGAAGTCGTCCCACTTGGCGGCGATGTAGGCAAAGACCACCGCCACCACCACCAGGAAGACGAGAAACCGTGCCGGCGATGCCGCCTGAGCCTTGGTCATGCTCATTCCCTCCTCATGGCCTGGGTTGCCCTGCCAGCACCATCACCCGATGCAGGGGCAGGTGCAGGTAAGTGGCCACCGCCTGGGTCAGGGCGGCGCGGACATCGGGGTCGGCGGCGCCTTCGGCGACCACCAGCACCCCTGCGATCTCCACCGCGTCGACCTCGCTGATCAGTGCCGGTTCGTCCCCCCCTCCTCTCAAGAGCTGGCGCTCATCGCGCTGCTCGGTGGTCGTCCGGCGGCCCCCGCCGGAATCCTGTTCCTCGATGCGGCGTTCGGTGGCCACCTGGTTGGCCGCGTATTCGTAACGGGGTCCCCGGGCCAGGTGCACCTCCACCTGGACCCGGCCCGCCCCCTGGACGCCGGAGAGGATCGCCTCCAGCCGCGCCGCCAGATCCGCGGCCATGGGCTGAAGCGGGTTGGTCGCCGCAGCCGTGGCGGAAGCGGTCACGGTCGGGGCCGGTGCCACCGCCGGCGCCGGGCCCGCACCTCCCTGGCGCCACTGGCCTGCCACCAGAAGCCCCACGCCCACCATCAGGGCGGCGGCGAGCAGCAGTTGTTGTCGCCGGCGGGGATCCCGCCAGTCCAGGGCCAGCGCCAGGGCGGGGCGCCGGCCGTCACCCTGGGCCACCGCCATCACCTCCCTCCACGGCTTCCACCCACACCACCCCAACGGCCGCCGGATCCAGGCCGAGGCGGGAGGCCAGCGCCTGCCGCAGGCGCTGGGCCAGCGCCTGGCGCTCGGCAGTGGGGAGCGACCAGCCGCCGGACGCCGGGTCAGGACCCGCCGGCCGCACCCCCTGGCCCTGCCGCCCGCCGCCCGGGGCAGGCGGCGTTTCGCCCCCCAGGGGAACCACCGGCGCGATGCGGACCGGTTCCACCGGGCGGATGGTGCTGCCCGGTCCGGGAGGGCCCTGGTCCGGCGCGGAATCGCCGGGGACGGCCGGGCCGGTGGACGAGCCCGGGGAAGCACCGGGCGGGCCTCCCCCCGGCGCGGGCGCCGGCCGGCGGGCCGGCAGGTGGACGGTCAGGCCGGTCACCGCTCCCCAGCGGGGCGAACCGGGGTCCGTGACCAGGTCCAGGTCGATGGCCAGGGGCTCCGTGCCCACCACCGCCCGCACCTCATCCCGGATCAGCGCCACCAGCCGCTGCCGGTGCAGGTCCAGGGCCAGGCTGCGGGTCCGGTCCCGGGCAGCCTGGAGGTCTTCGGGACCCACCGCCCCCGCCGGGCCGCCTTCCCGGCCCGGTCCGGTGCCCATGCCCTCCAGGACCTGCTGCCAGGCAGGCACCAGGGTCGCCGGCTCGCTGCCCAGCCAGGCCAGCACCGGGCGCACGATCGCCAGCAGCACCAGCAGCCCCAGCACCACCTGGACGTACCGGCGCAGGGCCCCGGTGGGCAGCGCCAGTTCCACCACCCCGGTGAGGATGAGGACCATGACCACCTGACGAACCCAGTCGCTGAGCGCCCCCATGCCGGCCCTCCTAGCGCATCATCACGGCGGCGTTGCCCGCCGCCAGCATGACCGCCATGACGATGAAGAACATCAGCCCCACCACGGCCGTGGCCGCCCCCACCAGAACCAGGTGGTCGCCCATGGACTGCAGGGCCCCGGTCACGTGCCCCGGCCCCACGGGCTGGATCGCCGCCGCCACCAGGCGGTAGACGAAGACCAGGGCCACCAGCTTGAGCAGGGGCAAGGCCACCAGGGCGAAGACCGCCAGCATGCCCAGCAGGTTGACGGCGTTCTTCAGCAGCAGGGAGGACGTCACCACCAGTTCCACCGAGTCCGACAGCATGCCGCCCACCACCGGGATGAACGTACCCACCAGGTACTTGGCCGTCCGGAGGGCGATGCCGTCGGCCACGCTGCCCGCGGCGCCCTGGATGGCCACCACCGTCAGGAACACCGTGCCCGCCAGGCCGAGGATGACCAGCGCCGCCTGGCGCAGCAGCCGGGACAGGCCGGAGAGGGAGTTTCCTACCGGGAAGTGGCCTGCGATGTCCACCACCGCCGCCAGGAAGATCAGGGGCAGGACCCACTGGCCCACGATGACGCTCACCGTATGGGCGGTGGCCACCACCAGCGGGTGGAGGATCCCGGCCGTGGCCAGGGCGCCGGTGCTGGCCATGAGGGTCAGCAGCACCGGCAGGCTGGCCAGGAGGAAGTCCACCAGCCCGCGGATGGCCTGCTGGCTGATGGTGAGGGCATCGCGAAAGCTGACCAGGGCCAGGGCGATCAGCGCCAGATAGGTCACCGCGTACGCGGCCCGGGCCACCGCCTCGTTATCGAAGGCGTTCTCGATGGCCTGGAGGACCGCCAGGAGCACCGCCAGCACCAGCAGGCGCAGCAGCAGGCCCCCGTTGGTCAACACCTCGCCGGCCAGTGCCCGGAGCAGGGCCCCCAGCAGGTCGCCGGCGCTCCAGGGCAGCTCGCCGCGCCGCAGGGCGTCCAGGGTGTGCTCCCAGTCCAGCCCGGGAATGGTCTCCCCTACCTGCTGGCGCACCCGGTCCAGGGCCTCCAGGAAACCGGCGGCGCCTTCGGTCTCCTCCCACTGCTGCCGGGCCAGCTGCTCCAGGTCCACGGCACCGGGTGGGGCGGCCGCAGCTCGGTCGGGGCCGGCCGCGGTCTCCCCGGCGGGGCTCGCCGCGGTCTCCCCGGGCCCCAGGCCTCGGCCCCCCGCCGGTGCGGCCGGCAGAGCATCAGCCCGGGCGCTCTGGACCGGTGCGGCACCGGGCGCCGGTCCGGTGGCCCACGGGAGGGGTTGCCACCGTCCCCGGCCCGCCCCCGCCGGTGCGCCCTCATCCGCCGGGGTCGGGCTCGGGCCGGCAGCCGGGGCCGCAGCGGCGGCCCCGGCAAGCAGGGCCGTCCCGGGCAGGAAGGGCAGGACCAGCAGCGCGAGGAGCGCCAGGGCACCGCGAGCCCAGAGGCCCAGCCTGGGGCCGGCGGCGGGGCCGGTGCCGGCCCGGGATGCGGCCGACCATCCCCAGGACGGAGGCCGGAATCCCCGGCGCCGGTGCCCCGTCGGCTCCCCGGCCTTCACCTGCAGCCCTTCCCCCGGCCCCTCTGCCGCCACGGTCCGGCACCTCCCCTCTTGCCAGCGTCAGGCCGGCAGAAGGCCGACCAGCAGCTCCAGCACCGCCATGAGAATGGGCACGGCCAGCAGCAGGATCACGACCTTGCCCGCCAGTTCGACCTTGGCGGCCAGGGCCGACTCGCCCGCGTCCCGGCAAAGCTGGGCGCCGAACTCGGCCAGATAGGCCACGCCTACGATCTTCAGCAGGGTGGCGGTGTAGCGGCTGTCCAGATCGGCCCGGTCCGCCACCTGCTCGAGGACGCGGATCACCGCTGCGATGTCGTCCACCAGCAGGAGGAACACGGCCACGGCGGTGACGATGCTCAGCAGCAGCGCCCACTCCGGCCGCGCCTGCCGTAGCAGCACCAGCAGAACGCTGGCCACCAGGGCGATGCCGACTATCTGGGCGATGGTCATGGCTCTCAGCCCAGATCGAACAGGTTCTGGATGGTCTCGAACAGCTCGACGATGACCTGGACCGTCATCCAGAGCACCACCGCCAGTCCCGCCAGCAGGACGGTGAAGGCGTACTCCTCCCGTCCCGCGGTCTTCAGCAGGGTGTACACCACGGTGACGATGATGCCGATGCCGGCCAGCCGCAGGATCAGGTTGGGGTCGATCACCGCCGCGCCTCCTCCCCTCGCGCCGCTAGAGCAGAAGCAGCCCGATGAAGGCCCCCGCCAGCACGCCGCCATAGCGGTAGAGCCGCCCCCACCGCTGGTCCTGATCCCGGGCCAGGGCCTCGGCAGCCTCCAGCCGGGCCATGGCCAGCCGCAGGTGGCGGACCTGGTCGTCCCGGCCGGTGGCGCCCAGGTAGGGGGCCAGGGCCCGCAGGATGCCACCATCGTCGGGGGTCAGGGCGCTCGTGCGGGCCAGGGTATCCACCGCCTCCTCCCAGGCAGCCGCCGCGGTCTGGGACCGGGGCGGCACCAGCAGGGCGGCCGCCTGCCGGAACAAGGTCGCGGCCGGTTCGGGGTAGAGCCGGGCGATGCGCCCAAAGGCCTCGGGCAGCGGCGTCACCCCGAAGGCAATCTCGCTTTCCAGGGCCTGCAGGGCGCTGCGCAGGACCCTCAGCTCCCCGGGCCGCCGGGCCAGCTCGGCCGCCCGCTGCCACCCCCAGGCCGAACAGGCCAGCAGCACCAGGGCAAAACCCAGCCACCCCATGCCCGTCACCCCCTCCCGCCGGGTGCCAGGGCGATCCAGCGGCCGCCCGGTCCCCGGGCGTAGACGGCTTCCACCGTCCCCGGCCGGGGGTGACGGGTCAGCTGGACCAGACGGCGGAAGGCGCCGGTGGCCTCCAGGGCCCGCAGCTGCCGCCGGGCCTCCAGGTCGGACACACTGCCCGCGTGGGCCGTGGCCACCACCGTGACCCCGGCGTGGACCGCTTCCGCCACGGCCGCGGCGTCATGGGGCCCCCCCAGCTCGTCGGTGACCAGAACCTCCGGGGAGAGGGCGCGCAGGGCCAGCGGGATGCCGGCCTCCTTGGGGCAGTGCTCGAGAACCGCCGTCCGGGGTCCCAGGTCGAAGGCGCCGCCGGCGGCCAGCTCGCCCCGCTCGTCCACCACCGCCACCCGCCGGCCCGCCAGGGTCCCGGGCACGCCCGCGCTGGCCAGCCGGGCCAAGTCCCGCAGCAGGGTGGTCTTGCCGCTGGCCGGCGCGCCGATCAGCAGGGTGCTGGCCAGGCACGGGCCGGGGCGGGCGGGTTCGACCAGGTAGGGGAGCAGGGGGGTCGCGCACCCGCTGACCGGGCGCGCCCGGCGAATGACCAGGCCGCGCACCCGGCGGAACCGCTCCACCCGGCCCCCTTCCACCTGGACCTCTCCGGCCAGCCCCACCCGGTGCCCGCCGGGAAGGGTGAGAAACCCCTGCCGGGCCTGTTCCTGCACCGCGTACCAGGAACTGGCCGTCATTCGGTCCAGGCATTCCGCCACCTCCGCCGGGGTCACCGCCGGGGCCTGGGCGGGAACGGGTACCAGCCGCCCGGCAGCGTCCACGAAACCCTCGCCCCCGGCCAGCAGCAGCCAGACGGGGGACCCGGCCACCACCCGGATCTCGTCGACCTGCCGGTGGACCTGGGGCGCCACTCGCCGGAGCCGCTCCGCCAGGGCGGGAGCCAGGGATTCGAGCAAGGACGCCCACGTGGCATCCGCCCCGGGAAGGGGGACGGCATCCGGACCCGAGGCGGCTCCGCCGCCCGCAACGGCGGCGGGGCCGCCAGGAATCCCGCCAGGGCCGCCGGCGGTGCCCGCTCCCCTTCCTTCCAGAGGAGGGGCGACCGCCGCGCTCCCCGCTTCCGCACCCGGCCGGGTCCGGGTGGCGAAGGTTGGCCGCCAGGCCGTGGCGTGCCGGTGCGTGGCCATGGGCTTGCCCCCCTGTCCAACCTCGTTCCCAGGTATATGAGGGGCTTGACCCCTTTAACACAGGCCGCTGGGGAGCAGGAAAAAAACGCAGCCCGGATCTGCTCCGGGCTACGGCCTGGGGAACGGGATCGGTATCAAGGGGAAACGGATGGGCGGGCTAGAAGGGGGCCACCGGCGCGGCGCCACCGGCGGGTGCGGCAGCCGTGCCGGCACCGGCCGGCGCCACCGGGGCCGCGTTCGTCCCGGGTTCCCGGCGCCCGGACCGGACCCCGGCGGCGGCGCCGTCGCCCGCAGGCCGCTCCATGGCTGCGGTTTCGCGGGCGCCCGCCTCCAGCGGGTCGTCGCTGTCGTCGGGGTCGGCGTCGGGCAGAAAGTCGTGGACCACCTCCCCGCAGTGGGGACAGACCCATTCGAACTCGTTCTCGTCTTCTTCCGGCTCCCGGTCGAACTCCAGTTCGTCCATGGCGACGGCATACTGCGTGCCGCAGTGGGGACATTCCAGCAGCAGCCCGTCCACCAGCTGCCCGTCCTCCTGCTGCGTTCGTCCGGGCCCGGTGCCGTCCTCGCGGTGACGGGTGGGGATGCCGGCGTCAAAGACCAGGGCCCCCTCAAAGTCCCCTGGGGCCGCCTCTTCGTCCTGGTCGCCGGCCTCGCCGTCCACCGGCTCCGGAAGGTCCTCTTCGTCCCACAGATCGCCGTCGCCCGTCCCTTTGCCGTTGATGGCCTCTTCCAGGTCGAACAGGTCCTGGTCCAGCTCGCCCAGGTATTCCGCCAGCTCGCCCAACCGCCCGTCGAGCCGTTCCATTTCCTCGGCCATGGCATCCAGGACCTCGATGATGCCGGCCAGCACCCGGCCTTCGGCCGACTGGGCGGACAGGTTGAGTCCCGCGGCCAGCCCGTTCAGGTAGGCTACCCGCTGGCGCAAGCGGGCCATGGCGTCGCCCCCCTTCTCATAAAAATGTGCCCGGCAGGCGGGCGACATAGTCGCGCCTCCTGCCGGGTCTGGCCCGAGGGGGAAGCGGGCGGCCGGGTAGGGCGGGCGGAGGGTACCCCAGAGGGTAGGCCGCTGGGCTCAAGCCCCGGGGTCGCGGCGGGGAACCGCGCCCTCCCCCGCTCAGGAAACCCGCTCCACGTACTCGCCCGTTCGGGTATCCACCCGGATCACGTCACCGGCGTTGACGAAGAGGGGGACCTGCACGACGGCCCCGGTCTCCAGCCGGGCCGGCTTGGAGCCGCCCTGGGCGGTGTCGCCCCGGACCCCGGGTTCCGTCTCCACCACCTTGAGGTCGACGGCCGTGGGCAGCTCCACGCCCAGGGTCTTCTCGCCCGTCTGCAGGACCTTCACCACCATGCCTTCCTTGAGGAAGTTGACCGCGTCTCCCAGCTGGGCGGCGCTCAGGCCCACCTGGTCATAGGTGTCCGTGTCCATGAAGAAGTACTGGCCGTCGGCATCGTACAGGTATTGCATCTCCCGCTTCTCGATGGGCGCCGGCGGGAAGCGCTCGTCCGGCCGGAAGGTGCGGTTCACCGTGGCCCCCGTCTCCAGGTTGCGGATCTTGGCCCGCACGAAGGCCTGGCCGCGACCGGGCTTGACATGCTGGAACTCCAGCACCTGGTGCACCTGGCCGTCGATGATCACGGTCATCCCGTTCTTGAAATCCCCTGCCTGGATCATGCCTCTAGCCTCCTTCCGGGCACGCCTGCAGGCCCCGGCCTGCCATCAGGCCACGCCCACTTCCAGCAACTCCTTGCTGACCCGGGTCAGGATCTCGCCGCCGTCGGCGGTGACGACCACCAGGTCCTCGATGCGGACACCGCCCCATCCCGGAATGTAGATGCCGGGCTCCACCGTCACCACCATGCCCGGTTCCAGCCGGTCGTCCTCGGCCAGGACCGAGAGGCGGGGACCCTCGTGGACCTCCAGTCCCACGCCGTGGCCGGTGGCATGGCCGAACCGGTCGCCGTAGCCGGCCTCTTCGATCACCTGGCGGGCGGCCCGGTCCACCTCGGCCCCGCTGACCCCGGGCCGGATGGCGGCCACGGCGCGGCGCTGGGCCTCCAGGACCACCTGGTAGATTTCCCGGTGGCGGGGCGTGGCCCGCCCGGCCACCACCGTCCGGGTGCAGTCGGAGCAGTACCCGCCCACCACGGCCCCATAATCCAGGGTGACGAACTGGCCGGCTTCGATGGCATGGTCCCCCGGCTGCCCGTGGGGCAGGGCCGAGCGCGGGCCCGAGACCACGATCAGGTCGAAGGCCGCCGCCGTCGCCCCGCGCCGGCGCATGGCGAACTCCAGCTCCAGGGCCAGCTGGCGTTCCGTGACCCCCGGCCGCAGCCCCGCCAGGACCTCCAAGAGCGCCTCGTCGGCCAGCCGCGCGGCCTCGCGGATGAGGGCCAGTTCCACCTCATCCTTCACCCGGCGCAGTTGCTCGACCCAGCCGCTGATGCCCACCAGCTCGATCTGTTCCGGCAGGGCCGCCCGCAGGCGCTGCCAGTCGCCGTAGCGCACGTGCTCGGCCTCGAAGCCGAGCCGGCGGATCCCCACCTCCTGCAGGTACCGGGCCAGGTGGGCGTACACCTGCGCCTCGTGGCGCACCACCTCATAACCCGGGGCCTCCTGGGTCGCCTGCTCCAGGTAGCGGAAGTCCGTCCACAGCTGGGCGCCGGTGGCGGTGATCAGCAGCCAGCCCGAGCTGCCCGAAAAGCCGCTCAGGTAACGGCGGTTGGCCGGGCTGCCGATCCAGACCGCTTCCAGTCCCTCTGCTGCCATGCGCTCCCGCAGCCGTGCCAGGCGCTGGGCCGTCTGGGTTGCGCGATCGGCGGGCACCGTCAAGGCCATCATGCTTCGCCTCCCATGGCATGGAATCCTCCGGCCCCTGGCCCGGGCCCCGGCCGCTGGCCCGCTCCCGGCTGCCCGATCCGCTCCTCAGGAGGGCAGCACGACCCGCACCGGGCGATCTCCCAGGCGCCGGCGGCCCCCCAGGGCAACGATCTCAATGAGGTAGGCGAACCCGGCCACCCGGCCGCCCAGCTGCTCCACCAGGGCGGCGGCGGCGGCGCTGGTTCCTCCGGTGGCCAGGACGTCGTCGACGATCAGGATCCGGTCGCCAGGCCGGATAGCGTCCTGGTGGACTTCGATGGCCGCCTGGCCATACTCCAGCTGGTATTCCTGGCGGGCCACCTCCAGGGGCAGCTTGCCCGGCTTGCGGGCGGGGATGAAGCCCTTGCCCAGGCGCACCGCCAGCGGTGCCCCCAGGATGAACCCGCGGGCCTCAATGCCCAGCACCCGGTCGAATTCGATCCCCGCCACCGCCGCGGCCAGGGCCTCCACCGCCTGGCCCAGGGCCGCCCCGTCGGCCAGAAGCGGGGTGATGTCAAGAAAGGTCACCCCAGGGACCGGATACCCGGGCACCTGCCGGATCCACGCCCGCAACGACGCCTCCACCGCACCGCCGCCCGGACCCGAGCCCGGCTCCGGCGCGGGCGCAGGGCGGCGGGCCTCTTCCCCACGGGCTCCCTGACCGGCCTCGCCGGCGTGGTCCTGGGCGCCCGGCGCCCGCTCCTCACTGCGGTTCATCGCGCGTCCTCCTCTTCAGGCCGCCAGCGCAGCACGGGCCGCCGCGCCGCCAGGGCTTCGTCCAGGCGGCTGACCGGCGTGGTGTGGGGCGCCTGCCGGACCACCTCGGGCTGCTCCTGGGCCTCCCGTACGATCCGACGCATGACGGCCACGAAGCGGTCGAGGGTCTCCTTGCTCTCGGTCTCCGTGGGCTCGATCATCAGCGCCTCTTCCACGATGAGCGGGAAGTAGATGGTCGGCGGGTGGATCCCGAAGTCCAGCAGCCGCTTGGCCACGTCCAGGGCCCGTACCCCCGTTCGCTCCTTGAGGTTGGCGGCCGAGAGGACGAACTCGTGCATGCAGGTGCGGTCGTAGGGCAGCCGGAACAGGCCGGCCAGCTGCCGCATGACGTAATTGGCATTGAGCACCGCGTCCTCGCTGACCCGGCGCAGGCCCTCGGCCCCCAGCGCCCGGATGTAGGTGTAGGCCCGGACCAGGATCGCAAAGTTGCCGTAGAAGGAACGCATCCGCCCGATGGCCTGGGGCCGTTCGTAGTCCAGGTAGAACCGGCCCGTGGCCGGGTCCCGCTCCACCAGGGGCGCCGGCAGGAAGGGCACCAGCTCCTCCTTCACGCCGACCGGGCCCGACCCGGGCCCGCCGCCGCCGTGGGGCGTGGAGAAGGTCTTGTGCAGGTTGAAGTGGACCACGTCGAAGCCCATGTCCCCCGGGCGCGAGATGCCCAGGATGGCGTTGGCGTTGGCGCCGTCGTAGTAGAGAAGCCCGCCCGCGGCGTGGACCATCTCCGCGATGCGGTGGATGTTCTCGTCAAAGAGCCCCAGGGTGTTGGGGTTGGTCAGCATGAGGGCGGCCACGTCGTCGTCCAGCACGGCCTCCAGGGCGCCGAGGTCGACCCCGCCCCGGGCGTCGGAGGGCACCTCCACCACCCGGTAGCCGGCCATGGCGGCCGTGGCCGGGTTCGTCCCGTGGGCGGAGTCGGGCACGATGACCTTGTGGCGGTGGCCCTGGCCCCGCGCGCGGTGATAGGCCCGGATCAGCAGAATGCCCGTCAGTTCCCCGTGGGCGCCGGCCGCCGGCTGCAGGGTGGCCCGGGCCATGCCGCCCATCTCGCAGAGCGCCCGTTCAAGCTCCCACATGAGCTGAAGCGCCCCCTGGGCCAGGTCGTCGGGCACGTAGGGGTGCAGCCCGGCAAAGCCGGGCAAGGCCGCCACCCGCTCGTTCACCTTGGGGTTGTACTTCATGGTGCACGAGCCCAGCGGGTAGAACCCGGTGTCCACGGCATGATTCATCTGGCTCAGGCGGGTGTAGTGCCGGACCAGGTCGACCTCCGCCACCTCCGGCAGGGCGGGGGCCTGGCGGCGCAGGAGCTCGGCCGGCACCCGTTCCTCCACGGGCCGCACCGGGACGTCGGGCTCGGGCCAGTCCATGCCCCCCCGGCCGGGCCGGCTGTAGCTGAAGATCAACGGCTCCGGCTCGGCCCCCACGGGGGCGGGTTCGGCCTGCCCGGGCGCCGTGCCGGCCGCCATGGCGGCCGGCACCGACGGTCCCGGGTCCTCCATCCGTCCCCGATTCTGGGGCCCGGCCGGTACCCCTTCCACCGCCTGGGCGCCCGCGGGCACCCCGGCGGCCGCCTGGGGTCCGCCAGGACGCTGCGGCTGGCCGTGGTCCATCATTCCCTCACCCCCCAGGCGGCCAGGAGGCCGTCCATCTCCTCGCGGGTGCGGCGCTCGGTGACCGCCACCAGCAGCTGTCCCCGCCGTTCGGGCTCCCAGCGGCCCAGGTCGGGCCCCACCAGGTAGCCGGCCGCCAGGGCGGCGGTGGCGGGGTCGAAGTCCGGCCGCTCGTAAGCCACGGCGAACTCCTTGAAGAAGGGGGCCTGGAACACGCGGCGGAACCCGGGGAGTCCTTCGATCCGCTCCGCCAGGTAGTGGGCCTTGTGCAGGCAGATCTCGGCCAGCCGCCGGAGGCCCCGCGGGCCCAGGGCCGCCAGGTGGATCGTGGCGGTCAAGGCCATCAGGCTGTGGTTCGTGCAGATGTTCGAGGTGGCGCGGTCCCGCCGGATGTGCTGCTCGCGGGTCTGGAGGGTCAGCACGTACCCTTCCCGCCCCTCGCGGTCGAGGGTCCGCCCGACGATGCGCCCCGGCAGGCGCCGGACGTACTCGCCGCGGCAGGCGAGATACCCGAAGTGGGGTCCTCCGTAGGCCATGGGCAAGCCCAGGCTCTGGCCGTCGCCGACCACGATGTCGGCACCGTAGCGGCCGGGCGCCTCGAGAAGCCCCAGGCTGACGGGATCGGCACTGACCACCGCCAGGGCGCCTGCCGCCTTGGCCCGGCGCACGATCTCGGGCGCAGGCTCCAGGCACCCGTAGAAGTTGGGCTGCTGCAGGAGCACGCAGGCGCTGTCGCCCGCAGCCAGCACCTCGTCTAGGGCCTTGAGGTCCGTGGTGCCCCGGCTGGGGTCGACGGGCACCACCGTGACGGGCAGGTTCTGCCCGCCGGCGTAGGTCTCCAGCACCTGGCGCGCTTCAGGGTGCACGCCGCCCAGGACCACGATCCGCTCCCGGCGGGCGATGTTGACGGCCATGAAGGCGGCCTCGGCCAGAGCCGTCGCTCCGTCGTACATCGAGGCGTTGGCCACGTCAAGCCCGGCCAGCTCGGCGATCATGGTCTGAAACTCGAAGATGGCCCGCAGGGTGCCCTGGCTGACCTCGGGCTGGTAGGGCGTGTAGGCGGTGGCGAACTCCCCCCGGCCGGCCAGGTAAGGGACCACCGACGGGATGAAGTGATCGTAGACGCCGCCCCCCAGGAAGCAGACCTTGGCCGCTCCGCTGTTGGCGGCGGCCAGTCCTTCCAGGTGGGCCACCAGCTCGGGTTCGCTGAGGGCGGGCGGCAGGGCCAGGGGCCGCTGCAGCCGGAGATCCGGTGGAATGTCCGCAAACAGCTCTTCCACCGACCGGATGCCCAGGGCGGCCAGCATGGCCTGCCGGTCCTCGCCGGTGTGGGGTATGTAGCTGATCGCCATGATGGCTTTCCCTGCCTTAGCTGGTGCGCTGGCGGTAGGCCGCGGCATCCAGGAGCCCGGCCAGCTCGTCCCGGTTGAGAATCTGGATGCGGACAAGCCAGCCCTCGCCGTAGGGATCCTGATTGACCAGTTCGGGCCGGTCGGCCAGCGCTCCGTTGACGGCCACCACCCGCCCCGAAACGGGCATGTACACGTCGGAGACCGTCTTCACCGATTCCACGACGCCGAAGGCCTCCTTGGCCCGGTACTCGGCGCCCACCTGGGGCAGTTCGACGAAGACCACATCCCCCAGCTGGTCCTGGGCGTAGGCCGTGATGCCGACCACGCCCTCCTCGCCCTCCACCCGCAGCCACTCGTGCTCCTCGGTGTAGTACAGGCCTTCCGGCACCTCGTGAGCCACCCTCATCAACCTCCCCGCCGCCGGCGATAGAAGGGGGTCTCGACCACCTGGGCCGCCACGGCCCGCCCGCGGATGCCCACCGCCAGGCGCCGGCCCGGCGCCGCCAGGGACGGCGGCACGTAGGCCAGGGCCAGGCTGGCCCCCAGCGTCGGCGCCACTGTGCCGCTGGTCACCCGGCCCACCTCCCGGCCCTGCTCGTCCAGGACCGGGTAGCCGGTGCGGGCCACCCCCGGCTCCAGCAGCCGCAGGCCCACCAGCTTCTTGCGCAGGCCCTGCTCCCGCTGGCGCAGCAGCGCCTCGCGGCCGATGAACGGCCCCTTGTCCCATTTCACGACAAAGTCCAGCCCGGCCTCAAGCGGGCTGGTGTCCCGGTCCAGCTCCTGGCCGTACAGGGGAAGGCAGGCCTCGAAGCGCAGGGTGTCCCGGGCGCCCAGGCCCGCCGGCACCAGCCCCTCGCCCTGGCCGGCCGCCAGGATTCCGCGCCAGATGGCGGGGGCGCCGTCCCAGCTGAGGAAGATCTCGAAACCGTCTTCCCCGGTGTAGCCGGTGCGCGAGATCATGCCCTCCCAGCCGCCCACAAAATGGAAGGGGCGGAGGGACTCCAGGTCGACGTCGTCGGTCACCCGGGCCAGGATGGCCTGCGCCCGCGGCCCCTGCAGGGCGATCAGGGCCGTCTCCAGGCTGCGGTCGGCCACGGTCACCTGGGGACCCGCCACGTGCTCCCGCACCCAGTCCAGGTCGGAGGCGGTGTTGGCCGCATTGACCACCAGCATGTAGCGCTGCTCGCCCACCTGGTAGACCAGCAGGTCGTCGACGATGCCCCCCTCGGGGGTGCACATCACCGTGTACAGGGCGCGGCCGGGAGCCAGCCGCTCGACGTCGTTGGTCACGAGCCGCTGGAGCGCCTGGCGGGCGCCAGGCCCCGATATCTCGATCTCGCCCATGTGGCTTACGTCGAAGAGTCCCGCGGCCTGGCGGACGGCGCGATGTTCCTCCATGATGCCGGTGTATTGCAGCGGCATGGCCCAGCCGGCAAAGGGGACTATGCGCGCCCCCAGCGCCAGGTGCTCGTCGTACAGGGGGGTGCGGCGCAACCCGCCCGCCGCGGTGCGATCCCCGCTCAAAGGACGCCCTCCTTCCTGGCCTCCGGCGGTTCCGGGCGGCGGTTGGGCCCGGACCGGACCGGCCGGAACGGCACTGCCATTCGACAGCCCGGAGCGGTTCCCTGCCCGGGGCCGCCACCCTCGCCAGGAGGGCCCGGGCTGCACCCGGCTCCGGGACGGTCCTTCCGGGTCCCCACCGGTGCACCCCCCGCCGGTTGGCGGCTCCTCCAGTAGCCCGGGACCGGCTCGCGCCCGGGGCCGGCCGTTCCTGAAGCTCGCAGCCGGGCCTACCGGCGGAGGCGTCCCGCCCCGCCGCCCCGGCCACGCGGCGATGTCCCTCACCGCCGGCCCGCGGCCCTGTGGACAGCCTTCTCAAGGATCTCCCGATCCCCTGGGGCGAAGGCGTCGGCCGGCGCGGTGGCCAGGTCGACCCAGGAGACCTCCGTCACCTCGCCGGGCTCCGGGGTGAAGGTGGCACCTGCGGGAACCCGGACCAGGTAGTAGAACCGCAGGGAGTGGAACGGGTGGTTGAAAAAGGCGAAGAAGTTCTCGGTGAAGTGGAAAAGCTCGATGGGCTCGGGTTCGACCCCGGTTTCCTCCCGGAACTCGCGGCGCAGGGCCTGCTCCAGCGACTCCCAGGGTTCGACGGCGCCGCCCGGAATGTCCAGCCGGCCCGTGAAGGCGGATCGTCCCAGCAGCACCCGGCCCCCATCCACCGCCACGCCGTAGACGGCCGGGCGAAACCGCACCTGCTCGGCGGGATAGCGGCGCCGCTGGCCATGGAGGGTCCAGCACTCAACCTCCGCCGGTGGAACCGGGCCCGCCGTTCCGGGTCCTGCCATGCCGGGTCCCCCTTTCCCGTTCGCGGTGTACACTTAGATTCAGGAGGCGAGGGAGATGGAGCGGCAACGGGAAAAGATGATCGCCCTGATGAACCTCTCGCGGATGCTCCCCCAGCACCCCGGCCTCATGATGTTGGTGGGATTTTTAGCCGCGCGCCTGGATCGCCTCCACTTCGTCGCCGCCGCCGAAGGGGCCGACCCGGCCGCAGCGCGCATCGTCCTGGCCACCCCCCATGCCCGCATCTGGACGGGGCGCTGGTTCCGGGCCTGGGTCGGCACCACCGAGGTGCCCGACCCGGTGCTGCTGATCTCGGTCCTGGCGGATCGGGACATCGACATCTACCTGGCCCTGGATACCGGCCCGCGGCCCCCGTGGCTGGAGGCGGTCCTGGACCCGCACGAACCGGCGGCCACCTCCAGTCCCCGGGAGCGGCTGGAGGAACTGCGGGAGCGGGTCGACCGTGCCCTTGACATCTACAACGAATGCCGCCGCCAGCTGGAGCAGGGTGACCCGCAGCGCCGCGAGGAGCTGGAATTCTTCCTCGACCTGGCCCGCCGCGAGGTGGAGGAACTCGGACAGGAGCTTCAGCGGCTGAAGGAAACCCTGCCCGATACCGAGTGACCCGCAGCGGTTGCTCGCCCGCGCCGCTCCGTTTGGCGGTGCCGCCGCGCATGGCAACCGGGTCCGGGCGGCGCCTCCGACTCACGCCCGCGCCGTGGCGCCCCGCGCCGCCTCCCTGCGCGCCGCGCCAGCCGCCCCGGGGCAAGCAGCGTCTCCGAAGACGGCGTACCGGCCGCCGCGTTTCGGGCGGCCGGCGGACCGCGGCGCCCGGGCCGCCAGGCCACTGCACGGCGAGGGCGGGTTCACGGCACCCGGCCGCCGGCCCAGGCCGCGGCACGGTACCTGCCGGTCCGCGGTGCCATGGCCGAGGCCCGTCACTCACGGCACGGCGGCAGGTCGCCGGTGGGTCGCCGCCAGAAGCTCCTGGTACAGCTTCAGGATGCGCGCCAGGATGACATCGCTATCGTATGCCTGGGCCGCCTGCTGGGCGGCCCGGCCCATTCTGGCGCGCAGGGCGGGGTCGTCCACCAGGCGCCGGCAAGCGGCGGCCAGCTCGCCCGCCTCTTCTGCCACCATCAGTCCCGCTTTCCCTGCCGCCACCACCTCGTGGGACACCTCGCTGGCCACCGCGACCACGGGCAAGCCCGCGGCCATGGCTTCGATCACCACAAGCCCCTGGGTCTCGGTCACCGACGGGAACACGTAGACATCGGCGGCGCGGTAGAACGCGGCGATCCGCTCAGGCGGTACGGCCCCTGGAAGCCGGACCCGGCCCGACAGGCCCCAGGCGCCCACCGCCCGCTCCATGCTCTCCCGCAGGGGGCCGTCGCCGACCAGCACTAGGCGTGCCTGCGGCCGCTCGGCCGCCAGCAACCGGAAAGCCTGCAGGAGCAGGGGCAGGTTCTTCTCGCGGCTCAGCCGTCCCGTGTAAAGCAAGACGACGTCCTGGCTGGCGAACCCCAGCTGGCAACGCAGCCGCATCCGTTCGGCGGGGTCGACCCCCGCGAACCGTCCTACGGGGATGCCCGTGGGCACGACCTCGATGGGCGCCTGTACCCCCAGGCCGGCCACCTCCCGGGCGATGGCCCGGGTGGGCGCAATCACCAGTTGGCACGCATTGCAGAAGCGGCGCACGTAGGCGTTCAGCGCCGGGGCCAGAACGGAGCCCGCGCCGGGTGCATAGTGGCGCAGGTAGACGTCATAGCGGGTGTGGAAGGTGAAGCAAAGGGGCCGGTTCAGCGTGCGCGCCGCATCCAGGGCCATGCGCCCCATGACGAAGGGCGTGTGGGTATGCAGGATGTCGAGGCCCAGGCGTGCCACCGCCTCCCGCACCCGGCCCTGGCGCGGGACAGGGATGCGAAACTGGGGATACAGGGGTGCGGCTACCGAGGGGAAGCGGACCACCCGCGATTCCTCCTGGGGGTCACCCGGACCGCCCAGGGCCGCCGGATAGCGCGGGCCAAACACGTACACCTCGTGGCCCGCCCTTTCCATCCCCTGTCGCAGGGTCTGGATGGAGCGCACCACGCCGCTGATGTACGGCGTGTAGCTGTCGCTGAACATCCCGATTCGCATGAAGGCGGTTGCGGCCCTCCTTTGCCGCCGGTGCCCGGCGGGGCCGGGGGTGCGCCGCCGGGCTGCGGTGCGGTCCCCGGCCTGCCGCGGTTCCCCGGCGCTGCCGGCGTTTTGGGCAACCCGACGGCACCACCGGGTGGACCGGCATCGTCCCGCGGCAGCGGCCGAACCGGGCCCCGCACCAGGGCGCGCAGCGGCTTCCGGCCCCCGGCGCCCAGGGTGCGGCGCGGGCCCAACGGGCCACCAGCAGCCCTGCCTGCACCAGGTGCCACACCCCGCACCGGGTGTCAGCTTCCCGGCCCCGCGCCAGATCCAGGATATCATACCACCACGGAGGGGCCGCCCCACCACCGCCGGAGGAGGCCGGCGGCGCCCCGGTGCGGCATGGCGCTAGGCCTCGCCAGGTGCCATCCTCGCCAGCCGCCCACCCGGTGAAACGGGGCGACGCGCACCCGCCCGCGGTTTTGAGAGCATGGAGGACCGCGCGGCGAGGCGGGTAGCGAGCATCAAGCATCACCGCAGCGGTCCTCCACGTTCAACGTAGACGGGTGATTGAACTCCGGGGTCTAAGCGCCACTGCTGGCCGGCCGGGGCCCTGCCGGGCCCGGCACGCCAGGGTTCCGGAGTTCCGGCCAGGTCCCCGCGGTTACGCGCTCGCCCGGGCGGTGCGGCGCCGGCGGGGCGTGATGGCCTGGGCCTCCACGGAGAGATAGCACTTGGCCCGCTTGTTCCATTCCATAATGTAGCGGCCCTGGCCGAAGCCCTTCTCCGCCAGCAGGGCAAGCAACTTCTTGTTGTGGGTGCGTCCTGTCTTGGGGTTGAAGTACCACGCATCCCGATCGTCGGGCTGCGCCTTCACCAGGGCCAGCTTCTGGCCCTTGACGCCGAACAGCACATAGACGCCGGGCTTCTTTCCGTTAGCCGACATGAGTTCTTCCCGCAGGCTGGCCGAAAGGCTCACCGCGTTGGGAAGAATGTGAACAGCCAGCGCACCCGCATTGCGGGTTTCCCGCTCGTCCGACTTCCGGATCCATTCAATGGCCACGTACCATCACGCTCCTGAAGGATATTGGACCCGCTGCGTATATTATACGTGACTTTCAAGGTTAACAAGGGGTATGCCATCACCCATGCAAAAGGCCATGACGAAGTCTGGGAACTTGGCGGGCTCACTTCAGTTCCGGACTGTCCCCCTACGTTGGTTCAAAGGATCCGATCTTCGGAACCTGGGGCACAACACGGCCGGAAAGTGGATTTTCGTCGATGTCCCACGACGCCGGGATACATGTCCTGTGCAAATCCTGCCCATCCGGTTGCCGCACGACCGCCGCAGCAAGGCAGAACACGGCTGGACGAGCCCTTCGCTGGGCCGTCCCGCCCGCAGGCTGAAAGGGCGGTGCCTTGCTGGTCAGGAAATGGGCGCGGCGGTCAAATGGGATTTGATGGCGGGATCAGGGCACGTTTTGTGGCTGCCATGTGCATCGGGTCACCGGACTCCCATGATGCGGGCCTTTGGGGAAGGCTACCACCGTGTCCCCGCGGTGGTGACGGTTTCCGGCCGCGCTTCTCGAGGCGTCGGGAGGCCGTCGTCCTGGCGTTCCCGTGTATAGATCGTTCTGCAAATGTTTCCCTTACAATGGCCCCCTGGGTTCATATGTCCCATCGTACGACATCCCGTCGCGTAGGACCCTCAAACCGGTCCCATATCACCCGGAATCCAATGCTACTGTCTCGACGGTTTCGGCTGTTTCGTTCCTCCCATTTGTGCCTTGTGACGGTCGAGGTCGATTCAAGTCCATCGTCACCATGCCGTGGCAGTCATGGCAAGGTATTGAACGGGCCCGCCCTGGCCACAGGGGCCAAGGAAGATGGCGCTGCGAACCGGCAGCGCAGCGGCAGCGGGGCGGGGAGTGCCGCCCCGTGGATGCCGCTGCCTTTCGCCCGGTTCTACCCGGCCCGGCTCTGCCCTCCCGCCTGGACTGAAAGACCTCGTGCCGCCGCCCTCACGATCAAGGCGCCCGGGCCACGCTGGCGTCTGCCGCCACCGTGAGGCGCACGGCACCGGCCGCTGGACGCCAGGCCAGTGCCACCGGAACGACCAGCCGCACGCCCACGGTGGGTTCCTCCACCCTGCGTCCCGACCAGGGATGCCGGCGGGGTTGGGAGGGCGAGCCGTTGATAACCACCACCTCGATCACCGCCCGCCGAGCCACTTCCTCTCCAAATGCCCGCCGCAACCCGCTTTCCGCCCAGAGGCGCGCGGTGGCCGCCGCTGCCCCCGCCCGCAAGGCCGGCTCGCCGCGGGCCAGGGCCTCTTCGTCGACCTCCTGCACCCCAGCCAGGCTGGCGAAGTCGGCCACCGCCTGGGCGTGGGCCCGGGTCAGCACCAGCCGGCTCCCGTCCAACACCAGACCAAGGGCAGCCAGAATCACCGGCAAAAGGAGCAGGAAGGCCGCGCCCACCGCCCCACCCTGCGGGTCCCGCCCGGCGGTGGTCCGGCACCGCCCTCCAGGTGGTTCCATGGCCGATCCCCCCGTGGGAGGCCTCTTCCGGTCTCCTCAGCCCTCGCTTCCCGGCCGGCCGGCACCGGCGAAGGGGCACGTCCCGCAGCCCTCGTCGCCGGGCCGCCGGCGGCACGGGCCTGCAGCCGGCACGAAGCGCCGCTCTACCTGGCACCCGTCGCCCCAAGACGTCTCCGGCCCGCCGGTGGGTCCCGGCCGGTTCGAAGAACCGGCCGGGACGACGTACCGGCTGGGGGCGCTCCTCTTCTGCCGCCGCGGTCCTCCCCGGAGGTCTGACGGCCGCCCCGGGCCTGTCCCGCCCGGGCCCCCTCGGGCCGGGTGGGCGACCCGGGGTTCATGTCCCCGGCGGCCGGATGCGCTCGTTGCGCCCGTCCATCTCGACCTGCAGGGGTACACCACTCTGCAGGAACCGGCGCAGGACGGGCGTGACCGGACGAACCGTCAGCTGCAGCCGGACCGTCAAGGGGCTGCCATAAGCCGGGCGCCGCGGTTCGATGGCCACAGCCACGGCGGCGGGGTCGATTCCGCCCGCCCGCAGCTGCCGGGCAATGACCTCGCGCACTTCCGGCGTGTCGCCACCCTCCACCATGGCGCGGCGGACACCCTCCCGCGCCGCCTGAACCAGCACGATTTGCCGGTTGAGCAGGACCGTCAGGTCGAAGAGGCCGAACACCAGCAGCGCCAGCAGGCCGGCCACCAGGGCAAACTCTGCAGCGGCGGCCCCCCGTTCCGCCCGGCGCCGCACGATCCCGCGATCGTGGGCCACCCGGCCCGGTCGGGTTGTCAGCCGCCCGCCCCGGTCAGGGCATCGGTAATCCCCTCCAGGCGGGCCTGAATTGCAGCTCCCAGGTCGGTGAGGGCCGTGATGAGCACGATGACCACCAGGGCCAGCAGAAGGGCGTACTCGGCCGAAGCGGCACCCTCCTGGCCGCCCCGGCGGACCCCAGGCTTGCGCCACCACCGGATCCGGCCCAGCCAGGCCGGCAAGGTTCGCATCGCCATCCATGCCACCGGTTCCTACCTCCTCCGTCCAAGGGTGATCGGTGGCCACGCAACAGCCCGCCCACCATCCGGCCGCGGGGGCCACCCGGCCGCGGCCGGGGATTCGGTCGAGGGCTGGGCCCGCATCACCCCCTTTCCCGCCCCGGAGAACCCTTTGGGTCCCCGCCATAGCGATGTGTGTGACCGGTGGTAACACCCAAGAGCTGCCCCCTCCGGCAGGGGCCTGGCTGGTCCGGCCGGACTCCGCAGGACCGGGTGACCAACCTCTACGGTTCAGGCTAGTGGTAGAGCCGCAGGAACTGGATCACGTTGGGCAGCAGGACCACAACCAGGACCGGGGGCAACAACAGCCCCATGGTGATCACCGTGAGCCAGAACGGAAGGCTGTCGGCCTGGCGCTGCCAGCGCCGGGCCAGGAGGGCCCGCATCAGGCGCACGTGCTCATCCAGGGTTTGGGGCAAGGGAAGGCCACGGACCTCGGCCTCCACCAGGGTGCGCAGGGCTACGGTGACCTCGGGATGGGGGTAGAGCTGGGCCAGTTCCAGCAGGGGCTGGCGCAGGGGCTGTCCGGCGCGAATGCGGGCAAAGGCATCCCGGGCGTCGTCGACCAGCGGCCCCTCCCCCACGTCGTTCGCCACCTCGATGGACTGGCGCAGGCTGAGGCCGCCGCGTGCGGCCAGGGCGATGTCCTCCAGCCACCCGGGCAAACCCACCCGAACCCGGGTGGCTCGCCTCCGGCCGGCCGCAGCCAGCAGGACAAGCAGGCACCGGCGGCCGGCCAGATAACCCGCGGCCGGCAAGAGCCAGGCCGCCGGGCCGAACCGGCCGCTCGCCAGCACACCGAGGGCCACCAGCCCTCCCGCCAGGGCACCCGACCAGGCGGCCACCCCCAGGGCGCGGCAGGCCCAGGCCAGCGGGTCGTCCCCGGCCCAGCGGTGCCACCCGGCGCGACGAAGCAACAGCACCAGGTCCGCGCCGGCCGGCGGGCGCGAAGGCCAAGGCCAACGCTCCGCCCACAGCGCCACCAGTGGCCGGGCGGCCGGGCCTGGCAGCCACCTCCCGGGCCCCATCCTGAAGCCGCGGCGCCACCGCTGCCGGGCTTCCGCTCCCCACTCTGAGAGCCACCAGGAGGAAGTGCCGCCTGCCAGGGCGGACAAGATAGCCAGAAGATAACCGGTCATGGGATCATTCCTCCCCCGCGCCGTTCAGGGCAGCGGTGAGCCGGCGCAGCAGGTAGAGACCGGCCAGCCATGATGCGACGGCATACAGCAGGCCCCCGCGGCCTAGCGGATCTTCCCACAGCGGGCCCAGGAAGGCCGGGTCCATGGCTAGCGCGTACGCCGCCACCGCAACCGGCAGGAGGGCCAGCAGGCGGGCGGACAGGCGAGCTTCCGCCGTCCGCGCCGCTACTTCAGCCCACGCCAGGCGCTGCTCGCGCAGGCTTTGAATGACCGCCAGGGTCGGACCGGTGACGTCGCCGCCGGTACGGCGGTGCGCCGAGGCAACGGCCTGGCACCGGCGCAGGGCCCGCAGGCCCGTCTGGCCGTGCCACAGCCCTAGTGCCTCTTCCAGGGGCAGGCCTGCTCCCAGGGCCGCCAAGAATTCTCCCTTGGCCGGTTCCAGCACGGGGGCCGCCACTTCCCGGGCCGCCTCAATCCACGCCTGGCGTAGAGGGCGGCCGGCTTGCAGGTGGGCAATGACCGTCACCAGCAATCCCTCCAGCGCCTCGGCGGCCCGCTCCGTTCCGCTCCCCGACGGGCGGCCCCGCGCCGGGTTCGCGACGGTGAACCGGCCGGGGACGATCCGCCAGGGCCGGTGCAGCTTGCCCCGCCAGGCCTGGAAGGCACCGCTCCGCCGTTGCCGGACCGCATCCTGCAGTTCGGGCCATGCCCCGGCGGCAAGCCAGGCTGCAAGCCCCACCGACAGGGCACAGGCCAGGGCGCCCATGCTAACCGGAACGGGACTCACCCGATGCCCCTCCTTCCTGCCGAACCTCGGCAGATACACCCCCTGATTGCGGCAGAACCGCCCGGGCTCGGGCTGGGAGCGCGGCCGGCAGCACGGGCTCGACGCTTCCTTCAGGACGAACCCGGACGATCTCGGCCACCACACGCCGGCCCGAAGACAGCCGCACCTGATGGACCACCAGGTGGATCGCCCGGTAAACCTGCTCCCGCACCAGTTCCGGCGGCCAGTTCTCCCCCGCCATGAGCACCAGTTGCTCAAGGCGGCGCAGGGCGTCCAGGCTGCTGTTGGCGTGGATGGTCGAAACCGAACCCAGATGACCCGTGTTGAGGGCCTGCATGAGATCGGCGGCCTCCTCGCCGCGGACCTCCCCCACCACCAGCCGGTCCGGCCGCATGCGCAGTGCGTTGCGCAGCAAGGTGCGCAAGGGCACGGCACCGTGTCCATCCAGGCCCGGGGGCCGCGCCTCCAGGCGCACCACATGCCGGTCCGGGCCCAGGTCGATCTCGGCCGCTTCCTCCAGTACGATGATGCGTTCCAGCGGGTGGGTCGCAGCCCGGAGCAGGGCGATGAGGGTGGTGGTCTTGCCGGAGCTGGTGGCTCCCGCGATCAGGACGTTGCGGCGGCTGCGCACGGCACCGGCCAGGTATCGCGCCGCTGCGGCCGGCAGAGTTCCCATCCGGACCAGTTCCTCAAGGGCGGGGCGCTCCCGCCGGAAACGGCGAATGGTGAGAACCGGACCGTCGACCGCCAGCGGCGGCACGATGGCGTGAACGCGGTCGCCCGATGGCAGGCGGGCGTCAACAAAAGGATGGGCGGGGTCGACCCGGCGCCCCAGGGGAGCGACGATGCGGTTGATGGTCTCCACCAGGTGATCGGCGTTACGGAAGCGGCCGCCGAAAGGTTCGATCCGTCCCTCCCGCTCCACGAAGATGCGATGCGGGCCGTTGACCATGATCTCCGTTACGCCGTCGTCATCCAGTAGCCGGTCAATGGGCCCCAGCCCCACCATTTCGGCCGCGATGGCCCGCACCAGGGCAGGCGTCACCAGGGATGCGGGCAGGCCCCCGGGCCGGGCCAGGACCTGGGTGATGAACGCCTCGAGACGCCGCCGCAGGTCGGGCCCAGGCGGTTCGCGCAGCAACTGGGGGCGCTCCCGCAGCAGGCGCTCCCGAACGGCTTCGACCAGCTGGAGAAACCGCCTTTCGTCCCAGGTGATGATCGACTGCGGTTCAGCCGGCATGAGCCGTCACCCCCTCCCCCGTGACATCCCCGGCCTGCCGGCTTCCCGCCCGCCAGCGCCGCCACAGCCGGGCCAGCCTCCCGGGGCGGGGTCCGGGAAGGGGTTGCCCCAGCAGCTGGGCCAGGAGCGTGCCCACACCCCGGGCCGCGGGGTGGCCGGGCTCCGCCAGCACGAGGGGGAGGCCTGCGGCCGCCGCCTGCTGAACCCCTCGCGGGTCGTCCGGGATCCAGGCCGTGACGGGTACGCCCAGGTAGCTTTCAGTGGCCTGGCGGGATCCATGGGAACCGGACCAGCGGTTGACCACCACGCCCCAGGTCCCATCGGCCCTCCCGGCCAGGGCCGCTTCCTCCAGCCAGAGGCGGGTCCGGCGCAGGGCCGCCGCGTCTGGTGTGGTAACCAGAATCCCCAAACCCGGGCAGCCGTGAAGGCCCGCGCCTTCCAGCCAGGCTGGAGCGGCCGGCGTGTCGACCACCACCAGGTCGAAACATCCCAGCGCCCGCCGGATCACCCGCACCAGGGTCTGGGGTTCCACCAGCCCCGCCAGGTCCGGCCGGGGGGGTGCGGCCAGGACCCGCAGGCCGGATCGAGGGTGAACCAGCCACTGGTCCAGCCACGCCTCTTCCGGGCCGTCCAGCAAGGGCTGCAGGTCGAGCACGGTTGGGCCGGCCGGCAGGTCCAGTACCACCGCCGCATCGGCCGCCGTCCAGTGAGCGTCGATCAGGGCCGCCCGCAGTCCACGGGCTGCGGCGGCCACCGCCAGCTCGCAGGCGAGCCACGTCCGGCCGGCGCCACCCTTGGCACCGGCCACCGCGACCAGCACCCCGGAAGCCGTTCCGGCAAGGCCGGCGGCGGGAGACCCGGCGCCCGGGTCCGGGGACGCGGGGGCTGCAGGCGGCCGGCGGGCTGCTGGCGATTCGCTGCTGACAGCACCCCTGGCGGCATGATCCGCCTGCCGAGGGCCCTCAACCGGTGGCAGGTTCCGGGCGGGTGAAGCTGGCTCCGGCGGACGGGCAGGCCGTTCGGCCAGACCGGAATCCGGCACCGCGAGCCGCTGTCCGGATGCCGGCTCCGCGACCCAACGGCGGTTTCCGGGCGTGGCCGCCTCTCCGGTGCGTCCCTCCGGCAGGCCGCCCAACCGGGTTGTCCCGATCCCCGGACGGCTTGTCTCGGCGGGCACCCTGTACGTGGCCTCGGGACCGCCAGGCGCTGGACCTGAGGGGTGCCCGTCACGGCCCGCCACCTGGGGGTGGTGTACCGGTCCCCGGCCGGTGATGCCCGGTGTCATGCCGGCCAGGAGGCTGGGTTCGGCCAGCGCCTGGTCCAGCGAGGTGACGACCCGGACCGACGGCTCGCTGCCCAGCAGGGCGGCGGCTGCCGCCTGCCAGACGTCGGCCGGCGCCTCCGGCGGGGGCAGGAGCCACAGGGAACCTTCCCGGTGGCGGCTGCGGACCAGCCGGCCACAGCGCAACGCTTCCGCCAGGTCCGGCGCCTGCAGCAGCCATACATCCACCGGCTCCCGCGGGGCGGCCACTGTGTCGGCAGCTCGGGCCAAGCCAGCAGGTTCCCAGCCCGGGTGGCGGGCCAGCCGCTCGATTTGGCCGGGCCGGAGGCCGATGCCGTACCAGAAAATGGTGCCGTTGTTCCCCGTCATGGCCCATCCGCTCCTTCCTCCATCCACTGGGGGTCCACCAGGGGGATCGCAGGTTCCGGGCCGCTGGCCTCGGCGGAGTCCTCGCCGGACTCCAACGGCGGGGATTCGGCAGGCCCGGCACCCGGCGGGGGAACGGCACCCGGGGTTGGCTGAACCGGACGGGCGGGAGGAGCCGGCGGGGAGCCCGCCGCCGGCCCGGTGGCCGGTGTCGCAGCGGGCCCTGCATCTTTGAGGTCATCGGGGAAGAGGAACAGGTTGTCCCAGGTGACGCCCGATCCGCCCCCTACCGCGCCGCCGGCAGGAGCCAGGGCAAGATAGACCCGCCCGTAGGTCAGGGCGTACGCAAGCCGTTCTGCCTCGGCCGGGGTGACACCCACCAGCACGCCCAGGGGACGGCCGTCCTCATAACGCCGGCCTTCCTCATCCCGCACCTGCAGCACCGGGAGGTTTTCCAGCAGGGTGCGCGCCACCGCGCCGGGACCTTCCCCGCCGACGAAGATCACGTCCACCCGGTCGCCGGGTTCGACGGCGCCGCCCAGTCCCTGTTCGAGCCGGGTGGGGATGAAGAAGGCCTGCTGGTGCTCTTCCAGAAAGTCGGAAAGACCTGCCCCTTCGCCCGCCACCACGTCGGCCTCCAGTAGCGGCTCGCCGGCCTCCACGTCCCGGCGCAGGACGTGGCCGATGACGCGGGATGGATCCCCCACGGCCCGGGGATGAACCGCCGCGGCAGGCAACGGCACCACGGACACCATGTCCGCCTCCACCTTGAGGGGTGCCTGGAGCGGGCGGGTAGCCACCACCACAGGCAAGGATGCGGTGGCGTCCAGGTAGATCAGGTAGGCGGTGGTTCCGGCCAGAAGGGCCACCCCAAGACTGGCTGCAGCCCGCCACGACATTCGCGGCACGCCCTCACCCCCCTTCCACTAATTGGCGTATCTGGACACAAACTACCATGTCCCAACCTGATAAGTAAATACTTTCCAACGCAACCGTAGTGTGGTAGATTCCTTTCGTCAGGAGGTGATGCGGGCATGCCGGTGCCGGACGGGCCGGGCAATCGGGGTACCGGGAGACGCCTGGGGGGCGAGAGAGCGGACAGGCGCGTGACGGCGGGCAGGCCTGGCACGGCGGCGGTCGCCGTCGCGACAAGGATCGTTTTGCCGGAAGGAGGGGCGCTCGCTGCCCGCCGGTGCACCGGGGCTGGTTCGCCCGGCAGCCCGCGCCGCCGGCCCCGGTGCCACCATCTACTCGTTCTTTTCCTTTTTCTGTTGTCGCTGGCCCTCCCGGCCGAGGCGGCCGATCCGTGGTACGCGGACCTCAAGGGGCACTGGGCCGAGGACGAGGTCCGCGTGCTGTGGGAGGAAGGGGTCACCGACGGCTACCCGCGGGAAGATGCCCTCGGACGCTGGCAGTGGCTTTTCCTGCCCAACGCCTTCATGGAGCGGGCCCAGTTTGCCGTACTCCTGGCGAAGGTCATGGGCCTGGCCCCCGACCCCCAGGGTCCGCCCGTCTACCGGGATGTACCGCCGGAGTACGTGGCAGGCGGCGGCCTCGAGGCCTTTCCCTGGATTCAGGCCGGTGGCCGAGCCGGCATCTTCTCCAATGAACCTGGCGGGCGCTTTCGCCCGGCCGAAGGGATCCGCCGGGATGAAGCCGCGGCCATGCTGGTTCATGCCCTGGACCTGGGCTGGTACGCCGACAGCCTTCCGGAGGACCGGTTGCAGGGTTTGCTGGGACGGTACGTCGATGCCCAGCGGGTCCGGCCGGAATTGCGGCGGGCCGTAGCGGCCGCCCTCGACCTGGCCATCATGGTGGGTTACGGCGATGGTTACCTGCGCCCCGACCGCCCTTTGACCCGGGCCGAGGGCGCAACGCTCATCTACAAGTCCGCGCTGATGCGGGTAGGAGCCGAGCCGCCCGTCTTTTCGCCCGACGGCGACGGCCAGGATGAGCAGACCACCCTCGAAGCCCAGGCCCTCCTCAACCGGAACCAGGTGTCCTGGCAGGTTGAGCTGCTGGATGTCCACGGGACGGTGCGCTATCGCTGGACGGGCACCCGCCTCCCGGCCCGCTGGTCGTGGGACGGGCACGACGAGCAGGGACGGCCCTTGCCGGCCGGACTCTACCTTCTGCGCGGCGTTCTGACCGCCCGCCAGGGAGCTCGCTTCCTATCTGCCGTCGAGCCCGTACAACTGGTCTACCACCGCCTGGCCGCCACGGCCTCTCCCGTGGTGGTGGAACCCGGCGAGCCCGTTCGCGTCACGGCCCTCACCGAAGGTCCCGTCCAGCAGGTCGCCCTGGAGCCGCCGGGCACCGGGGCCCGGCCCATGATCCCTGTGGCGCCCGGCCGGTGGGAGGCGGCCTGGACGGTCCCCGCGGCCCTGCACCCTGGAACCTACCCGCTGGTGGTCCGGGCTGCCTTTCCGCCGGTCCACCGGCAGCAAACCCTCTACGTCCAGGTTTTGCCCACTCTCTGGATCCGGGGTTGGGCGGAACCCAACCCCGCGGCCCCGGGGTCCGCGGTCACCGTCCGCGCCGAAACACCGGCCGGCGCCACCCGGGTCGTCCTGGACGCGCCTGGGGAGGTTCGCCCCATGGAACTCGAACCGGACGGCCCAGGGCGCTGGATCATCCGCTGGACCGTACCGGCGGGAGTACCGCCCGGGACCATCCTGGGACTGGGGCTCGAGGCCCACCGCGGCAGCGCCACGGCCCGGACGACCCTGCCCCTTGAGGTCGGCGGCACCCCTCGGGGCGAGCCCGTCTTCCATCTGTCCCACTGAGGGCCGAAACCCGGGGCGGCGGGCCTGCAGGATTTCCCCCGGAAAGCCCGCATCCCCGCCCCGGGGCCTCCGGAGCGCGCCCCGGGGACGGTGACCGCCCCGGGGGTCCTAGCGTGCGAAGGCACTCAGGATCTGGATCAAGGCCGGGCCCAACAGCACGATGAACAGCGTGGGAAAGATGAACAGGACCAGCGGCAGTAGCATCTTGATGGGCGTCTTCATCGCCTGTTCTTCCGCCCGTTGCTTGCGCTGGAAGCGGAGCTGTTCCGCCTGGACCCGCAGCACGCGGGCCAGGCTTACGCCCAGGCGGTCCGCCTGGATGACGGCGGCGGCAAAGCTGCGCAACTCCGGCAGCTCTGCCCGGTCGGCCAGCGAGCGCAGGGCCTCCTCCCGGCTCACCCCGAGCCGCAGTTCCTTGAGGTACTGGCGAAACTCCGTGCTCACCGGTGCGGGAAACTTTTCCGTCACCTTCTGTACCGCGCCGTCGAGGCCAAGGCCTGCCTCGACGGCGACGCTGAGAAGATCCATCACGTCGGGCAGGGCCCGGGCCAGCTGCCGCTTGCGGCGGTTGGCCCGGGCCTTGAGGGCGGCGTCCGGGAGGATCCAGCCCGTGGCGGCTCCCAGCACCGCCACGACCGGCTGGAAGGCCGCTCCGGCCGCGCCGGCCCCCGAGGTCCCTGCGGCCAGCCATCCCCCGGCGACCCACCCTGGCACCAGGCCGGCCGCGGCCCCGGCCGCCTTGAGGCAAGCCAGGGTCCCCAGCCCCAGGGGCCGGCCGGCCGCAGCCAGCAGGCGTTCCCAGCGGGCGGCCACCCCCTGGGGCGTCCACCGCTCGGCCGCTTCGACCATCCGCTCCCAGGCCGGCCGGAGGACTCGCTGGCTGAAGGGCCGGGCCAGTTCCTCCTGCTCGGCCTGGTCGGGTGGTACACCCCGCAGGCGCAGATCCCGGAGCCGCTTCCGGGCGATGTGCTCCGCTTCCGAGGGAGCCAGCAGGGCCAGGGTCGTCAGGGCCACGATCATGAAGACAAGCCAGAGGAGCACCGGCTCCACCCAGCCATGGGCCGCCAGCCCGCTCCATCCGCCTGCCACGCCGATCCCCCCTCCGCCTCCCACGGGCGTCAGACGTCGACCCGAATCAGGGCCCGGATCACCAGCACGCCCGCGGCCTCCATCACCACCCCGGCCCCCAGCAAGGTCCAGCCCAGCGGGGTGGCCAGGAGCGGCTGCAAGTAAGCCGGGTTCATGGCACTGAGCAGTACCAGCAGGGCCACCGGCAAGGCACCAACGATCCAGCCCGACAGCCGGCCCTGGGCCGTCAGGGTGCGGATCTGCCCCTGCAGGCGGACCCGCTCCCGGATGGTCTCGGCCGTCCGCTCCAGGACCCCTGCCAGGTTGCCGCCCACCTGCTTCTGGATCAGGACCGCCGTGACCACCAGGTCCAGGTCGGCGCTGGGCACCCGGTCCAGCAGGTTGGCCAGGGCGTCCTCCAGGGGGATGTTGACCCGGGTCTCCTTGACCAGCCAGGCAAACTCGTCCGCGATGGGCGGCGGCATCTCCCGAGCCACCACGTCGGCGGCTTGAAGAAAGGAGTAACCCGACTTGAGGGCATTGGCTATCAAGGTCAGGGCGTCGGGCAACTGGCCATCGAAGGCGCGCAGGCGCTGCTGGTAACGCCGGGCCAGGTAGGCGTCGGGCAGAAGGATGCCCGCGACGGTCGCCGCTAGGGCCAGCGGCCACCGGCCTCCCATGGCCAGGCCCAGGAGCCCCCCGGCCAGGCCGGCACCCGCCTGCAGGGCCACGAACTCGACAGCCCGCCAGCGCAGCCGGGCACGGTTCAACTTCCGCTGCACGCCGTCCAGCCAGCGGGTGCCCCGCAGGCGGGCTTCGGCCCGCTCCACCAGCTGCTGCCGCCACGATCGGGCTTCCCGGGCCGCCGGGGCGACATCCTCCATGGCCAGCATGGGTGCCAGGCGGAGGCCCCGCTGCCGGCTGTGGCGGTGTACGGCTTCCAGTCTCCGCGCCACCCGGGCCCCCCGCCAGCCGTCCCATGCCTGGAGAAGCCCCCACACCAGGTAGGTCGACCCCAGAAACACCCCGAGCAGCAGCCAAAAGCCCCAGTCCCCCGCCACCACCAGCGCCTGCCAGGCCGCCTCCAGGCCGTCCCTGGCCGCGGCCCCCAGGCCGCCCAGCATCGGGCCGAGCTCCTGCCAGAAGCCCCGCATGTTACCCTCTCCCTTCCGCCGGGGCCGTTCCTGAAAGCCCCCGCCCGTCCGGCGGCTCCGTCCCCGAACCGGTTCAGTCGAAAAGCCCCGGCGGCAGGACGATTCCCGCCGCTTCCAGCCGCTCCTGGCATCGGGGCCGGATGCCCGTGGCGACGAACTCGCCCATCACCCGGCCGTTGGCGTCCACCCCGTACGCCTGGAACAGGAAGAGGTCCTGCAGCACGATGACGTCTCCCTCCATGCCCTGGACCTCGGTGATGTGGGTGATCTTGCGCGTGCCGTCCTTGAACCGGCTCTGGTGGACGATGAGGTCGATGGCCGACGCGATCTGCTCCCGGATGGCCCGCACCGGCAGGTCGATTCCGGCCATCAGCACCATGGTCTCAAGGCGCGACAGCAGGTCCCGCGGGCTGTTGGCGTGGGCCGTGGTCAGGCTGCCGTCGTGGCCGGTGTTCATGGCCTGCAGCATGTCCAGCGCCTCGCCCGACCGCACCTCACCCACCACGATCCGGTCGGGGCGCATGCGCAGGCTGTTGCGGACCAGTTGCCGGATGGTCACCTCGCCCCGGCCCTCGATGTTGGGCGGGCGGGTCTCCAGGGACACCACGTGCTCCTGGCGGAGCTGCAGCTCGGCGGCGTCCTCGATGGTGATGATCCGCTCGTCCGGCGGGATGAAGGACGAGAGCACGTTGAGGGTCGTGGTCTTGCCCGAGCCGGTTCCGCCGGAGACGATGATGTTCAGCCGGCCGCGGACCGCCGCCTCCAGGAACACGGCCATCCGGGGACTGAGGGTGCCAAACCGGATCAGGTCGTCCACCTGCAGCGGGTCGCGGCTGAACTTGCGGATGGTGAGGCACGGCCCGCGCAGGGCCAGGGGCGGGATGATGGCGTTGACCCGGGACCCGTCGGGCAGGCGGGCATCCACCATGGGACTCGCCTCGTCGATCCGCCGTCCCAGGGGGGCGACGATCTTTTCAATGAGATGCAGGATCTGCCGGTCGTCCTCGAACTGGACCGGCGCCCGTTCCAGCCGGCCCCGCCGCTCGACGTAGACCTGGTCCCGGGCGTTGATCATGATCTCGCTGATCTCCGGGTCCTGCAGCAGCGCTTCCAGCGGCCCGAACCCCAGGATCTCCGCCATGAGGGTTTCGGCCAGGCTCTCCCGCTCCAAGGGCGAGACGGACTCTTCTTCCGCCAGGTACTCCAGGATCTTGGCGCGGATGGCCGCCCGCTGTTCCTCGCTGGGACCTTCCGGACGAACCAGCGCCCGGGCGTCCACCTCGTCGATGAGCCGCAACTGGATTCGGTTTTTCAACGCCCGGTGGGGATCGTCCGCTGCCGGCCCGTCGCCGCGGCCACCGTCCCGGCTCCGGGACGACCGTTCCGCCTCCAGTTCCACCGGCGGCTCCCAGGGCTTGTCCTTAAGGCGCTGGTAGAGGCTTGAACCCACAGGCATTCCCCCCTTGGCCGGCCTGAACCGGCGCCTCCGAACGTTCCACGCCCGGGACTAGAACAAACCCAGCAGCGAAAGGCGGCGCCCCGCGGGCCGGACCGGCGCGCCCAGGACCGAAGGGGCCAGCTTCTCGGCCAGGCCCTCGACGGCATCCCCTAGAGGCGAGCGGGTCCGGCGGGCGCAAAAGGGTACCCCCGCGTTGGCCGCCTGCACCGCCACCGGATCCCGGGGCAACACGTGGGCCACCGGGAAGTTGAGGCCGTGGGCCACCTCATCGGGCGTCAGACCCGAGGGTTCATGCAGGTTCAGGACGACCCGGACCTTTTCCTCGGGGTACTCCAGCTTCTGGATCAGCAGGTCGAGGCACTTGGCGGTGTTGGCTACCGCCGGAATGTCGCTGGTCGTCACCACCACCAGGAGGTCCGACATGTCGAACGCCGTCAGGTTGGAATCCCGGTAGTTGGCCGCCGTGTCCACCACGACGAAATCGTGGGTTGACCGCAGGGCTTCCAGCACCTCCGCCGTGTAGTTGCGGGCGGGATCCCGCCGGCCCTCGCCTTCGATTTCCGCCGCCTCGTGGGGAAAGAGGGGTGCGGGCAGCAGGGACAGGCGGAACCCGCTGACGGGATGCAGGGCGGGCGCCACGGCCTGCGGGTCCAGAGCACCCTCCCGGCGGCAGAGATCGGCCAGGGTGGCCCGCGGACGGATCCCCAGCAGCATGGCGGCGCTGCCCAGCTCCAGGTCCAGGTCGACCAGGACCGTGCGCCGGTCGGGCCGCTTGGCCAGGGCCACCGCCAGGTTGACCGCCAGGGTGCTCTTCCCCACGCCGCCCTTGGCGGAGAAGACGGTGATCAGCCGGCCACGGCCTCCCTGAGGGGTGACCAGGGCCGGTTCGCCGGCAGGGGGCACCGCCCGCCGCACGGCCTCCGCCAGGGCATCGGGGGAGAAGGGCTTGACCAGGAAATCGCAGGCGCCCGCCTGCATCGCCCGCCGGAAGTACTCCGGCCCGTTCTCCACGGACACCATGACGATGCGGGTATCCAGCTGCCGCAGGATCCGCTCCGCCGCCGCCAGCCCATCCAGGCGCGGCAGGTTGATGTCCATCAGGATGACGTGGGGACGCAGGTCCGCCGCCATGGCGGCCGCCGCTTCCCCGTCGGCGGCCTCCCCGACCACGTGGAAGTCGGGTTCCATCTCCAGCATCTCCACCAGGCTGCGGCGCACGGGTTCGGCGTCTTCCACCACCAGGACACGGATCCGCTCCGGCCGCGGGGCAGGTACCGGCCCGGCCCCTGCCCCGCCCCCCGGCATGGGGCCGGGCGCCTTGCCCGGCCCGGGCACCGGGTCCCTGGCGCCCCCCTCGGCCGGAACCGGTCGTTCAGGGTGGCGGCGATCCGCGGGTCCGGCCGCTCCTCTTCCGGCCTCCCGGCCGTTCGACCCAAGGCCCATCCATCCCACCATCCCGCTTTCCCTCCCCTCCCTGCGCAGGCATTGAACTCGGCCCACCCCGCCTCGCTGCCGGGCCGGCTGGACGGGCGGCGGCGCGGGGGGACCGGCGCGGCACCCCCGCTTTCCGGTCCGCCGGGCACGCCATGGTCGGGCACGCCCTAGCGGACCAGGTCGGCCAGGCGGGCCGTGACGGCTCCGGCGGGCCGGCCGTCCCCGGCGGGACGCAGCAGGAGCCGCAAGCGGCCCTCCTGCTCGGCCAGGACGATGGCGGCGGCGTGGGCCGGCGCCACGGCCAGCGTCAGGTGGGTCAGCCCGTCGCCGGCCGGTTCCCCCTCGGCGGCCGTGTCCTGCTGCACGGCCAGGACCAGCACGTTCTCCACCAGGATCCGGGCTTCCGGCTGTTCGACCCCCGGCTTCCCGCCGGGCAGGCCGATCAGCACGTCCACCCGGTCTCCAGGCTGGACGAACCCGCCCACCGCCAGGACCGGGTCGGCGGCAATGGTGAGGGCCCGGGTCCCCTCGGGCAGGCGGTAGGCCAGGCCATCGCTGCCATCGCCGCGCGCCAGCTTGCTGGTCAGGACGAACTCGCCTTCGGCCAGGGGCACCTTGGTCACCTTGCCGGCGGCCTCTTCGATCCGGCTGACGGCACCCCGGCCCACCACATCGGCCGGCACCTGGCGCACGGCCAGCATGTCGGCCTGCAGGGGGGTCTGGGCGGGAACGGGCCGGGTGGCCACCACCACGGGCACCCTCGGCTCCTCCCCCGCCTCCCCTGCCGGCACCCGGACGTAGAAGGCCACCAGGATGGTCACCGCCAGCCCGGCCAGCACGGGCAGCAGCAGGTAGCGCACCATTCGTCCACGGCTCACGATGCTCCGTCTCCTTCCCGCGGGACCGCGCCTTGCCCCCAGGCTGCGGTCCACCCCCTGTCGCCCGGCCCCGGCCCGAACCGGCAGCCGGACCGCCACCCTGCCCCGGGCCGGCGGGCCGTCCCCGCGCCCCCGCCGGCAGGACCGGACCCCCCTCGGGGGCGGGCCGGTTCGACCCCGGGACCGGCGGCGGCGCTGGGGAAGCGGGCGGCCCGCCCCGCCCGCCCACCCCGGCTAATCGACCAGGCGAACCACCCGCACCCCCGCGCCCTCCGGATCGCCCCCGGCCTCACCCTCCACCCACAGGCGGATGAAGCGGCCCACCACCTGGCCCTCGCCTTCCCGAGCCTCCTCCAGGAAGAACGCAGCAAAACCGGTCACGGTGACCCGGTCGCGGCCCGTGGCGGCGTCGAAGCCGCGAATCACAGGAACGATCACCACCCGCGGCGAGTCGGCGCGGAAGTTTTCGTAGGTGCTGTGAGGATCGGCCTCAAGGCGTTCCCGGTAGGCGGCCACCGCACCCGTATTGCGCCCGGGTTCGGTCTCGAGCTCATCGCCGGCCCGCACCCAGCCGGGGTAACCGTGGCGGATGTTGTCCCGTACCGTGTCGGCCCCGCGCCCCCCCAGCGCCAGCAGGTGAAAGTTGCCGGGGGAGCCGGGGCGGTCCAGCACCAGGGTGTACCGGTGGCCGGGCAGGAACACCTGCTCGTCCACACCGTAGGGCTGAACCCCCCGCACCGCCCGGGCGGCGGCCACCGCCGCCGTGGCGGCCGCCCGCACGGGCACGGCCTCGGGACCCAGAACCCGGGCCAGGCCCAGGGGAACCGTGGCCGCCGCCTCCACCCGCAGGGTGCGGCCGCCGGGCCCGATCTGGATCCGCGCGCCGCCGGCATCGACCCCGTTGCGGCGGAGGTACTCCTCCGCCAGGTCCCGGGCCCGGGCCGGTTCCTCCGGCAGGGCGGCGGCCCCCGCCAGGGCGGCGGCGTCGGTGGCCGCCTGCAGGCGGGCCCGCTCGGCGTACAGGCGGCCTCCGTCCACGGCCAGGCCGGCCATCCCCAGGAGGACCGCCAGGCTAATGGCCACCAGGACCGCCACGCCGCCCTGCTGGGAACGGCTCCCGTCGCCGGCCCCGGGGAAGCCCACTCGGCGGTGACATCTCATCCCCCTGCGGCCTCCCCTCGCCCCGGGATGGGGAAACCCGGTCCGGATACGGACGGGTCCCGCCCCGGCCCCCGGGGTCACTCGATGCGGACCACCACGGCCGCCTGAAGGAGGTGCTCCTCTCCCACCAGGCCGGCCAGCGGCGTGATGAACTGGAACGGGTAGCGAACCAGGACGGTCAGGGGCTCCCCCACCCTGCGCTGCGCAGGCTGCGGATCCACCTGAACCACCAGGTGACCGGCATCGAGGCCGGTGGCGGCGGCCTCCACCCGCTGGCGAATCCCCGCGTCGTCCCCGGGGTGGACGGCGCCGTAACGGGCGCCCTCCCGCGCGGCATGGCGGACGGTCAGGCCCGCATAGAAATAACGCCCGAAATCCAGAACCCCCATGAGGATCAGCAAGAGGACGGGCAACAGCACGGCCAGCTCGACCAGGGACTGGCCCTGCTGGTGGCGGTCCAGGCGACGCCCTGCTGGCCGGTGCCGATGGCCGCTTCTTTTGCAACCAGCCGCCGGGAACGGCAAGGTGATCCGAACCTCCCTGGATAGGGAGCGCGGCGGCGGGGCGCGGGCCTCAGGCCGCGGCCCCGCCGCCGCGCGGGGGGAGTCCTATGATGGGGTGGGGGGAAAACTGGGTTGCAGCTTTCTGCGTCGCGGCGCCGGTGAGACCGCTGCCTCAGTTGCCAGTGGCACCCTGAGGGTTGTTCAGCGTATCGGCCACGCCGTTGAAGATGTTGCTCAAACCGCCCTGCATGGCCACCAGCGCACCGATCAGGACCACCGCAATGAGCGCAATGATCAGCCCGTACTCCACCATGCCCTGTCCCGCCTCATCCCGCATCCGGAACTTCACGCCCTCCCACCAGGCCATGAGCCGCAGCATGGCACCGCCCTCCTTTCCTCGCCGGCGGACCACCGGGCTTCCTTGCGCCACCCGTCGTCCCGGTCACCGCGCGGCGTGTCCTGCTGATTCCAGCCTACGGGGCGGGCCAGGGGCGGCCAATGGCCTGAAGGTCGCGTTTCGGCGGTCCCCAGGTCCCAATCGGGGGCCGGGACCCGGGTCCCAGGGGGCCACCCGCGCGGGCCATGCGGGGCGGCTTCCCGGCGGTTCCCGCCGGCAGGGGCTCCGGTGGGACCCGGCCAGGCTGGCCCCAAGCAGCCGGGCGGCCGGCCCCCTCCGGGCCGGCCGCCCGCAACCCGCCGGTTCATCCCCCGTTCACCGCGCCCCGCCTAGACCTTGACCCAGCCCTCCCGGATGGCGTGGATCACCGCCTGGGTGCGGTCGGCGACGCCCAGCTTGCGGAAGATCGAGGTGATGTGGTTCTTCACCGTCTTTTCGCTGATGAAGAGCCGCTGGCCGATCTCCCGGTTCGAAACGCCCTCGGCCACCAGCTGCAGCACCTCGAACTCCCGGCGGGTCAGGGGCTCGGGGATGCCCCCGCCCAGCGGCGTCCACCGCTCCCGCCGCCGCGTACCCAGATTGAGCACCCGGGCCGACAGGGTGGGGTGGACGTAGCCCTCGCCCCGGCAACAGAGGCGCACCGCCTCCACCAGCGTGCGGGGCTCCACATCCTTCAGGACGAACCCGCTGGCCCCGGCGGCAATGGCCTCCAGCAGGTACTCCTCCTGGTCGTGGATGGTCAGCACCAGCACCTGGGTCGAGGCGGAAGCCGCCCGGATCTGCCGGGTGGCCTCGATGCCCGACATGTCGGGCAGGTTGATGTCCATCACCACCAGGTCGGGCCGCAACCGGGCGGCGTGGCGGACGGCCTCGGCCCCGTTGCGCGCCTCGCCCACCACCTCGATGTCCGGTTCCAGGTGGAGCACCTGGCGCAGGCCCTCCCGCAGGAGGGCGTGGTCGTCAGCGATCAGGACCCGGATCGGCATGGCCGTCTTCTTCCCTCCCCAGCGGGATCTCAAGGCGCACCCGCGTGCCCTGCCCCGGGCGGCTCTGGATGTCGATGCGGCCGCCCACCATGGCCACCCGCTCCTGCATGTTGGCGAGGCCAAAGCGGTCGGCACCGCGGGGCGCGGCGGGGTCGAACCCGCAGCCGTCGTCGGCCACTTCCGCCCACAGCCGCCGTGCGGCAAACTCCACCCGCATGACCACCCGGCTGGCGCCGGCATGCTTCCACACGTTGTTCAGCGCTTCCTGAAGGATGCGGTAGACCGTGATCTCCACGGCGGGGTCGAGCCGGCGGGCCGCCCCGCGGGTCACCAGCTCCACCTCGAGGCCGGTCTTGTCGACGAAGCCCGCCACATACTGCCGGAGGGCCGGGATCAGCCCCAGGTCGTCCAGGGCCATGGGCCGCAGATCGAAGATGATCTTGCGCACGTCCTGCAGGCTCTCCCGGGTCAGGGCCTTGAGGCGCTCCAGTTCCTCCCGGGCGCGGCCCACGTCCTCGTCCAGCAGCCGTTGGCAGACCTCCACCCGCAGCACCACGTTGGCCAGCATCTGGGCGGGACCGTCGTGGATGTCCCGGGCCAGCCGCCGCCGCTCCTCCTCCTGGGCCTTCAGCAGCATCAGGCCCACCTGCAGCCGCCGCTGAAGGTCCGCCGCCTGGCCCAGGAGCTGCCCCAGCTTGCCCGAGAGCAATTCCAGCGCCAGGCGGATGTGGCCCGCCAGCTCTTCTGCCCGCCGCACCGTCTCGCCCAGCCGCCGCAGCCGCCGCTCCAGCTCATCCCGGCGCTGGCGCAGCTGCGCCTCCCGTTCCTGGGCGCGTACCCATTGCTCGTGGAGCTGCATCGCCTCCTCATAGGCTTCGCGGTAGGCCTCCTCGCCGTAGCGCTGGAAATGGCGGGAGATCTCCACCAGCCGCAGCCGGGCCCGCTGCTGGCGGCGGGCCAGGTCGTCCACCTGGGCGATGAGCTCCGCCACCTGGGCCCGGACCTCGTCCAGCTCGCGAGCCGCTTCCCGGTATTCCTCCCGGGCCTGCTCGGCGATGAAGAAGACCTGTTCCCGCCCGCGCTCCACGGCCGTCAGGGTCTCCCGCAGGACCCGGTCCAGCGCCACGGGGTCGAGGGAACCCGGGACCGCCGCCTCCACCCGCACCACCGCCGGCCGGCACCGGACGCCGGCGGGCGCCGGTGCCGCGTTCTTCCCAAGTTATCGGAACAGGGGAAAAGCGATTAAGGGTGCGGGCAAGGCGAGGCCGCCGGCCGGGTGGAATCAGCGCGGATCGCCACCCCGATCCGCAAGGGGTCCTGGGCGCCCGGGCCCCTGGGTCGGCTCAGGTCCGCGGCCCGCCCGGCTGAGCCAGCCGGCGCAGGACCCATCGCTCCACCACCCGGACCAAACGGGTGCCGATGAACTCGCGGCCGGGCAGGGGCGTGACCAGCACCGTGACCATCCCCAGGCGGTTGCCGCCCAGGACGTCGGTGAAGATCTGGTCGCCGATCACCGCGGCCTGGGAAGGTTCGGCACCGATGGTCTGGAGGGCGCGGAGGAAGGCGCGCCGGCGGGGCTTGGTGGCCGAGTGGACCGCGGGGACGCCGCAGGCCCGCGCGAACCGCTGCACCCGCTGCTCCAGGTTGTTGGAGAGGATGCACACGGCAAAGCCCTGCTGCCGGGCCTCGTCCAGCCAGCGGCGCAGGGCCTCGTCGGGCAGGGGCTGATCGCGACGGGCCAGGGTGTTGTCCAGGTCGAGGATCAGGCCCCGCACCCCGCGGGCGCGCAACTCATCCCAGCGGATGGCATAGATCGAGGGGGCCACCAGATCCGGCGTCAGCAGCCGCCACAACCGCCGCACAGCAGGGGCTCCTTTCCCAGCATCCCGCCCCATTATACGGCGATTCTAGGGCTCGTCACCGTCGCCGGCGGCCTCGGGCAAGGGACCGGGTTCGTCCAGCACGTGACGGGTCAGCTTGCGCACCGCCCGCTTCTCGATGCGGGAGACGTAGGACCGGGAGATGCCCAGCACCCGCGCCACCTCCCGCTGGGTGTAGCGGCGCCTGCCGTCCAGGCCGAAGCGGAGTTCCAGCACCCGGCGTTCCCGCGGGCCCAGCTCTCTGACCGCCTCGCGGATCCTCCGGGCCAGGAGGCGGCGGCCCACCGTCTCCTCCACGGCGTCATCGTCGGCGGGCAACATGTCCATCAGGGTCACCTCGTTGCCTTCCCGGTCGACGCCGATGGGGTTCTGCAGGAACACCTCCCGGCGGTTGCGGCGGGTGGCCCGCAGGTGCATCAGGATCTCGTTCTCGATGCAGCGGGCGGCGTAGGTGGCCAGCCGCGTGCCCTTGGAGGGGTCGTAGGTGTCCACCCCCTTGATCAGGCCGACGGTGCCGATGCTGATCAGGTCCTCGGGATCTTCGCCGGTTTCGTCGAACTTCTTGGCGATGTGGGCCACCAGCCGGAGGTTGCGTTCGATCAGCACATCCCGTGCCCTCTCGTCACCACAGCGCATGCGCTCCAGGTAGTGGGCCTCTTCCTCGGGGGAAAGGGGCTGGGGGAAACTGCGGCCGGTCTGCAGGTAGCCGACCAGGTAAAGCAGGCCGCGCACCAGCGCAGCCCCCAGGAGCAGCAGCCATCCGGGTCCCATGGCAGCGCCTCCTTGTACGGGTAAGGCCCCCGGTTCCGGGTCGCGCCGGGCGGGGGCGGCGGTTGTTCCCGTTCGCTGGACGAACCGGCCGGCTGCGAGCCGCCGGCCAGCAGGCGGGGCACTGCCACGCTATGCATGCCGGGATGCCGCTGTACCTGTCCCGCGGCGGATTTGGGCGATGGCCTCAGCGGTCCGGGTTCCGGTCCTGGTCCGCCGGCGGGTCCCGCTCCTGGAGGGACTGGCGGTAGGCACGGACGTTGCGGTTGTGCTCCGCCAGGGTGCGGGCGAACTGGTGCCGCCCCGAACCGTCCGGGCGCAGGACGAAGTACAGGTAGTCCACGTTGGCCGGGTGGAGAACGGCGCGGATGGCGGCCTCCCCGGGGGCACCGATGGGGCCCGGCGGCAGGCCGGGGTAGCGGTAGGTATTGTAGGGTGAGTCGACCCGCAGGTCGGCATAGGTGAGCCGGCCGGAGGCCCGGCCCAGGGCGTACAGCACGGTGGGGTCGGCATCCAGCGTCATGTTCCGCTCCAGGCGGTTGAGGTACACACCGGCGATGACCGGCCGTTCCTCCGCCACCCGGGCCTCCCGCTCCACGATGGAGGCCAGGGTGATGACCTGGTGCACGCTGAAGCCCATCTGCCGGGCCCGGGCCTCCTCCTCCGGACCCACCACCTGCCGGAACCGGTCCAGCATGAGCCGCACCACCAGGGCCGGATCGGCACGGCCATGCTCGTCCACGGGCACCCGGTAGGTGTCGGGGAAGAGGTATCCTTCCAGGGGTTCCTTCAGGGCGTTGCGGGTGCCGGCATCCCGGGGCAGGTAGGGCCAATCCGCGGCCGCCCGGTCCAGCGCGGCGCGGAAGCCTTCCCGGGTCACCAGGCCCTCGGCCGCCAGGTGTTCTACAACCTGGGCTACCGTCCAACCTTCGGGAATGGTGAAGCGGGCGGTGAGGATGTCGCCGCGAGCCAGCTTGTCCAGGACGGCTGCGGCCGGCATGCCGGGACTCAAACGGTAGACCCCAGCCCGCAGGCGCCCGTCGTACCCTTGCAGCCGGACCAGGATGCGGAAGGCGAGAGGATCGCGGATCAATCCCTGCCGGTGGAGGAGGCTGGCGATCTCAGCGGTCGAAGCCCCCCGGGGTACCCGCACCACCGTGGTGACGGGCGATCCCGGCAGGGGCGGCTCCAGGGCGTTGACATACCGATGATAGAGCCAGCCGGCCGCCCCGGCGGCCAGCACCAGCGCCGCCGCCAGGACCGCCCCCAGGACCCGCCAGATGGTGCGCCGCACCGCTCGCCCTCCTCACCTCCCGCAAGGTTCGTGACAGGCGCCGGGCCTCCTGCCGGGGCGCCGCGGCAGGAGGCCCCCTGGCGCCGCCGCCGCTGCCGCACCTCCCCGGTGAGCGGGGAGCGGCAAGGCCCCGCGGGCTACCCGCGGGGCCGGCACCCGGTCGCCCCGCCGTGGGGCGTGGTCAACGCCGCCGCCCGGAAGAGCCGCCTCCGTCCTCGTCGTCGCCGTCCTCATCCTCGCCCGGCTCCTCGTCGTCCTCCTCGTCCAGGCCGTCCAGCTCCTCCAGGTCGTCCAGATCCTCGTCGTCAAGGGCGTCGTCGTCGTCCAGGTCCTGCTCGTCCCAGTCCTCTTCCTCCCACTCGTCCTCGTCGGGACCGAGGATCTCGTCGGCGTAGGCTTCGTCTTCTTCCTCGGCCACCATGTCTTCCCAGGCTTCGGCGACGGCGTCCCACTCCTCGTCGTCCTCGATCTCGACCAGGACCGGCGTGCCGTCATCCTCGTGGAGCAGGCGGAAGATGAAGGCCTCCTCCTCGTCGTCAGGGTCGGCAACGATGGCATACTTGCGGTCGTTCATTTCCACCAGGTCGATGACGACGAACTGCTGCTCCTCGCCGTTCTCGTCCCGGAAGGTGACGATCCGGCGTTCCTCCGGCAGGTCCATCACTGCCCCACCACCTTCCTCCACAGGCTGCTGGCTGAGACATTCACCGCCGCTGGGCCGTTGCCTGCGTGCCCCGCGGGGAGATTCGCCACCGGTTGCCCGTTGCCTGCGCTGCGCTTCGAGAAAGGCCTGCAGGATCACCGTAGCCGCCATGCGGTCGATGATCGCCTTGCGCCGGCGCCGGGAGAGGTCGGCGTCGATCAGCACCCGCTCCGCCTGGACGGTGGACAGCCGCTCGTCCCATAGGGTTACCCGGGGAACGCCGGCCGCCTGCAACCCGGCGGCGAACTCCTCGGCCGCCTCCGCCTCCGGGCCGCGCCGGCCGTCCAGCCGCCGGGGCCAGCCCACCACGATGCCTTCGGCGCCGTGTTGCCGGGCCAGTTCGACCACCCTGGCGATGTCCCGGTCATCACCCTGCCGGGGCAAGCTTGCCAGCGGACGCGCCAGGATCCCCTCGGGGTCACTGATGGCCACACCGATGACGCGGCTGCCCAGATCGAGCCCCAACCAGCGCATGGCCGTTCACCCGCTTGCGGCCGGCCGGCCCCTCACAGCCAGCGCGGCTCCCGCCGGCGGGGCGCCAGGAGAAGCCAGCCGGCAGCCCCAGCCACAAAGCCCGCCACGTGGGCCCACCAGGCCACCAGGGTCACATTGGGGGCGCCCAGGGCGGCCAGCCCGTTCAGGACCTGGAGCCCGAACCAGACCAGCAGAAAGACCCAGGCGGGCACTTCCGCTACCGTAATGAAGATGAAGAGAAAAATCAAGGTGACGATGCGCGAGCGCGGGAAGGCGAGGAAATACGCCCCCAGGACGCCGGCCACCGCGCCGCTGGCACCGATGGTGGGGATGGTGGAATCGGGGTTGGCCGCCACGTGGGCGTAGTTCCCCAGGAGCCCCGCAAGCAGGTAGAACAAGAGATAGCGGCCCCGGCCCAGCCGGTCTTCCACGTTGTCGCCGAAAACCCAGAGGAACAGCATGTTGCCCAGCAAGTGGACCAGGCTGCCATGGAGGAACATGGCGGTGACAAGGGACAGGTAAGGCTCCAGGCCGACCTGGGGCAACAGGGCCAGGGGCGGGATGCGGGCGGGAACGACCCCAAACCTCTCCGCCAGGAGGCCGATCCCCGCCTCCGGCGTGGGGCCGGTGGTCCATTCCACGTAAAACACATAGACATTGAGGGCGATCAGCAGTACGGTGATCCACGGGAAGCGCCGCGAGCGAATGGTGTCGCGTAACGGGATCATGGCTTGCTCCTTCCTGCCGGTCCGCGCGGAACTGGGGCGGCGGTACGAACCGACCCGGGAGAGCACTTGTCACCGCAACGGTACGAACCCCTTTGACGGGAACGCCCGATGCCGACCCGCGTCCGATCCTTGCGCCGGATGCTTTCCGGGCAAAGCGAGGTGAACCCCGTGACCCAGCCGATGGTTCCCGCGCCCCGCCCCCGCCCACCCCGGCTGCGGCGCAGGCGACGGCCGGGCCGGCCGGTGCGGCGCTACTACGGGGGCCCCGGCACGTATGGGGCGCCCATCCCCCCGGAGCCTCGCCCTGGAGCCGGCTGGTGGGAGCGATTCAAAGCCGAGCTGGCCTACGTGGCCAGCCTCAAGACCCTGTGGCTGGCGGTGGCCCTGGGCGGCCTGGTGGCGGGGTTCCTCCTGGGGACCTGGTTCGGTCACCAGCTGGCTGCCGCCGCCCACCTGCGCTGACCCCCGGGCGCCGGACCCCCGATCCTGGGCCGCCCGCTCCCGGCCCACCCGCCGGCGGCCCGGCACGGAACCGGCCAACTCCCGAGGCGGGGCGGGGTGCGCTTCCCGCCCGCTCAGCCCCTTGCGTTGCCGGAAGCCGCGCCCCTGGGCCCCCACGGCTCCCGGCCGCGCCTTCCCCGGCGCGGGGAGCCCGCCCTCAGGCCTCGCGCCGGGCCGCCCGGGCCCGCAGGCCCGCCACGTAGGTGCGGACCAGTTCCGCCAGCAGCTGATCCCGTTCGATGCGCGCCACCAGCGCCCGGGCACCCCGGTGGCTGGTGATGTACGCCGGGTCGCCCGAGAGCAGGTAACCGGCCAGCTGCCGCACGGGATCGTAGCCGCGTTCCTCCAGCGCCTCGTAGACGGCGGCCAGGATGGCCGCCGGGTCGGCCGGCCGGCCGGAGCCGGATGCGGCCAGGGGCAAGCCCCCGTACATGGTGGGCTGGCCGTCCGTCACCGGCCGGGCCGGTTCCGCTCCTTGGTGCACACCTTTCGCCTCCGCTCCTGGCTTCTACCTCCGGCTGCGCGCCACCCCGCCGGCGCCCCGGCGCCCGCGGCGCCCACGGCGACCGGCGGGCGGCTGGGCTCAGCTGGGGCTGGCCCCCGTCGCCCCCCCGGCCAGCTGTTCCATCCAGAGGCGCCGGCCATACTCCAGCGCCTCCGGCAGCCGGCCGGGATCGCGGCCGCCCGCCTGGGCCAGGTCGGGACGCCCGCCGCCGCCACCGCCCACCTGCCGGGCCACCTCGCCCACCAGGCGACCGGCATGCAGGCCCCGCTGCTGGGCACCAGGCGTCACCGCCGCCACCAGCAGCGCCCTCTCGCCAGCCCGGGCCCCCAGCAGGACGGCGGCCTCCCCGGCCCGCTGGCGCAGGTAGTCGGCCGTCTCGCGCAACACCTCGGCGTCGTCCACCGGTAGTTCGCCCGCAATCACCCGGACACCTGCCAGCTGGGGCGCCGCTTCCAGCAGGCCGTCCGCCGCCTGGCGGGCTAGCCGCCTGTGCAGCTGGCGCAGCTGGCGTTCCAGCTCCCGGTGGCTTTCCACCAGCGCCTCCAGGCGGGCGGGAAGATCGTCCACCGGCACCCGCAGGGTTCCGGCCAGGCGGTCCAGGACCGCCTCCTGCCGCCGCAGGTACTCCAGGCTGCCCCAGCCCGTCACCGCCTCCACCCGGCGCACGCCGGCGGCCACGCTGCCCTCGGCGGTGAACTTGAACAGGCCGATGTCGCTGGTCGAGGCCACGTGGGTGCCGCCGCACAGCTCCAGGCTGTAGTCGCCGATCTGGACCACCCGCACTTCGCTCCCGTACTTTTCCCCGAACAGCGCCATGGCACCCGCCTCGAGGGCCTCCTCCAGGCTGGTCCAGTACCAGCGCACCGGGATGCCCCGCAGGATCTGCTGGTTGATCTCATCCTCGATGGCCCGCAGCTGGCCGGCCGTCGGCGCCTCGAAATGGGTGAAGTCGAAGCGCAGGCGATCGGGCGCCACCAGCGAACCCGCCTGGTTGACGTGATCGCCCAGCACCCGCTTCAGGGCCGCGTGCAGCAGGTGGGTGGCGGTGTGATTGCGCATGATGGCCGCCCGCCGGGCCGCGTCCACCCGGGCGCGGGCCCGGTCACCCGCCTGCACCGTCCCCTCCACCACCCGCGCCTTGTGGAGGATCCGTCCGCCGGGCAAGAGCTGGGTGTCCAGCACCTCCAGGCGCGCCCGGGGCGTTTCCAGCCAGCCGGTATCCCCCACCTGGCCGCCCCGCTCGGCGTAGAAGGGCGTCCGGTCCAGGATCACCCCGACCTCCTCGCCGGCCCCTGCCCGCTCGGCCGGTTCGTCCCGGCGCACCAGCAGCCGCACGGTGCCCTCGTCCTCCAGGCGCTCGTAGCCGGTGAACTCCGTGGCCGGTTCGTCCGCCAGGGCCAGGGCCAGGGGGGAGCCGGGATCCCAGCCCTCCTCCACCTCCCGCGCCGCCCGGGCCCGCTGGCGTTGCACGGCCATGGCCCGCTCGAAGCCCTCCCGGTCGACCCGGAGGCCGGCTTCTTCGGCGGCGTCCTCCGTCAGGTCCAGGGGAAAGCCGTAGGTATCGTAGAGGACGAAGGCCTCCTCGCCGTGGATGAGGCCGTCGCCCCGCTGCCGGGCGCGCTCGATCACCTCGGCCAGGATCGCCATGCCCTGGTCCAGGGTGCGGAAGAACCGTTCCTCCTCGCCGCGGATCACCCGGCGCACATAGTCCGCCCGCTGGCGCACCTCGGGATAGGCGTCGCCCATCACCTCGCCCACCGTATCCACCAGCCGGTAGAGGAAGGGTTCCGCCAGGCCCAGGATCCGCCCGAAGCGCACGGCCCGGCGCAGGATGCGCCGCAGGACGTGGCCGCGGCCCTCGTTGCTGGGCAGCACGCCGTCGGCAATGAGGAAGGTGCAGGCCCGGGCGTGGTCGGCGATGACGCGGAAGGGGAAGCCGGCCTCACCCCCCTCGTAGGGGCGGCCCGTCAGGTCCTCCACCGCCCGCAGCAGCGGCCGGAAGAGATCAGTGTCGAAGTTGGAGCCCACGCCCTGCATGACGGAGGCGATGCGCTCCAGGCCCATCCCTGTGTCGATGGAGGGCCGGGGGAGCGGCTCCAGGCGGCCGCTCTCGTCCCGGTTGAACTGCATGAACACCAGGTTCCAGATCTCCAGCCAGCGGTCGCAATCGCAGGCGCCGATGGCGCAGGTCTCCGCGCCGCAGCGGAACTCCTCGCCCCGGTCGTAGACGATCTCGCTGCAGGGTCCGCAAGGGCCGGTATCGCCCATGGCCCAGAAGTTGTCCTTCTCGCCCAGGCGGACGATGCGCTGCGCCGGGATGCCCGTGACTTCCTGCCAGAGGCGAAACGCCTCGTCGTCGTCCCGGTAGATGGTGGCCCAGAGCCGGTCGCGGGGCAGGCCCAGTTCCTCCGTCAGGAAGGTCCAGGCGAAGTGGATGGCCTCCCGCTTGAAGTAATCGCCGAACGAGAAGTTGCCCAGCATCTCGAAGAAGGTGTGGTGCCGGGCGGTCTTGCCGACGTTCTCCAGGTCGTTGTGCTTCCCCCCGGCCCGCATGCACTTCTGGGCCGTGGTGGCCCGCCGGTAGGGCACCTTCTCCTTGCCGGTGAACACGTCCTTGAACTGCACCATGCCGGCATTGGTGAACAGGAGCGTCGGATCGTCCTTGGGAATCAGGGACGAACTCGGCACGATGGTGTGGCCATGGCGCTCGAAGAAGCGCAGGAAGCGCTCGCGGATCTCCGCCGCCGGCATCCCCGCAGGATGGGGGCGGCCGGCCGGTGTCACGGTCGCCGCCACAGGCTGGCACCTCCCCTCAGGATCCCGCCAGGATCCCGCTGCCTTGGCAAAGAAAAAACCGCCGCCGGCCCAGGGCCGGGGCGGGCATGCCGCGGTACCACCCGGATTCACCCCGCCCTCACGGGCGGGGCCTCGGTGGGTCGGCGGGCCCGTGCCGGGCTGGTGCAGGCTACGAGCCCTGCCGATCCGCGCGGTAACGGCGCGCCGCCGGGTGCACTTGGGAAGCCGGGCCCCGGGCCGGCCGGCGCCCGGGCGCCGGCGTCCGGCCCCATGGGGGCCGAGCCGGCCCCCGGGCGGTGGGGCCCGCGTCTCTCAGGGCGTGCCCGTCCGTCATGGGGGGCCGCTTCCTTGGTGCACCGGGCTCCGGGATGGCGTGCTCGCCTCCGCCCGGGAACCTCGCAGCCTGGGGCTCCCTCTCTGCAGGGCGGGCGGGCGGCTTGGTCCCGTCATCGCCGGGGGTTGCCGCCTGCAGGGGCGGCAGCCCCATGGAATCACCGGCATTTTGCCATTTCCGGTGGGGCTCGTCAACTCGCCGGGGGCGGTGTCCCGCCCGGCACCCCGCCGGCAGGGGCCCCGGACCCGGCGGCGAAGGGGTCTGCGAGGTGATGCCGGTGAAACCCGGGTTCGTTCCCGGCCTGCGGGCCGAGGTGGAGGTCACCGTTGATGCCAGCATGCAGGCCGCCTTCGACGGGCGGGTGATCCACCCCCTTTACTCCACCTGGTCGCTGGTGCACCACCTGGAACATGCGGCGCGGCGGGTGCTAGAGCCCTATCTGGAGCCCCATGAGGAAGGGGTGGGCTACGCCGTGGAGGTGCGGCACCTGGCCCCGACCCCCGTGGGCGCGAGAGTGCGGGCCGTGGCCGTTCTCGAGGCGGTGGAGGGCAACCGGGTGATTTGCCGGGTCGAGGCCTACAATGATCTGGAAAAGATCGCCGAAGGCCGGCAGGTGCAGGTGGTGCTCGAACGGGACGCCTTCCGCCGCCGCATTGAAGTGCTGCAGCAGCGCCTGGCCCGCCAGGATTCTCCGTCCCGCTGAGGGCGGTGCGGGGCGGCAGGGGACCGGCCAGGGCCGGGGCTGCTTCAGCCGGAGCCCGCTGCGGGCAGGCCTGATCGTAGGGCGGCCCGCAGCGCCGCGCCCGCCCACCGTGGCGCCCGGCCGGCCGCGGGCCGCCCGCCGCCCCCTCGCCCCCACCCTTACTTCGGCGCGGGCGCCCGCTGGCGGCGGCGGCGACCCGGGAGGCGGCGGGAACCGGCGGCATCGGGTGCCATCGGACCCGCAGCAGGGGGCGGACCGGCAACCTGTCCCGCGCCGGTGGCCGGCGCACCGGGCCGCTCGGGTCCCCGATCCTGGCTGGGGGCCGGGGCGGTGGGAGGGCATTCACCGTGCCCGGCGGGGAGGGGACCGGGCTCCGGATTCCGGCGAATTAGCCGGTCGAGCCCGCCCACCCAGTCCGGCCAGGCGAAGGCCAGCAGGACGTGGGCCAGCCCGGCCACGGGCACCGCGAACAGCAGGCCCGCCAGGCCGAAGTGGTGGCCGCCCACCAGCAGGGCGCTGATCACCACCAGGGGGTGGACCCCCACCCGCTGTCCCAGGATCCGCGGCGACAGCACGCTGTTTTCCACCCACTGGACGAGCAGCAGGGCGACGGCCACCTTGAGGGCGGTGGCCGGGGACTGCAGGGCCGCCATGGCCAGGACCGGCACCGCGCCGATGATGGGACCGAAATAGGGGATCAGGTCGGCCAGGGCCGCCAGCGCCCCCAGCAGCACGGCAAAGCGCAAGCCGAAAAAGGTGGCCACGGCCGTGACCATCAGCCCCACGAAGCCGGCCACCAGCAGCTGGCCCCGGATGAACCCGCCCACCACCTGGTCGACGGCCCGCACCAGATCAAGCCAGCGGCGGCGGTGCCCCCGCCCCAGCCGGTCCTGCGCCCAGCGGCGGAGCCGCGGCAGGTCGTCGAGCAGGTAGAAAGCCAGCACCGGAGCCAGCAGCAGCGGGGCCGCCCCCAGGAGCCCCTCCACCAGGCCGCCGGTCAGGTCGGCCAGCCGGGCCGTCACCCATCCCTCGGTGCGGTCGATCTGCTGCAGCACCGCCTGGCGCACCGTAGCCGGAAGGGTGGCCCGGGCCGCATCCTGGCGCACCCCCTCCACCAGCAGCCGCAACCGGCGGGCGTACCCCGGCAACTGCGTCCCCAGGCGGTTCAGCTCGTCCAGAAACCCGGGCAGAAGGTAGACCAGCGCCACGGCAGCGGCCAGGGTGATGAGCAGGTAGAGCAGGAGGATGGCCGTGGCCCGCCGTAACCCCTGGGCTTCCAGGAAATCCACGGCCGGCGCCAGCAGGTAGGTCAGGACCAGGGCCAGGACGAAGGGCGGCCAGGTGCCCCGCAGCAGGTAAAGCAGGCCCAGGCCCGCGGCGATCAGGGCGGCCCCGCCCAGGATCCTGCGCCAGGACACCGGCGGCATCGGGCCGGCCTAGCGCGCGCCGGCCCTGGCCAGCAGCCGCTGGGCCCGCGGCCTGATCCACCGGACCAGGCGGCGGCGCTGCCGCGGCACCTGTGCCTCCAGCCACTGCTGGCTCCACCGGCCGGCCCGCGCCAGCCACCGGCCCGGCCGCATCCCCGCGCACTCCAGGGCCGCCATCGCCAGGCCGCCCACCACCACGCCCGCCCAGAAGCGGCCGCCCATCCTGCTCACCCCTCCACGGGCTCGGCCGCCGCCGGAGCCCCGGCCGCCAGCCGCACCCGGTTCCCCTCTGAATCGAGAACGAAGCAGTCGACCCGTCCCGACCCCAGATCCTGAAACTCGATGCAGCAGTCCCAGCAGTACCATTCATTCTGGCCGATGCGCCCGGTGGCATTGCCCGCGCAGACCGGACAGCGCATGGTGCCGTCCCCCCTCGGCTTCTTCCTTAATCTGCGCGGGCAGGGGAAGGGCCATGCGGCGCCGGGGCCCCGGATCGGAGGGATCCGGGGCCCCGGCGCCGCTTCTGGGAAGGCTTGGTGAACAGGCCCTGGAAGCCCGTTCGGCCTCGGGTTCAGCCTCGGGTTCCGCTGGCTCTACGCAGTGGCACCGCGCCCGGCCGCCACGGGCTGAGCGCCGCCCGGCCGCTCCCCGGTCTCGGCGGCGGAGCCGGGCCCGGTGTCGTCCAGGTCGCCGGGCGCCACGGGATCCAGTACCTCCGCGATCACGCCGCCGCCGGCCACCCGGTCCCCGTCGTAGAAGACCACGGCCTGCCCGGGGGTGATGGCCCGCTGGGGCTCCTCGAACCAGACCTCCACCGCGTCCTGCCGGCCCGCCAAGGTCCGCACCACCGCCGGCGCCTCGGGCGACTTGTACCGGACCCGGGCGGTGACCGGCGCCTCGCCCGCAAGACCGGGCCAGGAGACCCAGTTGACCTCCACCGCGCGCAGGCCCCGGGCGTAGGTGGCGGTGTCCGGGCCCACGATCAGCGCGTTCTTCTCCGGCAGGATGCGGACCACGTACATGGGCCGGTCGCTCTGGATGCCCAGGCCCCGGCGCTGCCCCACGGTGTAGTAGGCCAGGCCGCGGTGGGTCCCCACCCGCCGGCCCCGGGTGTCGTAGATGGGCCCGGGCCGGATGCGGTCGCCGGCCCGTTCCTCCAGGAAACGGCGGTGGTCGTTGTCCTTGACGAAGCAGATCTCCTGGCTCTCCGGCTTGCGCGCCGTCACCAGGCCGTAGGCCTCGGCCAGCTGCCGGACCTGGCTCTTCTCGAAGCGCCCGATGGGCAACAGGGTGCGGGCCAGCTGCTCCTGGGTGAAGTTGTAGAGCACGTACGTCTGGTCCTTGCGCCGGTCCACCGACTTGCGCAGGATGAACCGGCCCAGCGCCTCGTCGTACTCCACGATGGCGTAATGCCCGGTGGCGACGTAGTCGCAGCCCAGGGCTTCGGCCCGGCGCAGGAACTCGTCGAACTTGATGTACCGGTTGCAGGCGATGCACGGGTTGGGCGTGCGGCCCCGCAGGTACTCGCCGACGAAGTAGTCGACCACCTTCTCCTCGAAATCCTGGCGCATGTTCATGACGTAATAGGGGATGCCGAGCCGCTCCGCCACCCGGCGGGCGTCGTCGACGGCGCTCAGGGAGCAGCAGCCCCCGTACCGGGCCTCGTCCTCGGGCTCCATGGCGGGCCACGTCTGCATGGTGACGCCGATGACCTCGTAGCCCTGGTCCCGCAGCAGGGCCGCCATCACCGAACTGTCGACCCCGCCGCTCATGGCCGCCAGCACACGCCCCTTCCTTCCCTGGCTCACGCCGCCACCCCCTTTCTCGCCGTTCTTTGCCGCAAGCGAACCGGCACTCGATCCCTCGGTGTACCCGCCACTGCCTCCGCAAGTGGCCTAGCGGCCGGCCACCAGCCCCAGGCTTTGGGCGCGGCGCGCCCGTTCCACCACCCGGGGCAGGACCTCCAGGACCCGGTCCACGTCCTCCTCGGTGGTCCCGTCGCCCAGGGAAAGGCGAATGGCGCTGAAGGCTTCCCGCTCCGACAGGCCCATGGCCTGGAGCACGTGGGAGGGCTCCGGCGTGCCCGCGCTGCAGGCGGCGCCGCTGGAGGCTGCGATGCCCTCCAGATCCAGCTGGATCAGCACCGTGTCGGCCGTCACCCCGGGCAGCCCGATGCTGCTGATGTGGGGCGCCCGCGGCGCCCCTGCGCCGTGGATGCGCGCACCGGGGATGCGGGCCACGATGCCCTCCTCCAGGCGCCGCTGCAGCGCCGCCAGCCGCGCCGCCTTGCCCTCCCGCTCCCGGGCGGCCAGCTCCGCCGCCAGGCCAAAGCCCGCGATGGCCGCGGTGTTCTCGGTGCCTGCCCGCAGGCGGCGCTCCTGCCCGCCGCCGTCCAGCAGGGGCAGCAGCTGGGTGCCGGCCCGGACGTACAGCGCACCGGCGCCCTTGGGCCCGCCGATCTTGTGGGCCGAGAGGCTCAGCAGGTCGACCCCCAAAGTCTCCACGTCCAGCGGCAGCACGCCCGCCGCCTGGACGGCGTCGGTGTGGACCAGCACCCCGCGCGCCCGCGCGGCCCGGGCGATCTCGGCCACGGGCTGGACCGTCCCCACCTCGTTGTTCACCAGCATGACCGACACCAGGATGGTGTCGGGTCGCAGGGCGGCCAGCACCTGCTCCGGGTCGACCCGGCCCTGGCCGTCCACCGGAACATAGGTGACGGCAAAGCCCTGCCGCTCCAGGGCGGCGCAGGCGTGGAGCACCGCATGGTGCTCAATGGCGGTGGTGACGATGTGCCGGCCGCGCCCGGCGTGGGCCAGGGCGACGCCCTTCAAGGCCAGATTGTCGGCCTCGGTGCCGCCCGAGGTGAAGACGATCTCCCGCGGCCGGCACCCGAGGAGCCCGGCCACCTGGGCCCGCGCCTCGTCCAGCACGGCCCGGGCCGCCCGCCCGGCGTAGTGGAGGCTGGACGGGTTGCCCCAGGCTTCCGCCAGCACGTCGAGCATGCGCCGTTGCACCTCCGGCCGCACGGGCGTGGTGGCGGCATGGTCCAGGTAGACGCGGCGGGTCACCGTCACCACCTCCTTCCCCCTACCATGGGTGCCGGTGTCTTCCCCAGGAATGGGCTGCAAGCAGCTAACTAGCGGCAACTGACTAGGCGACTTACCAATTAAATGTAAAACATGTAGCCCCGGCGCTGGCGCTCTTCCGCCTGGCGGCAAAGATCGGCCAGGGTGGTGCCCTCCAGGACCCCGGTGATGGCGCGCCGGACCTCTTCCCAGACCGGGTCCGCCACCGAGGGGGTTCCCGTGGCCTCCTGGTCCGTTTCCGGGCCGATGGGGCCGTCCAGCAGGCGGACGATGTCGGCTACGGTGATCTGGGCGGGATCCCGGGCCAGCACGTAGCCGCCCTGGGCGCCGCGCACGCTCTGCACCAGCCCGCCCTTGCGCAGCGGCGCCATCAGCTGCTCCAGATAGTTCTCCGGCAGGTTCTGGGCGTCGGCCACTTCCCGCAGGGGCACCGGCCCCTGCCCATAGCGGCGCGCCAGCTCGTACATCGCCCGCACGCCGTAGCGACCCCGCGTGGAAAGTTGCATGACCTGACCCTCGCAGTCGTGCACAGTGCGCGCCCGGCCGGAAAAACCGGCCGGGCGTGCCAATTCCCACTGATTCACTGGGTTTTCTCACGGCCATGCTAGCATGCCGCGGCGGGCCCTGTCAAAGGCCCGTCGCCGGGATGCCGCGGGGCTGTGGCCGGTGCCCCCCGTTCCCTCAGCGCCCGCGCAGGATGTAGTGGACCGTCAGGGTGCCGCGATAGGACTGCGGCCCGGTCAGGTAACCGCCGGCCATCACGCGGTAGGTACCGGCCGGCAGCGTCTTCTGGTCCCTCCCGCCCTGGCCGGCCCCAGGACGGCCGTCAGCGTTGCAGGCGGAAGCCGTGGGGCAACAGGGCCTCGATGGGCTGGGGGGCCGGCTGGCCGTCGACCCACACCGCCAGGCCCGGCGCGTACTCGAACAGGAGCTGCCGGCAGGCGCCGCAAGGGAAGGCTGGTTCGGGCCCGTCGGCGGTGATGACGATGCGCCGGAACTGGCGCACCCCCTCGGACAGCGCCTTGAACAGGGCCACCCGCTCCGCGCACATGGTCAGCCCGAAGCTGGCGTTTTCGATGTTGGCACCGGTGAAGATCCGGCCGTCCGCCGCCTCCAGCACCGCCCCCACCCGGTAGCGGGAGAAGGGGGCGATGGCCGACTGCCGGGCTGCCCGGGCCAGCTGCACCAGGGGCTCCCAGCCGGAAGGTACGGCGGCCGCACCCGTTGCGCCCGCCGCGGCCCCTGCCCTGACCGGATCGGACGACCCGGCCGCCGGGGCCACCTCCGTCACCCGGATCGCCGCCGGCGAGGCACCCGTCACCCCGGCCGCCACGCCCGCCCCAGGAACCCCGCCGGACCCCGCGGCCGCGGTCGATCCCGGCACCGCCGGGCTCCCCGGCGCCAGCTCCGCGCCTACCACGGCATGGATCAGGGGCGGCACGGGGGCCGGTTCGTCCGCGAGGGTGAAGGCCCGCTCCAGCCAGCCGCGGGCCGCCTCCAGCCGCGCGGGGTCGTTGAAGTGCAGCTCCACCAGCGGCTCGCCCGCCTCCACCCGCTGGCCCAACCGCCTGAGCATGACCAGGCCGGCGGCCAGGTCGATGACGTCGTCCTTGCGGGCGCGGCCCGCCCCCAGGACCATGGCGGCCGTCCCCACCGCCTGGGCGTCCATGGCGGTCAGGTACCCGCTGCGTGGGGCGGTGAACACCTGGCGGTAACGGGCCTGGGGCAGGCGCTCGGGGTCGTCGACGGCCCGGGGGTCGCCCCCCTGGGCCTCCACCAGCCGGCGCAGCATGGCCAGGCCGTCGCCCGCCTCCAGGTGCCGGGCCAAGAGCCGGCGCCCCGCCTCGGGATCCGGCACCCTGCCGCCCAGCCAGGCCATGGTGCCGCCCACGGCCAGGCAGAGTTCCACCAGCTCCGCCGGCCCCTGGCCCCGCAGGGTGGCGATGGCCTCCCGGACCTCCAGGGCGTTGCCCACGGCGCGCCCCAGGGGCTGGTTCATGTCCGTCACCAGGGCGACCACCCGGCGGCCCAGGTGGCGGCCGATGTCGACCATCAACCGGGCCAGCTCCAGGGCGCCGTCCAGGGATTTCATCAAGGCGCCCGAGCCCGTCTTGACGTCGAGGACGATGGCGTCGGCGCCGCCGGCGATCTTCTTGGACATGATGCTGGCAGCGATCAGCGGGATGCTGTCGACCGTCGCCGTCACGTCCCGAAGGGCGTAGAGCCGCTTGTCGGCTGGCACCAGGTCGGCCGTCTGGCCGGCCACGGCGATGCCCAGCTCCCGAACCTGGCGGGCGAACTCGTCCCGGCTCAGTTCCACCCGGAAGCCCGGGAAGGATTCCAGCTTGTCCAGCGTGCCGCCCGTGTGGCCCAGGCCGCGCCCCGACAGCTTGGCCACCGGGATGCCCGCCGCCGCCACCAGCGGCGCCAGCACCAGGGTGGTGGTGTCACCCACGCCGCCCGTGCTGTGCTTGTCGACCTTGACGCCGGGGATGCCGCTGAGGTCGACGGTCTCGCCGGAAAAGGCCATGGCCCGGGTCAGGTCCGCCGTCTCCCGGGCATCCATGCCGCGGAAGAACACGGCCATGGCCCACGCCGCCACCTGCTCGTCGGGGATGGTGCGGCGGGCGATGCCATCCACCCACCACTCGATCTCCTCCCGGGTCAGGGTGCCGCCGTCGCGCTTCTTCAGGATCAGATCGTAGGCTCGCAACCGCCCCGCCTCCCTCGCCGCTCTCGGGCGCGCCCGCACCTGGGGCCCGGGCACCGCCCTGCCTGCACCGCCCGCCCCGGCGGCTGGCGGCCTAGGCTGGTTCGTCCGGCGCCCCGGCCAGGATGGCCAGGCTGGCGCTGGCACCGATGCGGTTCGCGCCGGCCGCCACCATCCGGCAGGCCGCCTCATAGTCCCGAATGCCGCCCGAAGCCTTGACCCCTTTGCCGGGCCCCACCGCCGCCCGCATGCGGCGCACCGCCTCTTCCGTGGCCCCGCCCGGCCCGAAGCCGGTGGACGTCTTGACGAAGTCGGCCCCCGCCTCCAGGGCCAGCCGGCAGGACAGGTCGATCTCCTCGGGACTCAAGAGGCCCGTTTCCAGGATCACCTTGACCAGCGCTCCCGCCGGGCGGGCCGCGGCCACCACGCCGTGCAGGTGGGCCACCACCTCCCGGTGGCGCCCCGCCTTGAGGAGGCCGATGGGCTGCACCACGTCCAGCTCCCGCGCCCCGGCGGCCAGGGCCGCCTCGGCCTGGCGGGCCTTGTCGGCGGCCGACCCGGCACCCAGGGGAAAGTCGATCACGGTGCACACCACCGGCCCCGCCCCAGCCAGGAGCTCCGCGGCCAGGGGGACGTACACCGGGTTGATGCACACCGAGGCGAAACCGTGTTCCACCGCCTCCCGGCAGAGCTGCTCCACCTGCTCGGGCGTGGCCTCGGGCTTGAGCAGGGTGTGGTCGATCAGGCCCGCCAGCTGCCGCCGGCCGAGGGCCGGCGGCGTCGCGCCCGCCGGTGCACCCGAACCCCGGTCCTCCATAGGCGCCCTCCTCTCAACCCTTCTCCCCGCGCCCGCCGCGCGGCGCCGTCCCTCCCTGCCGCCACCAGGCGGACAAGCCCGCGGGCTCGGGGGTCCACCGCGGGCGGCAAGGGACGTCGCTCCCGCCGTCGCCGGCGCCGGCGGCCTCCGGTCTACGGAGACCGGAGCCCGCCGGTGTTATCCGCCGGCCCCCGGTCCCGGGCCGGGGCGGCCTGCCGGCCGGCGGCCGCTTGGGGCTCGCCCAACTGGTGGTGGCGCCGGCACCGGGGCTCGTACGACTCGTGGCCGCCGATCAGGATCACCGGGTCGTCGGGGGCCGCGGGCCGGCCGCCGATGAGCCGCTGGGTGAAGGTGGCGGGCTCCCCGCAGACCACGCAGATGGCCTTCAGCTTGAGCACCTCGTCCGCCAGGGCCATCAGCTCGGGCATGGGGCCGAACGGGCGGCGGGCGAAGTCCATGTCGAGCCCCGAGACGATGACCCGCAGGCCGGCGGCGACCATGTCCAGCACGGCCTGGACGATGGGCGGTGCGAAGAACTGGGCCTCGTCGATGCCCACCACCTCCGCCGCCGACCGGGCCGCCAGGACGGGGATCTCCTGCGGGCGGCCGGCGGGCACCACCACGGCCGCCAGGTCGCGCCCGTCGTGGGAGGCGACGGCGTCCCGCCGGTAGCGGTGGTCCAGGTCGGGCTTGCACAGGAGGACCCGCCGCCGGGCGATGCGCGCCCGCTGGACCCGGCGCAGCAGCTCCTCCGTCTTGCCCGAGAACATGCCGCCGGTGATCACCTCAAGATAGCCTGCCATCGCGATCGCCGATGCGCTCCTTCCCCGGCCGGGGCCGCTGCTCGCCGGGCGGGCCCCGGCCGCCGGGCTACTCTTCGCGGGGCGTGAAGGGCGTTCCTCCGCCCTCAGGTTCCCCGTCCGCGGAGGGTGCCTGCGCCCCTCGAGGCTGCCCGGCCCGCGACCTCCCTTGCCGGGACGGGAGGTCTTCCTCATCGGCCCGGCTCGGCCCCCGGGCCGGCTGTCCCCGCGCCGGTCCGGCCGGCCCCCGCCGGGCTTCGATGACGGGCGCCAGGCGGCCCTCATACCCCTGGTCGCTGGGGACATAGAAGCGGGCGCCCAGAAGCTCGTTCGGCAGGTACTGCTGCCGCACGAAATGGCCCGGGAAGTCGTGGGGATAGCGGTACCCTTGGCCGTGCCCCAGGGCCCGGGCGCCCCGGTAGTGGGCATCCCGCAGGTGCCGGGGCACCCCGGCGATGGCCTGTTCTTCCACGGCTCTCCAGGCCGCGTCCACGGCCCGGATCACCGAATTGCTCTTGGGTGCCGTGGCCAGGTAGAGCACGGCTTCCGCCAGGGGGATGCGGGCTTCGGGCATGCCCACCTGCTCCGCCGCCGTGGCCGCCGCGGCCGCCACCTGCAGGGCCCTCGGATCGGCCAGGCCCACGTCCTCCGCCGCATGGACCAGCAGGCGCCGGGCGATGGTGCGGGGATCCTCGCCCGCATAGAGCATCCGGGCCAGCCAGTAGACGGCGGCATCGGGGTCGGAGCCGCGGATGCTCTTGATCAGGGCCGACATGTGGTCGTAGTGCTCGTCCCCTGCGGGGTCGTAGGCCAGGGCCCGCCGCTGGATGGACTCCTCGGCCACCGCCAGGGTGATGCGCCGCACCCCGTCCTCACCCGGCGGCGTGGTGAGCACGGCCAGCTCCAGGGCGTTCAGGGCCGTGCGGGCGTCCCCGCCGGCCACCCTCACCAGGTGTTCCAGGGCGGCCGGGTCCACCTCCACGCGGTACCGCCCCAGGCCCCGCTCGGAATCGGCCAGGGCGCGCATCAGAAGCTGCCGCATGTCGTCATCGGAAAGGGGCTCCAGCCGGAAGATCCGGGCCCGCGAAACCAGTGGTGGGACGCAGGCGAAGTAGGGGTTCTCCGTGGTGGCGCCGATCAGGGCCACCAGGCCGCTCTCCAGGTGGGGCAGCAGGGCGTCCTGCTGGGCCCGGTTCCAGCGGTGGACCTCGTCGACGAAGAGCACCGTCGAGCGGCCCTGCAGGGCCCACCGCTCCCGGGCCTCCTCCACCACCCGCCGCAGGTCGCCCACCCCCGCGGTGACGGCGTTGAGGGGCTCGAAGTGGGCCCGGGTGGTGCGGGCGATGATCCGGGCCAGGGTCGTCTTGCCCGAGCCGGGCGGGCCCCAGAGGATGATCGACCCCAGGCGGTCCGCTTCGATGGCCCGCCGCAGCAGCCGCCCCGGGCCCACCAGGTGCTGCTGGCCCACGAACTCCTCCAGGGTGCGGGGCCGCATGCGCTCGGCCAGGGGCGCTTGCTGCCGGGCCCGTTCCTCCGCCGCCCTGGCAAAGAGGTCTTGTTCCGGCTTGTCCTTGCCGGCTCCAGGCGTGCCCTTTGGCACCACCCTCGCCCCGCTCCTTCCGGGCGGCCTTCCCGGCCGGGCCGCCCGCGTCAGCCTTGGGTCAGGATCCGGTGGAAGATGGCCAGCGCCCGGTCCGCGTCGGCCGGTCCCACGTCCTTGTGGGTGACCCAGCGCAGCCGGTGGGCGTCCACGGCGTTGACCTTGACCCCGGCGGCCGCCAGCTCCCCGGCCAGCTGGTAGGCCGTCCGGCCCGTGCCGCTGACGTCGGCCATCACCATGTTGGTCTGGACCGTCTCCATGTCGACCCGGACCCCCGGCAGGCTGGCCAGGCCCTCGGCCAGCCGGCGCGCCAGGGCGTGGTCTTCGGCCAGGCGGTCGATCATCTCGTCCAGGGCCACCAGGCCCGCCGCCGCCAGGATGCCCGCCTGCCGCATGCCGCCACCCAGGGCTTTGCGGTAACGGCGCGCCTCGGCGATGAACTCCCGGTCACCCACCAGCACGGAGCCCACGGGGCAGCCCAGCCCCTTCGACAGGCTGAACATCACCGAATCGGCCGGGGCCGCCAGGCGGTCGGCCGGCACCCCCAGGGCGACCGCCGCGTTGAAGATGCGAGCCCCGTCCAGGTGGACCTTGAGGCCGTGGCGGTGGGCCACCTCGGCCACGGCGGCCGTCTCTTCCGCCGTCATCACGGTGCCGCCCCAGCGGTTGTGGGTGTTCTCCAGGCAAAGGAGCCGCGGCGGCGGGAAGTGGATGTTGGCGGGCCGGATGGTGGCCTCGACCACCGCCGGATCCAGCACCCCGCGCCGGGACGGAAGGGGCCGCACCTGGCAACCGGCCAGCAAGGCCACGCCGCCCACCTCGTAGTAATAGATGTGGGATTCTTCCTCCAGCAGCACCTCGTCGCCGCGGCGCGTGTGGGCCAGCACCGCCGCCTGGTTCGCCATGGTGCCGCTGGGGAAGAACAGCCCGGCCGCCTTGCCCAGCCGCTCGGCCGCCACCTCTTCCAGGCGCCGGACCGTGGGATCCTCGCCGTAGACGTCATCGCCCACCTCCGCCTGGGCCATGGCCCGGCGCATGGCGGGCGTGGGCTGGGTGACGGTGTCGCTGCGGAAGTCGATGATGTCCGCCACGGCTGCTTCTCCTCTCCCGACCGCCTCCCGGGCGGTCAGCAATCCTGTCCTCAGGTGGGGTGGAACCCGCACCGGGGGCAGAGCCATCCCCAGGGCCGGCGCGAAAGTTGCGCTCCGCAGGCGGGACAAGGGAATGCGCCCGCCGGCGACGGTGGGGCCGCCGGAGCCGCGGGCGCGCCGCGGCCGCCGGCACCGGCCCGGGAAGGGCCGGACCGGTGTAACGGAAAGCCGCTGCGGCCGGCCCGGCTCCCTGGCGACTCGCCCCCCGCTGCGGGCGGTGGCCCCGCCCCTCTCCCCCGATCGTGCCCGCCCATGGCCCAGCCTCCCGCTCCGGCCCCCACGCCCCCGGGTTCCAAGGATCCCCGCCGGCCCGCAATACACGGGCGGGGCTGCGGCCCTGGCGACCGCAGCCCCGCGGCGTGGCCGGTTCCCCTCAGCCGATGGCCTTGAGGATCTCCTGCTCCAGCTCTTCCTTGGGACGGAAGCCCACGATGCGGGCCACGGGCTGGCCGCCCTTGAAGACCAGGAGGGTGGGAATGGACATGACGCCGTAGCGGCCGGCGATGACGCCGTGGTCGTCCACGTTCAACTTGGCGACCTTCAGCCGGCCGGCATATTCCTGCGCAATCTCCTCCACGATGGGAGCGATCATGCGGCACGGGCCGCACCAGGGCGCCCAGAAGTCGACCAGCACCGGCTGGTCGGACTGCAGTACCTCCGCGTCGAACTGGTCGGCGGTGAGATCCAGAATGCCCGCTGCCATGCCTGCGCCTCCTTCTTCCTGACCCTGGGGCCGCTGGCTGGCGCCTGCCGGCCCCGGGGGCCGGGCGCCGCCAGCGGCGGTGCCGGCCTATCCCCAGCCCCGCACCCCGGGACCCGCAGCCCGGGCCCTGCACGCCAGGGGAAAACCCGGGGAATCGCGGCGGGCCGAAGCCGCGGGCGCCACCGGCGAGCCATGGGCGGCACCGGCGCCCGGACCGCGAGGACCCGGCACCGGCGTCCGCCCCGCAACCGGCGGTCCCGACGCCGGGGGTCCCGAGGCCGGCGCCGATCCTGCCGGCCGGTCTGGGTACAGCACCATCTTAAACCACAATGGCCGGGCCGGGACAACGGCCCGGCCACCGGCGCCACCGGGCTCTCCCCGCCAGGGCACCGCCCGGCGGCACGCCGTACAAAACACAAAACCGGCCGGGCCCTTGCCCGGCCGGATGCCTTTCAAAAGGCACACCCCGCGTGTGCCGTGGCGCCAGAGTCTTTGAACCCGCTCCCCCACAGGTGGGTGCCCTCCCACGACCGTCTTGCCCGTCCCCTGACCGTGGGGGCATGGACGCAGGCCGCGGAGAGCCGGGCTCCCTTTGTCTTGGTGTTGGATCAAGACTTCTTGCACACCACGCGCACCGCAGGGTGGCTCGTGCCGCTCCGCTCGTGCGCCTTCATCGTAGCACGGGCCCCCGGCCCCTTCAACGGTGAAAGGCTGGAGATGGCCGGCGCCGCGGGCCGGGCTTACCGCTGCTGGATGCGCAGGTGCAGCTCCTCCAGCTGGCCGGGGTCCACCTCCGCCGGGGCGCCGGTCAGCGGGTCGACCGCGCGGGCCGTCTTGGGGAAGGCGATGACGTCCCGGATGCTGGACGCCCCCGCCGCCAGCATCACGATGCGGTCGAAGCCGAAGGCGATGCCGCCGTGGGGCGGCGGGCCGTACTCAAAGGCTTCCAGGAGGAAGCCGAAGCGCTCCCGGGCCTTCTCCGGGGGCAGGCCGATGGCCCGGAACACCCGCTCCTGCACGTCCCGCCGGTGGATCCGGATGCTGCCGCCGCCGATCTCGTAGCCGTTGAGCACCAGGTCGTACGCCCTGGCGCGCACGCCGGCCGGATCCGACTCCAGGCGGTCCAGATCCTCGTCCCGGGGCGAGGTGAAGGGGTGATGGCGCGCTACGTAGCGCTGCTCGTCCTCGTCCCACTCCAGCAGGGGGAAGTCCACCACCCAGGCGAAGGCCCATTCCTTGACCCGCGGCCACTCCAGCCGCTCCGCCAGCTGCAGACGCAGCTTGCCCAGCACCACCGAGGCCCGCTCGGGCTCGTCCGCCGCCAGCAGGACCAGGTCGCCCGCCTTGAGCTCCAGCCGGCCGGCCAGGGCGGCTCGTTCCTCCGGAGTGAAGAACTTCACCACCGGACCCCGCCAGGTCTCAGGATCGGGTTCCGGCACCGCGATCCAGGCCACGCCCGGGCTGCCCGCGGCCCGGGCCGCCTCGTTGAGGGCGTCCAGCTCCTTGCGGGACAGGGCCGCACCGCCCGGTGCGCGCAGGGCCCGCACCGCCCCGCCGGACGCCAGGGCCGCCTGGAACCCGCGAAAGCCGGTCCGGACGAACACGTCGCTGACGTCCACCACGGCAGGCTCGTAGCGCAGGTCCGGCTTGTCGCTGCCGTACCGGGCCATGGCCTCGGCGTAGGTCAGCCGCGGCAGGGGCAGGGGGACCTGAACGCCCAGCAGCTCCTGCCACAGCTCGGCTATCATGCCCTCCGCCATGGCCAGCACGTCCTCCACGTCGACGAAGCTCATCTCCACGTCGATCTGGGTGAACTCGGGCTGCCGGTCGGCGCGCAGGTCCTCGTCCCGGAAGCAGCGCACGATCTGGAAGTAGCGCTCGATCCCGCCCACCATCAAAAGCTGCTTGAACAGCTGGGGCGACTGGGGCAGCGCGTAGAAGCGCCCGGGATACAGGCGGCTGGGCACCAGGTAGTCGCGGGCCCCCTCGGGCGTGCTCCGGGTGAGCATGGGGGTCTCCACCTCGAGGAAGCCGTTGCGGTCGAAGTACCGGCGCACCACCTGGTAGGCCCGGTGGCGCAGCCACAGATTGCGGAACATGGCCGGCCGCCGCAGGTCCAGGTAGCGGTAGCGCAGCCGCAGGCCCTCGTCCACCTCGGCGGCGGCATCGAGCTCAAAGGGCGGCGTCTTGCTGGTCGCCAGGATCCAAAGCTGGGCGGGCACCAGTTCCACCTCGCCCGTGGCCAGCCGCGGGTTGACCGCCTCCGGCGCCCGGCGGCGCACGGTGCCCCGGGCGGCGACGACGAACTCGGCCCGCAGCCCTTCCGCCGCCTGCACCACCTCCGGCGGCGCTTCCGCCCGGTTGATCACCAACTGCAGGCGCCCCGTGCGGTCGCGCACCTCGACGAAGCGCAGCCCGCCCAGGTCCCGCACCCGGTGGACCCAGCCGGCCACCGTCAATGTCCGGCCCACGTGCTCCGGTCGCACCTCGCCGCATCCCAGGTCCCGGCCCATGCGATCCCCCCGCCAGGAACTGAGGGCCGGCGCCAGGGCGGCCCCTTCCCGGCCGGATTCGTCCATCGCCGTCATGCCCGGTCCACCTCCGCCGATCCCCTCGTCTCCGCCGCGCCGGCCTCGACCCCCGACCGGAGGACCGCGGCCAGCTCCCCCAGGGGCACCGGCCGCTGCCGGCCCGACGCCAGCTCCCGCACCGCCGCCTCGCCGCGGGCCCACTCGTCATCCCCCAGGATGACGGCATAGCGCACTGGGAGCCGCCCGGCGGCCCGCAGCTGGGCCTTGAGGCTCCGGCCTACATGGTCCATGTCCACGGCCAGGCCCTGGCGGCGCAGCTCCTGCACCAGGGCCAGGACCCGCGCCCGCGGCACCTGGCCCGTCACCGCCACGAAGGCGTCCAGGGGCCGGCGGGCCCCCGGCTGGCGACCCGCCGCCTCCAGGGTGAGCAGGAGGCGCTCCAGGCCCATGCCGAAGCCCACGCCCGGCGTGGGCGGCCCGCCCAGGAGCTCGATCAGGCCATCGTAGCGGCCGCCGCCGCAGACGGTGTCCTGGGCGCCCAGGCCGCCGTACTTGATCTCGAAGACGGTCCGGGTGTAGTAGTCCAGCCCGCGCACCAGGCCGGGGTCGAGCCGGTAGGCGATCCCCAGGGCGTCCAGTGCCGCCTGCAGCTCGTCAAAGTGGGCCCGACAGTCTTCGCACAGGTAGTCCACCGTGCGGGGCGCCCCGGCCTTGTGGGGCTGGTCCGCCGGCAACTTGCAGTCCAGCAGGCGCAGCGGGTTGGTCTCCAGCCGCGCCCGGCAGTCGGCGCACAGCTCCGCCGCCCGGGGCCGGTAATAGTCCAGCAGCGCCTGCCGGTAACGGGGGCGGCAGGCGGGGCAGCCGATGCTGTTGAGGTGCACCTCCAGGCCCTCCAGCCCCAGCTCCGCGAAGAGGGTCATGGCCAGCGCGATCATCTCCGCATCGGCCGTCGCCTCCCCCGCCCCGAAGATCTCGGCGCCGAACTGGACGTGCTGGCGGTAGCGCCCCGCCTGGGGCCGCTCGTGGCGGAACATGGGCTGGATGTAGAAGAGCTTGACCGGCTGGGGGCCGTTGTGCAGCCCGTTTTCCAGGTAGGCCCGCACCGCCGCCGCCGTGCCCTCCGGCCGCAAGACCAGCTGGCGGTCGCTGCCCGGCGGGGTCAGCACGTACATCTCCTTCTGGACGATGTCCGTCGTCTCGCCCACCGTGCGCTGGAACAGCTCCCGCGCCTCGATGACGGGCGTGCGCAGCTCGCCGAAGCCGAAGCGGGCGGCCACGTGGCGGATGCGGGCCTCAAGGGCCTGCCACCGCGGCGCCTCTTCCGGGGTCACGTCATAGGTGCCTCGGGGTCGCTGGATGCGCTCCAAACCTTTCCCTCCTCGGGCCCGCCGGCCGGTACGCCCGGCGGGCCGGCCATCGCCTGGCTGCCGGCCCTGGGGGCCGGTTCCTCCGGCCGTACCCGCTGCCCCCTACCCGGTGCCGGGCCCGCGCACCCCCCGCCCCGGCGGGCCGCCGGTGGGGCTCCAGCTGCCCGCCGGGCGAGCCCGCCGGCCGGCCCTACGCCCGGCTGTCGAGCCATAAGGTCACCGGCCCGTCGTTGACCAGTTCCACCTGCATGTCGGCGCCGAACCAGCCCGTCTGAACGAACAGGCCCCGCGCCGCCAGGGCCTCGGCCACCGCCCGGTAGAGGGGCTCGGCCTCCCCGGGGGGCGCGGCGGCGCTGAAAGAAGGCCGCCGCCCCCGCCGGCAATCCCCCAGCAGGGTGAACTGGGACACCACGAGGACGTGGCCCTCCGTGTCCTGGAGGGACCGCTCGAAGTGCTTCCCGCCCGCCGCGCCTTCGCCGGGAAAGATGCGCAGGTTCGCAATCTTTTCGGCCATCCACTCCACGTCGGCCGGCCCGTCGCCCCGTTCCACCCCCAGCAAAACAACGACCCCTCGACCGATGGTGCGAGGGGCTTGTCCGGCGGTGTGCACCGAGGCCCGGGCCACCCGCTGGATCACGGCCCGCATACCCGACCTCCGTTCCCGCTGCTGGTCCCCCGCGGTCCGGCGGCCGCCACGGCCCGCGGCCCTTACCGGTTGACCACCCGCTCCACCCGGATCACGTCCCGCACCCGCTCCAGCTGCCGGCGCAGGTGGTCGAACTGCTCCAGGTTCTGGACCTCCACCACCAGGTCGATGGTGGCCGTGCCGTCCCGGTGGGTGCGGGTGCGCGCCGCCAGGATGTTGCGCCGCGTATCGGCCACCACCGCCGCGATGTCGGACAGCAGCCCCACCCGGTCGTAGCAGTCGATCTCCACCGCCACCGGGAAGGACTGCCCCGCCACCTGGTCCCAGCTGACGTCGATCAGCCGCTGACCGGCCTCGGGGCTCGCCTTGAGCATATTGCAATCGGCCCGGTGGATCGAGACCCCCCGGCCCCGGGTCACGTATCCCACGATGGGGTCGCCGGGAACCGGGTTGCAGCAGCGGGAGAAGCGCACCAGGACATGGTCCAGGCCGCCTACCCGCACCCCTGCGCCGCGCGCCGGTGCGGGCCGGGACCGCCGCACCTCCTCGGGCACGGCCGGGCCGGCCTCGACCCCTTCCCGCGGGGCCCCCTGGCGGCGGTACAGGTCCCGCAGGCGACCCGCCACCTGGCCCGCCGCCACCCCGCCGTAGCCGATACATACCAGCAGTTCCTCGCCGTCCGGCAGGTTGTAGCGGGCGGCCACCTCATCCAGCCAGTCCTTGCGCCAGACCTCCTTCACCGGCAGGCCGTGGGCCCTGAGCTCGTGCTCCAGCATGAGGCGCCCGCGCTCCAGGTTCTCGTCCCGCCGCTGCTTCTTGAGCCACTGGCGGATCCGGCTGCGGGCCGTGGAGGTGCGCACGAACTGGAGCCAGTCGGCGCTGGGACCGCTGGATTGCTTGCTCGTCAGGATCTCGACGATGTCCCCGTTCTTCAGCCGGTAGTCCAGCGGCACGATGCGGCCGTTGACCTTGGCGCCCACGCAGCGGTGGCCGATCTCCGTGTGGATCCGGAAGGCGAAGTCCACCGGGGTGGAACCCGCCGGCAGGTCGATCACGTCCCCCTTGGGCGTGAAGACGAAGACCTCGTCGGAAAAGACGTCGATCTTCAGGGACTCCATGAACTCCCGGGCGTCGCCCAGGTCGTTCTGCCACTCCAGCACCTGGCGCAACCAGGCCAGCTTGGCGTCGAAGTCCTTGTCGGTACGCCCCCGCTCCTTGTACCGCCAGTGGGCGGCGATGCCGTACTCGGCGGTGCGGTGCATGTCCCAGGTGCGGATCTGGATCTCGAAGGGCTCGCCCTGGGGCCCGATCACCGTGGTGTGCAGGGACTGGTACATGTTGGACTTGGGGGTGGCGATGTAGTCCTTGAAGCGGCCGGGCAGCGGCCGCCAGATGGTGTGGACCACGCCCAGCGCCCCGTAGCAGTCCTTCACCGTGTCCACGATGACCCGCACGGCGATCAGGTCGTAGATCTGGGACAGGTCCTTGCCCTGCTCGTACATCTTGCGGTAGATGCTGTAGAAGTGCTTGGCCCGCCCCTGGATGTCCGCCCGGATGCCGGCCTCGGTCAGCTTGGCGCGTAGGGTGCGGATGATCACCTGGGCCAGCTCTTCCCGCTCCGCCCGCTTGCGGGGGATGCGCTCGGACAGCTCCCGGTAGCGCTCGGGCTCCAGGTAGCGCAGGGCCAGGTCTTCCAGTTCCCACTGGATCTGGGACATGCCGAGGCGGTGGGCCAGGGGCGCGAAGATCTCCAGGGTCTCCCGTGACTTGGCGATCTGCTTCTCCCGCGGCACCACGGCCAGGGTGCGCATGTTGTGCAGGCGGTCGGCCAGCTTGATCAGCACGACCCGGATGTCCCGGGCCATGGCCAGGAACATCTTGCGCAGGTTCTCCGCCTGCTCTTCCAGGCGGGTGCGCCACTCGATCTGGTTGAGCTTCGTCACCCCGTCCACCAGCAGGGCCACTTCGGGGCCGAACTCCCGCTCCACCTGTTCCAGGGTGACCGGGGTGTCTTCCACGGTGTCGTGGAGCAGGGCCGCCACCAGGGTGGCGGCATCCAGCTCCAGATCGGCCAGGATGAGGGCCACCGCCAGGGGGTGCTCGATGAAGTCCTGGCCCGAGGCCCGCTTCTGCCCCTGATGGGCCGCCTTCCCGAACTCGAAGGCGCGGCGCAGCCAGTCCAGGTCCTCCGGGCCGAGATACCGCCCGGCCCGGCGGATCAGCTCATCGGGTGTGACGGAAGGCTGCAGCTCCACGGCCACGGGCCTGCACCCCCTTTCCTCCGGCCAGGTCGCCCGTCCGGCCGTTCCGGCGCCCGCAGGCTCAGGCGCCGCCCGGCGCGTCTTGTCCCCCGGGACCGCCCCGGCTCCCTGCGCCCGGCCCGTTGATGCTTCCCCGCAGCCCTTTGGCGTTTCTTATCAGTTCATTGTATCCCAGAGGGAGCGGTACAGCCAGAGGCTGGGCCAGCACCTCTTCGGCTTCCCCCCAGCGGCCTGCAGCCAGCGCGGCGGCCACGCGGTCCAGCACCTGGCGGCGCAGGGTCCCGGTGCGGTAGCGGGGGCTGCGGTTGAGGTCGAAGGCCTTCTGTCCCCGCGGTGCCAGCACCCACGCCCCGCCGGCGACCGCCGCTGCCTCCGGCCCGGCACCCGAAGGTACCGCCGGCGGGGGACTGCCTGCAGGCCCGCCGGGTGGCCGTCCCGGCCCGCCGCCGGCGCCGCCCGCCGGTGCCAGGACCCCGGCTTCCCGCAGGATCTCCAGGGCAGCCTGCAGGGTATGGCGCGGCCACCCGGGCAGCCGGGCGGCCAGGGCGTCCAGGAGGGCCCGAGGCCCCGCAGGCAGGAGCCAGCCCCCTGAGGTTGGGGCCGCCTGCCCTTCCCTTGCGCGGGCGACTTCCTCCAGGGCGGTGTAGACCTGTACCAGGGCCGCACGGTCAGGGTAAAGCTCGGCCGTCCATCGCCGCCGCCGCTCCAACTCGGCGGCCAGCCACGCCGCCCGGGCAGGTTCGGCCGGGCGCAGGTCCTGGACCCTGAGATCGACCCGCAGGTTGCCACGGTAAGCGTCGACCCGGGGCCGCACGGCCACCTCCACCTGGGGCACCTGGGCCACCTGGCGTGCCAGCTCGCCCAGACCGAAGGCCACCGCCGACCAGCCGCCCGGCCATTCCAGCCGCAGGTGCTCGCCGCCCCCCACCACCCGGGCCACGGCGGGCGGCAGATCCGCCAGGGCGATCACGGGTTCGGGGTTGCCTTCCCCGAAGGGGGCGAGCCGCTCCAGCTGGCGCACGGCCTCCAACGTCAGTTCCTCCGGGCGGGCCACGGCGTCCACTTCCACCAGCGGCACTCGCTGGGCTGGGCTCAGGGACCGGCGCGCCTCCGCCGCCAGCCGCTCCCCCAGCTCGCGCCACCGGGCGGCCGGCAGGGTGAACCCTGCCGCCTGGGCATGGCCGCCGAAGCGGGCAAAGAGCCCGGAGCAAGACGCCAGCGCCCGGAACAGGTGGAACCCGGCGATGCTGCGCCCCGAACCGGTGATCCATTCGGCCTGCTGGCGGCCCACCAGGGCCGGGCGGTGGAACAGGTCGACCAGGCGGGACGCCACGATCCCCAGCACCCCCTGGTGCCAGCCCGGGTGGGCCAGGGCGATCACCTCGTCGCCGTACAGCCCCTCGCCCCGCTCCAGGCGCTGCAGGGCCTGCCCGAGGGCCAGGTCTTCCTGCTGGCGGCGCAACCGGTTGAGCTGGTCGACGGCCAGGGCCAGGGCCCGGGCCCGCTCCCGCTGGTCGGTGGCCAGGAGCTCCCACGCCTGGTAGGCGGAGCCCATGCGGCCGGCCGCGTTGAGGCGCGGCGCCAGGATGAAGGCCACCCCGTGGGCGTCGAGCCGCGTGTCCCCCAGGCCCGCCACCTCCGCCAGCGCCGCCAGCCCCGGCAGGGGCGACGCGGCCAGCTCGGCCAGACCCCGCTGCACCAGGGTCCGGTTCTCGTCCTGGAGGGGGACCACGTCGGCCACCGTGGCCAGGGCAGCCAGCTGCCACCAGACGGGGGAAGCCGGTTCGTCCCCCAGCAGGGCCTGCAGCAGCTTGAAGACCACGCCGGTGCCGCAGAGGCCGCGCCAGGGGTAGCGACTGTCCGGACGGTGGGGGTTGATCACCGCCAGGGCCGGCGGCAACTCGCCCTGCAGCTGGTGGTGATCGGTGACGATGACGTCCAGCCCCCGGCGCGCCGCCTCGCCCAGCGGCCCGTGGGCCGCGATGCCGTTGTCCACGGTGATGAGCAGGGACGCGCCCATGGTCTGGGCGGCCTCCAGCGCCCCCGGCGGGACGCCGTAGCCCTCCCCGTGCCGGTCGGGGATGTAGACCTGCACCCGGGCGCCGGGCTCGAAATCCTGCAGGCCGCGGTAGAGCAGAGCCGCCGCCGCCACCCCGTCCACGTCGTAGTCGCCCACGATCAGGATCCCCTCGTCCCGGGCCAGGGCGGTCCGGATCCGCGCCACCGCCGCCTCCATACCGGGCAGCAAGAAGGGATCGTGCAGCAGGGGGTAGCCGTCCAGCAGGCGGCGGGCGGCCGCCACGTCCGTCCAGCCGCGGGCGGCCAGCACGCGGGCCGTCAGGGGAGCCACCTCCAGGGCCCGGGCCAGCCGCTGGGCAGCGGCCGGATCGGCCGGACGAACCTGCCAGCGGCGGCCCACCAGGGGAACCCTCACCGGTCCCGTCCCCCGCGGCGGCGGCCTCGGCGCCGGTCTTGACGCGGGTCTTGAACCCTTCCTGCCAGACTCGAGGTGCCAGAAGATGGCACGGGCATCGCCTCCACAGGGAGGCGGTCTTCGACAGGCAGGGGGGTGTTCCTGCGCCGGGCCCCTTGCGGGTGCGCCGGAGCCCCTCGGGCCGGAGGTCAGGGCCGGGCGCGCTCCTTCCGCTGGGCCCGTTCCCGGTGGACGATGGAGATCAACGTATCCCGCTCCAGCTCGTCGACCACATAGAGCCGCCCGCCGGCCACCCGCACCAGTTCCCGCAGGTACCGCTCGTTGGGCTGAAGGCCGATGCAGGTGAAACCCACCCGGCCGAAGCGCCCCGCGCCCAGCTGCCGGGCCACCTGCACCGCATCCTCCAGCGGGTTCGCCGTCCGGTAGGGGACGGTGGGGATGCCGTCGGTGACGAGCACCAGCAGGGGGTTGCGCGCCCGGCTCTGGGCGAGGTAGAGCAGGGCCACCTCCAGGCCCTGCGCCAGGGGGGTCAGGCCGTAGGGCTGGATCTGGCTGAGGCCGCGTTCGACCCGGCTGGTGTTGCGGGTCAGGGGCACCTGGACCTGCACCACCCGCTCCTGGAAGGTGATGACCGCCACCCGGTCGCGGGTGGAGACCAGAAGCTGCTGGGCCAGGTCCTTGGCGGCCCGGATGCGGTTTCCCGCCATGCTGGCGCTGGCGTCCAGCACCAGGCAGACGTCCACGGGGTGCCGGCGCAGGCGGCGGTACAGCCGCAGATCCTGGGGCTGGACGCGCAGGGGCAGGCCGCCCCGGGCCAGGGCCGCCATCACCGACTCGGCCACGGCCAGGCCGTCGCCCCCGGCTCCCGGTTCCCAGGGGCGCACCACCCGCCGGTTGGCCTGCCGGCCCCGCTCGTCGTCGTATACCGTGACCGGGCTGTGGCCAGGTCGCGGATCGGGCCGCGCCGGCCGCACCCGCAAGAGCCGTCGCAGGGCGGTGCGCACGGTGCCCGGCTCCTCCAGCAGGTAGGCCAGCAATTCCCACCCCTGGGGGCTCAGGCGGTAACGCTCCCCGTCCCGCTCCACCAGCCCCGCCTCGCGCAGGTCGTTGAGCCAGCGGCGCAGGTCCTCGTAGCTGGCGCCGGGAAGCTGCAGGTCCCGCATGGAGGCGCCCGGCCCCAGCCGTTCCAGCAGGGCGGCGCCCAGATCGACCCCCGTCTCCCGCAGCCAGCTCAGGGAGCGCGCCAGCAGGCGGTGGCGGCGGGCCAGCCCCCCGGGGCTCGCGGCAGCTCGGGACAGCGGGCCGCCCGCGCCGGAAACCGCCTCCCCGCCGGACGAACCGGCCGCCGGCCCGCCCCCGGGTCCCTCCGAGCCGGGCCCGGGGGCGGGCCCTTGCCGATTCGCCAGGCCCGATCCGGTGCCGGTGCCCTCCGGCGGCCGCGGCCCGCCCCCCGCCGTGGGGTGGGCGGCGCCGTTCCGGGGAAGGCTACCCGGGGAGGAGGAAGACCCGCCCTCTCCCGGCGTCCGGTGCCGTCCGGGCACCCCCCGGAACAACGGGGTTTGGGACCCCCACGGGTCCGGGTGCCCCTCCGGCCCGGTCCCCGCGCTCGGCTCCCCAGCCGCCGGCAGGAACCCCTCGGGGAGGCCGCCGGTGCCGGCCGGGCGGGCGAGCGGGCCCCGCACCGGGCCGGCGGTGGGACCGGTCCCGCCGCTGTCCTCCTCCGCCGGGCCGCGCCGCCAGGCGCGCCAAAGGGCCCGCCAGGGCCCTGGGCCTGCCCGGCCTCTCCCGCTCCGGCCGTCCCGGAAACCCCGCCCGCTGCTCCCCCAGACCGCGTCCGGGCCGCCGACGGGGACTTCCCGCCAGGAACCGGCGCCCCGCAGGCCGGGCGCCAGGTGCCGGGAGGCGCCTCCGTCCCCAGGCTCCCCGGGGTCACCGGTGCCCCCACGGCCCCGCCAGGGCGCGGGACCGCGCAGGATGATCTCCTCCCCCGGGGGAGCCCACCCGTCGGGCCCGCCACCGCCCGGGCTCCCCCCGGTCCCGCCGCCGCGTCCACCGGCCCCACCGACCCCGCCTTCCCCGCCGGCACCGGCGGCACCACCCCATCCCGGCGACCCGGGGGCCCCCTGGGCGCCCCGGGGCGAGGTGCCGCCGCCAAAATCGCCCCACGCACCGCCCCACGTCCCGTTGCCTGCCCCCGGCCGGGGCCGTCCCTCCTCCCGGAGATAGGAGTCGGAAGCCGTCTCGTAGTCGCTGAGGTCCAGGGGCGTCCCGCCGCGACCGCGCACCAGCTCCACCGCATCGACCCTGCGCAGCTCCAGACCGGTTTGCAGCACCGCTTCCTCCACTGCGGCCACGGCGTACACGGCAAACCCCCAGAGGGCGCGGGGCAGGCCGATGGCCAGGTGGACGTGGTTGCGGTGGGCCAGGCGCAGGGACAGCCGGCGACCGTAGATCAGCGACCCCGACGCCCGCCCACCGCCGGTACCGGTCTGCAGGTCGATGAAGTCGGGGATCTGCTCCACGGGCAGGCCGGCCACCCGGTAGGAACCGGCATCCCGCGCGAAGATGCGGGCGGCCCGGCTGAGCTGGCGGGCGACCAGGCGGTGGTCCACCTCCCCCTCGGCATGGAAGATGTCGATGTGCAGGATCTGGCCGGGGTGGGAGCGGCCGTAGAAGACCCGGCCGGCATCGGCGTCCTCCAGGACCTGGACGACCCCCGGCCTGCCCACCACCAGCAGGTGCACGCAGGTGCTGGCCACGGCCGCCTCCCCGATGCTGGCCGCCCCCCGGGGAAGGGCCTGCATGAGGCGGGCCGTCAGGTCGGATTGCCGGCCCAGGCGCTCCGTCAGCCGCTCCAGGCCGGCCACCAGGGGCGTCACGGGTGGCTCCAGGACCGGATGGCCCGGTCCCGCGTCAGTTCCAGCAGTGGCCGGGCCCGGTGGGGCGGCGTGGTGCCCTCCCGGGCGCCGGGCCGGACGGGCCCGACGCCCGGCCCGCTGTAGGGGCGGCCGCTGCCGGCGGGGTGAGCCGGCAGTAGGCCGGCGGAGGCGCCCGCGCCGGAGCCGGGGGCGGGGGCGCCCCCGGCTCCGGCAGCGCTGCCGCGGATTCCGCCGCCCCCGGCGGCGGAATCCGCGGCGGGCCAGGCCCCGGCGGCGCCGTCCCGGCCGGAAAGGCCCGTCGCGCCCGCCGCCGCCGGCCCCCCCGGGCCGCCGGCACCGTGGCCGGCGGCCCGGGAGAGCATCTCCCGCAGCCTGCTCCAGACGCCGCCGGGGCCGGTATCGCCTCCCGCCGCCCCTGGGGCGCCCGCCCTCCATGGGGTTCCTCCCTGCACGGCCGGCGCCCCGGCTTCGTCGAGGTCTTCCGCCCGGGCCCACCCGGCCCCGTCCCCGGGCATCCTGGCCACCGCACCGCCGCCGGGCACCGCCTGCCAGGGCAAGGCGCCGTAGCCCGGGCCTGCACCCGGGGCCGGACCGCCCTCGCCGCCCGGCGGCTCGCCGCGGTGCCGCCCGCCGGTGCCGTCGTTCCGGGTCCCGCCGTCCTCCGCGGCGCGGGCCAGGTACTCGAGGATCTCGCTCAGAACCCCGGCTTCCACCCGGTGACGCAACACGGCGGGCGCGATCTCCAGGACATCGGCCCGCAGCACCTGCCGGCGCCCGGCCCGGGCCGCGTAGAGGGCGGCCCCGTGGCGCCAGGCTTCCAGAGCCCTCAGGCTTTCCAGCCGGAACTGGACGTAGATCTCCGCCAAAAGCTCCAGCAGGGGCTCGGGGAACTCCGGCCGATGGGCGGCGGCTTCCCGCCAGCGGCGGTCCCAGGGGTCGTCCACCGCCCCGGCGCCGGCAGGCCCCCGCTCCCCTCCCCCGCCTGCCATCAGGCCCCGGGCTGCCTGGGGCGCACCCTGCACGGCCGCGGCCGCCACCTCCCCGGCGTCAACCTCCCCGCCGGCCGGACCGCGCTGCACCTCGGCCTTGCCGGTTCCCAGCCCGTTCCACCGCGCCTCGCCTTCCGCGCCGGTCTCCCCGGCGCCCGCCGAGGCGGCCAGATGGCGCGGGGCGGCGGCCCTGGCGGCCCCGGAGGCCGTGTTCAGGTCCCGGCGCGGGCCGGCCCCCGCGACGGGCCGGGCTGCGGGCGTCCCCCCCTCGAGCCGAGCCCTGGACTCCGCCTCCTGCCGCCCGCCACCCGGCTGCCCGGTCTCCTGCTGCCCGGTCTCGTGCTGCTCGGCCTCCTGCTGCCCGGCAGCGGCGGCCCCTTCCCGCGGCGCGGGGGCGCCACCCGCCTCCTGCCAGGGTAGGGCGGTCGGCCGCGCCTCGCGCCCCGGAAGCCCAGCGGCCCGGTTCGGCCCGGTATCCGCCCAGGCGGCCCGGGCCGCTTCGGCCAGCGCCCGGGTGCGGGCTTCGCCCAGCAGCAGGATGCGCTTCACGAGCCACGGCTCTCCTGGCCGCCGCACGTCCAGCACCAGGTCGAACCGGTCGGACAGCTGGCGGCGGATCTCCTCCAGGGGCCCCGGTTCCTCGTCGGGGTTGGACGCGGCCCAGACGGCCACCCGTACGGGGATCTCCACGGGCGGCAACCCCGTCTCCTCGATCTGCAGGCGGCCGGGCTTGGTACCCATCACGTCCAGCAGGCAGTCGGCCAGTTCGGGCGCCACATCGGCCAGGCGGTTGATCTCGTCCACCAGCACGATGCCGCGGTGGGCCTGGGCCAGGGTGCCGGGCAAGAGGGCCGCCTCGGGGCGGCCGGGATCGGTCAGCCGTCCCAGGTCCAGGCTGCCCGTGACCGTCCCCACCTTGGCGGAGGGCGAGATCTCCCGGAAGGGCATGGGAATCCATTCGGTGCCGTGGGCGGCGATCTGGTCCGGGGTCCAGTGGGCGTGCAGCGGGCAGTGGGGGGCCTGGGGATCGCAGTTGTAAGGACAGCCGCGGATGCGCTCGATGCGCGGCAGGATCCGCCGGGCCGCGCGCAGGATGGTGGTCTTGCCCGTCCCCCGCACGCCCTCGGCGTGCAGGTGGAGGGGTTCGCCCCACAGCTGGGCGATGATGGACATCTCCACCGCTTCGAAGAGCTGGCGATTGCCCTCGTGCCGGATGAGGGACGCGTAATCCTGCATGCAGCCACACCCCCGCCCGCCGTGATCGGCATCCCGGAGCGGCGGCTCGCCGGGCCCTCCGTGCCCGGACGAACCCGCCCGGTCCGCCCGCCTCGCCGCCGGGCTACCGGGCGCCGAACACCCGCCCGGAGCCGGACGTGCCGCCTGCCTCCCCGCCCGGCCACCGGGCGTTGACCACTCACCCAGGGCCGACCGGACCGCCCGCCCGCCGGCCCGTCCCAGGGAGGCCCCACCGTCCGGGGCCCCTTCGGCGGCAACGGCTGCGGGTTACTCCCGTACGCAACCTGCGGGGCCACCAGGCCGGAACGGCGGATGCCGGCGGCGCAGGTTAGTCTGGCCGCGCCCTCAAGAAAAAAACCACCGGACCGGAAGGCCCGGTGGTGGCCACGTTTTTCCGTTGTCCGGACGCCGCACCGCGGCCCGGCGGCCGGTGGGTCCGTCCGCCGGGCCGCCCGGCCGGCCGGCAGAACCCCCCAGCCGGGGGCCGCACGCGGCCGGGAACGGCACTGCCGGCCCCGGCCGGTCCCTACCCCGCCGCCCGGGCCTGGGCCTGCCGTCGGGCCGCGCGCTGGCGCAGGACGTACCAGAGGGGGCTCGCCACGAAGATCGACGAATACGTGCCGAACAGGATGCCGAAGAACATGGCGCCCGCGAAGGCCCGGATCGTCTCGCCGCCGAAGGCGAAGACGGCGGCCAGGGCCATCAGGGTGGTGGCGCCGGTCAAGAGCGACCGGCGCAGCACCTGCCGGATCGACCGGTCGACCAGTTCCTCCAGCGGCTCCTTCCGCCGCAGCCGCAGGTTCTCGCGAATGCGGTCGAAGACCACCACGGTGTCGTTGATCGAGTAACCGAACACCGTCAGGATCGCGGCGATGAAGGAGGAGTCGACCTGCCACTGCAAGAGGGCAAAGAGGCCGACCACCATGAACACGTCGTGCAGCATGGCCAGGATGGCCGCCACCGCGAACCAGAACTCGAAGCGCACCGTCATGTAGATGATCATCCCGACGGTGGCCAGCCCCAGAGCCAGCAGGCCCTTTTCCTTAATTTCGCGCCCGATCACCGGGCTGATGCTGTCGAACTGCTCCAACTGGACCGGTGCCACCTGCTTGCCCAGGGCCTCCAGCACCTTCTGCTGGGTGGCCTGGTCCACGTGGGGGGTGCGCACCAGGACGACCCGGCCGCCCTCGGCCAGCTGGACGATGGGGTCTTCCAGGCCCTGTTCCTTCAGCACCGACCGCACCGGACCCGCTTCCACCGGCCGCTCGAAGCGCAGGGTCCAGGCCGCGCCGCCGGTGAACTCCACGTTGTAGTTCAGCCCGCGCACCGCCCAGGCGATCATGCCGGCGGCCAGCAAGAGCAGGCTTAGGGCAAAGGCCACGCCCCGGGTGCGCACGAAGGAGAAGCCCTTCACCGCGCCTCACCCCTCACGCCGAACAGCCGGCCGGGCTGCCGGAAGAGCTCCGCGTCCACCAGGTTCCGCAGGAAGAACCGGGTCAGGGTGATGGCGGTGAACATGCTGGCCACCACGCCGACGGCCAGGGTGACGGCAAAGCCGCGCACCGGTCCGGTGCCCAGGCCGTAGAGGACGGCGGCGGCGATCAGGGTGGTCAGGTTGGAGTCCAGGATCGCCGAGAAGGCGTTGCGGAAGCCGGCATCCAGGGCCGCCCGGATGGTCTTGCCCGCCCTGAGCTCGTCCTTGATGCGCTCGTAGATCAGCACGTTGGCGTCCACGGCCATGCCCACCGACATGACGAAGCCGGCGATGCCGGGCAGGGTCAGGGTGGCGTTGAGCCCGTAGAGGGCGCCGGCGGTGATCAGCATGTAGACGGCCAGCGCCACCACCGCCCAGAAGCCGGGGATCCGGTAGATCACCAGCATGAAGGCTGCCACCGCAGCCGCGCCGACGATCATCGCCTCGACGCTGCGCTGGAGGGAGTCGCTGCCCAGGGTGGCCGACACGGTGCGGTTCTCCACCACCTGCAGGTCGACGGGCAGGGCGCCGTAGCGCAGGGCCACGGCCAAGCGCTGGGCCTCCTCGAAGGTGGGGATGCCGGTGATCTCCGCCCGGCCGTTGGTGATCACGGCACGAACCTCGGGCGCCGAGATCACCTGGTCGTCCAGCACGATGAAGATGGGTCGCTCGAAGAACTTGCGGGTCGCCTCGGCGAACTTCTCCGTGCCCTCGGCGTTGAACTGCAGTTGCACCACGGGGCGGCCGGCCTGGTCGGCCCCCACCTGGATGCCCCCGGCCACCAGCTGGTCGCCGGTCACCACCACGCTGCCGTCGGGACCGCGGAATTCCAGGCGCGCCGTGCGCCCGATGGTCTCGATGGCCTTCTGGGGATCGTCGACGCCGGCCAGCTCGACCACGATGCGGTCCTCGCCCTGGCGCTGGATCACCGGTTCGGCCACGCCCAGGGCGTCCACCCGGTTCCGGATGATCTCCACCGCGTCGTCGATCTTCTCCCGGGTCACGGGGTTGCCGGGCTTGTTCACGCCCTGGAGCACGACCCGCACCCCGCCGGCCAGATCCAGGCCGCGGTTGATGCGGTTCTGCAGCTTGAAGTCCAGCAGCGTCCACGCGGCGATACCGCCCAGGACCGCCAGGCTGGCGATCAGGGCCAGCACCGCCCGCCACCTGCGGCGCGCTCGCATGCCGCCGCCCCCTCCCTGCAACGACTTGGGCCCGAAGCCGCCCCAAGGCGGCCCCGGCTCGCAGCCATACCCGCCGGCACAAAAAAGCGGCCCCGGCCGGGGTCTCCGGTGGCCGCGTCCCCCATGCACCCCGCCCAGTCTCGCCGGAGCCCGGGTCCGGCTGGACGCCACCCCCGGGCCGCCTGCGGCCGGACCGGTCCGCCTTCGGGCCGGGCCTGCGTTCGGGCCGGGGCCCCAGGCGGGGCACCAGCCCCGGGAACCCGGCGCGCCCAGGGCGGGACCCTCGCGGCGCTCCACCCGGCGGCCGCTGCGGAAGGCGGCGGCCGGTGCCGGCGGCCATCCCCCGCGAGCCGCCGCGAGCGGCGGCCGGCGCTACCGCGACCGGCGACGGCCGGCGGAAAAACCAGGGGCCGCAAAATCCGAAGCCGATTATAACACCGCACCCCGGGCCCTTGAAGCCGTGGTTTCCCAGGGGGGTCCGCAGGGGAACCTTGTGACCAGCGGAGGGCGGCCGGGGACCAGGCCCCCGGCAGCCCCTCGCCCCGCCGGCCGGCGTCCTCCCTCCGGGCGGTGCGCGCCGGCCCGGAGCCCGGCGGCGCCCCGGCGGAGAAGCTGCCACCAGGAGGAATGGAACCATGACGCCACCCGATCGGTCCGGAAACCCCGCGCGGGAGGACCCGTCCGGAGGAGCCCCCGTCCCCCGGCCCGGCGCCCTGCGGCGGGAGCCCCACTTCCAGCAAGCGGCCGTCCTGGCGAGCTTCCGCGACCCGGATGGTGCGCAGCGCGCCGCCGAGGCGCTGAAGGCCGCCGGCTACCGGAACGTGCAGATCGACCGGCTGCAACCGGTCCGGGAAGAACGGGGGAACCAGTGGGACCAGCCCGTACCGGATACCCTGACGGGCGCCATGGACCGAGACCGGCGGGCCCTGGCCGCCATGTCCCCTACCGTCAGCGGCTGGTCGGACGATGAGCTGGTGGGGGACATGCCCTACCTGCTCACCGTACCTCTGGAGCCGGGGCAAAGCCGGGACGAGGCGGCCGCCATCGTGCGGCAGCACGGCGGCCGGGTCTAGGGCAGGGCGCCTTGGGCCGGGCGCAGCCCCTCAAGCCCCGCTGGCCGCACGGGCCGGCGCCGGCGCGGGCGCCTGCCGCAGGGCGGGGTGCACAAAGGAGAGGACCGCCGGCACCAGAAACAGCACCGAAATCCCCCACATGGCGCCCGGCAGGGACCCCAGGGCCTGTTCCAGCCAACCCGCCAGCAGCGGGCTGGCCGTCATGCCCACGTAGATCAGGGCGTTGCGCGTGGCCTCGACCCGCCCCAGGTAGGCCGGATCGGTGGCCTCCTGCACCCAGGCCACCTGGGGGGCCAGGAAGGCGGCGTTGCTCACGCCCATCAGGACGTAGGCCGCCATGGCGACCTCGAAATCCCGGGTCCCCGCCAGGATCACCAGGGCCAGCCAGGCCCCCAGGTAGCCCGTGCCGATGATGACGCGGCGCGGCCAGATCTTGCCGCGCCGGGCCACCATGGCATTCCCGGCGATCATGCCGGCACCCATGGCGGCCAGCAGCACCCCCCAGCGCTCGGGGGGCACCCGGAGCAGGGCCGGTACGGCCTTCTGCATCAGGGCGTTGGCACCGTTGGCGCCCCAGGCGAAGCTGCCCATCAGCAGCAGCAGGGCCCACACCGTCCGGTTCTGGCGGTGGTAGCGCAGTCCCGCCACCACGTCCTGCCAGACGCCGGCCGCCCCGCGGGCCGGAGCCCGCCCGGCTCGGGCCCTCTCATCCAGGGGCAGGCCGGCCAGCTGCCACGCCGAAATGAGATAGGACAGGCTGTCCAGCCAGAAGGCCGGCGCCATGTACAGCACGGGGTGAAGGGCGCGCCCCGCCGCAATCAGCGCCGTGGCGCCCACCGGCGCCAGGATGTCGATGAAGGACCGGGTCGCCGAATGGTAGGCGTTGGCCTCCAGAAGCGCATCCCGGCTGACCACCGCGGGCAACGTGCTCCGCCAGGCCGGGAAGAAGAAGGTGCTGGCCGTGCCCAGGGCCAGGGCGGCCAGATACACCTGCCACAGCTCGTCTGCAAAGGGCACCAGGAGCACCACGGCGGCGCGCACCAGGTCGCTGGCCACCATGACCCGCCGGCGCGGCCAGCGGTCGGCCAGGGCGCCGGCCAGCAAGCCGAAGACCGCCTGGGGCAAGTGCTGCATCATCAGCACGATGCCGATGGCCATGGGCTGGTGCGGAAAGCGGTCCAACACCAGCGTGGCCAGGGCGACGGCGCTGAACCGGTCGCCCGCCCAGGACACGGCCATGGCCAGCCAGTAGCGGCGGTAGGCATGGAACCGCTGGAGCATCTCAAAGAACCCGTACGACTTCACGCCACCTGGCGAATCCCCCGCTTGACCCAACGGATCCGTCCTCCCCACTGTCCCTTGGTGCTTCCCGCCATGGGATTCGGTGTCGCCAGTGACACTTCCTACCTGTTCAGGTCCCGATTTGGGGAGGGATCCCACTGCCCTCCCGTCCCTGGCGGCCCCGCCGCCGGGACCGCGCCGCCTCCGGCCGGCTCTTCGGGCCCGACCAGCAGCTGGCGGCGGTCGCCCTCCCTCCGGGTCCAGCGCCGCCGGTCAAAGTACTCCAGCAGCGGCAGCGCCCACTTGCGGGTCACGCCCAGGGCATCCCGCGCCTCCGCCACGGTGAACGGGCCCACCCGCCGTTGCAGATCCGCCAGCCGGTTCCGGGCATCGGCAAGGGCCGCAGGGGTGAGCCAGAGTCCGGGTGCCACGCGCACCAGCCGGCCGCGGTGCTCCAAAAGGGCCAGCAGGGCCTCCACGTCTTCCTCCGGAAGCCCCGCTGCGGCCGCCGCGGCCTCCGGCCGGTCAGGCGGCGCCAGGTGCGCCTCGCGGTAGACGGCCTCCAGGCGCTCCAGCCGGGCTTGCACACCGGGGTCTCCACCGGGTCGCCAGCCGGGCCGGTGGAACCGGTCCTCGTCGAGGGCCAGGCGGCCCTCCGCCAGCCAGTGTTCCAGCAGCGCCTGGCCGGCGGCGGGATCGCCTCCGGCCTGCAGGGCGTGGAGCAGGGCATCCCGCCGCATTCCCCGGTCCAGGGGATGCTCCTGGTGATAGGCATCCAGCACCTCCGCCAGCCGGCGCGCCAGGCGGTCCAGGGCGCCCGGGTGGATCCAGACCCCCTGCCCCAGGGAGCGCGCGTCGCCGGCCCGCCGGGCGGCCTGCAGCCAGGCTTCCACCCGGGGTGCAGGCTGGCCGGTTTCGCGTGCCAGGCCGGCCACCGTCACGGGGCGCCCGGCCCAGGCCAGCCGGGCCGCCAGGGCGCGGGCCGGTTCGTCCGCAAGAAAGGCATCGAGCCAGCGGGCCGGGCGCTGGCGCCGGGTCCATTGCCGGCCGGTGTCGGCCACGATGCCGCCGCCCGCGGTGCGCGGGGGAGAGTAGGTGCGCAGGAGGAAGCGGTCGCCCGGGGCCACGACCAGGGGTGCCTCCAGCCGGATCGCCACCCAGCCTTCCTCGCCCGGCGCCCAGGGATGGGCGGGCTCCAGCAGGCGCACCCGGCCCAGCACCTCGGCCGCACCGGCGTGGACCCGTACCCGTTCCTGGTGGCGCAGGGGCCAGGGTGCCCGGGGCAGCCACCGGGCGCGTCCCGCCAGCCATGTGGTGGCGGCCAGCGTCCCGGGTTGCAGGACCACCTGGCCGCGCTGCAGCCTGTGGTGGTCGACCCCGGCCAGGTTGACGGCCACCCGCTGCCCGGCCACGGCCCGTTCCACCGCCCGGCCGTGCACCTGCAGCTGGCGGATGCGCGCCTCCTGGCCCCCTGGTTCGATGACCACCCGCTGGCCGGCCTCCAAGGTGCCGGAGACCAGCGTGCCGGTGACCACCGTCCCGAAGCCGGCGACGGTGAAGACCCTGTCGATGGGAAGGCGCGGCAAGCCGCCGGCATCCCGGACGGGGACGCGGGCCGCGGCCTCCTCCAGCGCCGCCAGGAGCCGGTCCAGACCGGTGCCGGCCGGTGGTGCGACCCGCACCAGCGGCGCCCCCTCCAGGAACGTCCCCCGCAGGGCCGCGCGGATGTCCTCCTCCACCAGGTCGAGCCAGGCAGGGTCGTCCACGGTATCGATCTTGGTCAGGGCGATGAGCCCGTGGCGCACGCCCAGGAGCTCGAGGATGTCCAGGTGCTCGACGGTCTGGGGCATGACCCCCTCGTCGGCGGCCACCACCAGCAGCACCAGGTCCATGCCGTGCACGCCGGCCACCATGTTGTGGATGAAGCGCTCGTGGCCGGGCACGTCGACGATGGCCGCGGGCCGGCCGCCGGGCAGCCGGAAGGGCGCGAAGCCCAGATCGATGGAAATGCCGCGCCGCTTCTCCTCCTGGAGGCGGTCGGTGTCCACCCCGGTAAGGGCGCGGACCAGGGTGGTCTTGCCGTGGTCCACGTGGCCGGCCGTGCCGATGACGAAGGGCAACAGGCCGTCGGACGGTTCGGCGTGGGGTTCAGCGGTCGGGATCATGAATGCCATCCTTCCTCGCCAGGGCTGGTGTTCCTCGCACCGGTCTTCGTTGACACGGTGCGGCGCCGCCTCTATAATGCCAGTTGCGGTTGCACGCCGCCTTGTGTTTTTTGGGAGCCGCGGGCCGTAGCGCAGCTTGGTTAGCGCGCCACGTTCGGGACGTGGAGGTCGCCGGTTCAAATCCGGCCGGCCCGACCGCTCAACACGGCCAGAAACGAGGCCAGGAGGCCGGACCCCGATGGGGTTCCGGCCTCCTGGCCTTCAGGCGTCCGGCCTGGTGAACCCGCCCGGTCCCCGGGCCGTTCCCCTGCGGCCGCCTTGCGCCAGCGCCCACAAAAGAACGGCCGGAACGGGCCGCGCAGCGCCACCATGGAGCCCGCTGTCTATCCCTGGGGCCCGCTGCCCGGAAGGGCCGGACCGCCGGCACCCACCCGCTCGCCCTCTTCGCCGCCCCCGGCGGCCGGCCCGGTACCGGCCTGGGCCGCAGGCAAGCCTTCCGGTGCGGCAGGCCCTTCCGCGGAGCCTCCTCCGGCGCCCGCCCCCGCCGGCTCAGCGGCCGCCGCCGCGCCGGATCCTGCCTGGCGTTCCCCCTGGGTGCCTTCCTCGGGGGAGGGGGCCGCGGCCTCCGGTGGAGCCCCGGCTGGAGCCGGGCCTGCAGGGGCATCCGCCGGGCCGCGCGCCTTCACCCGGGCCGGTGCCTCCGGTTCCGCCGGGCGCGCGGCCAGCTCCCGGCGCGCCGCCTCCAGGGTGGGCACCAGGTTTTCGTAGGTGCAGCGGCGGATGGCCTCGTCCAGCGGCAGCCACTGGGCGTCCCGCAGTTCCTCCCGCTGCACCCGGATGCCGTGGTTCAGCGCCCTCACGAGAAAGTAGTGGACCGTCTTGTCCACTTCCTCATCGCCGTCCCGGAAGCGATAGCGCACCGGCGGCAGGCGCGTCTCCAGGGCCCCGACGATTCCCGTTTCCTCCCGGATCTCCCGCAAGGCGGCCGCTTCCGGTGTCTCGCCCGCTTCGATGCCGCCCTTGGGCAAGGCCCAGTGACCGTAAGCGTCGAGGATCATGAGGACCTCTACGGCCGGCTCGGGCCGGCGGTCCCCTTCACCGGACGAACCCGGTCCGGTCGCATCCGGCCCCGGCGCTCCGCCGGCGCCTGCGGGGGCACCGGCACGCCGGTACACCACGCCGCCGGCGGCCTGCCGTTCGATCATCGCCCATCCCTCCCACCGGGCGGCTGGCCCGCCAAAGGATGGATATGCCTCATGCTATAATGGTAAACGAACCCGCCGGCTGGCAACCGCCGAGGTGAGCCCCGTGGAGGTTGGCAAGCGGATCCGGGATCTGCGCCGGCAACGCGGGATCAGCCTGCGCGACCTGGCACGCCGCTCCGGGGTGTCCAAGGCCTACCTGTCCCAGCTGGAGAACGATCCTGCCCGCAAGCCTTCCGTCGACGTGGTACTGCGCATCGCCGCCGCCCTTCAGGTGGATCTGGCGGAACTGGTAGGACCCGCCACCGGTGGCGGTGCCGCCGGTGAGCAGGCGCCCGGGGCTGGAGGCGCCCCTCCGGGCGAACCCGACTCCCCGCTGCGGTGGGAAGGGGCGGCCCGTGCAGAAGTGGCGGCGGCCGGGGACCGCGCCCTGGCACCGCTTTCCCCGGCTCCGGGTTCGGCCGGTGCGCCGCCCGCTACCGGACCCCGTGCATCGCGGCAAACCTCCGAGTTCGCGCCCGGCCCCCCGGAGGGCGGCCCCAGGATCCCGGAGGGAACCCCGATACCGGAGGGATCCCCGCCGGCCCTGGATCAGCTTCCCTGGGCGCTGCGGGTCTTCTGGCAGGAACACCCCGAGGTGCCTGAGGAAGAAATCCGGTCCCTGGCCACCATCACCTGGAAAGGCAGGCGCCCCTTCACGCCCACGGATTACTGGGTCCTTCACCAGGTCCTGACGGGAATGACACGGGGACTCTAGGTCCGGCGGCCGCCGGCTCCCCCGCCGGAGGCCGTCCCAGCCCGTACCAGAGCCAGTCCAGGTCCCCGGCACAGCCCGCCTGCCAGAGCCCGACCGCTGCAGCCACGACCGCTCGGGCCGTCGCCGTGGCGGCAGCCCCACCCTGGGCGACGGTGCCGCCCCCTGTACCCGGCCGGCCCGGCCGCAGGCTCCCGGCCCCCCGCAAAGGAGCGGCTGGGAGTCCGCCGCCGCCCGGGACGGGCGGTTCAGGCCTGCCGGGCTCTCCGGTCCCGGGTCCGCACGGTTCGGCTCCGGGACCGGGCGCCCCACCTTCCTGCAGCAGCCGCGCCTCACCGCGCCGGGCGCCCTCTTCCAGCAAGCGGGCCAGTCCCTGGACCAGAAGGGCCGTCACCGGCCAAAAAGCCGGCAGGTCCCCGGCGCCGGCCGTCCCCCGGCCCGCTGCGCGGCCGGCGGCCTGGGTTTCGACGGCAGCTTCCGCCTCGCAGGCCAGCCAGGGCAGGGCCTCAGCCAGCACCTGCCGGAAGGCCGCCCAGCGCTCTCCGGCGGGAAGGCCCGGGGTCAGGTGGACCCGTGCCAGCTGGCGCCCCAGGCGGGTGGCCTGTTCCTCCAGAACGGCCCGCAGCAGGGAAGGCTTGTCCGGAAAGTGGGCGTACACCGTGCCCACGGCCACCCCGGCGGCCGCCGCCACCTGGCGCAGGCCCGTGGCGTGGTAGCCCTGCTCCCGGAACAGGCCGGCCGCCGCCCGCCGGATGCGGCCGGCGGCACCGGCCCCCGGGGCGGCGTCCTGCTGCACCTGTGAAGGGATCCCCCGGACCCGGGCGCCGCCGTCTCTGGCCGGGCTCATGCCAGAGCTTCCACCGCCTGGCCCGCTTCCGCCAGGAGGGCCCGGGCGATGACCATGCGCTGGACCTCGGAGGTTCCCTCGTAGATCTGGGTGATCTTGGCGTCCCGCATCAGGCGCTCGACCTCGAAATCCTGGAGGTAACCGTAACCGCCGTGGATCTGGACCGCCTCGGTGGTCACCTTCATGGCCACCTCCGAGGCAAACAGCTTCGCCATGGCGATCTCCTTGCTGGCCCGCCGGCCCGTGCGCACGCTCTCGTCGTAGAGCACGGCTGCCCGGTAGACCAGCAGCCGGGCCGCCTCCACCTGGGTCGCCATGTCGGCCAGCTTGAACTGGATGCCCTGGAAGCTGCCGATGGGACGTCCGAACTGGCGCCGCTGGCCGGCGTAGGCCACCGCCCGGTCCAGGGCCGCCTGGGCGATGCCCACCGCCTGGGCGCCGATGCCCACCCGGCCGTTGTCCAGGGTGGCCAGGGCGATCTTGTACCCCTGCCCCTCGCGGCCGATCAGGTTCTCGGCGGGCACCCGGACCTGCTCCAGGATCACGTCGGTGGTGGCCGAGGCGCGGATGCCCATCTTCTTGAAAGGCTTGCCGAAGGAGAGGCCGGGCGTGCCCTTCTCCACCAGGAAGGCGCTGATGCCCCGGGAGCCGGCCGCCGGGTCGGTGACGGCAAAGACCACGTAGAGGCCCGCCACGCCGCCGTTGGAGATGAAGGTCTTGCGCCCGTTCAGCACGTAGTGCTCCCCGTCCCGGACCGCCGTGGTCTTGAGGGCAGCCGCGTCCGAACCCGCGTCGGGCTCCGTCAGGCAGAAGGCGCCCAGCTGTTCGGCCCGGGCCAGGACGGGCAGCCAGCGGGCCTTCATCGCCTCGCCGGCCCAGCGGTTGATCAGCTCGCCCACCAGGCTGTTGTGGACGTCCATCACCACGGCCGTCGCCGCACAGGCCCGCGCCACCTCCTCCAGGCAGATGGCGTGGGCCAGGGTGTCCATGCCCCCGCCCCCGTAGGCCTCGGGGATCATCATGCCGAGATAACCATGCTCCGCCAGCCGGCGCACGTTTTCCCACGGAAACTCGCCGGACTCGTCGTAGGCCGCGGCCCTGGGCGCCAGCTCGCGCTGGGCGAACTCCCGCACCGCAGCGCGGATCTCCTCATAGGTCGGATCCAGCAGAAAAGGAGGGCTCCCCATCTCCCTGCCTCCTCAGGTGCCGTGGAACCGAATGGCGTCGGGTGTCGCTCCCGAGGATGCCGGCCCCGGGCGGGCCGGATCCTGGCGGAGGAATGCCAGCAGCCGTTCCGCGGCCTCCCCCGGGCTCAGCTGCCGCCCGGCCACGGCGCGGGCCAGCTCGTCCCAGCGGCCGCCGGCCTTGAGGCGCTCCCACAGCCGGGCCAGCACCTGCTGCCGCAGCGCTTCTTCCGCCTGCCAGCGATGGCGCAGGGCGCCGGCTGCCGTGCTTTCCAGGTGTTCCCGGTGCCGCCGCAGGGTCCGGACCAGCTCGTCCACGCCCGTCCCGGCGGCCGCCACCGCCTCCAGCACCGGCGGTCTCCACCCGGGATCCCGGGGCGCTCCCAGGTCCAGCATCTGGCTCAACTCCTGCACCGTCCGGGCCGCGCCGGGCTGGTCCGCCTTGTTGACCACCAGGATGTCGCCCACCTCCAGGATGCCGGCCTTGGCGGCCTGGACATCGTCCCCCAGGCCAGGGGCCAGCACCACCACCACCGTGTGGGCGTAGCGCATGATCTCCACTTCCGACTGGCCGGCTCCCACCGTCTCCACCAGCACCGTGTCCATGCCGGCGGCATCCAGCAGGTGGATGACGTCTCCCGTGGCCCGGGAGAGGCCCCCCACCTGCCCCCGGGATGCCAGGCTGCGGAAGAACACGCCGTCATCCACGGGCCCGTGGCTGAAGCGGATGCGGTCGCCCAGCAGGGCGCCGCCGGTGAAAGGGCTGGAGGGATCGACCGCCACCAGCCCCACCCGCTGGCCGGTGTCCCGCAGCTGCCGCGCCAGGGCGGCGGCCAGGGTGCTCTTCCCCACCCCTGGCGCGCCCGTCAGGCCCACCACATGGGCCCGGCCCGTACGGGGATAGACCCGCCGCAGCAACTCGTCGGCGCCGGGGTGGCGGTTCTCGACCCAGGTGATGGCCCGGGCCAGGGCGCGCCGGTCCCCCGCCAGCACTCCCTCGGCCAGCTGATCGGGCCGGGCCGCCCGGCTCACACGGTCTCCCCCCGTCGGCGGGCCACGGCGTCCCGGGTGAAGGCCACGATCTCCTCGGTGCTGGAACCCGGACCGAAAACCCGCTCCACGCCGGCCTCCAGCAGCCGGGGCACGTCCTCGGCGGGGATCACCCCGCCCACCAGCACCACCACGTCATCCCGCCCCACGTCCCGCAGGGCCTGGCAGACCCGGGGGATCAGGGTGTTGTGGGCGCCGGAAAGGATGCTCAGCGCCACCACATCCACGTCTTCTTCCAGCGCCGCCCGGGCGATCTGCGCCGGCGACTGGTGGAGGCCGGTATAGATGACCTCCATCCCCGCGTCCCGGTACGCCCGGGCGATCACCTTGGCACCCCGGTCGTGGCGGTCCATGCCGGGCTTGGCCACCAGCACGCGGATGGGGCCGTGGGCGCCCGGCGCCTCGTTCACCGTCACCGGTGTGGTTTCCATGGCCTCTCCCGCCTCGCTCAAAAGATCGCCCGGTCGCGATACTCGCCGAAGACCTCTCGCAAGGTGTCGCACATCTCGCCCAGGGTGGCGTAGGCCCGGGCGCACTCCAGCAGGCGCGGCATCAGGTTCTCGCCGCTCCGCGCCGCCGCCTTGAGATCGCGCAGGGCCTGGCTGACCCGCCGGTTGTCCCGGGTGCGGCGGATGTCCCGCAGCCGCTGGATCTGCCGCTGCTGGACCTCGTCGGGCACCCGCAAGATCTCGGGCTGCTCTTCATCTTCCAGGACGTACTTGTTGACCCCCACCACGGTGATCTCCCCGGACTCCACCTGCTGCTGGTAGCGGTAGGAAGCGTCCGCGATCTCCTTCTGGAAGAACCCGGCCTCGATGGCGGGGATCACGCCGCCCAGCTCGTCGATGCGGCGGAAGTAGTCCCGGGCCCGCCGCTCCATCTCGTCGGTCAGCCACTCCACGAAGTACGAGCCGCCCAGGGGATCGACGGTGCTGGTCACGCCGCTCTCCTCGGCGATGATCTGCTGGGTCCGCAGGGCGATGCGCACCGCCTTCTCCGTCGGTAGGGCCAGGGCCTCGTCGAAGGAGTTGGTGTGGAGCGACTGGGCGCCCCCCAGCACCGCGGCCAGCGCCTGCAGGGTGACCCGGACGATGTTGATCTCGGGCTGCTGGGCTGTCAACGTGCACCCCGCCGTCTGGCAGTGGAACCGCATCTTCCAGGAGCGGGGGTCCTTGGCCCCGAAGCGCTCCCGCATCTCGACGGCCCAGATGCGCCGCGCCGCCCGCAGCTTGGCGATCTCCTCGAAGAAGTCGTTGTGCACGTTGAAGAAGAAGGAGAGCCGGGGCGCGAAGCGGTCCACGTCCAGCCCCGCCTCGATGCCCGCCCGCACGTACTCGAAGCCGTTGGCCAGGGTGAAGGCCAGCTCCTGCACCGCCGTCGACCCGGCCTCGCGGATGTGGTAGCCCGAGATGCTGACCGTGTTCCACTGGGGAACGTGGTCGGCGCAGAAGGCGAAGATGTCGGTGATGATGCGCATGGAGGGGCGCGGCGGGAAGATGTAGGTGTTCTGGGCGATGTATTCCTTGAGGATGTCGTTCTGGATGGTCCCCCGCAGCCGGTCGAAGGGCACCCCCTGCTTCTCGGCCGCCGCCAGGTACATGGCGAAGATCATCGCCGCCGGCCCGTTGATGGTCATCGACGTGGACACCTGGTCCAGGGGGATGCCGTCGAACAGGATCTCCATGTCCGCCAGGGTGTCCACGGCCACCCCCAGCTTGCCGACCTCGCCCTCGGACATGGGGTGGTCGGAATCATAGCCCAGCAGGGTGGGGAAGTCGAAGGCCACGCTCAGCCCCGTCTGGCCTTCCCTGAGCAGGTACTTGAACCGCCGGTTGGTCTGCTCGGCAGTGCCGAAGCCGGCAAACTGGCGCATGGTCCACAGCCGGCCCCGGTACATGGTGTCGTGGATGCCGCGGGTGTACGGCCACTGGCCCGGCACGCCCAGCCGCTGGGCGGCCGCCGCGTCGGGCACGTCTTCGGGCCCGTAACAGCGCTTGACCTCGATTCCCGACAGAGTCTCAAAACGCGGCCGCCGCTCCCGCCCCGGGGCCGCGGCCTCCGCCGGGGCGCCCGCTGCCGGTTCCTTCGCCATCCCGGTTCACCCCTCTCCCAGCCTCCGGGCTCCGGGACCGGGTGGATCCCCGATCCCGTCGCCTCTGCCGCCGCAACCCGGGCCGGATCGGGACGGTCCGCGCCCGGACCCCGCGCCGTGCAGGCTGGCCAGGCGGTCGTCGCCCGCACCGCCCCGCAGCCTTCCCGGCCATTTGCGGCCCAGGTCGTGCCGCCCCGCCCCCGCATGGCCCCCTTCGCTGCGGCCGGCGGAGCCAGCCGCCATCACCCTCCGCCAGAAGCTAAGCCAGCCAGCGGGCCACCTCGGGCGCATGATACGTGATGATGGCATCCGCTCCCGCCCGGCGCATGGCCGTCAGGGTCTCCAGCACCACGGCCCGCTCGTCGACCCAGCCCTGGGCCGCCGCCGCCTTGATCAGGCTGTACTCGCCACTGACATTGTACGCCACCACCGGGACCGGGAACTGCTGGCGCACGGCGCGGATCACGTCCAGGTAGGCCAGAGCGGGCTTCACCATCACCAGGTCGGCCCCCTCCTCCAGGTCCAGAGCCACCTCCCGCAGGGCCTCCCGGACGTTGGCCGGGTCCATCTGGTGGGTCCGCCGGTCGCCGAAGGCCGGTGCCGAGTGGGCCGCCTCGCGGAAAGGCCCGTAGAAGGCGGACGCATACTTGACGGCGTACGAAAGGATGGCCGTGTCCTGGAAGCCGTGCTCGTCCAGCACCCTGCGCACGGCACCCACGCGACCGTCCATCATGTCCGACGGGGCGACCCAGTCGGCACCCGCCCGGGCGTGGGACAGGGCGACCCGCGCCAGCTGCTCCAGGGTGGCGTCGTTGTCGATGCGGCCGTCGGGGGTCAGGATGCCGCAGTGGCCGTGGCTGGTGTACGCGCAGAGGCACACATCGGTGATGACCAGCAGGTCCGGCAAGGCCTCCTTGAGGGCGGCAACGGCCTGCTGGACGGCGCCGTCCGGGTCGGCGGCCTCGCTGCCGCGGTCATCCTTCTGCCGGGGGAGTCCGAACAGCAGCACCGCCCGGATCCCCAGCCCATAGACCTCCCGGGCCCGCTCCACCGCCCGGTCCACGGAACGGTGCTCCACCCCCGGCATGGAAAGCACGGGTTCCACCACGTCCCTGCCGGGAACCACAAACATGGGGTAGATCAGCCGGTCGGCGGTGAGGTCCGTCTCGCGCACCAGGCTGCGGACCACGGGGGTGGCGCGCAGCCGGCGCGGCCGGTGTACGGGGAACGCCATGGAAGTCACCTCGGATGCGCGTCCGGCGCCCGGCCGGGCTGGTCCGTGTCCAGCCCCCGCCGCAGCGGCCAGGGCCGGGCATCCCGCCGGGAGCCGGGATCTGGCCGGCCGGAACTCCGCCCATTGGGCGTTTTAAGCCTTTCCGCCAGCCGTTTTCATTTCGAGGAGAGCTGCCACGAGTCCTGCCGCCGTGTAGCGGAGCGGCACGCCGTCCACCGGCAGCCCCAGGGCGGCCGCCCGTTGGGCCGTGCGGGGGCCGATGCACACCACCCGGGGCCGGCCCGCCCCATCCCCCTGCCCATCACCGCGGAAGAACCGGCCCGGCCCCCCGGGGCCCGCTGCCTCGGCCAGCGCCTCGGCGGCGGAGGGGCTGGCCAGGGTCACCACGTCCACCTGCCGGTTCGCCAGCAGCTCGATCAGCACCGCCGCCTGATCATGCCGCAGCACCGTCCGGTAGACCACCGGAGCCCGCAGGTCCCCGCCGGCCGCCTCCACCGGCCGGGCGGCAGCCAGGCCGGCCCGGTCGCCCCGGGGCCAGACCACCCGCTGTCCCGGGGTGATGCGGCGGGCCAGTTCGTCCCACAACCGGGCGCCGGTGAACTCCGCCGGCATCAGATCCGGCCGGAGCCCCAAAGCCTCCCGCACGAAGCGGCGGGTTGCCTCCCCCACCACCGCCACCCGGGCGCCTGCCAGGGCGCGCGCATCCCGGCCCAGGGCGTCCAGCCGGCGGGCCAGGGCGGCGGCGCCGTTGCGGCTGGTCAGGACCCACCAGCTGCCGCAGGCAGACTCCAGCTCCCGGTCCAGCTCCCTCTCGCCGGCGGCGGGCTCCACGCCGATCAGGGGGACTTCCACCACCGTGGCCCCCAGCTGCCGCAAGAGCTCGGCCAGGCCCGCGGCCTGTTCGGGAGCCCGGGTGACCGCCACCCGCCATCCGGCCAGGGGCGGGGCCACCCAGCCGGCCACCGCGGCCGGCGCCCCGGTGCCGGAAGGCACCTCCCCGCTGCCGGCACCGGCGACCGCGTCCGCCGCCTCGGACCCGGCGGCCCCGCGCGCCGCCTGAGCCCCGGCGGCCGCCAGCCCACCCGGGCCACCCGGTGCCGGGGCCTCCCCGGGGGCAGGGCCGCCGCCGGGCGCGGGCAGTCGACCGGGCCAGGGCACGGGAATGAGCCCCACTCCCGCGGCAACCAGAGCTTCCATCTCCCCGCCCGGTAGACCGCCCCGCACCAGCCGGACGACCCGCAGCCCGGCCCGTGCCCACCGGGCCAGGCGCTGGGGAAGGTGCTGGGGCGGCAGCCGGCCCGCCGCCTGCAGGCGTGAAGGAAGGGGCACGGAGCCGGAAGCGGCGGCCGCTGCCGCTGGCACCACCCACAGGGCGGCCGTGGGGGACCGCCACGCCTCGACCACCGCCTCCAGGCCGGGATCGGCCACCACCACCTCCGCCGCCTGCAGGATCCGGCTGGCCCGCACCGTCACCAGCCCGGGATCGCCCGGTCCCCCATCCACGATGTAGATCCAGCCCGGGGGCGCCCACAGGTCGGGGGCGCCGTCGTCCCCACCCCCTACCATGGAGGAGGGCAGGACGGCCTCCCTTCCCTGCGCCGGGCCCTGGTCCGGTGCAGGGACCTGCGCCCGCGGCCAGGCCGCCTCCGGGGGCACCCAGGCCCCGGCCGGCTCCTGGGACCCGGCGGGGCCGGCCGGATCCTTCCTGCGGTGCCCCTCATCCCCCGTCGCCGTCACCGCCACCCGCTCCCCCTTCCCGGGAGGCCGGCCCCCCGGGGCCGCCCGCTCCGGCCGCCGGCCGCGACGCGGCCTCCACCATGACCCCCGCCTGGGCCAGGACGCCGGCAGCTCCCTTGGCCAGCAGCTGTTCCGCCAGGCGGCGCCCCGTGCCCTCCGGATCGGACAGGGACCCTTCGCCACGACCGGTGAGCCAAGGGCTTCCCGCGGGGCCGGCTACCATGCCGTCGATGACGAGCCGGCCGCCCTCCACCCGCGCCCAGGCCCCCAGGGGCACTCGGCACGTGCCCCCCAGTTCGGCCAGGAAGGCCCGTTCCGCCCGCACCGCCCGGCTGACCTCGGGCCGGTCGAGCACCTGCACCCGGCGGCGCACCGCCTCATCCCCGGCCCGGATCTCCACGGCCAGGGCCCCCTGGCCGGGGGCCGGCAGCAGTTCCAGGGGCGGCACCAGCGCGGAGATGCGCCCGGCGAACCCCAGGCGGCGGAGACCGGCGGCGGCCAGCAGCAGGGCATCCCAGTGGCCTTCGTCGAGACGGCGCAGGCGGGTGTCCAGGTTGCCGCGGGCCGGCTCGACCGCCAGGTCCGGGCGGCGGGCCCGCAGCCAGGCTTGGCGGCGCAGGCTGCTGGTGCCCACGCGAGCGCCCGGCGGCAGGGCCGCCAGCAGGTCACGGGCCTCGCTGTCCGGCGGCTCCTCTCCGCCGTGGCCCATCACCGAGAGCCGGCCGGTCGCCGCCCGGGGGAGGACCAGGGCGTCGGCCGGGTCTTCCCGCTGGGGAAAGGCCGCCAGCTCCAGGCCCTCGGGCAGTCGGGTGGGGACGTCCTTGGCGCTGTGCACGGCCAGGTCGATGCGCCCCTCCAGCAGCGCCTCCTCCAGTTCCTTGACGAAAGCGCCGGGGCTGCTGAGGGCGTACAGGGGCCGCGACCGGTTGCGGTCTCCCAGCGTCGTCACGGGCACCAGCTCGACCTGGAGGCCGGGATGGTGGGTTTCAAGTTGCCGGGCCACCCACTGTGCCTGGATGCGTGCCAGGGCGCTGGCGCGGGTGCCGATGCGCAGGACCGCTGCTGTCAACCTCGTCCCTCCCCCACGGCTCCGGGCCGCCGGGCCGGTTCAGAACACGTGGCGTGCCGACCAGTGCGGCCCCACCACCAGGTAGTTCACCAGGATGACGGCAAAGCCCAGCAGGGACAGGTAAGCCAGCCGGCGGCCCCGCCAGCCGGCCCATGCCCGCAGGGCCAGGCAGGCAGCGTAGAACAGCCAGACGCCGGCGCTGGCAAGGACCTTCCCGTCACGGGCCCAGGGCCCCTCCCAGAGGCGGCCGGCCTGCAGGGTGCCACTGGCCAGGGCCAGGGTGAGCAGGGCGAAGCCGCTGCCCACCAGCCACCAGCAGGCCCGGTCCATCTCCTCCAGGGCGGGCAGGTGGCGGTAGAGCCGACTAAAGGCCTTGACCCGCAGCTGCCGCTCCTGGAGCAGGTACATGGCGGCCAGGGCCGAGGCCAGGCCGAAGGCTCCGTAGCTCAGAAGGGCGATGGTGGCGTGGAGCCAGACCCATGGACCGGCGCCAAGCAGCGGGGACTCGGCGGTGCCCGGGGCAGGTGCCGCCGGCACCTGCCCCGGGGCAGGCGCAGGTCCCAGCACCCCGGCGCCGGCTGCGGTACCGGCCGGCAGGCCGGCGGCGAGGGCGCCGCCGGGGGCCGGCGGGGCGCCCGCCGCCATCAGCACCAGCAACACCACCACGGGGGGCAGCATGAAGGCTCCCAGGGGTCGCAAGGGCAGCAGCGCCTCCAGCAAGATGCCGTTGAGGATCCATGCCCAGCTCAGGAAGAACACCGATCCCTGGGGACTGACGAAGGGGATGTGCCCGGTAGCCAGCGCCCCGCCCAGCAACGCAGTGTGGGCGCACCACGTCACCCAGACAAGCCACCGGGCCGGGCCGTCCCGGGCAAAACCCGCCAGGGCCCAGGCGTGCCAGGCCGCGGCCGCCACGTAGCCCAAGGTGATGCCCACGTACCCCCACGCGAGCCAGCCCTGCACCCGGCCTCACCTGCCGCTCATGCCCGGGCGCTGCCGCTTTCCCCGAACCGACGGCGGGGCAGGGCCAGCACCGGATCACCGGACGCGGAACCGGCCGGGCCCGCGGTACCGGTGCCCCCTCCCGGCGCGGGCTCCGCGCCGTCTCCGGCGGCGGCCTGTCCCCGCCGGGCCTGGCGACCCGCCGTGCCCTCCGGCCCGCCGGCGGCCGGCTCCGCCCCGGCCGACTCCGCACCGGCCGGCCCCGCCTGTGGCGCCGGGCGGCGTCCGGCGGGGCCGGGTTCGTCCAGGGCGAAGAGCTCGGTGAAAGCCTCATCCAGGTAGACGGGGCCGCGCCCTCCGGCCACCGCCTCCTTCAGGCGCACCATGGGATCGTTCAGCAGCTTGTTGACGATCAGCCGGGTCAGGCCGTCGATGACCTGCCGGTCCCGCTCCGACAGATGGGGCAGCTTGCGCAGGGCGCGGGCCAGCTCTTCCTGCCGCATGGCCTCGGCCTTGGCCCGCAGGGAGCGGATCAGAGGCACCACGTCCAGGCTGTGCAGCCACCCCTCAAAGCCCCGGACCTCGTCGTCGATCATGGCCTCGACCCGGGCCGCCTCCTCCCGCCGCAGCCGGAGGTTGGCTTCCACCACCGCCTGCAGGTCGTCGATGTCGTACAGGAACACCCCGTCCAGCCGGCCCGCCGCCGGCTCGATGTCGCGGGGCACGGCGATATCCACCAGCAGCAGCGGCCGGCCCCGCCGGCGGCGCATGGCGTCCCGCACCATGGCGGCGGTGATCAGGGGCCGCCCGGCGCCGGTGGAACTGATCACCACGTCGCAGCGGTCCAGGGCCGCCGGCAGCTCGCCCAGCGACACCGCCTCGCCGCCGTAAGCGGCGGCCAGTTGCCGGCCCCGCTCCAGGGTCCGGTTGGCCACCACCAGCCGGCAGCCGCCCTCCTCGGCCAGACTGCGGGCGGCCAGTTCCGCCGTCTCGCCGGCGCCCACCAGCAGCACCCGCCGCCCGTCCAGGTGGCCGAAGACCTTGCGGGCCAGTTCCACCGCCACATAACTGACGGACACCGCATGCTGGCTGATGGCCGTCTCCGTCCGGGCCCGCTTCCCTACCGCCAGGGCCTGCTGGAAGAGACCGTGCAGCACCTTGCCACAGGTTCCCGCGGCGGCAGCCCCGTGGTAGGCTTCCCGTACCTGGCCCAGGATCTGGCTCTCCCCCAGGACCATGGAGTCCAGGCCCGCCGCCACGCGGAACAGGTGCCGCGCCGCCGCGGCATCTTCCCGGACATAGAGATAGGTCTCCAGCCGGTCCGGGTCCATGCCGGCCCAGCGAGCCAGCACGTCCCGCACCTGGCGCCGGCCCTGGCCATGGTGGGAGGCCGCCGCGTACACCTCCACCCGGTTGCAGGTGGAGAGCAGCACCACCTCATCGAGGGCCGGGCAGGCTGCCAGCTCCGCCAGGGCCGCCGGCAGCCCCTCACCGGCCACCGCCAGGCGCTCCCGCACCGCGACCGGAGCCGTGCGGTGGTTCATGCCGAGCACGATCACGCCCATCGGGGTCGCCGCCCCTCATGCAAGCAGACGATGCCCGCCGACATGCGCCAGAAGCGGACGCCTTCCAGGCCGGCCGCCGCCATGCGGCGGGCCAGTTCCTCCGCCCCGGGAAACCCCCGCACCGACAGGGGCAGCCAGGCGTAGGGATCGGGACCCGGCCCCCGCCAGCGGCGGGCGGCCCACCGCCCCATGGCGGGGACCACCCGCTCGAAGTACCAGCGGAAGGGCACCCTGACCCAGGGCCAGGGACTGTGGGAAAGCTCCAGGATCAGCACCCGGCCGCCGGGACGGGTGACCCTGGCCATCTCGGCCAGGGCGCGGTCGAGGCTGGCCACGTTGCGCAAGGCGAAGCCCATGGTCACCAGGTCGAACTGGCCCGCCGCAAAGGGCATGTCCAGGGCGTCGCCCTGCACCAGGTCGACCCGGCCGGAGAGGCTCAGCGCCTCGAGCCGGTGCCGGGCAACGGCCAGCATGCCCGGGGAGAAATCCAGGCCGGTGACCCGGCCGGCAGGTCCCACCCGCCGGGCCAGCATGGCCGTGATCTCGCCGGTGCCGCAGGCCACGTCCAGGACCCGCGCCCCGTCCAGGGGCAGCTCCTCCAGCCGCCGGCGCAGCCGCCACTGCCAGTAGCGCCACTGCCCCAGGGTCATCAGCAGGTTCATCCGGTCGTAGCCGGGCGCAATGGTGTCGAAGAGCTCCCGGATGTAGGCGGCCTTGTCGGCGCCCCGGCCCGGGGCCGGGCTCTGAGCCCCCATGCACGTCCCTTCCTCTATCGCAGTGCCTCCCGCACCAGGTCGGCCACCTGCCAGGGCAGGGCGGCCACCCGGGCTCCCCCCGCCTCCAGGGCTTCCACCTTGCTCTGGTACGTGCCGCGGCCGCGCTCGATGATGGCCCCCGCGTGGCCCATGCGCTTGCCGGGCGGGGCATGCTTGCCCGCCAGGTAGGCCACCACGGGCTTGCTCATCCCCTTGATGTACTCCGCCGCTTCCTCTTCCGCGGTACCGCCGATCTCCCCCACCAGGACCACGGCCTCGGTCTCCCGGTCCTGCTCGAACATCTTGAGCACGTCGATGAAGGAAAGGCCCACCACCCGGTCGCCGCCCATGCCCACCACGGTGGACTGGCCGAAGCCGGCCTGGCTCAGCGACGCGGCGATCTCATAGGAAAGGGTACCACTGCGGGCCACGATGCCTACCCGGCCGGGGGTGTAGATCTGATTGGGCATGATCCCGATCTTGCTCTTCCCCGGCGAGATCACCCCGAAGGTGTTGGGGCCGATGATGGTCGCACCCTTCAGCCGGGCCCGGGCCATGATCTCCATGGCGTCGTGGAGGGGCACGTGCTCGGTGATGACCACCACCAGCTTGATCCCCGCCTCCAGGGCCTCCAGCACGGCGTCCTTGGCGAAGGGAGCGGGGACGAAGATGACGGAGGCCGTGGCCCCGTGCTTCTCCACCGCCGCTTCCACGGTGTCGTAGACGGGCACGCCCTTGACCTCCTGGCCCTCCTTGCCCGGCGAGACGCCCGCCACCACGCGGGTGCCGTACTCAATCATCTGGCCGGTGTGGAAACTGCCCTGGTGGCCCGTGATGCCCTGGACCACCACCCGGGTACGCTCATCGATCAGGATGGCCATTCACCGCTCCCCTCCCTGCCGGGCCAGCTCGACCGCCTTGCGGGCGGCCTCGCCCATGTCCCGGAAGGCCTCGATGCCGTGCTCGCGCAGGATCGCCACGCCCTTGTCCTCGTTGGTACCCACCAGGCGCACCACCAGGGGCACGGGGATCCCCTGCTGCCGCTTGACGGTGACGATGGCGTTGGCCACGTCGTCGCAGCGCGTGATGCCGCCGAAGATGTTGACGAAGATGGCCTTGGGGTTGGTCGAAACCAGCACCGCCATGGCCTTCGCCATGGGCTCGACGGCCGCTCCGCCGCCCGCGTCCAGGAAGTTCATGGCCCGGCCGCCGTACTCGGTCAGCACGTCGATGGTGGCCATGGTGATGCCTGCGCCGTTGGCCATCACGGCGATGTCGCCGTCCAGCTCCACGTAGGACAGCCCGATCTCCCGCACCCGCCGCTCCAGTTCGGTGGCCTCGCTGACCTCGGGCAGGTCCTCATGGCGGAAGCGGCTGTCGTCGTCGATGTTCAGGCGCCCGTCGGCGGCAATCAGGCGGTCGCCGGAGATCACCAGGGGGTTGATCTCCACCAGCTCGGCGTCGTAGTCCCGGAAGATGCGGTAGAGGCGGGTGAGCAGGTCGGCAAACTGGCGGGCGACGGCACCCTCCAGGCCCAGCCGCCGGGCGATCCCCCGGGCGAAGTACGGGTAGAGGCCCAGGGTGATGTCCACCGGGCGCTTGACGATGTCCTTCTCGGGGACCTCCTCGATGTTCACGCCGCCGTGGACCGAGGCGATGACCAGCGGCAGCTTGCGGCCGGTGTCGACGGCGATGCCCAGGTAGAGCTCCCGGTCGATGCGCAGCTTCTCCTCCACCAGCACCCGCTCGACCCGGTAGCCCCGCACCTCCTGCCCCAGCAGGTCCGCCGCCACCTGCCGGGCCTGGTCGGGCGTGTCGGCGAAGCGGATGCCGCCGGCCTTGCCCCGGCCCCCGGCCAGGACCTGGGACTTCACCGCCACCGGCCCGCCGACCTCTTCGGCCACCCGGGCGGCCTCATCGGGCGTAGCCGCCACCCGGCCCCGGGGCGTGGGAATGCCCCGCTCCCGGAAGACCTCCTTGGCCATGTACTCGAAGAACTTCAACCGATCTCACCTCGCAGGGAGGTTGTTGGACGAACCGGCCGCCAGGCGCGCCCGGACGGCTTCCACCCGGGCGGCCGTCTCCCGGCCCACCTCGCCCGGATCCCGGGGGATCCGGGCCACCCCCGTGGCCACCGCGGCTTCCGCCACCGCGGCCGCCACCGCCGGTGCCACCCGCGGGTCCCCGGCTTCCGGGATGATGTAGCCCGCCGACAGGCGGTCCGGCTCCACCAGGGCGGCGATGGCCCGCGCCGCCGCCAGCTTCATCGCCTCGTTGATCTCCCGGGCCCGAACGTCCAGGGCACCCCGGAACACCCCGGGGAACGCCAGCACGTTGTTGATCTGGTTGGGGAAGTCCGAGCGGCCCGTGCAGACCACCTGGGCCCCCGCAGACGCCGCCTCGTCCGGGAAGATCTCCGGCGTGGGGTTTGCCATGGCCATGACGATCGCCCCCGGCGCCATGCTGCGCACCATCTCCGGAGTGACGGCCCCCGCCCGGGAGAGGCCGATGAACACGTCGGCCCCCGCCAGCACGCTGGCCAGGTCGCCCCGCAGGCCTGCGGGGTTGCTGCGCTCGGCCACCCGCTGCTTGTACGGGTTCATCCCGTAGGGCCGGCCGGGATAGATGGCCCCCCGGCTGTCACACAGCACCAGGTCCCGGGCACCCATGTCCAGCAAGAGCTGGCTGGTGGCGATCCCCGCCGCCCCGGCCCCGTTCACCACGATGCGGACCCGGTCGAGTTCCTTCCCCACCACCCGCAGGGCATTCAAGAGCGCGGCGGCGGTGACGATGGCCGTGCCGTGCTGGTCGTCGTGGAACACGGGAATGTCCAGCTCCGCCCGCAGCCGGGCCTCGACCTCGAAGCAGCGGGGGGCTGCGATGTCTTCCAGGTTGATCCCGCCGAAGCTGGGAGCCAGGGCCGCCACCAGTTCCACCAGGCGGCCCACTTCCCGCGCCTGGACGCAGAGGGGCACCGCGTCGACGGCGGCGTAGAGCTTGAACAGGATCGCCTTGCCCTCCATCACGGGCAAGGCGGCCGCGGGACCGATGTCCCCCAGCCCCAGTACGGCCGATCCGTCGGACACCACCGCCACCAGGTTGCCCCGTGCCGTCAGCTCGAAGGCCTCGTCGGGGTTAGCGGCGATGAGGCGGCAAGGCTCCGCCACCCCGGGCGTGTAGGCCAGGCTGAGATCCCGGCCATCCCGCAGGGGCACCTTGCTGGCGATCTCGATCTTCCCCCGGGCCTGGCGGTGCAGCGCCACCGCCTGGGCCCGCAGTCGCTCGTCATGATCGTGGGAAACCGGTCCGGCCAATGCCGTGCATCCCCTCTTGGCCGCGTGGGCCGTCCAGCCCGCCAAGCCGCCAGGCTGCCAGGCCGCTAGCCCGCCACGCTGCCAGGCCGCCCGGTCGGCGGGCCTAGAGTTCCAGCCTGGACAGGGTCTCCCGCACGTCGGCCGCCGAGCGGGCGAAGGCCTGGCGTTCTTCCTCGGTCAACTCGATCTCCAGGATCCTCTCGATGCCGCCGCCCCCCAGCACCACGGGCACGCCCATGAAGATACCCGACTCGCCGTATTCTCCCTCGAGATAGGCCGAAACCGGCAGGACGCGCTTGCGGTCGCGCAGGATGGCCTCCACCATCTCGGCCATGGCGGCGCCGGGGGCGAAGAAGGCCGAACCCGTCTTCAGCAGGCGCACGATCTCGGCACCGCCGTCCCGCGTCCGCTGCACCAGCTCGTCGATCTTCTCCTTGGGGAGCAACTGGGTCACGGGGATGCCGCCCACGTGGGTATAGCGCGGCAGGGGCACCATGGAGTCGCCGTGGCCGCCCAGCACCAGGGCGTGGACGTCTTCGAAGGAGACGTTGAGCTCCCGGGCGATGAAGGTGCGGAAGCGGGCGGAATCCAGGATGCCCGACTGGCCCATCACCCGGTGCTTGGGGAAGCCGCTGACCTTGTAGGCCACGCAGCACATGACGTCCAGCGGGTTCGTCAGCACGATCAGGTAGGCGTCGGGTGAGTACCTGGCCACCTGCGCGGTGATGTCGCGGACGATGCCGGTGTTGATGTTCACCAGGTCGTCCCGGCTCATGCCCGGCTTGCGAGCCGCACCGGCGGTGATCACCACCACGTCGGAGCCCGCCGTATCGGCATAGTCGTTGGACCCGGTGAGAATGGTGTCAAAGGCCTCCACGGGGGCCGCCTGCATCAAGTCGAGGGCCTTCCCCTGCGGCATGCCCTCGACCACGTCCACCAGGACGATGTCGGCCACCTGCTTGATGGCCAGCCAGTGGGCCAGAGCGGCGCCCGTGTTCCCGGCGCCGACGATGCTGACCTTGGGTCGCTTCAACCTAGCCTCCCCCTCTGCGACGGAACTGTGGGTGGAACCGGCCGGACCCGCCGCGGCTCAGCCGCCCCCGGCACGGGCCGCCGGCCGGGCAGCGGGCCGTTGCATCCGCCGGGCGCTAGGCGCCGGCACCGGTACCGGGTGCCCGCGGGGCCGGTCGTGAACCCGGGGCCTGCAGGCGGCCCAGTTCCCGCTCCAGCTCGCCCAGCCGGCGCACCAGGCGCCAGACGTAGGCGAAGAGCAGGCCGAACGCCACCGTGTAGGCCCAAAACAAATAAACCAGAAGTTGTTGATCCAGTTCCGGGGTGATGGGCGGCACCTTACCCCTCCTCCGTCCCGGCCCGGGCTTGCCGCACGCCATCGGCCAGGCGGGCAAGCCGCAGCCTCTGGTTGAGCAGCAGGAAGAACAGCAGGGTGAAGGCGGCCACGGCCGCCTGCAGGGCCAGGCGCATGGCCGGGTCCAGGTTCATGTCGCCGCCGCCCCGCAGGACGGGATGGATGGACGTCCACCACACCGACGACATGTAGACGATGGGCACGTTGAGGAACCCGGCGATGCCCAGGACCGCCGAATACCGGCCCCGGGCGGCCGAATCGTCCACCGCCGCCCGGATGAGCAGGTAACCGGCGTAGAGGAACCAGAGGATCAGCGTGGTGGTCAGCTTGGGATCCCAGGTCCACCAGACGCCCCAGACGGCGCGCGCCCAGAGGGAGCCCATGATCAGGGTGATGGTGGTGAAGAGGACCCCCAGCTCGGCGGCCGACTCTGCCAGCCGGTCCCAGCGCCGCTGCGAGCCCCGCAGGTACGCGATGGAGGCTGCGAAGACGATGGCGAAGGCCAGGAAACCGACCCAGGCCGCCGCCACGTGGAAATAGAAGATGCGCTGGACGTTGCCCATCACCCGTTCGGGCGGTGCGTAGCGAAAGGCCATGTAGAGGGCCCCGACCAGCGCGCCGTAGGTTGTCACCGTCCATGCTGCCGCCAGGCGTGACATGGCTCGCCTCCTAGCGGGCTACCACATAGTCGAACAGCAGGGCGCCGGCGACCAGGAACATGGTATCATACACCGCCAGCACCCGAAACCAAAGGGCCGCCTGTTCGGGGGCCCCGGACAGGGCGGCACCGGCGGCCTGCACCGACGCCAGCAGCACCGGCGCCGTCAGGGGGAAGAACAGCACGGGCAAGAGGGCCTCCCGCCCCCGCACCGCAGCCGTCAAGGCGCCCAGCAGGGTGCCCACCACCGCCAGCCCCGCCGTCCCCAACCCCAGGACCAGGAGGAAGCCGTCCCAGCGCGCCGGTCCCTGGAACCCCAGCCAGGACATGACCACCGGTGCCAGCACGAGCTCCAGGGCCAGCAGTTGAAGTCCCTGGGAGACCACCCGGGCCAGGTAGATGGCGCTGCGGTCGGCCGGGGCCAGCAACAGGCCGTCCAGGGTGCCCCGGTCCGCGTCCCGGGCAAACCCCCGGCCGAAGAGGAGGACGGCGGCGAAATAGAATGCCACCCACACCAAGCCCCCCATGAGGGGCGACAGGTCGTGGCGGCCGGGATCCAGGGCGAAGGCCAGGGCCAGCCCCACCAGCAGGACGAAGGTGGCCAGGTTGGCCAGGCCCTCCCGCCGACGCCATTCCTGGCGGAGATCAAGCTCCACCAGGGCCCTCAGGACGGCTCCCGCCGGCGGTTGGGGCGGCTCGGGCAGCCGCGCCGGAACCGCCAGGTCCGCCGCCGGAGCCGGGCCCGCCTGCGGCAGCGGGCGCGCGTCCGACGCCGGCGCCGGCGACCCCGCCGGCATGGACCGCCGGGAGCCGGCCTCGGGTCCGCCGCCGGAGCCGGAGCTGCCCGCCGCGGGTGCGCCCCGGCGGCCCGGCCAGCCGGCCGGCGGAACCAGGCCGTCACCGGCCCACCCCGGCTCCTGGGCTGCCCGGGCAAGCCAGGCCTCCAGGTCCGCCATTCCGACGCCCGCCGCCGGGAGGTCGTGGCCGGACCCGCCCGCCAGCAGGAGCAGCCGGCCGGCCAGGCGCAGCGCCCGGGCCGGCTCGTGCAGGACGACCACGGCCGTCCCGCCGGCCGCCGCGTGTTCCTCCACCAGGTTTTCCAGAAGCCGGGCAGCACCGGCGTCCAGGCCGGTAAAGGGCTCGTCCCACAGCCAGAGGAGCGGCCGGTGCATCATGGCCCGGGCCACTTCCAGCCGCTGGGCCAGCCCACGGGAGAGGTGCGCCGCCGGCCGGCCGGCGACGGCGACCAGGTTGAGCCGGTCCAGAAGCTCCCGGGCCCGCTCCTCGGCCTCCTGGCGGGGCATGCCGTAAAGGCGGCCGAAGAAGATCAGGTTCTCCCAGACCGACAGCTCGGGAAAGGCCAGGGGACGATGGCCCACGTAGCCCACCCACCGCCGCCAGGCGGGCTCCGCCGGCCGGGCGGGGGCACCGGCCACCCGCACCGTGCCCGCGCTGGGCCAGAGCAGGCCGGCCACCACCTGCAGCAGGGTGGTCTTGCCGGCACCGTTGGGTCCCATGACGGCGCCCACTTCGCCCGGGCCGAGCCTCCAGTGAAGGGACCGGAAGATGACCTGGTCGCCGTGGGCCCGTTCCAGGCCGGCCAGCTCCAGCACCGGGGCGCCGGGACCGGGCCGGGAGCCGGGCGCCGGGTCACCGGCCGGCAAGGCCGGCCGGGGCGCCACCTGCTTCACCGGGCCGTCGCCTCCCCTCGGGGGGCTTCCGCAGCGACCGCCTCGCCGGCTCCCGGAAGGCGGGGGCCACCGGCTGCCCACGCCCGCCGGGTGGCCGCAACCGCCGCCTCCACCAGGCGCCGGCGCTCCTCCCGGTAGAGGGCCTCCGGCACCTCACCGGCGGCATAGGCCCGGTCCAGGTCCACAATGGCCTCGATCAGGAGCCGGCGGCGCAGCCACCAGCGGCGCGGGCTCCGCCGCCAGCGGGCAGCGCCCACCAGCGCCAGGGCTGCCACCGCCCCGGCCGCCACCAGGGCGGCGGCCCCCACCCAGCCCCCGGTGCCAGCCCCGCCTGGGCCGGCGCTCCCTCTTGCCGCCGGGCCGCCCTGGCCCGGGATGCGCCCGCTCCCTGGCGCGCTCCCCTGGCTGCCCGTCCCCGGTGCCATCCCGCCACCCTCACCGGTCCCGGACCGGTCCGGGCCGCCCGCCGCTTCCGCGGCCATTCCCGCCGGCATGAGGAGGATGGTATAGGTGCCCGGCTCCAGGGGACCTGCTCGCCACACCGCCAGGTCGGTGCCCGGCATGCCCAGTTCCGTTCCGGACACGGTGCCGGCGGGCTGCAGCCCGCTGCCGCTGGCCTCCAGCGTTCCGGCCACCGTCATCACCAGGAGCTGCTCCACGGCCGCGGGCAGGTCCACCGCCAGCCGCCCCTGGCTGGCCCGGGTATCGGCGATGAACGCATACACGTAGTCGCGGCTTTCTCCCGGCGGGGGCGGCGACGCATCCTCCAGGGCCTCCCCCGTCCAGCGGAGGCCTTCGGGCAGCGGCCGGGAAGGCTGGGCCAGCCGCAGCGACGGCAAGGCCAGGGCCCCGGCGGTACCGGCGCCCGGCCCTGGCTGGCCGGGCCAGCGGGCCAGCACCAGCACGGCCATGCCCTGGCCGGAGGGATCGGGGTGGACCACCAGGGTGACCCGTTCCCAGGTCCCCGGCGTCCCCGCTGCCGCCCTTGCCTCTTCCCCCCGCGGGGTGCCGGCCTCGGGGCCAGCCGGCACCTGGCCGGCACGCGGTGCAGCCCCTTCCGCCGCCGCGGCGGGGCGAGCTCCTCCTCCGGCCAAGGCCAAGGCAAGCCCCAGCACGAAGACCGCCACCAGCACGGTGGCGGTCCAGGCCTGCGTCCGGCGATCCGCCAGCTTCTTCGCCGCCACCCCGGCGGAGGGGCGGTCTGGACGCCCCGGGCTGGGGTGCCGGCTGCCCCTGGCGACGGCTGTCTCCCTACCCGTTCCTCGCATTCTTCCGTTCCAGCCCCTACCGTTCACGCCCTCGCCTGGCCATCCGGCCGGGACCGGTCCCGCCATGGAGACGGTCCCGGGCCGCTTGATCACCGGGCCGCCTGGGTCCCCGCCGCCTCGTACTTGGACGGGCACTTCACCATCACCCGGTCGGCCACCAGGGTCGCGCCCTGCAGGCGCCCTTCCACCACCACGTCCACGCCGTCCTGAAGCAGATCGGGCTTCACGCCCTTGTAGACCACGGGCATGGCCCGCCCCGACTCCCCGGTCATGGCAAACCGGAGGGTCACCTGTTGCACGGCCCAGTCCACCGTTCCCGGTTCCACCTTGCCATGGACCCGGACGAACCGGTCGCCCAGACCGGCGGCCTGGTCCAGGGCCTGATCCACGGAGAGGTAGTAGGTCTTGGCGCTCTGAAAACCCATCAAGGAGAGGTAGGCGATACCCGCCACCACCACCAGCACGGCTGCGGCCACCTTCACGCGGATGGACAACGCCGTCACCGCCCTGTGCAGGTCTAGCCACGGTCACCCGATTATAGGCGCAGCCCGGGTGGCGGTACAACCGGGCGCCGGCCCGAGGCCGGCGCCTGCGCCCCGCCCCGGGCACGCCCGGCACCGGCCGGCCGGCCACCGGGCAGGGTGCCCCGTGTCGCGGCTCGTCCTACTCCTCCAGGTGGAGGGCATGCACCTCCACCTGCCGGCGGGTGCGGTAGACGTGGCTCAGGGCCAGAGCCTGGCCGTAGATGCGGTAGTAGACCCGCACCCGTACCGCACCGTCTACGGTATAGATCCCCGGGCGCCGCCAGCGCACCGAGAACACTGGGGCCGGGTCGTAATCCACCTGCACCCGCTCCGTGAAAGGCGGGTTCTGGATGTCCGCCTGCAGGCGAAACACGGCGGGCCGGCCGGTTACCCAGTCCTGGGGCCCCTCCAGGCGGAGGGTCACCCGGGGTGCCTGGGGTGCGGCGGCATTGAAGATTCGCCACAAGGCCATTTCCTGGGCCGCCGCCAGCACGGCGTCGTCCACCATCCCCGGCACCGCCGCTCCCACGGCCCGGGCCACCGCCTCCGCCGGGGGGATCACCACCCGCCACCGGTGACGGATCAGCGCCCGGCCCGTGACGTCGTAGGATGTGGCCTCCACCTGATACGTGCCCGCCCTGGGAAACCGGTGGGGCTGGCGGACGGTAGCATGGGAGGGCAGGGGATCAACCCAGGACGAACCGTCGCCGAAGGACCAGCGCCACAGGACATGGCCCCGCTCGAGGGGCTTCCAGTGGGTGGTCTGGAAGGTAGGCAGGGTGACCTCGAAGGCGGGAATGCCGGGCGGCAGGTCCAGCACCCCCTGGCCGGGGAGCGGCGGGATCCCCGGGGGCCGGTTCGGGCCCTGCCCCGTGCGCCCATCCACCTGCGGCGCCCGCCGGGGAGCCCGCTGTAGGGGCGCGGCCGGAGGCGACCACCGCGGCCGTTCCACCGCCTCCGGGTCCAGGCCGGGGCCGGCCAGCCAGGGATCGGCCGCACCGCCGGCTGCCCCGGGCTCCGCCCCGGTGCCTCCCGGCCCCACCCAGTCCGGCGCCGGCGGAAGGACGCGGCCCGCGGGGCTCCCCGGTCCCGCGACGCCTTCGTCTTGCCAGCTGACCCGCCACGCCAGGGCGGGGGGTGCTTCCCCTGCGTCGGGCTCGCCGTGCTCCGCCGCCGGACCGCCCGGACCGGGAGCGCCGGGACCGGTCCCGGCGCCGAAGCGCACCTGGGTGTAACCTGCGTCACCGGGAACCCGGAAGACCCAAGCGTCCCCTTCCCGCTGCCCCTCCAGGAACAGCCACCGGCCGGAGGTGTCCCGGCCCGCCGCCCAGGCCACCTCCAGGCTACCGCCGCCGGCGGCCCGCAGCTCCAGGCGCCAGTGGCCGCGCAGCAGGGGCAGGCCGGCCGCCGCCCCCGTCGCCGCCGGGCCCCCTCCCGGCGCGGCCTGCGGCACCGGTACCGCCAGCCCCGCGCCACCTGGAGGCGCACCGTCCCAGACCACCGGCGCGGCCTGGGCCACCCCCGCCACCACGAGGGCGGCGGCCGCCGCCCAGGCGAGCCGGAGGGTCGCACCGCGCCGCCCCCCCATCATGCCTCCCCCCTCACCGGTTCCGCCCCGGGTCCGCCGGGCCGGAGAGGCCACGCCCCGGACCGGCCGGCCGGTGGCATCGGGCCCGGCAGCGCGCCGGTCCCGCTGCTGGACGGGCCGCTCCCGCGCGCCGACCTTGCCCACGACGGGCAGTCCCCGCCGCGCCACCGCCACCCCTCCCCCTCCCCGGTGGATCCGGCCGGCGGGCAGCACCACCCGCGACAACCAGATTATGGCACAATCACCTATGGGGTGGCAATATCTGACATTCGGTAGGCGCGCCTGCGCAGCCGGGATAGGCCGTACGGGAGCGGGCCCTGGCGGCGGGAGCCGGTTGTCGCAGCGCGAGACGGGTGCGGGCGGGCCTTCATGTCCAACCGGTCGGGCCGCATCTTTTCCGGGGAGATCCGGGAAAGGGGCCGGCGCAGCGCCGGGCGCCTTTGGGTCAACGTGCCGGCCGCCTTTGGGTCAACGGAACGACGAAGCCCCCGCGTGGCAGGCCGCGGGGGCGAAGGATCCCAGGAGCGTTCCTTGGCCACCAGGTCCGGGCGGGCGGCGGGCCAACCTGTGTGGAGCGACTTGGGGCGCGAGGCACCCGCCCGGCAGGGCGGCCGGGCCGTGGCAGCGGCCTACTCCTCCAGGTGGCGGGCGATGAAGCCGGCGGCCGTCTCCGCCAGCTTGAGCTCCAGCGTCCCCGTGTCCCGCCCCTGTTCTCGGGAGGCGATGATCACCGCGCCCACGGGGTCGCCGCCGACCACGATGGGGGCGATCACCTCGCTGGCAAAGGGGCACGGCTTGTCCTCGTCGGCCCCAATGAGCGGCCCGGGGTGGCGGTGCCGGTCGGATGTGAAGTGCAGCACCTGGCGCTGTTCCATGGCCTGGTAGACCACGGAGCCGATGGGCTTGCCGGCGAACTCCCGCGGTGCGGCGCCGGCCACGGTCACCACCTGGTCCCGGTCCGTCACCATGGCGATGAGGCCCGAGGCGTCGGCCAGGGACTGGGCGATGCCACTGACCATCTCCTCCAGGTCGGCGATGGCCGAGTACTTCTTCAGGATGACCTCGCCGCCCTTATCAACAAAGATCTCCAGGGGATCACCGTCGCGGATGTTCATGCTCCGGCGGATCTCGATGGGGATCACGATCCGCCCCAGGTCGTCGATGCGCCGAACCACCCCAGTGGCCTTCATGGCGTCACCTCTTCTGCCGTGGTGTGGAAGAACCGGCCCGGCGCCCAGGCCGCGGTGGTTCCGTGGCAGCCCCATGGGCCGGGGCCAGCGGCCTGGGGCCCGCGCCACCTGGCGGCAGCCGCCACGGAGCCCGGCACCGGAACGCCGGCCCGGCGCCACCGGGGCCGGCAACGAGGCGTAACCGGCCCGCCAGTTTGCGGCCTTCGGGCCATGGGCACTGGTGGGGTTAGTATGCAGTTCCGCCCTGGCCGCTTATTCGACGGGCCAGCCAGAGATGGGAGAAGCTGTAAGCAGGACAAAAACAGGGGAGGCGGCTTGACCGCCTCCCCCGGCGGGGTCACAAGCGCCTCGGCACCCGATCCGGATAGGGAACTTGTGACCCGCGCAGCCATACCTTGTCCCGCCGGGCAGCGCCCCACACAGCCACATCCTGCCATGGCCGGCGGTGGCCGGGGGTGCTGGCTGCCCGGCGGCTTCTACCGGCCGGGCGGCCCGAACCCGCCGTCGAGATAGGCTCGCACCAGGGCTTCGACCACCCGCACGCGATCCAGCTTCTGAATCAGCACCCGCGCGCCGCGGTGGGCGGTGATGTACGCCGGCTCGCCGGTCACCAGGAAGTGGGCCAGCTGCCGCGCGGGGTCGTATCCCCGTTCCCGGAGGGCTGCCAGCACCTGGGCCAGCAGCTGCCGCTCCTCCTCTTCCAGGGCGGCCCCGCCGCCCGGGGAAAGGAGCGGCAAGCGCCGGGTTCCCTCGCTGCCCACCGCGGGGATCCAGGCCGCCCCGTGCGCAGGCACCGGCGGCACCGCCGGCTCGCGGGCCGCCGCCTGCTCGTCCCCGGCAGCGGCCGCCCCACCGCCGCGCGGGTCATGGCCCCCGCCGGGGCCGGCGGAACCCGCCGGCCCCGGCGTCCGGGCCGGGTGCTGGTTCACCGGTTCGTCCCCGGTGTCCCGCTTGTGTTCCATGACGGTACGCCTCCCGCCGGTGGCCGCGCCCGCGCCCGGCGCTAGAGCAGCATCTCGCCGGACTTGGGAAAGTAACCCGAGCCGATCAACGCCTCCATGATGCGGTGGACCTCCGCGAACATCGGCTCCACGTCGGGTTCCTCGCTGCAGTCCACCTGCCAGACGTACACGGCGTACGCTTCGTGCACCGCCACCCGGCCGTCGGGAAGCACCGAGATGACGAACTTCACCTCGGGGATGTTGTCGTGCTCGATGTGCTCGAACAGGATCTGCTTGATGGAGTTGGCCAGCGGCGGCACCTGCTCGGCCGACGGCACGTCGAACACGTAGCGGATCTCCACGTCGACGGTGAGGTCGGGCTGCCCCTCCTTGTGGGTGCAGTCGTCCTCTTCTGCATGATACAGGCCGCAACTGCCCCCGTAGACCGTCTCCGCCGTCAGCACCGAATCCCAGGTGAAGCTGATTTCCGCCCGGACCCGGTGGGGCGGCTCGTCCCCTTCCGGGACGCAGACGAACAGGCAGTGGCGGTCCATGGTCTGGGTTTCCACGTGGTGCTCGACGCGCCGGATCTCCAGGCCGGCAGCTTCCGCCGCGTCGAAGAGCACGTCGCACAGGTCTTCGTAACGCAACATCAGGCGGTGCCCCTTCCGGAGTGAACCACTCCCTAAGGCATGGAGCGCCGGGGCCTTTCGCCCCGGGCTCCGTCAGAGGAAAAGTATAATACTTTTGCCGGAAGGGGGGGCCGGTTTTGCCGCCCTTCCGCCGAGGAGGGTTGCTATGGCCACCCAGCCTGCACCGGGGGCGAGCCCCGGCGTCTACCTGGACAACGCCGCCACCACCCGGGCGCGCCCGGAGGTGGTCGAGGCCGTGGTCGACGTCCTGCAGAACCGCTTTGGCAACCCCGCCTCCCTGCACACGGCGGGGCTGGAGGCGGAGCGGCTGGTCAAGGAGACCCGGGCGGTGCTGGCCCGTGCCCTGGATGTTCCGGCCGACGACCTCTACTTCACCTCCGGCGGCACCGAGGCCAACAACTGGGCCCTGCGGGGGGTGCTGGCCGCCTACCCGCGCCTGGGGCGCCACCTGGTCACCACCGCCATCGAGCACTCGTCCATCCTGACCACGGCGCGCCGGCTGGAGCAGGAAGGCTACCGGCTCACCGTGGTGCCCGCCGACGGCCGGGGCCGGGTCGACCCCGAGCGGGTGGCCGCGGCCGTCGCGCCCGACACCGTGCTGGTCAGCGTCATGCTGGTCAACAACGAGATCGGGTCGATCCAGCCCATCGCCGACATCGTCCAGGCGGTGCGCCGGCGGCGGCCGGAGGTGCTGGTCCACGTGGACGCCGTGCAGGCCTTCGGCAAGATGCCGGTGCGCCCCCGGGCCTGGGGCGTCGACCTGCTGACACTGAGCGCCCACAAGATCCACGGGCCCAAGGGCACCGGCGCCCTGTACGTACGCCGCGGCGTGCGCATCCAGCCCCTGCTGACGGGCGGCGAGCAGGAGGGCGGCCTGCGGCCCGGTACCCACAACGTGCCGGGCATCGCCGGCTTCGGCGTGGCGGCCCGGCTGATCCTGGCCGAGCAGCCCGAGCTGGGCCGCCGGCTGCAGGCGCTCAAGCAACGGCTGGTGGAGCGGGTTCAGGCGGAGATCCCTGAGGTGTATGTCAACGGGCCCGACCCGGCGGAGGGTGCGCCCCACATCGTCAACCTCTCGGTGGTGGGGGCCCGGGGCGAGGTCCTGGTCCACGCCCTGGCCCAGCGGGGCGTGTACGTGTCCACGGGATCGGCCTGTACCTCGCGGCGCACGGCCCCCAGCCACGTTCTGCAGGCCCTGGGGCTTCCGCCGGCCCGGCTGGATTCGGCCCTGCGCGTGAGCCTGAGCCGGGAGACTACCGAGGACGATGTGGAGCGCTTCGTCGCGGCCCTGCGGGAGGCAGCCGCCGAGGTGCGGGCGGTGGCGTCGGTGCGCGCCCGCCACTAACCGGCCGATTCGTCCCGGCCGGTCCGGAGGAGGCACACCTTGGATTCCGTCCTGCTTGTCCGCTATGGCGAGATCGGTCTGAAGGGGAAGAACCGGCCCCAGTTCGAGCAGGCCCTGGTTCGCCAGATCCGGCGGGCCCTGGCCGCCTGGCCCGGGGTCGCCGTCTACCGCACGCCGGGCCGGGTCTGGGTGGAGCCGCCGCCCGGCACCGATCCGGAACCCCTGCTGGAGAGCCTGCAACGGGTCTTCGGCATCGTGGCCGTGGCGCCGGCCGAGCGGGTGGACCTCCACCTGGAGGCCATCGCCGCGGCGGCCGCCCGGGTTCTGGAGGCCGCCCTGGCCGCTGGAGCCGGGGCCGCCGGGGTTGGGACCGGCGGGACGCCGACCTTCAAGGTGGAAGCCCGGCGCTCCAACAAGCGGTTCCCCCTGACGTCCCTGGACCTGAACCGCGAGCTGGGCAGCCGGCTGCTGGCGGCCCGTCCGGAGCTGAAGGTTGACGTCCAGCGTCCCCAGATCACGGTGCACGTGGAGGTGCGCCACGACGGGGCTTATGTGTATGCGCGGTCCGTGCCGGGACCCGGCGGCCTGCCCGTCGGGGTGACGGGTCGGGCCTGCGCCCTGCTCTCGGGCGGGATCGACAGCCCGGTGGCCGTGTGGATGGCCATGAAGCGGGGCCTTGTCCCCATCTGCGTCCACTTCCACAGCCCGCCCTTCACCAGCGAGCGGGCCCGGGAAAAGGTGGTCGACCTCGCCCGGGTGCTGGCGCGCTGGGGTGGACCGCTGCCCCTCTGGGTGGTGCACTTCACCGAGGTCCAGCGGGCGATCCAGCTGGACTGCCCGCCGGAGCTCACCATCACCCTGATGCGGCGGATGATGTTCCGCCTGGCCGAGCGCATCGCGGCTCGGGAGCGGGCCCTGGCCCTGGTTACGGGCGAGAGCCTGGGGCAGGTGGCCAGCCAGACCCTGGAAAGCATCCGCACCATTTCGGCGGTGACGACCCTGCCCGTGCTGCGGCCGCTCATCGGCATGGACAAGGCGGAGATCGTCGAGCGGGCCCGGGCCATCGGCACCTACGACATCTCCGTGCTGCCGTATGAAGACTGCTGCACCCTCTTCGTTCCGGCCCACCCCGCCACCCGGCCCCGGCCCGAGCAGGCGGAGCAGGCCGAGGCGGTGCGGGATTGGGAGCCGCTGCTGGCAGAGGCTCTGGAGCGCAGCGAGCGCTTGGTGGTCGAACCGGCCCAGGGGCTGTAAAGGCGCTGCCCTCAAAGAGCGGCGGGCCAGGGTCCATCCAAGGGTCCCCGGCCCGCCCCTTCCTTCTCAGGCCTGTACCGGCCGTCAGCCCGCACCGTTGGCGCTGGCCTGTCCCCCCGGGGCGCTCCCCTGGCGGCCCGCCCCAGGATGGGCGCGGTGACGCCCCCGCCGGTTTCCCCGCCGCCGGCCGCGCCGCCGCCGGCGCCCCTCCCCCCGCTGGGGATGGGTCACGCCGTTGGCCCCGGCCGCCTCCATGCCCATGGCCGGGGTGCCGGCCGGCCGCCCGCCCGCCGGCTGGCCCGCCGCCAGGCTGCTGGCGGCGGGCCGCACCGTGCCGTTGGTCCCGTGGGGTGCACCGGTGGCCGCCACCTCCCCGGCGGCGGGCCGCGCCGGTCCCGGCCGGAAGCCGCCCGGCCCTTCCACCGTCAGGCGCAACCCCTCTTCCAGGACACCCCCCAGGCCCAGGCGGTTGCCGTGGCGGTCGGTCACCACCAGCTTCCCCGCCACCGTGTCCTGGTAGACGGTCTCAGAATAACGGAGCAGTGCATGGCGCACGCTGGCGCCCGGATAGACGTCCACCGGATGGTTGTTGACAAATACCCGCACGGCCGACTTCACCACCTTCCCGCGGGCCTCGCGGCCCGTGCCGTGCCCTGTCGAAATTAACCTGAACCGGTTCCCCGCCGGTATATCCACCGGCGGGCCCCTTTTTGCCAGCCCCGTGCCCGTGCTGCGGGCCCCGCATGGCCACCCCCGGGCTCGCGTCCCCGGGTCGCGCCGGCATCCGGCCCACCGCCGGCGGCGCCGCCGGCGCGGCGGCTGCGGGTCCGCTGGCCCGAGGAGCCGGTAACCTAATTGGTTCGTCAAGAAGGCCGCCGCGTCCTGCGCGTCTGGGCCCGCGCCCGGCGGGGGCGTGGCCCTCCTCGGGGCGGTCTTCGTGCCGGGCGACGGAGGGCCCTGAACCCGCTGCCCTGAACCTGCTCCCTCAATCCGGCCCCTTCACGGCCCGAGCCCCTTCCGCCAGGGCCCTGGCCGCTGCCTGGCGGACGGCCGCATCCCGGTCTTTCGCCCGGGCTCGCTCCAGGGCTTCCCGGGCGGCATGGCCGCCGATCCGGCCCAGGGCCCACGCAGCCAGGGCGCGCAGGTCGGGCCGCGGGTCCCCCAGGAGCACACGGGCCAGGGCCGGAACCGCAGGCCGGGCCGCGGGACCCCGGTTGCCCAGGGCGACGATGGCGTTGCGCTGCCAGGCCTTGCGGCCCCGCCATGCCCCCGTCAGGGGCCGGTATCTCGACTGAAACGCTGCGCGGCCCATGGCCAGAAGGTCCGGCAGAAGGGGAGCCGCCGGGTCCTCGGGGTCACCGGGCCGCGGTCGCAGGGCAGGATGGCCCGGTACGGCCCGGCGATTGAACGGGCACACCGCCTGGCATGCATCGCAACCGTACAGGCTCTGGCCGAGGGCAGCCCGTTCCTCCTCATCCAGCATGCCCGGCTTCTGGCTCAAGAAGGAGATGCAGCGCCGGGGATCCAGCTGCCGCGGCGCAATGAAGGCGCCCGTGGGGCAAGCCCGCAGGCAGAGGTCGCAGCCGGCGCAGGCATCGGCCAGGGGCTGATCGGGGGGAAATTCCACGTCGGTGACCAGCTCGCCCAGGAAGACCCAGGACCCGGTGCCGGGCACGATCAGGCACGCGTTCTTGCCAATCCAGCCGATCCCCGCCTGCTGGGCCCAGGCCCGGTCCACCAGCGGCCCGGTGTCCACCTGCACGGCCCACCGGCAGCCACCCGGCACCGTGGCTTCCAGCCAGCGGCCCAGCGCTTGGAGCCGCCGGGTCATGACGTGCTGGTACGAGCGGGTCCGGCCCGCCGCCGCCACATAGCCCCGCAAGGCGGCGCCCCGCAGGGCGGCCGGATCGCGGCTCTCACCGCGGTGGCCGGCGCCCTCCCGGGGGCTCCGCCCCTCCGGCGCCCGGCGCCGGGTGCGGGGCGGGTCGTAGGCCATGGCCACGGCCACCACCGAGCGGGCACCCGGCAACAGGCTGGAAGGGTCCGTTCGCCGGCCCGGGTCCGGATCTTCCCAGGGGGTGGCCATCCCCTGCGCCTGGCGCCGCCGCAGGAGCCACTCCAGGTCCACCTGGGGGGCGGCGGCCGCCACGCCGGCCGCCACGAAACCCAGCCGGCGCGCCTGGGCCAGGAGAGCCCGCTTGAGGCCGGCCGGATCGGGACAAGCCATGGGCATCCCTCCCCTCGGGGCCCGGTCCCGGCGCGCCAGGGAGAGCGCGCAAAAAGGCGGCCACCCGGTTGTCCGGGTCGCCGCCCGACCCCGTCTTTCCTTCATTGTACCGTCTACCGACCGGGGTGCCGACTCACCAGCTTGGACCGGTCGTGGGCGGGCTTCCCGTCCCTGCCAGCTGTTGCTCGGCCAGGGCGATCATCCGCCGGACCATCTGGCCGCCCAAGCGGCCGCCCAGGCGCCCGCCGATGGCGCCGCAATCCCGGGTCGTCATCTCACCCCAGCCCACCTGGCGGATCCGGTCGGCCAGGCCGAGTTCCTCGGCCACCTCCCACTTCTGCCGGTCCAGGGCCGCGTCGTAGGCATGGGGCGAGGCCGCGCCGGGCGGCACCAGGCCGATTTCCTGGGCGACTTCCATCTTCAAGCGGTCCAGCCCCGGCTGCGCGCCGGGAACCAGCAGGTCGCCGGCGCCGCGTCGTCTGGCCATGCAGGCACCACCTCGGGTTCGGTGTTCGGCCGCGAAAGACGGGCCATTTGTAGTGTGAGAAGGCCCGCCGGGCCGATACCCCCGATGCCTGGCGCCGGTGGGGCAGGCTGCCGTCCGGCACGCGGCCGGCCCGCCGGGCGCCTGCCCGCTGACGCTTCAGTCAGCTCCCGGATCCCGCGCGCGAAAGGCGTACCACAGCGGGTCGAACGCCGCCACCCGGCGCCGCCAGCGACGCCGCGCCAGCATGGCTCGCCGCCGGCGCAGGACCGCCCAGGCCGCGGCCAGCAAGGCCAAGCCCCAGGCGTAGGGCCAGGGCTGCCGCGCCCTGACCGCCCGGGCCGCCGCCTCCCAGGCCGTGAGAGGCTCGACCGCCGCGGCGCTGAGCAAGGGAATCCGGTCGACGACCTGGTCGCCCACGCGCACCACCAGGGTGCCGACCCGCGCGCCCTCGCCCACCGGCGCCTGCAAGGCCTGCTCCAGCTCCACCTGGCGCCGGACCGGCGGCGCCGGTTCGTCCCGAGGAACCAGCCACCGGGCGCCGTAGGCGGCGACGGCCGCCACGCTGTCCTGCCGGCCGCCCCGTACCGGCACCTGCCCCACCCGCTCGCCGGCCTGCACCAGCGGCAGGGGCTCAAAGCGGGCGAAACCCCAGTCCATCAGGGCCGCCATGTCCCGGTACATGCCCGTGGGATGGGCTCCCAGCAGGACCCCGACCAGCTCGATGCCGTCGCGCTGCGCCGACGCCACCAGGGCTCCACGGGCGGCGCTGGTGTAGCCGTTCTTCACACCCGTGGCGCCGTCGTGCCAGAGGAACCGGTTGTGGTTGTAAAGCACCCGCTCCGAGTTCTTTTCGGGCCAGGGCATCCGGTACTCCCTGGTTCCCACGACGCGCCGGAAGGTGGGATTGGCCAGGGCTACCCGGGCCAGGGTGGCCAGGTCCCGCGCCGAGGTGTAGTGGTCCCGGCTGGCGAGCCCGTGGGGATCGGCGAAGCGGGTGTGTTCCAGGCCCAGTTCCCGGGCGCGCTGGTTCATCCACTGGACGAAGGTCTCCACGGACCCGGCCAGGCCTTCGGCGATGGCCACCGCCGCGTCGTTGCCCGACTGGAGCATGAGCCCGTAGAGAAGCTCTTCCAGGGTCCGCTGCTCGCCTAGGGCCAGGTAGAGGCTGGACCCCTCGACGCCGAAGGCCCGCTGGCTGGTGGTGATGACCTGCTGCAGGTCCCCTCGCTCGATGGCCAGCAGGGCCGTCATGATCTTGGTCGTGCTGGCCATGGGCATGGTGGCGTCGGCGTTGCGCGCGTAGAGCACCTGCCCGGTGGCCGCGTCCACCAGGATGGCCGCCCGGGCGTCTTGGGATGGCGGCTGCTGGGGTGCGGACCCTTCCGCCCGGACCCGGGCCGCCGGGACCCAGGGGACCGCGCCCGCCAGGACCGCCAGCCCCAGGGCGACGGCAAGCAGCACGAACCCGCCGCGCCGCACCGCTTGTTGCCACGGCGCGCATCCCCCCGCCTGCCGGCGCCCTCCATGACCGCCCCTCCCCCACCGGCCTGCGGAGGGCCGCCGGTTGGTTGCAGCCGGCAACCTGCATGGCACCTCCTTGCTGCCGTACGCCGAAGACCGGTCTCCAGCCTTCGGGCGCCTGGTCCGGCGCCAGGCCACCAGCGGGCCTGGGCCGCAGCCCATCCGCTGCCCGGGCCGCGGCAAGTCCAGCGGCCCTGCCTTCCAGTCCGGCGGCGTCGCCGGCCTCTTGACGCGCCCGGCCGCCGCCCTGGCAGGGACGCCCGGGCCGCCGGCCCGCCGCCCGCCCGGACCCCACAGGGGCCCGGGCGACACGGTATATCCTTCAGGCTTTTGGCCAAGGACCGGGGGGGTTCCTCCCGCCGGCTCAAGACCCAGGGATGGTGAATCGTTCCGCCGCCCCTGGCTTCGCAGGACCGCGCCCGGGTGTGGACGGCCCCTGGGGCCGGAGGCGGCGGGGCCCTGGGCTCGACGGAGGGGTGCGCGCCCGTCCGGTACGGGTGTCAGCCACGCCGGGCGGCGGCTGACGGAATGGAAGCGGGCGTCGCACCACCGGCAGGAACGGGGTGGGGAGTCCGCATAGACTAAGGGATAACCAGGGCCACCCCGGTGGCGGCGCCCCGCGGGCCGGCCACCCCGCCAGGGCCGCCCGCTGGAGCCGCCGGCGGTGGCCGGGAACAGCGGGAGGTTGGCCTGATGGGCGCGCAGGGACAGCTGGCCATCTCCGTGGAGACCCACCCCTCGGAGTTCCAGCGGGTGCTGGAGCGGGAGCGGCTGGTCTATACCGTGTTCCGGTCGCGCCAGCGGTGGGTCTTTTTGACCGAATACGTGCCCCAGCCGGCGGCCCAGGCCGCGTCCCACTTCGTGCACCAGGTCCTCTTGCCGGAGATGCTGCTGGAGCACCTGGATTCCCGCTACGCGGCAGTCGACCCCGATGCCCGGCTGCAGGTCTGGAAGCAGAGCCTCCCCCTGCTGGCCCAGCCGCCCCTGGCCCGCGGAACGGCGGCTCTGCTGCTGCCCGAACTGGTCCAGCACGGTCGCCTGAGCATTCTGGGCTGGCTGCGCTTTCGCGGCGAGCGGTTCTTGCGCAGCCTGGTGGGCGAGCTGGCCCGGACAGGCTTGCAGCAGCTCTGGTTGGAGCGGGCCCTGGAGCAGTTCCTCGGCACCCTGCGCCCGGCGGAGCAGGGGCCCGAGGAGCTCTGGGTGGAAGGGCAGGGACGGGACCTGGTCATCCGGGAGCCCGGCGGGCCGCCCCTCTACCGCGAGTTTCTGGAGGGGCACCTGGACCCGCGGGTACCGCTGGAGCGGGAGGACCTGGCCGCCGGCCTGCTCAAGGCGCTAGGCCCCCGCCGCATCCGGCTCAGGGGGACCCGGCCCGAGCTGGCGGCCCGGCTGCGGGAGGCAGGCCTGGCCGTGGAACCCGGCGACGGTCCGGAGGAGGGCGCTTGAGGGCGCGGCCGGGCGGGAACCTCCGCTTGAGGCTCCCCATGCCCCTGGGGTTCGCCATGGCGCCGGGGCCCCAGGCGGCGCCGGGCCCGCAAGCGCACTCGAGCGCACCGGAGGGAAGCGGCCGGAAAGGACGCGGGACGAAGCAACCGGCGGCGGGATACCCGCCGCCGGACCATGTGTACCCCGGTGTCGGTACCCAGGCCGCTTGGGTGTCGCGACCTAGGCCGCTTGATCCCGCCGGTTCCAAATCCAGGCCGCTCCTGCCAGGTATACCAGCCACTCGACCGGCCAGGAACCGGCGTCCACCTGTTCCCAGGCCACCTGCGCCGCCGCGGCCGCGGCCACCACGGCCACCAGGCGCAGGAGCTGGTGCCACCGCCGCCAGGTCCAGCGGCTCCGCCAGGACACCGGCCCGCCCCGCCGCGCTTGCCGCCAGCCCAGCCGCCAGCGCCCGCTTCGCGGGCCCGGCCGCGCAGCCCGCGGCCGGGCCGCGGGCGCCACCCCCCAGCCGTAGCGGGGATCCTTCCCCCCCGGCAACACCCGGAACCGGCGCCGCTGTTCCCGCTCGCACTCCGGGCAGTAGCGGGCCCCCCGGCGGTCGGCCTCGAAGGTGCGCCGGCAACGATAGCACTGGGCGAGATGCCTGGGGCCCATGCCGCTCCCCCCTGCCGCGGCCGCCCGGCCGCGGAGCCCGGCGGCCGGCGAGCCGTTCAACCTTCCGTCAACCTCAGTTTAACCGCCGCAGCCGCCGGATCCTGCCACTCGGTGTCGAACCCGGCGCGGGGCACGGCCGGCGAGGGCTCCACGGCCACGGACCGGCCGGCCTCCAGGTCCGGCAACGGCAGGCGGTCGCCCCGCCAGATGGCGATCAGGTCGGCCAGGACGGCGCTGGCGGTGGCATCGCCGCCGGCCCCGGGCCCGGCAAACCGCACCGTGCCCACCGGATCCGCCTCGATCAGGATCATATTCTCCACCCCCGCCGCCTGCAGCAGGGGGTCGTGGGGCGGCAACATCTGCGGCTCCACGGCCAGCCGGGGGGCGGGCCCCGTCCACTCGGCGGTGGCCACCAGGCGCCAGCGGGCCGGGCCGCCGCCCTGGCGAGCCGCCTCACCCCCGCCCCCTCCCTCCTGCAGGGCACGGCGAAAGGCCGGGTCGTCCAGCCCGCGACAGGCCACGGCGGTCCAGGCCACGGGCTCGCCCGTCACCAGGGTCGCCAGGATGGCCAGTTTGCGGGCCGCGTCGCGCCCCGACAGGTCGTCGCTGGGATCGGCTTCCGCATAGCCGGCGGCCTGGGCGGCACGAACCGCGTCCTCCAGGGTGGCACCCTGCTCCACCTGGGTGAGGACGAAATTGCAGGTGCCATTCAGGACCGCCCGCAGGCGGCGCACCCGGTTGGCCGCCAGGCACCTTAGCAGCGGGCGAATGATGGGCACCCCGCCGGCCACCGCCCCTTCGAAGGCCAGCTCCACCCCGTGCCGGCGGGCCACCGCCGACAGGGTCGCCAGGGATTCGGCCAGAAGGGCCTTGTTGGCGGTGATCACGTGGCGGCCGGCTTCCAGGGCCCGCAGGACGTACTGGCGGGCCGGTTCGACACCGCCGATGAGCTCGATCACCACGTCGACCTCAGGATCGCCCAGCAGCTGGTCGGCATCGGTGGTGAGCAGGCTGCGGTCGACGGCCGCCGGCCGCGGCTTGCCGGGGTGGCGTACCAGGATCCCCTTCAGCCGCGGCACGCCACCCAGCCGCGCCACCAGCCAGGGTGGCGGGTTGACCAACCGGCGCGCCACCGCACTGCCCACGGTGCCCAGACCCAGCAGCGCCACCACGGGACCCTTCACGGGCGCCCCTCCCCCACCGCCGCCACTGCCCCGGCCTGCGCGGGCGCGGTGGCAGCACCGGGTTCTTCCAGCCAGTCCATCACCCGGCGGGCCACCCCCGCGGAGTCCACGAGGAAGCTGTCGTGGCCCCAGGGAGCCTTCCAGACCTGCCACGTGACATTCTTGCCCGCCCGGCGCAGGGCCTGGACCAGCCGCCGCTGCTCGTCCACGGGGTAGAGCAGGTCCGAGGTGATGCTGAGCACATACATGCGGCCCTGGACCCGGGCCGCGGCGCCCTCCAGCCCGCCCCGGCCCCGGCCTACGTCGTGGAGATCCATGGCCCGGGTCAGGGTCACGTACGTGGCGGGGTCAAACCGGCGCACCAGCTTTTCCCCCTGGTAGTGCAGGTAGCTTTCGATCTGGAACCGGAAGGCCTCGGCCGGGCCCGCCGGCGCGGTGGCGTACGAGCCCAGCCGCTGGGCGACCGGGTCGGCGCCCGCCGGGACCTCTTCCCGGCCAAAGCGCGCCTCCCACTCCTCGCGACCCCGGTAGGTGGTCATGGCCAGCATCCGGGCCAGGGCCAGCCCGCGGCGGGGTGGGCGGGCGGCGGGATAGTCGCCGCCCTGCCAGGCGGGGTCTGCGAAGATCGCCTGGCGCTGCACCTCGTTCCAGGCGATGGCATGGGGCGAGGCGGCCGGCGGCGCCGCCAGGACGGCCGCCGCTCCCACCCGCTCGGGGTAGGTGACGGCCCACTCCAGCGCCTGCATGCCGCCCAGGGAACCGCCCACCACCAGGGCGAGCCGCCCGATGCCCAGCGCATCCAGAAGCCGGCGCTGGGCATGGACCATGTCCCGCACGGTGATCACGGGAAACCGCCCGCCCCAGGGCCCGTGGCCGGCCTCCGCAGGACTGGCCGGGCCTGTGGACCCGTAACAGCCTCCCAGCACGTTGCTGCAAATGACAAACCAGCGGCGGGTGTCGATGGGCCGGCCCGGGCCCACCGCCGCCTCCCACCAGCCCGGGCGGTCGCCGGGATGGTGGGAGGCCACGTGGGCGTCGCCCGTCAGGGCGTGGCAGATCAGGATGGCGTTCTGGCGCTGGGGGTCCCAGCGACCCCAGGTCTCGTAGGCCAGTTCGGCCCGGGGCAGGTGGCCGCCCTGCTCCAGGGGCAGGGGGCCCACCTCGACATGGCCGCGACAGGGGATCACCGCGTCCCCCTCCCTCCCGCGCCCGCTCCCCGAAGGGGTCCCGGATAAGAAACTACCCCTCCCGAGAGGGAAGGGCCGAAAGGATTTCCGGCGCCCTCTCATCTCTCAGGATCCGCACGGATCCTGCAGGAGTTGGCACCTTACCGGCCGTCCAGGCACGGCCGGCGGTTGCCGGGCTTCATCGGGCCAGTCCCTCCGCCACTCTGGATAAGAGAGCAGACGCGCTCTGTGATTGTTGAAAGTGATGCTATCATGCCGGCTCCGGCAGGTCAACGATCCCGGCCCCCGGCCAGGACGGCCTTGCGCGCCGGTGCCCTCACAAGCCGGCATCGGCCGGGGAAGGGCCGATGGAGCGCGCCGGCCGCAGCCAGGCCGGCACATAACTCCAGGCCGCCCGGAGCTGGCGCCGGTGTTCCGCCGCCCGGGGATCATGCCGTTCCACCAGGGCCCAGAAGGCGGGGCCGTGGTTGAGGTGGACGGTGTGACAGAGCTCGTGGATCAGCACGTGCTCCACCAGCTCGGGCGGCAGGAAGAGCAGCTTCAGGCTCAGGCGCACGTGGTGCCTGGCGGAACAGCTGCCCCAGCGGGTCTTGGGGCAGCCGATGGACGAACCCGCCAGGCGAAAGCCCCGCTCCCGCGCCAGCCGTTCCAGCCAGGGCAGCAGGGTCGCCCGTGCCCTGGCGGCCAGCCAGCCCCTGAGGGGAGGCCCCCAGGCGGCGGGCTCCTGCTCCCCGGCTCGGGCCGGTAGACGGATCTGCCCGGCCAGGCGTGCGCCCGCAGGCGGCGGTTCCCCCTGTTCATCCGTGGCCCAGCCTGTGAAGAGGGTCCGCTGCGGGGACGGGCCGGCGGCAGCATTGCGCCCCCCGCTGGCGGCGTCGTTCAGGGTGGGCCGGCCCGCCGGCACCACGGCCCACACCTCCCCTAGCGCCCGCAGCCAGAGCCAGGCCGGAGGAGCCAGGCCGGCGCCATCCCGCCGGAGCAAAGGATCACCCGCCCCGCCGCCGGCAGCCCGGGCCTGCTGTTCCAGCCGCTGCCGGGCCCGCTGGATCCAGGCCGCATGCTGGGCCACCACCTGGGGCACCCGGTGCAGCCGGTATCCGGGCGGAACGACGACCACCAGGCCGTCGGCCGGCGACAACACCAGCCGCACCCGGCGCGCCCGGGCGCTGACCCGGACGGTATAGGGGGGCAGGCCCTCCGGTCCGGCTCCGCCCGGCCTCATGCCCCCCGGTGGCCGCTGCCTCCGGCCCCTGAACCCCTCCCCCATGCATCGCCCTCCCTTTCCTTGCCGACGGCTGCCTCCGCCTGCCCAGGTTCCCGCCCGGCCGCGCCGCGTGCCCGGGCGGGCAGGCGGACCCGCCCCCGGCCGCCCTGGAAGTCCGCATCGCGGTCGCTCTGTCCTGGTTCGCCCGGCCGTTGCCCGCCCCCTTGTGGACAACCGCTGCCCGGCCCCGGCGGCCGCTGCGCATGGAGAGTCACCAGGTCGGCATACATTGGTTCCGTAAGGGCGCCCGGCCGCCGCCCCCAACCGGCCGGGAAACGGCCCCTTGCGGGGAGGTGCCATCGTGTCCGACGGGGCTGCACCGGGGCCCGCTGCCCGCTCGGTGATCGCCCTGCTTGTGTCCGCCGCCCTGCTGGCCGGCGCCCTGGGCCTGCACCTGCGGTCGACCCGCCCCGGCGTGGCCAGCGTCACCGCACCGGGGCGGCCCGTGGCCGACCGGGTGATCCGGCTGTCGGAGTACGCCTACCAACCGGCGGTCATCGAGGTCCGGCAGGGGGCCCGGGTGCGCCTGACCCTGATCAATACGGGGCGGGAAGAACACGAGCTGGAGATTGACGGCTATGGCATCGAGGTGGCCGGCCTGCGGCCGGGAACCAGCGTCCGGCTGATCTTCAATGCCGATCTTCCAGGCCGTTTCGAGCTGGCCTGCCACATGCCCGGCCACTACGAGAAGGGGATGCGCGGGATCCTGGTGGTCCACCCGGCCGATACCCAGCGCTAGGCGCCGCGGCACCCTGTGCCGGGCCCGGCGTGGTATGGTGTTGCCGGGAGGAAACGCCATGCCCGCAAAGGATGCCGTGAAATGGGATGGGCCCCGCCCGCGCAGCCGGGTGCTGGCGGCCCTGCTGGCCGCCGGAGGGAAGCCGGTCTCGGGCGCCGCCCTGGCGGAGGACCTGGGCATCAGCCGCACCGCCCTCTGGAAGCACATCGAAGCCCTGCGCCGGGACGGCTGGCCTGTGGGCGGCCGCCCCCACCAGGGCTACACCCTGGACCCCGGGGCCGCCCGCCAGCTGGCAGCCCGCCGGTTCGTCCCCGACCTGCTGGAGGCCCGCCGCGCGGGAGCGCGCCTGGGCCACACCGTCCACTGGCTCGCCGAGGTGGGGTCGACCAACGACGTGGCCCGCCGGCTGGCGGAGGCGGGCGCACCCGAGGGCACCATGGTGGTGGCGGATCGCCAGGTGGCCGGGCGGGGGCGCCTGCGCCGGGCCTGGTGGAGCCCGCCCGGTGGCCTGTGGATGTCCCTGATCCTGCGGCCCGCCCTGCCCCCGGAACACCTGCCCCTTTTGACGCTGGCCGCCGCGGCGGCAGTGGCCGAGGCGGTGGAGGGCCTGGCCGGCCGGCCGGTCCAGGTGAAGTGGCCCAACGACGTGCTGGTCGACGACCGGAAGGTGGCCGGCATCCTGCTGGAGACGGTCAGCCACCCCCACGGTGCCGAGTACGTGGTGGCAGGCATCGGGGTCAACCTGGACGTGGAGGGCGAGCCGGTGCCGGCCGAGCTGGCCGGCCGCCTGACCTGGCTGGCCCGGGAGGCCGGCCGCCGGGTGACGCGGAACGAGCTGGCGGAGGCGATCCTCCAGCGGCTGGAGGAACGTTACGCCCAGCTGCACCAGGAAGGTCCCGGCCCGGTGCTGGCCGCCTGGCGCAGCCGTGCCGCCTGGCTGGGGGAGCCGGTGCGGGTGGCCTTGCCCGCCGGTGAGGTGGCCGGCATCGCCCTGGACGTGGCACCCGACGGTTCCCTGGTGGTCGAACAGGCCGGCGGCCGGCGCCAGCGCATCCTGGCCGGCGACGTGCAGCGCCTGCGGCCCGCCGGGACTCCTCCCGGGGCGGGATCGGGGTGAGCGGCCCGGTGAACGTCGCCCTGCCCTGGCCTTCCCCCCTGGTGCCCGTGACCATCCTGCGGCGCCTCAACCGCTTTGCGGTGGAGGCGGTTCCGGCCAGCCCCGGCGCCGGCGACCCGGCGAGCGGCCGCGCCGGAACGGACCAGCCCCGGGACAGGCCCTGCGGGCCGGGCCATGCCGCCGGCAGGACCGCTGCCGCAGCGGTTGGCGGGGCCGGCGACGGGGCCGCAGGCAAGGTCCTGCGGCTGCACCTGCCCAACTCCGGCCGCATGGCCGAGCTGCTGGTCCCCGGCACCCCCGGCCTGGCATGGATTCCCTCCGCGACCCCGCAGCCGGAGCAGCAGGCGGGCGGCACCCCCGCCGCCTCCCGCCGGCAGGCCCGTGCCCCCCTGGGCCCGCCGCAGCCTCTGCCTGGCCCGGCCAGTCCGGCGGTACTGCAGCTCCCACCCCCCTCCGGAACCGCGGGACGGGCGGGATCCGCTGCGGCGGGCGGCCGGCGGACGGCGGGCGATCTGCTGCTGGTGTCCTTCAACGGGCGGTGGGTGTCCGTCGACGCCCGGATGCCCAACCGGCTCTTCGCCGCCGCCCTCGACCGGCGGGCCCTGCTGCCCTTCGCCGCCTACCGCCGCTGGCAGACCGAGGTTCCCTGGGGCGCCGGCCGGTTGGACTTTCGCCTGGACGGGGCCGGAGCACCGGTCCGGCCCTGCCTGGTGGAGACCAAGTCGTGCAACCTGGTGGAGGACGGCACGGCCCTTTTCCCCGACGCCCCCACCGCCCGCGGCGCCCGCCACCTGGAGGAGCTGGCCCAGGCGGTCCGCCAGGGCTGGCGGGCCGCCGTGGTCTGGTTCGTCCAGCGGGACGACGCCGCCCGCCTGGCACCCCACCGCCGGGCGGACCCCCACTTTGCCGCCGCCCTGGCCCGGGCCCGGGCGGCCGGGGTCGAGGCGTACGCCTACCGCTGCCAGGTGAGCCCCGCCGGGATTTGCCTTCTGGGACCCATTCCGGTGGTGCCGGAATAGGGGGCGAGGAGGCGCCGGGGCCGGCTGGCTCCCGCAACCCGCCCCCCAGCGTCCCGGCCGGCGCCCCTGGCCGGCGGGCACGGCGGGCGGGCACGTCAGGGCCCGGCGTCGCCGCCTGCCTCGCCAGGCCCGACGATCCGGTCGGAGCGGCGTTCTTCCTTCAGGTAGGTGCCCTGGCGGTCCCAGAGGTCTTCCAGTTCCCGCAGGGCGGCCCGCACCTTCTCGGGCTGGGTCAGGGCGACGGCGGTGATGAGGGCGTTGATGACGCTGAGCGGCGCCACCAGCGAGTCGGCGAAGGAGGGGGACTCGGAGCGGGCAGGAAGCACGATGGCGGCGTCTTCCACCAGCGGCGAGACTACGCTGTCGGTGATGAGGACGGTGCGCGCTCCCCGCCGGGCGGCCAGGCGAAAAGCCTCGGCGGTGGCCCGGGCGTAGCGGGGAAAGGTGACGGCCACCACCACGTCGGCCGGGCCGGCCGCCATCAGCTCCTCCAGGGCGGTCCCCGCGTGGGTAAGGGTGCGGGCATTGCGCAGCATCAGCTGGAGGTAGTACCCCAGGTAGTGGGCCAGCGCCGCGGCGCTGCGGTGCCCCACCACGTAGATGGCCCGGGCGCGCTGCAGGGCGCTGACGGCCTCGGCAAAGCGGTCCCGCGGCAGCGAGGCCAGGGTGGCGCGGATGTTGTCCATGTCGGTGCGGAGGACGGTGTCCAGGATGGTCTCCGCCCGCTCGCCCCGCTCCTCCGCCAGCACCAGGCGGTCGGCGGCGGACAGGCGGGCCCGAAGCTGGTCCTGCAGGTCCCGCTGCAGCTCGGGGTAGCCGCTGTAGCCCAGGGCGATGGCGAACCGCACCACCGTCGATTCGCTGACCCCTACCGCCGCCCCCAGGCGGGCGGCGGTCATGAAAGCCGCCCGGGGCTCGTTCTGCAGGATGAACTCGGCCAGCTGGCGCTGGGCCCGGCTTAGCCGCCCCGCCCGCTTGCGCAGGCGCTCCGCGAAGCTTGCCATGACCGCCTCCCTGCGCGGCAAGGGCCGGCCGCGGCGGGCCGGCCCCACCCGACTCCCGCACGTTCTGCTTCAACGTTACACCGGCGTGGCGGGCTCGCGAAAGACGTCGACGGCCGCTTCCGCCGGCTCCGGCTGGGGCACGTGGTGGTAGTCGGTGGCGGGCACCCAGCCCCGGGCGATCAGCGCCTCGGCCAGGCGGTCGATGGCCACCATGTAGGCCGCCAGGCGCATGGGGACGGACTCTTCCACATGACAGCGGTAGACCGCCTTGAAGGCGCCGACCATGAGGCGCTCCAGCTGCCGCACCACCTGTTCTTCCGACCAGTAGTACTGCATCAGGTTCTGGACCCACTCGAAGTAGGAGACCGTGACGCCGCCGGCGTTGGCCAGGATGTCCGGCAGCACGAAGATGCCCCGCCGGTAGAGGATCTCGTCGGCCTCCGGGGTGGTGGGGCCGTTGGCCCCTTCGGCGATGATGCGCGCCTGGATGTGGGGCGCGTTCTCCTCGGTGATCACGTTCTCCAGGGCGGCGGGAACCAGCACGTCCACCGGCAGCCGGAACAGGGCCTCGTTGTCGATGGGCTGGCCGCCCGGGAAGTCGCGCACCGTCCCGTTCTGGCGGCCGTAGGCAAAGAGCGCCTCGACGTCGAGCCCCGCCGGGTTGTAGACGCCGCCGTAGGCGTCCACCACCGCCACCACCCGGGTGCCCGCGCGGTGCAGGTAGCGGGCCACCCAGCTGCCGACCTTGCCGAAGCCCTGGATGGCCGCGGTCATCTGCTGCATGTCCATGCCCAGGACCCGGGCGGCCTCCCGGATGGTGACCACCACGCCCCGCCCTGTGGCCTCGCCCCGGCCGCGGGAACCGCCCAGGACCAGCGGCTTGCCCGTGATCACCGCCGGGTTGGGGTGGCCGGTGATCCGGGAGAACTCGTCCAGCATCCAGCCCATCACCTGGTCCGACGTGTTGACGTCGGGTGCCGGGATGTCCCGGTCGGGACCGATGAACCCGGCCAGCGCGCGGATGTAGCCGCGGCTGAGTTCCTCCAGCTCCCGCCGGGAAAGCTCCCGCGGATCGCAGATCACGCCGCCCTTGGCCCCGCCGTAGGGGAGCCCCAGCAGGGCGCACTTGAAGGTCATCCAGATGGCCAGGGCCTTGACCTCGTCCAGGTCGACCCGGGGGTGGAAGCGGATGCCTCCCTTGGTGGGTCCCAGCACGTCGCAGTGCTGGGCACGATAGCCCTTGAAAAGCTTGAGCCGGCCGTTGTCCATCCGGACGGGAATGGACACCTCGATGACACGGGCCGGCTCTTTCAGCAACTCATATACGTCGGGCCCCAGCCCCAGCCGCTCGACCACGGCGGCCAGCTGCTTCTGGGCAGCCCTCAGAGGCGAGTGCTGTGCCTCCGGCATGGTGCGCTGTTCCCCCTCGCGGGCTCGTGCTGGCCACTCCGACCCGCTGCATACCGGTGAATGCGCGGTGAAGCGCACGGAGCAAGTCTTCCGTCAGCATTATACGCCGCTGCAGGATCACCGTCATCGATGGCCGGCAGCCCGGAAGGGGCGTCCCGGGCCATAGACCGCGCCTGTCACGGGCCTGGCGTCACTGCAGGGCGGCGGCGCCGCCGCCCTCGCGCCCCCGCCCCGGCACGGCGGCTTGTTCCAGCAGCTGGCTCAGGCCCTCCCATTCCGCCAGGCGCGCCTCAAGCTCCCGGGCCAGGCTTTCCGCCCGGCGGGCCGCGGACGCCACCGCCGCGCCACCCCGGGCCAGGAAGGCGGGGTCCGAAAGCTTTTGCACCAGGCCGGCCTGCTCCTGCTCCAGCTGGGCAATCACCTCTTCCAGCGACCGGACCTGCTGGACCAGCCGGCGCAGCCGGTCGCGGGAGAGGTTACCCGCCGGCGCTGGCCGGGACGGCCCGCCCTCGGCGGCTCCGCCCTTCGCTTGTCCGGCGACGCCGGCGGCCGGCCCCCGGGGCGGCGGCTGGATCAGGGTGGTACCGGCCTCCGGCCCGGCGGGTTCCGCCCGCTGGCTCAGGCGGGCCGCCAGCCAGCGGCTGAGAGGTCCCGGCGCCTGCTCGACCCGGCCATCTTCCACCCACCAGATGGTCTCTACCAGAGGCTCCAGAAAGGCGCGATCGTGGCTTGTCACCACCAGCGTCCCGGGGTAGCGGGCCAGGGCCTCTTCCAGGACCTCCCGGGTCTCCAGGTCCAGGTGGTTGGTCGGCTCGTCCAGGATCAGCACGTTGGCCCGCAGGGCGGCCAGCCGGGCCAGGATGAGCCGGCTGCGCTCGCCACCGCTCAAGGATCCCACCGGCTGGTGGACGGCCTCCCCGCGGAAGAGGAAGCGCGCCAGGGCGTGACGGGCCTCGGCCACGGTCATGCCCGTGGCCGCCACGTACTCTTCCAGGACCGTGCGCCGGGGATCGGTCAGGCCCAGAAGCTGGTCCAGGTAACCCAGCCGGACGCCGTCGCCGCGCACCACCTGGCCCGCCACGGGTTGCAGGTCGCCGGCCAGCAGCCGCAACAGGGTCGACTTCCCGGCCCCGTTGGGCCCCAGCACGCCGATGCGCTGTCCCCGCCGCACCACGGCGCGGAGGTTGCGGAAGAGCCACGGGCCCTCACCGTAGCGGTGGCCCACCGCCTCCAGGCGGAACACCACCTCGTGGGATGGGCTGCCCGCGTCCAGGCGGATGCGGGGCAGCGGCGGCGGTGGCGGCGGCGGTGGGGGCGCCTCCCGCTCCAGGCGCTCCAGCTTCTTTTCCCGGTCCTTCGCCTGGGTGGCCCGGTTACCGGCCCGGTACCGGGCCACGAAGCCCTCCAGCCGGCGGCGTTCTTCCTGGTAGGCGCGGTAGTCGGCAGCCGCCTGCTCGCGGCGCAGGCTGCGCTCCCGGCGGTAGGCGTCGTAGTTTCCCGCGTACAGCTCCAGCCGCCCGTCCACCAGCTCGGCCATGCGGTTGCAGGCCCGGGCCAGAAGGCCCCTGTCATGGGACACCAGCACCACGGCCCCGGGGTACGCGGCCAGGTGGTCCTCCAGCCAGGCCGCCGCCGCCACGTCCAGGTGGTTGGTCGGCTCGTCCAGGAGCAGCAGCTGCGGGCGGGCCACCAGGACCCGGGCCAGGCCCAGGCGCACCCGCTGGCCGCCGCTGAGGGACGCCGGCGGGCGGTCGAACTCGGCCGGGCGGAAGCCGAGCCCCAGCAGGACCTGGCGCGCCCGGGCCTCCATGGCGTAGCCGTCCTGCTGCTGGAACCGCTCCTGGAGCCGCCCGTACCGGTCCAGCAGCCCCTGGAGGGGTTCTCCCTCCGGGCCGGGCGCCCGCGGGCCCCGCGCCGCCGGGGACGGCCGGGAGGCGGTGCGGGCGATGCGGTCTTCCAGTTCCGCCAGCTGGCGGCGCAGGGCCAGCAACTCGCCGAAACCGTCCAGGACCGCTTCCAGGACGGTGCCCCCCTGGGTCGCCGCAGGATCCTGGGGCAGGTAGCCCACGGCCAGGCCCTGGACCCGGTGGACCCGGCCGCCGTCCGGCTCCAGCACCCCGGCCAGGATGCGCAGCAGCGTGGACTTGCCGGCGCCGTTGGGACCCACCAGTCCCAGGCGGTCGCCGGCCCGCACCCGCAAATCGACTCCCCGGAGGATCTCCCGCCCGCCCAGGCTGCGGGTCACGCCCTGGACGTCCAGCAGCACGGCCCCCGGATCCCACCCGCCCGCCACGGCCCTCACCTCCTCCCTTCTTGTACAGGCTGGCCGGCAGCCTGTCGAGGGCGGGGCGGGTTCTTCCATCGCCAGGAAATCCTGCCGCCGCCGGCGAACCACGGTGGCGGATACCACGTCCGAGGGGGATGCGCCATGGGGACCTTTCGCATCGAGGTGCCCGAGCGGTACAACTTCGCCCGCGATACCGTCGACCGCTGGGCGGAAGACCCCGAACGGCTGGCGATGCTGTGGGTGGACGACGAGGGCGGCGGCCATCCCTATACCTTCCGCCATTTCGCCGAGCGCTCCCGCCGGGTGGCGGGACTGTTGCGCTCGCTCGGCATCGGCCGGGGCGACCGGGTGCTGGTGGTGCTGGGCCGGGAGGTCGCCTGGTGGGAGGTCATGCTGGGCCTGATCCGGCTGGGTGCCATTCCCGCCCCGGGGACCACCCTGCTCACCGCCCGGGATCTGGCCTACCGGATCCGGCGTACGGAGGCGGCGGCCATCGTGGCCGATCCGGAGGTGGCGGAGCGGGTCGACACCATCGCCGGCCAGAGCCCTTCCCTGCGGGTCCGCATCGTAACCGGCGGGACGCGGCCCGGCTGGATTCCCTACGAGGAGTCCGTGGCCGCGGCCGGCCCCGACGAGGGGGAGGACACCGCCGCCACCGACCCCATGCTGATCTACTTCACGTCGGGCACCACCGGCTATCCCAAGATGGTCCTGCACGAACACGGCTATCCCCTGGGCCACCGGGTGACGGGCGAGCTCTGGTGCGGCCTGCGTCCCGGCGACCTGCACTGGAACGTCTCCGATACGGGCTGGGCCAAGGCCGCCTGGTCCAGCTTCTGCGGGCCGTGGGTGGCCGGGGCCCAGGTGCTGGTCGACCACAAGCCGGGCAAGTTCGATCCCCAGCGGACCCTGCGGCTCATCGAGCGCCACCGGCCGCAAAGCCTCTGCGCGCCGCCCACGGTGTACCGCCTGCTGGTGCTGGAACCCCTGGACCGCTATGACCTCTCCAGCCTGCGCTCCTGCGTCTCGGCGGGCGAACCCCTGAACCCCGAGGTGATCCACATCTGGCAGAGGGCCACGGGCGTCACCATCCGGGACGGCTACGGCCAGACGGAAACGGTGTGCGTGGTGGCCAACTGGCCCGATCTGCCGGTCAAGCCGGGCTCCATGGGCAAGCCCTCGCCCCATGCCGAGGTGGCCATCATCGACCAGGAGGGACGGGTGCTGCCGCCGGGCCAGGAGGGCGACATCGCCATCCGGGTCGAGCCCCGGCGCCCGGTGGGCATCTTCCGCGAGTACTGGAAGGACCCGGAGGGTACGGCCTCCCGCCGGATCGGCCCGTGGTACATCACCGGGGACCGCGGCATCATGGACGAGGACGGCTACTTCTGGTTCGTCGGCCGGGCCGACGACGTGATCATCAGCGCCGGCTACCGCATCGGCCCCTTCGAGGTGGAAAGCGCCCTGGTGGAGCACCCTGCCGTGGCCGAGGCCGCCGTGGTGGCTAGCCCCGACCCCGTCCGCGGCAGCATCGTCAAGGCCTTCGTGGTGCTGGCGCCGGGCTACGAGCCCAGCACCGCCCTGGCCGCCGAGCTGCAGGAGCACGTGAAGAACACCACCGCACCCTACAAGTACCCGCGGGAGATCGAGTTCGTGCCCGACCTGCCCAAGACCATCTCCGGGAAGATCCGGCGGGTGGAGCTGCGGGAACGGGAAATGCAGCGCAAGGCGGGCCAGGCGCCCGGCGCCGCTGGCGGCACGGGCGGGGCGCCGGGCGCAGCAGGTCCGGCGGGTGGAACGGGTGCCACGGGCAGGACGGCCCAAGGCTAGGCCGGCAGGACGCCAGCGGTGCAGGGCGGTCCGCCACCGCCGTGTCTTCGCGACGAACCGGCCGCAGGCGCGGCCGGCGGGCGGCACGCCGTGCTCAGGCAGGCCAGGCCACCGGCGGGGCCGAGGGCGGTGCCGCCTACACCGCCAGCGGCCCCGCCTGGCCGCGAAAGGCCTGCTTGTAACGGCCGAAGTCCCACTGGCGGAAGAACCGGGCCGCCGCCTCCCGGCCCGCCTGGTACAGGCGGCGCCGCATGGCCGGGTCCAGGTCGAAGTCGGTGGTCCGCACGCCCAGGGTGGGCACGGCCACGGTGCGGGCCGCGGTGTGGGCGTTGGCCAGCTCCTCCCGTGCCTCCAGGGCCGTGCTGACCAGGGCGATCAGGTAACCCACGGGGCCGTCGAAGGGGACGGCCTGGTCCACCGGGTCGGCCAGCCGGAAGCCGAAGGTGGGCCAGGGCGGCACGCCTTCCACGTCGAAGAGCCAGACCGGGAAGTTGGCCACCAGGCCCCCGTCCACCACCAGGCTGGTCTCCGGGCCGTTCGGCCCCGGGTAGACCAGGGGGACAGGCTCGTAGAAATAGGGCAGAGCTGCGCTCATGCGCACCGCCCGGGCCACGGAAAACCCGGCGGGGTCCAGGCCGTAATCCGGCAGGTCGCGGGGCAGCACCAGCAGGCGCCGCCGGGTGACATCGGCCGCCACCACCTGCAGCCGGTAGCGGAAGCGGGGATCGTCGCCGGCCAGGGCGGCGGGCAGCTCCAGATCGCCGAAGGTGCGGACGCCCTTGCGGGCCAGGAGGTCTTCCAGCCACGCCTCCAGGGCCCGGCCCTCGTAGAGCCCGTTCTCCAGCAGCAGGCTGAGCAGGGTGCCCGCCAGGGGCACCCGGTCCAGGGCATCCCGGTCCCGGAACCGGCTGAAGTCGGTGGACTCCATCAGCTGGCGCATCTCGGCCGGCGTGTAGCCGGCAGCGCGCAGGGCGGCCACGATGGCGCCCCCCGAGGTGCCGCCCAGGTTGACCCAGCAGTAGCCCCGTTCTTCCGCCACTTCCAGGGCGCCGACGAGGGCGATGACCCGGACACCGCCCCCTGACAGAACCGCATCGGCGTTCATGACCTGCCTCCCTCTCCCTTGCCGGATTCCCTGGCCGGAGTCGCCGGCCTCGGTCCCTGATCGGAGCCCCTGGCGGGGTCCTGGACCGGGCGCCCGCCCCGCCCGGCCCGCGACCGATCCGGCACCGGAAGACCGCGACCCCGCCGTGCCAGGATATGCAGGGCATCGCCCCGCCGGTCCCCTGCCCCCCACCGCCCCTGCCCCCTGACCCCGCCACCGCCCGGGTGAAGAGGCAGCCGGCCGGAAAAGCTATCCCACGGTCAGGAGGTGGGGACCGTGGGCCGCAGGCTACCGTGGATCCACCGGTGGTGGCCGGGAAGGGACAGCACCCCGGATGCCGGTGCCCGGCCACCGCGTCCCCGGGCCCAAGCCGCCCGTCAAGCGGCGGGTACCACGGAGATCCGGTATGACGGCCCGGCCGGTTGGTGGGCCGTGGCCAATATGCTCGCACCGGCCCCTTCCGATGGGGGCAAGCGGCGGGACACGCCGCCGACCCGCGTCGACCCGGCCTCCCGGAGGGCGCTCAAGCTCTTGCGGCGCCATACCCGCCGGACCCTGGCGGCCATCGACACCCTCCTGGGTCACGCCCGGGAGGCTCCCGGCGGCTACCGGCGCCTCGACGGCCCCGCCCGGCGGGACCTTGAGCGGGCGCGGCGCCAGCTTGCCTATTACATCGGTCCCAGCGACGACATCGTTTACAGGCCCTTCCATTTCGGGCTGTTGCGGGGGCTGGTGGTCTACGCCGAGGGCGTGGTGGATCCCCAGTTTGTCAGCGAGGCAGTGCTGGAGCCCCTGCAGCGCCTGACCGCCGCCCGCTGGGCCGCGGGTGCGGCCGCGGCCGCCGGCGCCGGCAGCGCCGGCGAACACCCCGGCGCCGCTCCCACCACCCCGGGCGGCGCGGAGGTCCGCGGGCCCGCGGTCCCGCCCGCCGGCCTTCGGGAAGCCCACCGGCCCGCCAGCGGGGGTGGCCAGCCGGAGCCGGAGCCTGCGCCCGAATGGGGACGAGGTCCGGCATCCCGCCCTCCGCAAGCCCCGACCCTCCAGCAGGCGGGGCGGTCTGCCCGCCAGCGCGTCCTGCCGGCCGAGCAGGCCGGCCGCCTCGGCCGGCAGCTCCAGCAGGCCCTCACCATCGCCACCGAGGTCCGGCGCACCCGGTCCTACCGCCAGGCGGCTCAGGCCGTGGTCGAGGGCAAGGCCGTCCTGGTGGTGGCGGGGGTGCCCGACATGCTGACCTTCGGCGCCGAGGGCTGGCCCAAGCGCCAGCCCGACGAGCCCGAATCGGAGCGCACCATCCGAGGGCCGCGGGAGGGGCTGGTGGAGACCCTTTCGGACAACCTGGCCCTGATCCGGCGGTTCATCCGGGACCCGTCCTTGCGGGTGCGGAAGATCAAGCTGGGCAAGCTCACCCGCACCCCGGTGGCCATGGTCTACATCGAGAACCTGGCGCCCCAGGCCACCGTAGACGAGGTGTGGGAGCGCCTGCAGAGCATCGACGCCGACGCCATCATCGAAAGCGGCACGGTGGAGGAGTACCTGACGGGCCGGAAGGCGTCCATCTTCCCGCTGGTGCACGCCACCGAACGCACCGACAAGGTGGCGGCCGCCCTGCTGGAGGGACGGGTGGTGGTCCTGGTGGACCGCAGCCCCTTTGCCCTCTTCGTGCCCACGTCCCTGGCCGAGCTCTACCAGAGCCCGGACGACTATTACGTCAACTTCTGGCAGGGCACCGCCGTGCGGCTGCTGCGCATCGTGGGCCTGTTCATCTCCCTGGCCCTGCCCGGGCTGTACATCACCCTGGTGGGGTTTCACCCCGAGCTGATCCCCACCAAGCTGGCCCTGGCCAGCGCCGGCATCCGCCAGGGCACGCCCATGCCGGCAGCCGTAGAGCTCCTGGCCATGGAGTTGCTCTTCGAGCTCTTCCGGGAGGGCGGCCTGCGCCTGCCGGCGGCCGTCGGCCAGACGGTGGGCATCGCCGGCGGCGTGGTGCTGGGGACCGCCGCCGCCCAGGCCGGGTTCGTCTCGGGCATCGTGATCGTGGTGACGGCGGGGACCGCCATCGCCTCCTTTGCGATCCCCAACTACTTCCTTGGCCTGACCTGGCGCATTCTGAAGTTCGCCCTGATCGCCCTGAGTGCCACCTTCGGCCTGACGGGCCTGGTGGCCGGCATGCTGCTGGTGGCGGCCCACCTGGCCGCGGCGGAGTCGGCCGGCGCCCCCTACATGACGCCCTTCGGGCCCATGCGGCCCAAGCGGCTGCTGCGCATGGCGGTGCGGCCGCCCCACTGGGAAAAGGGCGTGGCGGCCCGGCCCTGAGATGCCGGCAGCGATCTGCGCAGGACCCGGCCGGCGGCCCGCACGGGAGGAGGCGAATTGGAACGCATGGCCCAGCAGGCAGGGAGCCGGGTTTCAGCTGCCCCTTCGCCGGCAAGGGCGGCGGCCGGGCCGGCCGCCGTGGCGGGCGCCAGCCGGGCGGGCGTACGGATTTCCGGCCGCGGCCTGGTGGCGCTGTTCTTCTTCACCCTGTTCCAGTTCCAGCTGCTGGACGGGCCCATGTGGCTGGCGCGGGCGGCCGGGCGCTTCGGCTGGCTGGTGGAGCTGCTGGGCGCGCTGATGGGCCTGCCCCTGGTCCTCATGATGGTCGACCTGGCCTCCCGCTTTCCCGGCCAGACCGTGTACCAGTACGCCCGCGTCCTGCTGGGACGCCCGGTGGCCTTCATCCTCAACGGCTTGAGCCTTCTCTACGGCATCATCTTCCTCGGCTACTTCCTGCGCCAGTTCGTCATCGTGGTCCAGACCTACCTGCTGCCCCGCACCCCCATCTGGGCCATCACCGGCCTGGTGGTGGCCGGCATCGTGGTCGTGGTGAGCCTGGGGCCGCTGGCCCTGAACCGGCTGGCCCAGATGCTGCTCATTCCGGTGGTGGTGGCCTCCGGGGTCGTGCTGGGCCTCGCCATGCGCAACGTGGACCTTCTGCTGCTCCAGCCCCTCTGGCCCGTCCCCGCTGCCGTGCTGGCGGCCGCGCCCACGGCCGGATTCCTCCCCTTCGTGCCGATCAAGCACCTGCCGGTCCAGCTGGCGGTGCTGCGGCAGCCCCGGCGGCACGGGCGCTCCCTGGTGGCGACCTACCTGGCCGTGGCCCTGTTCAAGGTCATCGCCACGGGGACCACCCTGGCCATCTTCAGCCACCACGGGGTCGCGCTGATGGCCTGGCCCACCCTGGAGATCCTGCGGGTGGTCCAGGTCCCCCTGGCCCTGCTGGAGGAACTGGGACTGCCCGGCCTGGTGGTGTACCAGGCGGTGCTGTTCGTCTCCAGCGCGGTGTTCTTCGTCACCGATTATGTCGGCCTGCCGGTCTGGCTCGGGCTCGGCCCGCGGGCCATGCCCTGGCTGCTGCCGGTGCTGGCCGCGGCCGTCACCGCACTCTGCCTGGCCCCCCAGGACGAAACCCAGCTCGATCTCATGCGGCAGGTCGTGATGTACGGGGGGCTGTACAGCGCCGCCTTCTATCCCGCGCTGCTCTGGCTGGTGGCCCGCTGGCGGCGGCCGGGGGTGGGGGCGGCCTCATGAGGGGCGCCAAGACCCGCCTGCTGGTCCTCCTGCTGCTGGTGGCGGGTATGCTGACGGGCTGCTGGGACCTGGAGGAGATCGACCGGCGGACGGTGGTGCTGGGGCTCGCCTTCGACACGGACCCGCGCGGGGGCCTCCGCATGGTGGCCTCGCTGCCCGACCCCCGCGCCCTGGTGCCCTCGGGGGGTACGGTGATCGGCCCCCAACCCCAGGAGCCCGCCTTCGTGGTGCTCGAGACCCGGGGCCGCACGGCATCGGACAACCTGGCGGCCCTCCGCGAAGTGACCAGCCGCGACCTGTTTTTGGGCCAGATCCTGGTGGTGGGAGTATCCGAGCGCCTGGCGCGCCAGGGCGTGAGGTCCCTGCTGGAGTTTCTCATGAACAACACCGATATCCCCCGGGCCGCCTGGTTCGTGGTAGCCCCGGGGGACCCTGCGCAGGTCCTGGGCATCAAACCGCCCCAGCAAACCTTCCCCGAGTTCTATCTGGACGACGTGTTTCGCGCCCGGGGCAAGCCGGCAGGTATTCTGGCGATCCCCTACTGGCGGGTCTGGGTGGATACCCTGCTGCCCGGGCGGGATGCCCTGGTGCCGGTGGTCACGCCAGGCCCCCAGCAGCAGATGCGTGTGGCCCAGGCCGCCGCCTTCCGCGGGAGCCGCCTTGCCGGTATCCTCACGGAACGGGAGACCCGCCTCCTCGCCCTGCTCCGGGATGCCCGCAGCACCCTCTGGCAGGTCGACCTCGAGGAGGGCCGCCGTCGTCTTGCCCTGCGCGCCCTGGGCACCGGTGTCCGCATCGTCCCCCTCCCGCCCGGTGCCGGTGGCACGCCCCGCTTTCGCTTCGATGTCACCCTCAACATGACGCTGGTCGAGGTGTACGGCGGCACGCCCGGTCCCACGGAAGAGCTGGAACGCGAGGCCCGCCGCGACCTCACCCGCTCCCTGACCCGGCTGGTCCGGCGACTCCAGGCCATGGGCAGCGACCCCCTGGGTTTCGGCCAGCGCTGGCGCATCGCCTTCCCGAGGCGGTTTGCGGAACAGGACTGGCACCAGCTGTGGGCGCGGGCGCGGGTGGAGGTGCGGGTGCGGCTGACCATCAGCCGCGGCGGGGCTTTCCATTGACGCTCCCTTCCCTCCACCCCGGCAATGTGGTATGCCGGTGTACGGAAATGGTTCGAGGCACGAAGGATTGGAGACGCTCCGGCGTGCCCTGCGGCGGGAACGGTGTGCTTCGCGAGCCGCGGCGGAGGAGGGCCAGGGCGGTCGTGGAGACGGTGCAGAGGAGGGGTACCCCCGGGACAGGTCATCCCGGAACGGCGGGGGGCGATACCGGGTTGCCCGCCCGGCACCCGACCCATGACGATCCGGCCCCGCTGGCGCGCCGGCAGGTGCGCGAGACCCTGTGGCGCGTCAACGTGCTGGCCGCCCTGACCTTTGCCGTCGTCACCATGTCCCGGCCGCTGTTCTCCGTCTTCGCCGTGCAGGGGCTGGGGGCCGGGGCCACCTGGCTGGGCGTCATCGCGGGCGCCTACGCACTGGTGCCCCTCTTCCTCTCGCTCCCCGCGGGCGGGCTGGTGAGCCGCTGGGGCGAGCGGCCCCTGATGATGGCCGGTTCCGCCGGCCTGGCCGCCGGCCTGTGGATGGCCGCCGCCAGCCCGTCGCTGCCCTGGATGGTGGCCGCCTCCCTGGTGGCGGGCATGGCCCAGATGCTGATGGTGATCTGCACCCAGACCCTGGTGACCAGCCTAGGGGAGCCCCGGGAGCGGGAACAGCACCTGGCCTGGTTCACCACCGCCACCTCCGCCGGCCAGCTGGTGGGGCCGCTGGGCGGTGGCCTCCTGGCGGACCACGCCGGTTTCCGCGCCACCTTTGCCGTGGCCGGCCTCCTGTGCCTTTCTGGCATTTTCCTGGCGCGGCGGGTCCACGTGCCGCCCACGCCGGGGGCGGCGCCGGACTGGCGGGCCCAGGCCGGCCGGGCGCGGGAGCTGCTGGCCCTGCCGGAGATGCGACTGGCCATCCTGGCCGCCTTCTCCCTGATCTTCTCCCTGGGCGTCAACCAGTCGTTCTACTCGGTGTACGTCACCCGGGTGCTGGGATTCAGCACCGCGACCCTGGGCATGCTGCTGGCCGTACGGGCCGTGATGGCCCTGGCCGTGCGGGCGTACATGGGACCGCTGGTGGCCCTGGCGGGCGGGCGCTTCCGGGTCCTGTTCCTGGCCATGACGGCGGGCGCCGTCGCTCTCGGCGTAACGCCGCTGCTGCGGGACGTGGCCTCCCTGACCCTGGCCGCCGCCCTGCTGGGCCTGGCCACGGGCCTGACCATGCCCCTCAGCATGCTGGCGGCGGCCAACTCGGTACCCGCCGCCGAGCGGGGCCTGGCCATGGGGGTGCGGCTGACGGGCAACCGGCTGGCGGAGCTGACAAGTCCCCTTCTGTTCGGCCCCCTGGCCGAATGGGTGGGGCTTGGACCCGCCTTCCACGGTGCCGGGCTCCTGCTGCTGGCGGCCGCCCTGCTTTCCCTCCGCTGGCGCCACGGGCTGGACGACGCCGACCGGCTGGCGGGAGAGGACCGGCCCCCGCGGGCCGGTGGGGCCGGCCGCTTCAGCACCCCGGCGTTCCCGATGTGGCGCCGGCGGTCGAGCTCTCCCGTGCGCCAGCCGGGTGCCCACCGGGCCGGCGACTGAGGAGCCGGGCCCATGGGAGGAGAGCCGGCCGGCAAAACCGAATTGCCTGACGGGCGTCACCCTGCAGGTGACCCCACCCGGGCTTCCGGTGCCGGGTGCGAGGCGGCGGGCCCCCCTGCCGGTGGCCATCCTGGTGCGACAACCCGCACCCCCCGGCCGCGGCCGCCCCGCGGTGCCGCGGCGGCCGGGCACCGGCCGGGGCCGCGGCGGCCGGCTGCGACGCCGACCCGGCGACTCTCACCAGGCACCGCCATCCCGCCCCGGGCGCCGCCCGTGCCAGGGCTCCAGCCGGTTCGTCCCCGGGGCAGGTCCATCTTCATGGCAGGAAGGGGATGTGGCATGACCCAGCCGAATCCCGCCGGTCTGGAAGATGTGGTGGCGGGGACTTCGGAGATCTGCTTCATCGACGGCAAGGAGGGGCGGCTCCTCTACCGCGGCTACGACGTCCGCGACCTGGCCGAGCACGCCTCCTTCGAAGAGGTGGTCTACCTCCTCTGGCATGGCCGGCTGCCCAACCGGGCCCAGCTGGACGCCTTCGTCCAGCAGCTGCGGTCGGTCCAGGCGCTGCCCGGCCAGGTGCTGGACCTGATCCAGCGCATCCCGCCGGCCACCCATCCCATGGCCGCCCTGCGCACGGCCGTCTCCTACCTGGGGACCCTGGACCCCGATCAGGAAGACCAGTCCCAGGAGGCGAACCTGCGCCGGGCGACGCGGCTGGTGGCCCAGTTCCCCACCCTGGTGGCGGCCATCGAGCGGGTGCGCCAGGGCAAGGAACCGGTGGCGCCGCGGCGCGACCTGCCCCTGGCGGCCAACTTCCTGTACATGCTGCGGGGGGAGGAACCCAGCCCGCTGCACGCCGAGGTCATGAACGTGGCCCTGGTGCTCCACGCCGACCACGAGCTGAACGCCTCCACCTTCGCCGCGCGGGTGGTGGCCGCCACCCTGTCGGACATGTACTCGGCCATCACCGCCGCCGTCGGCGCCCTGAAGGGCCCGCTCCACGGCGGCGCCAACGAGCAGGTGATGCGCACCCTGCTGGCCATCGGTTCGCCCGACAAGGCGGAAGCTTGGGTCAAGGAGGCGCTGGCGGCCAAGAAGCGGATCATGGGCTTCGGTCACCGGGTGTACAAGACCGAAGACCCGCGGGCCACCATCCTGCGCCGGCTCTCCCGCAAAGTGGCCGAGGCGGCAGGCGACACCCGCTGGTTCGAGATCTCCCAGGCCGTGGAGAAGGTGGTGGCGGCGGAGAAGGGGCTCTACCCCAACGTCGACTTCTACAGCGCCTCCACCTACTACGTGATGGGCATCCCCTTCGAGCTGTACACGCCCATCTTCGCCGTCAGCCGCATCTCGGGCTGGACCGCCCACGTGCTGGAGCAGTTCGCCAACAACCGGCTGATCCGGCCCCGGGCCGAGTACACCGGGCCCACCCGCCGGGAGTGGGTGCCCCTGGACCAGCGCTAGCGCGGTCCATCCCGGACCCCGACGCGCGGGGGGCGGCACAGGACGGAAGACAGCAGGGGCGGGCGGTGCCGGGAGGATTCCGCAACCGCCCGCCCTTGTCTTGCCTCCAAGGGCGTTTGGCCTCCCCGGGGGAGGCGCCATCGCCCCACGACCCGGGCCACGCCGGCAGCAGGCTTCGGCTCAGGCGGGCCCGGGCTCTTCCGGGATCCCGCTGAGGCTTTCGCGCTCAGGTCCCGCTGAACCGTTCGCGCTCAGGCCCCCTGCGCCGCGGCTGGTTTGGCCGCCGGGGACGAACCGGCCCCCGGGCCGCCCGGCCCCCCGGGCAGCAAAGCCACCTGGGGCACTTCCAGCTGGGGGTGGGGCACCACCAGCACGGAGCAGCCATAGACCCGGCTCAGGATCTCGGGGCGCATGACCCGGGCCGGCTCGCCCGCCGCTGCCACCCGGCCGTCCTTCACCAGCACCAGGCGCTGGCAGTACAGGGCCGCCAGGTTCAGGTCGTGCAGCACGGCCACCAGGGTAAGCCCCAGGTGCCGGCGCAGGCGATCCAGAAGATCCATGATCTCCACCTGGTGCCGCAGGTCCAGGTGGCTGGTGGGCTCGTCCAGCAGCAGGACCACCGGTTCCTGGGCCAGGGCCCGGGCCAGCAACGCCTTCTGCCGCTGGCCGGCGCTCAGGGTGGCCAGGGGGCGGCCCGCCAGAGCCTCGAGGCCCACCCACGCCAGGGCCCGGGTCACCGCCTCCCGGTCCCGCGCGCTTTCCCAGGCCCAGAGGCCCTGCAGGTGGGGGGTCCGTCCCAGGGCCACGTACTCTTCCACCGTCAGCGACAGGGTCGAACCGGCCTCCACCCCGGCCACCGCCAGGCGCCGCGCCCGCCGGTCCGGCCGCCAGGCGCCAAGGGCCGTGCCGTCCAGCAGCACCTGCCCCGCCCAGGGTTTGAGGTACCCCGACAGGGTGCGCAGCAGCGTGGTCTTGCCCGACCCGTTGGGTCCGGCCACCCCCAGCCACTCGCCCCGCCGCACCTCCAGGGTCAGGCCGTCCAGCACGGGATCGGCGGCGTAGCCGACCCGGACCCCCCGCACCTCCAGGGCGAACCCCACGGCCCTGCACCTCCGTCCGGCGTCAATGGTCGCGGCCGGCAGCATGCCGGCGCAACAGCCAGAGAAACCACGGCGCACCCGCCAGGGCCGTCACCACCCCCACCGGCAGCTCGGCCGGCGCCACCACCACCCGGGCCACCGTGTCGCAAAGGATCAGGACCGTGGCGCCGGCCAGAACCGCGCCCGGCAGCAGGCGCCTGTGGTCGGCTCCAACCAGCATCCGCACGCCGTGGGGGACGATGAGTCCGACAAACCCGATGACACCGCTGACGCTGACGGCGGTGGCGGCCAGCAGGGCTCCAGCCGCCACCAGCCGGCGCTTCACGGCCTCCACGTCGACGCCCAGGTGGTGGGCCGGTTCTTCACCCAGCCAGAGGGCGTTGAGGGCGCGCACCTGGGCCGCCAGGACGCCCAGCCCCGCCGCCATGGCCACGGCCAGCACCAGCACGTCCTGCCAGCCCGCGCCGGACAGGCTGCCCAGCAACCAGAAGACCAGGGGGCGAAGGCGCTCGCCGCTCAGGAAGACCAGCAGGGAGACCAAGGCCCCCAGCAGGGAGGCCACCGCCACCCCCGCCAGCAGCAGGGTGCCCACCGCCAGGCGGCCCCCTACCCGGGCCAGCCGGCTCACCACCAGCACCGCCGCCACCGCGCCGGCGAAGGCGCAGGCCGGCACCAGCCCAAAGCCGGCGGCCCGGGACGCCGCCGCCGCCAGGCTCGACAGCCCGCCGCCGCCGGCCGGCCAGGAGCCCACCGGACCCCTACCTGATCCGCCGCCTGCGGCCAGCGCCAGGGCCAGGTGGGCTACCGCCGCCCCCAGCGCACCGCCGCTGGATACCCCCAGCACGTAGGGGTCCGCCATGGGGTTGCGGAAGAGGGTCTGGAAGGCGCTGCCCGCCGCCGCCAGGGAAGCGCCCACCATCCCCGCCAGCACCACCCGCGGCAAGCGGATCTGCAGCAGGATGCGGTCTGCGGCAGAGCCGGCACCGGCTCCACCGTCGGGCCAGCCGGCCACCGCGCCGGCCAGCACCCGCAGCACCTGCCCGGGCGGAACATGGACGGCCCCCAGCCCGGTGGCCACCACCAGCGACACGACCAGGGCCAGCCCGAGGAGCCCCAGCACGGCGGCCCCCCGCCGGGCAGGCCGGGCCGGGGCCCCGGGCCTGGAGCCCGCGGCGGCAGGCGAAACCTGGCGCCGGTCTTCTTCCCTGCGGGGACCAGCCGTCCCAGGGTCCGGCGGCACCCCGCTCCCGCCCCGCCGCCGGGCTGCGCCCGGGCCCGCCCCTGGAACGGCCCGGCGCTGCCGGCGAGCGGCCCCGGCGGGCCCCCCGCCGGGGTCAAGGCGGGTGGACCCGTCCCGGCCGGCGGCTTGGCCCGCCACCGGTTGGGCCGCAGCCGGTCCACCGGTCGCTGCCGCGCCAGCGGCCGCGCCGCCGGCGGGTTCGCCCGCAGCCAGCCGGCCGGGCGGCCGGGACCCCCAGGGCACGTCCGTCCCCCCCACCGGGCCTCCCCTCACTGGAACCGGTCGGGGTAGAACCAGCGGGCCAGCTGCTCCAGCCCCTCCACCAGGCGCGGCCCCGGCCGGCTGATCAGGTTGTCGTCGATCAGGTAGATCCGGCCTTCCTTCACCGCGGTGATGCCCTCCCAGCCCGGGCGGCTGCCCTCCTTGAGCTGATCATAGGAGCTCTTCAGGGAGTCGGGCACCACGATCACCTGCGGATCCTGCCGGACCACCTCTTCCAGGCTGATTTGCGGCCAGGGCTGGCTCGTGCCCTCGGCCACGTTGACCCCCCCGGCCGCCACGATGACGTCGTGGATGAACCCGCCCGGCCCGACGGTCATGAGCGGATCGTTCCATACCTCGTAGAAGACCCGCACCCGCTCCGCCTGGGGGATCGCCGCCACCTCCTGGCGCACGGCGTCGATGCGGGCCTTCATGTCGGCCACCACCTGCCGGGCGCCCGCCTGGGCGTCCACCAGCTCGCCGATGCGCTGGATGCGGTCCAGCACGTCGTCCAGGGTGGCGGGCTGGATCACGGCCACGGGAATTCCCAGCTCCTCCAGCTTCTTGACCTGCTCCTCGGTGCCCCCGATGGTCAGGGCCAGGTCAGGCTCCAGGGCGACGATCTGCTCGTAGTTGGTGTCCGTCAGGCCGCCCAGCTTGGGCAGGTCCTTGACCTCGGCGGGGTAGTCGCTGAAGGAGTCGACGCCCACCACCCGGTCCCCGGCGCCGATGGCGAAGAGGATCTCGGTGTTGCTGGGCGCTAGGGAGATGATGCGCTCGGGCCGGGCCTCCAGGGTGACCTGCCGCCCGGCGTCGTCGGTGAAGGTGTAGGGATAGGTCGTCGCAGCGGCCGCTTCGTGGTCCGCCCCTGCGCCGGACGAACCGGCCTGGGCGCCGGCCTGTCCCTGCTCCGTCCCGGCGGGCGCCTGGCCGGCGCCGCCGCAGCCGGACGCCAGCAGGGCCAGGATCAGCAGGGTGGCCAGCAGGGCCAGGCTGCGGCGACCGGCCCCGCGGGGCCGGGTTCGACCCCAAATCCTATGCAGGAAGATGCGACTCATGGCCCGATCTCCTCTCCCGGAATGGGTTGCGGCATCCATAAAAAGGAAACCCCGGCCTTGGCGTCAGCAGGCCGGGGCTCAGGTTCCCCTCCACGGGTGCACCCGGTACGTACCTCCTTTCCGCCGAAGGCGTACGTACACGGTCCAGGCAGGTCTCCTGGCTCCCGGATCATGGCCGCCGCCCGGCCTTCCCGCACCCCCACCCGCTGGGCGGGGGATCCGCAGTGGCACGCGAGGGGCTGCGACTACCCGGTCACAGTGGCGGGACCGCGCCGGATTCGCACCGGACTTCCCTATTCTCCCCCGTCTCCGGGGGCACCTGGACCGTCACGCAGATTCGGTTGTCCGCAACCATTCTAGCAGGGCCTGGCAGGGGGAACAACGGAAGCCGGCACCGAGGCCGCCGCGCCGGGGGCGGCCTCGGCTCCCGGATGGCCCGCGTCCAGGGCCCGGCACCGGGGGCACCCGCCGCCGCCGTCCGGCGGGTGCCCGGGGACGCCCGTGCCGCCCCTCCCGGGCCTGCCCGGGAAGGCCCACACCCCGTTCCCAGTGCCGGTGCCACCCGGGCCGGGGGCACCATGCCGGCGGCTCCAGCCCACGGCCCCCCGCCGCCGCGCCTCAGGTCCGGGCCCTCAGGTACTGGCGCGGCCAGGGCACCTCCACGCCCAGTTCCCTTGCGGCCCGCAGCGGCCAGTAGGGTTCCCGCAACAGTTGCCGGGCCAGCAGGACCACGTCGGCCTGGCCCGTGCGGATGATGTGGTCGGCCTGGGCAGGCTCGGTGATCAGCCCCACGGCCCCCGTGGCGACGCCCGCCCGCCGCCGCACCTCGGCGGCAAAGGCCGTCTGGTAGCCGGGGCCCTGGGGGATGGGCTCGGGCGGCACCACCACCCCGCCCGAGCTGCAGTCCACCAGGTCGACGCCGCGCTCCCGTAGCGCCCGGGCCACGGCCACGGTGTCCTCCAGGGTGATGCCGCCGGGGGCCCAGTCCACCGCCGAGAGCCGCACCCACAAGGGCCGGTCGGCAGGCCACGCGGACCGCACGGCCTCCACCACCTCCAGCAGCAGGCGCATGCGCCCGGCCAGATCGCCGCCGTAGCCGTCGGTGCGCCGGTTGCTGAGGGGCGAGAGGAACTGGTTGAGCAGGTACCCGTGGGCGGCGTGGATCTCGATCAGGTCGAACCCGGCCCGCTGGGCCCTGCGGGCGGCCGCCACGAAGGCCTCGACGATGCGGGGAACGTCCGCGGCGGCCAGCTCCTGGGGCACCGGCCAGCCTTCGGCGAAGGGGATGGCCGAGGGCGCCACCGCCGGCTCCGGTCCCACGCCCTTGTTGGGCGACCAGGCCTTGCGCCCGGCGTGGCCCAGCTGGATGCCCACCGGAACGCCGTGGGCATGGCAGAACTCGACGATCCGCGCCAGAGGTGCGACGTGGTCGTCCCGGTAGAGGCCGAGATCGGCGTCGCTGATCCGCCCGCGGCTCTCCACCGCGGTGGCCTCCACCACGATGAGGCCAACCCCGCCCACGGCCCGGGAGCCGTAGTGCACGAAGTGCCAGTCGTTGGCCAGGGCATCGGTGCCGGCGCTGTACTGGCACATGGGTGACATGACGATGCGGTTCTTCAAGGTGAGCCCGCGGAAGGTGATGGGATCGAACAAGCCGGGCATGGCATTCACCTCGACGGCGCCATTATCCACCTGCCGGCCCCAGGTCTCAAGGGTACCGCCGGGCGGTCCAGGGCCTCCACCATGGCGCGGGCAGGGATTCCTGCCGCCGGAAGGAAAACTAGGGTGTCGGAAGCGAGGTGGCATCGTTGTCCGAGTCAGGGGGTGCTTGGGGGACGACAGGCCCCGCACCGTACCGCCCCGCCGGGGCGCGGGGTCCGGGGATCGACCGGCCCGTCCTGCCGCCCGAGCTCTATCGCCGCCGGCAGGAGGCCCTGCGGGCCGCCGCCGCCCAGGCGGGCCTGGACGCGGTGCTGGCCGTGGGGCGGGCGTTCTACGAGCGGGGCGCCCCGGTCGCCTTCCTGTGCGGCCACCTGGCGCCCGCCCCCACGGCGGCTTCCGCGCCGGGCTACGAGGGGTGGGGCCAGTCGCTGTTGCTGGTGCCGTGCCGGGGACCGGTGGTCCTGATCGCCGACGCAGCCCGCGCAGAGACGGTGGTGGCCGACCAGATCGAGCTGACCGCCGCCCACCCGGCCGCCCTGGCCGGCTGGATCCGGCGCCTGGGGCTGGCCACGGGCCGGATCGGCGTGGCGGGATCGGATCTCTGGTCCTGGGCCGCCTTCCGGGCCGCAAGCCTGGCGGTCCCCGGAGCGGAGTGGGTGCCCGCCGACCAGCTGGTCAACCGGCCCCGCCGCCTGAAGGAACCGGAGGAACAGGCCCTCCTGGCCCGCGCGGCCGAGGCCGCCGACGTGGGCCTGGCGGCCGCCCTGGAGGTTCTCCGGCCCGGGCTCAGCGAACAGCAGCTGGGCGCCGCCGGCACCGCCGCCGCCCTGGCGGCGGGGGCCGACTTCGTCCGCTACTTCCGGGTGCACACCGGCGCCTGGTCGCTGTTAAGCTTCCGCTGGCCCCAGGCCACGGACCGGCGGGTCCGGGCAGGTGAAGCCGTCGCCCTGGACATCATCGGCGCCCGCGGCGGCTACCAGTTCGACGTGCTGCGGACCGCCCTGGTGGGGCCGGTTCCTCCGGAACTTGAGCGGCTGGCCGCGGCGGCGGCAGACTGCCTGGAAGCCGTCCTGGCCCGCTGCCGCCCGGGGGTGACGGTGGCCGAGCTGCTGGCTGCCGCGTCGGAGGCGGCGGCCCGCCACGGGTTCGGGGACTCCCTGGCACCGCTGCTGGGGCACGGCATCGGGCTTGAGACCGTGGAGGAACCGCTCCTGCTGCCCGGGGTCGACGACCGGCTGGAGGCCGGCATGGTGCTGTGCGTCGAGCCGGCCTTGCGGGTGCCCGGCCTGGGGGGTTACAGCATCGAAGAGATGATCGTGGTGGAAGAAGGGGGCCCGCGGATCCTGACGCGAACCCCGCGCCGGCCCGTGATCGACGCAGCCCCCTCGTAAGCTGGACAAGAGAAAGGGTGACGGTTGTGGCGGCGACCATTCCTGCCCAGCTCCTGGAGGGCAAGCGCGCCCTGGTCTTCGGGGTGGCCAACAAGAACAGCATCGCCTGGGCCATCGCCCGGGTCCTGGACGCGGCCGGCGCCCAGCTGGCCATCGCCTACCAGAACGAGCGGCTGGGGGAGCGGGTCCAGAAGCTGGTCCCCGAGCTGCGCCAGGAACCGCTGCTGGTGGAGTGCGACGTCAGCTACGACGAGCAGATCGAGCAGGCCTTCGCCACCATCAGCGACCGCTGGGACCGCCTGGACGTCCTGGTCCACAGCCTGGCCTACGCGCCCAAGGAGGCCCTGGAGAATCCTTTCGTCGAAACGACCCGGGACGACTTTCGCATCGCCCTGGATGTCAGCGCCTATTCCCTGGTGGCCCTGGCGCGGGCCGCCCGGCCGCTGATGACCGCCGGCGGGTCGATCCTGACCATGACCTACTACGGGGCGCAGAAAGCCGTGCCCAACTACAACGTGATGGGGGTGGCCAAGGCTGCCCTGGAGGCCTGCGTCCGCTACCTGGCGGCCGACCTCGGCCCCCAGGGCATCCGGGTCAACGCCATCTCCGCGGGGCCCATCAACACCCTGGCAGCCCGGGGCGTCCGCAACCTGACAGACTTCATCAAGACCCATGCCGAGCGCTCGGCGTTGAAGCGCAGCATCAGCCAGGAAGACGTCGCCCATGCGGCCCTGTTCCTGGCCAGCGACCTCTCGGCCAGCATCACGGGCGAGGTGCTCTTCGTCGACGCGGGTTACAACATGATGGGCGTGTAGCCGGGCGGCACGGCGCCCGGGGACACCGGGGGTGCCCCGCTGCGGGGCACCCCCGGTGTCCCCGGCGCCCTCGCGGCACCTTCGGGCTCCAGAACCCTGCGCCGCGCACCCACGGCCCAGACCCCGGGCCCGGCACCGCGAAACAAGCCCCAAACCCCAGCGCCGCGGCCCATACGACGCCGCTACCGCCAGCCCCCGCCGCGGAACCCATGCCCCGCTTCGAGCGGCCCCGCGCCGCGGAGCTACTGCCCCGCTCCCGCCAGCCCCGCACCGGTGACCGCCCCGTCCCGCCCGGCGTCCCGCCGGAAGACCCGGCCCAGCCGCCGCAGGGCATCGTCCAGCAGGCTGTAGGCCACGGGTACCAGCACCAGGGTCACCAGCGTGGACATCAACAGGCCGTAGATCACCACCACCGCCAGGGGCCGCAGCAGCTCGGACGACGGGCCCGGCAGGTAGGCGAAGGGCACCAGGCCCAGGTTGGTGGTCAGCATGGTCATCAGGATGGGGCGCAGGCGCACCGGGCCCGCCTGCAGCAACGCCTGTTCCCGGGGCATGCCGCGCCGCCGCAGGACGTTGGTGTAGTCCACCAGCACGATGGCGTTGTTCATCACCACGCCCACCAGCATCAGGAAGCCCAGCAGGGCGGTGACACCGATGGGCAGGCGGTGCAGGGCCATGCCCGCCACCGCCCCCACCACCGTGGGAGGGAGGCTGAACAGGATCACCAGCGGGTGGAAGAAGGACTCGAACTGGGCCGCCATGATCAGATAGACCAGCAGCACGGCCAGCACGATGGACAGGCCCAGGGAGCGGAAGGTCTCGTTCATCCGCTCGGCCTCCCCGGCCACCGTCCAGGTCATGCCGCCGGGCCAGTCCATGGACGCCAGCTCCCGCTGCAGGGCGGCGGAGACTTCGCCCAGAGGCCGGCTGCCGTCCAGGTGGACCGCCACGATCACCTGCCGGCGGCCGTCCTGGCGGGTGATGGCCGGGGGGGCCCGTTCCACCGTCACCTGGGCCACGTCGCCCAGCCGCACCACGCCACCCAGGGCGGACCGCAGGGGGAGGTCGTCCAGGGCGCCGTACCGCCTCTGCCAGTCCTGGGGCAACATCAGGCGCACGTCCCACTGGTCGGTGCCGGTCCGCACCCGGGCCACCGTCACGCCCCCCAGGGCCGCCCGGAGGGCCACCTCGACTTCCTGGACCGTCAGGCCGGCCCGCGCCAGGGCCTCCCGGTCGGGACGGATCACCACCTCCGGCCGGGTCTGGCGCAGGCTGTTGTCCGCCGCCGCCACACCGGGCAGGCGGCGGGCCCGGTCCACCACCTGGTCGGCCATGGCGGCCAGCAGGTCAGGGTCGTCGCCCGCCACCTGCACCTCCAGCTGCTGCAGCCCCCCTGCCATGACCGACGACGCCACCGTGGCCTGGATTTCAGCCCCAGGAATGGCCTCCAGCTCGGGCTGCAGGGCCTGCAGCACCTGGAACACCGAGCGGTCCCGCTGCTGGACCGGGACCAGCACCGCGGTGACGGCGGCCTCGTTGGCGGCGGCGGCGCCGGTAGTGAAGGTCCCCCCTGCGGCACCCACGGTGGTGACCACCCGGTCGGCTTCGGGCAGGGCCATCAGGAGCTCTTCCACCCGCCGCGCCACCGACGCCGTCTCTTCCAGGCGCGTGCCGGGCGGCGTGCGCACCGTCACCTGGATCTGCCCGCTGTCCGAAGGCGGCAGGAACTCGGACCCCAGCCAGGGCGCAGCCGCCAGGCTGGCCACGAAGCTCGCCAGGCCCGCCACCATCACCAGCCCTCGCCGGCGAAGGCTGCCGGCCAGCAGCCGCCGGTAGCCCTGCTCCAGCCGCTCGATGGCCCGGTGGAACCCGGCCAGCAGCCCCGACGGCTGGTAGTGGCTCCCCAGCACCCGGGCCGCCAGCATGGGCACGAAGGTGACCGCGCCGAACAGGGCCGCCACGTGGGAGAAGATCACCGCCAGCGCCAGCGGCGTGAACAGCTCCGCCGCCAGCCCGCCGGTGAGCATCATCGGGAAGAACACGGCCCCCTGGGCGATGGCCGACGCCGTCACCGCCGCCGCTACCTCCGCCGTCCCCTCCTCGGCACCCTGCAGGGGGGGCGTGCCCCGCATCCTGTAGCGGTGGATGCTCTCGATCACCACGATGGCGAAGTCGACCAGCGAGCCGATGCCGATCAGCAGGCCGCCCAGGGAGACGATGTTGAGGGTTTGGCCGGCGGCGGCCAGCATGGCGAAGGAGCCGACCACGGAGACGGGCAGCATCAGGCCCACCACCAGGGTGGTGCGCCAGTTGCCCAGGAACAGGTAGAGGACGGCCACCGCGATCAGGCCGCCCAGGACGCCGTGTTCGGCCACCGTCCGCACGGATTCCTGGATGAAGTCGCCCTGGTCCAGGATGGTGCGCAGCTCCACCCCCGGCGGCAACTGGGGTGCCAGCCGCTGCAGCGCCTGCTCCACGCCCCGGGACACGGCCAGGGTGTTCCCGTCGGTGGCCTTCAGCACCTGGAGCTGCACCACGGGCTTGCCGTCCAGGTAAGCCAGCTGCGCCGGGTCCGCCAGTGCCTCCTCCACGGTGGCGATGTCGGCGATGCGCACCGCCGCCCCGGCGGACGTGGTCACCACGGCCTCGGCCACGTCCCGGGCGCTGGTGTACTGGGCGTCGAGCCGCACCGAGAGGGCGGCGCTGCCGCGGTCGACGGAACCCGCCGTGGCCAGGGTCGCCCCGCCCCCCAGGGCCCGGGCCACCAGGGCGGGGCTCAGGCCGTACGCCTCAAGGCGCGCGGGATCGAGGATGACCCGCACCTCCCTGTGGCGCAGGCCCACCACGCCGACGGAGGCGACGCCGTCCACCTGCTCCAGCGCCGGCGCCACCCGGTCTTCCGCCAGGGCCTGGAGCTGCCCGGCGGGCAGGTCTCCCGTGACGCCCACGGTCACCACGGGCTCCGCCGACGGATCCAGGGTCAGCACCCGCGGGCTGCCGGCATCGTCCGGCAGAATGCCCCGCACCGCGTCGATGCGCTTCTGGACTTCCAGCACCGTGAAGTCCAGGTCGGTGCCCCAGTTCAGCTCGAGGATGACCAGGGCCGAGCCGGGCTGGGCGATGGAGCGGACCCCTTTGACCCCGTTGATGGTGCTGACCGCCTGCTCGAGGGGCTCGACCACCCGGGCCTCCAGCTCGGCGGGCGAGGCGCCGGGGTAGGAGGTGGCCACCACCACCACGGGCAGCTCCAGCTGGGGGAGGAGGTCGACGGGCATGGCGGGCAGCAGGAAGGCGCCCAGCAACACCAGGGCGATCACCAGCACCGTGACGAAGACCGGACGGTGGACGGAAAAGCGCGCGACGCTCACCGCGGACCGCCCTCTTCCACGATCCGGACCCGCTCGCCACCGGCCAGGCCCGCCGGCCCCCGGGTGATCACCCGGTCCCCCGGCCGCAGCCCCTCCAGGACCAGGGCCTGCCGGGAGGTGACGGCGCCGTATCGCACTTCCCGGCGGGCAGCGCGATCGCCCTCGACCACGAAGACCACGCCCTGGCCCGGCTCGTCCCCCTCCTGAAGGGCGTCCACGGGGATTACCACGCCCCGCGCTCCACCCCGAGGCGTGAACCGCAGGGTGGCCGGCTGCCCCGAAACGGGCCATGCGCGCCCGTCCTGGGCCAGGAGCTCCACGGTCACGGTGTAGGTTCCGGTGCGCGGGTCGGCCACCAGGGTCTTTTCGCTCACCCGGCCCTGCCAGGCGGTCGACCCGGCCGTCACCTCCACGGTGCCGCCCACCTCCACGGCGCCGTACAAACCGGCCGGCACCTGCACTTCGACCTGCGCGGGTCCCGGGTCCACCAGCACCACCAGGGGATCCACCGCCTGGGGCGACGCCAGGGCACCCACCTGGGCATGGATCGCCGCCACCACCCCGGCCACCGGGGCGGTCACCCGGGTCAGATCGAGCTGGTGGCGCGCCAGGGCCAGCGCCGCCTCGGCCTGCTCCACCTGGGCCCGGGCGGCCGCTGCCGGATCCCCTTGCCGCGCCAGGTCCCGGGCACGCCGGGCCGCATCGAGGCGCACCTGGGCCGCCTGCAGGTTGAACTCCGCCTGGCGCACCGCAGCCTGGGCCTCCGCCAGGGAAGCGGCCAGCGACTCGCAGCCCCCTTCCCCACCGGCTCCGGGTCCGCCCGTCCCGGTGCCGCCGGCCTGCGGGGCGCCGCCGGCCCAACCGGAGCTGCCGGTGCCGGCCAGCCCGCCGCCGGCCGCCGTGGCCGCCGGGCCGCTGCCGGCCGCACACCCCAGGGCCTGCCACTGGGCCTGCAAGGTTGCCAGCCTCTGCCGGGCACCGTCCAGCTGGACCCGGGCCCCTTCCCTTGCCAGCTCCGCCTGGCGCAGCTCGGCGTCGGCCTGCAGGATCTGGGCCTCCCGGGCCTGGGCGGCCTGCCGGGCGGCGGCCCGGGCGGCCGCCAGGGCCGCCTCCGCCTGATCGACCTGAGCCCGAGCCACGGTGGGATCGAGTTCGACCAGCAACTGGCCGACCTTGACCCGGTCGCCCACCCTCACGTGGACGGCGGTGATGGCACCGGCCGCCTGGGGCCGCACGGCGACCTCGGAACGGGCCCGGACCCGGCCGGCCAGTTCCACCGGCTCTGCGACCGTGCCCTCAACCGCCGTGACCACCTCCACCGGCACCACGGTCTCCAGGCTGGCGCCGCTGCCCGCCGCCTCCTTGCCCCCTTCCCCGCCGCCGCAGGCCGCCAGGAACAGGGTCCCAGCCACCAGCAGGGCGGTCAGGCGGGGCCGCCCCGGCCCTCTCCGCTTCTGGGGCTGCCGCCCCGACCGGGGCACCCCCGTCCCCGGATGCCGCAGCCAAGATGTCGGCCCGCCCGCTTCCCGGGTGCCGCGGCCGGGCGGCAGGGCCGCAGCCGCCGGCCGGCACCACGGGCGGACGACGCCGTGAAGGCCCGCAGGCGGTTCAGGGCGGTGCCCGGCGCGGGCGCGGTGTTCGGGATGCGCTTGAGGTTGAGGTCCGGTCTGGGATCCAGGTTGCGGCCCCGCCTCCGGCCCAGGCTGGGGCGCGGGGTGAAACTGGGGAAGCGCGTGGATCACGGCCCTCCGCTCTCCTTTCCCTTGGCCTGCGTACCTTCTGAGCCTTCAGAGGACGGCTGCGGACCCTGGCGGTTCGGGTCCGGCGGTGGGGGTGCCGGAACCGGACCCGGGCCGGCAGCGGGCAATGATCCGCCCGCCCGGCCGGCCGGCTCCTCCCTGAGGCCGGCTCCCGCCAGGTAGGTGTCGACGGCGGCCAGCAGGTGGGGCAGCAGTCCCGGCGGCGCCCCGCTGTGGTACCAGGCGGCCAGGCGGGCCAGGGCGATGCCCTCAATGTCCAGGGCCAGTTCTTCCGGCGGGCGGGAGTCTTGAAGCTCGCCCCACGCCTGGCCGCGGGCACAGAGGTCGGTGACCAGGCGGTGGAGCAAGCGCGATGCCGGCTCGTCCGCCCCGCGGCGCAGGTTCTCGATGCACCAAAGCCAGATCACGTCCGGGTGGACCTGTTGCGTCCACTCCACCAGCCTGGACAGCAGGTGGTGCAGGGCGGCGCGCAGCGGCATCGCGCCCGCGGCCTCCAGCTCGCGGCGCAGCGCTTCCAGGCGGGGCGGCAGAGCCGCCAGGGCCAGGTCTTCCTTGGTGGCGAAGTAGTTGTAGAACGTGCCCTTGGCGACGCCGGCGGCGCTGGCGATCTGGTCCACCGTGGTGGCAGCGAAGCCCTGGCGCGCCAGAAGGCGCATCCCTTCCCGGATGAGGGCCTGGCGCACCGCCTCTCGCTGGGCCTGGCGCAGGTTCACCTCCCATCCACCTCCGGCAGCTGGAATGACCATGGTCATAGTGTGACCGCGGTCACAGCCATCGTGCCCAGCGTAGGCAGGGCAGGCACCCGTTGTCAAGGGCAGGCGGGGTCGGGAAGCCAGCATGGCAAAGCTACAGGGAAGGCCAGCGAGACGAAGGCGGGGGTGTCCCGGCAGGCAGCTCCGGGGGGCCCGGCCAGGCCGGCACGAAACCCGGAAGATGGTCTTCCGACGACGCGCGAGGCGGGTCCGGCCGGCAGGGTAGTGGGCCGCCGCACCGGGGGACCGGCGGGCCGGAGGGCCTGCGGCCAGGCGGGCCGGCGGGCCCCAGCACTCGAGGCGGGGGCGCGGGTGCGGGGCCGGGGCCTCCGGTTGGAGCTACCACCGCGCCCTCCAGGTCTTGCGGGTGGGCGCAGGACCCCGCGTCGCAGCCCGGGGCCCCTGGTCCTAGCGGTCCACTTCGCACAGGACGATGTCGATGCTGCCGATGATGGCCGTCATGTCGGCCACCAGATGGCCGCGGGCCATGAGGGGGAGCAGCTGCAGGTGCACGAAGCAGGGTGAGCGCCAGTGGGCGCGATACGGCATGACGTCGCCCCCCGCCACCAGGTAGAGACCGATGACGCCCCGGGGCGATTCGATCTCGTGGTAGATCTCCCCCGTGGGGCGGAGAGCCCGGGGCAGCTTGGCCATCACCGGCCCCCCGGGCAGCCGGCGCAGGGCTTCCCGGGCCAGGCGCACGCTCTCCAGGATCTCCTGGATCCGGACCTGGTTGCGCGCCCACACGTCACCGCCTTCGGCCACCACGGGGCGAAAGCCCAGCTCCCGGTAGGGTACGCCCTGGTCCGAGGCCCGCAGGTCCCGCGGCACGCCGCAGCCCCGCAGCACAGGACCGCTGGCCTGCCAGGACACCGCCTGCCGGGGCGCCAGGACGCCGATGCCGCGGGTGCGGCGGACGTACATCTCGTTGTCGAACAGGAGCTTGACGTACTCCGGCCAGGCCTCCCTCTCCATGTGGTCGAGCCAGGCCAGGGCCCGCTCGACCCAACCGTCGGCGGTATCGTTGCGGAGCCCGCCGATGCGCATGAACTGGGGGAAGAGCCGGCCGCCCGAAAGTTCCTGGACGAGCATGTAGTACATCTCCCGGTCCCGCCAGGCGAACAGGAAGGGCGTCACCGCTCCCAGGTCCAGGCCCATGGTGCCCGCCCAGAGCACGTGGCTGGCGATCCGCTCCATCTCGCACAGGGCCAGCCGCAGCCACCGGGCCCGCTCGGGCACCTCCACGCCCAGCAGCCGCTCGATGGCCTCGCAAATCAGCCGCTCGTTATGGAAGGGTGCGATGTAGTCGTTGCGGTCCGCAAAGGGGACGTTCATAGCGTAGGTGCGGTACTCGGCCTGCTTCTCCCAGTTGCGGTGCATGAAGCCGATGTCCGGTTCGGCATGGACGATGGTCTCGCCCTCCAGGGTCAGCACCACCCGCAGCACGCCGTGGGTGCTGGGGTGCTGGGGCCCCATGCTGAGGACCATGTGCTGGCCCTCGTCGTCCAGGTAGCGCAGCTCCACGCGGGCGTCGCCGCGCGGATCGGGCAGCGACGCCGTGTAGGCCGGATCTCGCTCCAGCAGCGGGCTGCCCGCCCGGCCCGGCACCTTGTCCGCCATGGCGCCCCCGCCTCCCTTCCCGGGCTCCGGCCCACCGCCCGCCTTGCGGCGGGGCGGGCCGGCTGGTTCCACCCCCCTAACCTGTCCTGACCTGCCACCCCTTATCCGCACCCCGACCCGCCCGGGCGGGTCCCGGCTCGCCTCCGGCCGCGCCGGCCGCCGCGCGGCCGCCGGGTGCGCTACACTGTTGTCCATGGACGAGCGGCACGGCGTGCCTTCCAGCCAGCGTTCAGCGCGAGGTTCACTCCAGGGCCTCCAGGGCGCCGGGAACGTCCTGGCCGGGGGATCCCGGGAGGCGGGCGGCGTGGACGCGATCCCCCTGGGTCCCGTGGTGGAGGCCTCCTTCTACCGCCGGCCTGCGGCCGAGCTGGCACCGGCCCTTCTCGGCCTCGAGCTGGTGCACGAAACGCCGGAAGGCCTGGCCAGCGGCATCATCGTGGAGACCGAGGCCTACCAGGGACCGGAAGACCGGGGCGCCCACTCCTTCGGCGGCCGCCGCACGGCCCGCACGGAGGTGATGTTCGGCCCTGCCGGCCACGCCTACGTGTTTTCCATTTACGGCATGCACCACTGCTTCAACGTGGTGGCCGCCGAGCCCGGCGAGCCGCAGGCCGTCCTGGTGCGCGCCCTGGAGCCCCGGCGCGGCCTGGCTCTCATGGCCCGCCGCCGCGGCGCCGGCGGGCACCGGCCCGGGCGGCCCGGCGTCCTCACGGGCGGGCCCGGCCGGCTCTGCCAGGCGCTGGGCATCACCCGCGGGCAATACGGCCTGCCCCTCTTCGATCCGGCCTCCCCCCTGCGGATACACTACCCTCGCCCGCCCTTCATGGTGGCGGCCGTCGCGTGCGGGCCAAGGATCAACATCGACTACGCGGGCGAGTGGAAGGACGTGCCCTGGCGGTTCTGGGTGGCCGGCAACCCCCACGTGTCCCGCCCGTAGCCGGGTTCAAGGGGTCGGGACCGGGGCCAGGGGCATGGGAGGCCACCCTTGCGCCCGCCCCCGGGCGGGGACGGGGCGCGCCGGGGACGGGGGCTGGCCTTTCCTTCCGCCCCCACTTCTGTGATGGATCACCGCTCGGGGCTGTCATGGGGCACCAGCCGTTGTATTCTCCGCCACCCGCCCCAGAATGTTCTGGCGTGCGCAAACGGCATGGTGGCAGGAGTTTGGTTCGGCGCGGGGAACACGTCCATGGTTTGCGGCTTCGACATCCTTCGCGGAGCCGCTCGTCAGCATCAAAGCCTTCGACGGGGGGTTTTCTATGCGCGGGCGAGCCAGAGGCCGGACGCTGGGCCTGGCCCTCATGGTGGCGGGATCCCTCATTCTCTCCGCGTGCGGCGGGGGTGGAGGCGGTTCCCAGGACCAGGGTGGCAACGGCGGCGGTGGCGGCCAGGAAGCCAAGGTGCGCGTCGGCCTGGTGTACGACGTCGGCGGCCGGGGCGACCAGTCGTTCAACGACATGGCCTACGCCGGCCTGGAAAAGGCGATCCAGGAGTTCGGCGACAAGGTCGAGGCCCAGGACGCCGAACCCGACGCCGGCGGCCAGAACCGGGAAGACCTGCTGCGGACCTTTGCCGACCAGGGCTATGACCTGGTGATTGGCGTCGGCTTCCTCTTCACCGATGCCATCACCGCCGTGGCGAAGGAATATCCGGAGGTCAAGTTCGCCATCGTCGACTCCTGCCCCGAGGAGCCCCTGGACAACGTGGCCTGCCTGACCTTCAAGGAACATGAAGGCTCCTTCCTGGTCGGCGCGGCCGCGGCCCTGAAGACCCAGACCGGCACCATCGGCTTCGTGGGCGGCATGAAGACGCCTCTGATCGAGCGGTTCGAGGCCGGCTACCGGGCCGGTGCCAAGTACATCAACCCCGACATCAAGGTCCTGTCCGACTACGCCGGCACCACCGGCGAGGCGTTCAACAATCCCACCAAGGGCCGCGAGCTGGCCCTGGCCCAGATCCAGCAGGGCGCCGACGTGATCTACCACGCGGCCGGCGGCACCGGCAAGGGCGTCTTCGAGGCCGTCAAGCAGCAGGGCAAGCTAGCCATCGGCGTCGACGCCGACCAGTCGCTGACGGCGCCGGACTACGCCGATGTGATCTTGACCTCCATGGTGAAGCGGGTCGACGTGGCCGTCTACGATGTCATCCGCTCCGTGGTGGAAGACAACTTCAAGGCCGGCCTCCACGCCTACGGCCTGAAGGAAGATGGCGTCGGCTACGCCGTCAACGACAAGAACCGCTCCCTGATCGAGGACATCACCGCCCAGCTAGACGAGCTCAAGGAGAAGATCATCAGCGGCGAGATTCAGGTGCCCGAAACGCCGGGCGACGTGTGAGCGCAGCGGCCGCTACAGGCGTGCCGGGCACAGCGCGCTGCGGCCGGGGCAGGGAACCTCTGGCCGGATTCCACCGCAGGGGACGGCACGGGGCCGTCCCCTGCCCGTGCCCGGCGGCAGCGGCGCAGGGAGGTGCCGGTCGTGCCGGACGCGGAGTGGATGCTGGAGGTCCGCCACATCACCAAACGCTTCCCGGGCCTGGTGGCCAACGACGACATCAGCTTTGCCGTCCGCCGCGGTGAGATCCACGCCATCGTAGGCGAAAACGGCGCCGGCAAGTCGACCCTGATGAAGATCCTGGCCGGCCTGTACGAGCCCGATGCCGGGGAGGTGCTCCTCGAGGGGCGGCCGGTACGCCTGCGCGGCCCGCGCCATGCGGCCCAGCTGGGCATCGGCATGGTCCACCAGCACTTCATGCTGGTGCCGCGCTTCACCGTGACGGAGAACGTGGTGCTGGGCAGCGAGCCGGGATCCGCGGCCCGGCTGGACCTGGCGGCCGCCCGGGCCCGGGTGGCCGAGCTCGCCCGCCGCTACCATCTGGACGTGGACCCCGATGCCCGGGTAGCCGGGCTTTCCGTGGGCCAGCAGCAGCGGGTGGAGATCCTCAAGGTGCTCTACCGGGGCGCCCAGCTGCTCATCCTGGACGAGCCCACGGCGGTGCTGGTGCCCCAGGAGGTGGAGGAGCTCTTCCGCCACCTCAGGGAGCTGCGCCAGCAGGGGAAGACGGTGCTCTTCATCAGCCACAAGCTGGACGAGGTGCTGGCCATCGCCGACCGCATCACGGTGCTGCGCCGCGGCCGGGTGATCGGCACGGTGGAGGCCCGGGAAGCCACCAAGCCCCAGCTGGCCGAGATGATGGTGGGGCGCCCGGTGCTCTTCCACCTGGACCGGCCCGCGCCGCCGCCGCAGGAAGAACCGGCACCCCTCCTCTCCCTGCAGGACGTGACCTGCGTCGAGGGGTCGCGCACCGTGCTCGAGGACATCCGCATCACGGTGTACCCCGGCGAGATCTACGCCATCGCCGGGGTGGAGGGCAACGGCCAGGCGGAGCTGGTCCAGGTGGTGACTGGACTGCGCCCGGTCACCCGCGGGCGGGTTGAGATCTTCGGCCATGACGCCTCGGGGTGGAGCGTGGCCCGGCGCCGGGCCGAGGGCGTGGCGGTGATTCCCGAAGACCGCCACCGCCAGGCGCTGGTCTTGCCCATGACCCTGTGGGAAAACGCCATGCTGGGCAGCCACCGCGACCGCACCTGGCGCCGCGGCTGGTTCTACCACCCCGGCTCCATCCGGGAGCGGATCGCCCGGTACGTCGCCCGCTACGACGTGCGCACCCCTTCCCTCGACGTGCCCGCCGCCGCCCTCTCGGGGGGCAACCAGCAGAAGCTGATCCTGGCCCGGGAGCTGGAACGGCAGCCCCGGCTGATCGTGGCGGCCCAGCCCACCCGCGGCCTGGACGTGGGCGCCATCGAGTTCGTCTGGGGGCAGTTGCTGGCCGCCCGGGCCCGCGGGCTGGGGATCCTCTTGATCTCGGCGGACCTGGAGGAGATCCTGGCCCTGGCCGATCGCGTGGGCGTGCTGGTGCGGGGCCGGCTGGCGGGCGAGCTCGCCCGGGAAGAGGCCACGGCCGAGCGGCTGGGCCGGCTGATGCTGGCGGGGGGTGAAACGGCATGAAGGTAGCCCGCACGCTGCTCTACGCCGCAGTCCCCGTGGTGGCCCTGGTGCTGGCGGGGCTCATCGGGGCCGTGGTGGTGCTGCTGACGGGCGGCCATCCCCTGGAAGTCCTCCAGGTGATGCTGACCTACAACCTCTCCAGCGCCGACAGCATCGCCGGCGTCCTGTCGCGCATGACCCCCCTGATCCTGTCGGGCCTGGCCGTGGCCCTGAGCTTCCGCGCCGGCCTGTTCAACATCGGGGTGGAAGGCCAGTACCTCATCGCCGCCTTCACCGCCTCCCTGGCCGGCATCTACCTGGCAGGCCTGCCGGCGGTGCTGCACCTGCCCCTGACCGTTCTGGCGGGCGTGGCCGGCGGCGCCCTCTGGGCCTGGCTGCCTGCGGAGCTCAAGGTGCGGCGCGGGGTGCACGAGGTCATCAGCACCATCATGCTGAACTTCATCGCCACGTCGCTGCTGCTCTGGCTGATCGGGGACGTCTTCCGTGACCCCAGCCAGGCGGGCACCACGCGCGTCCGCATGCCCGAGATCGCCGCCACGGCCCGCATCCCGCGCATCCACGGGCTGGCCGAGGCGCTGGGCATCCACCTGCGCCCGTCGGTGGCTCTGGACTGGTTCTTCCCCGTGGCCCTGGCCATGGCCCTTGTGGTGTACTTGCTCCTCTGGCGGACCCCCCTGGGCTTCGAATTGCGGTCCGTGGGACTCAACCCCGAGGCCGCCCGGGCGGCCGGGATCCCCGTGCCCGCCGTGCAGCGCCGGGCCCTCCTGCTCAGCGGCGCGCTGGCCGGCCTGGTCGGCATGTCGGACCTGCTGGGCTACTTCGGTTACCTGGACATCGACTTCCCGCGCGGTTACGGCTTCACGGGGATCGCCGTAGCCCTTTTGGGAGCGAACCACCCTGCGGGCATCGTGCTGGCGTCGTTTCTCTTTGCGTTCCTGCAGCGGGGAGGCCTGGGCGTGCAGGCCCTGGCCGACGTGCCGCGCGAGGTCATTACGGTGATGGAAGGCGTCATCATCCTGACCATGCTGATCACCTCGGCCGTGGCGGGCCGCTGGCTGCGCCGCTGGGAGCGGGCTCGCATCCTGGCCAGCCAGGAACGGGGCGCCACCGGCGCGGGAGGAACCGGCTCCCTGGCCGCCGGCCCGCAGGCGGGGAGGCCCGGCGAAGCCCGGCCGCGCTCCGGCGGGGAGGCCCAGGCGGCCGCCGCCACGGGAGAGGAGGGACACCATGCCGGCGCCTGACGCGTCGTCCCCGGCCCTGCTGGTGGCTCTGGTGGCCCTCATCGCCGCCACCCTGCGCCTGGCCCTGCCCGTGCTGATCACCAGCGTGGGCGCCACCTTCACCGAGCTGGGCGGCGTGGTGAACATCGGCCTCGAGGGCATGATGCTGTTCGGAGCCTTCTGCTCCGCCTGGGTGGGCATCACCGCCGGGCCGCTGGCCGGTATCGTGGCCGGCGCCCTGGCGGGCGCCGCCCTGGCCGTGGTGCACGCCGTGGCCGCCGTCCGCTTCCGCATCGACCACATCGTCAGCGGCGTGGCGATCAACCTGCTGGCCGCGGGCCTGGTGCGCATCGGCAGCTACCGGGCCTTCGGCACGGCCACCACGTCCCCCCGGGTCGAAGGGCTGCCGGCGCTGCCCGTGCCCTACCTGGGGGACATCTCGCCGCTGGTCCCGGCGGGCCTGCTGTTGATCCTGCTGGTGTGGTACGTCCAGCAGCGGACCCCCTTCGGCCTGCGCCTGAGGGCGTGCGGCGAGAACCCCCTGGCGGCCGACACCCTGGGGGTCAACGTGGAGGCCATGCGCATCACCGGCGTGGTGCTGAGCGGCCTGTTCGCCGGGCTGGCCGGATCCTATCTGGTGGTCGAGCTCAACCACGTGTACGTGGAGGGGATGACCCAGGGCCGGGGTTTCGTCGCCCTGGCCGCCATGATCTTCGGCAACTGGTCCCCGGTGGGCGCCGCCCTGGCCTCCCTGCTGTTCGGCGCCGCCGAGGCGCTCTCTATCCAGGCCAACGTGGCCATTCCCTACCAGTTCCTCGAGATGGTGCCCTACGTGGTGACCCTGCTGGTGCTGGCCGGGGTGATGCGGCGGTCGACCCCGCCGGCGGCGGTGGGAACCCACTACAGCCGTGGCGAGGAGTAGGCCGGCCGCCGGCCCGCGCGGGCCGGCTCCCGTGCGACCGCTGCGGGACCGCCGCTACGGCGGGGCCCGCGGACCGGCAGGATGCGCCACCGCCCTCGAAACCGGGGCACAACCGAGAACGATGCGCGCGAAGGGGACCGCCGCCGGCGGCCCCCTTCGCGCGAGACAGGGGGAGTACCCTGGGGGGTGGACCATCGCAGCCGATGGGCCCGGCCGGGACGACCGGCCCCGGCCGCTTACCGATAACCTTCGCAGGACCGCCGGGCAATGAGGGGGTCGCCGCCCCGAAAGGGTCCGGTTCCTGTGCTATACTCATAGCTTGCCGGAATTTTCGGGAGCCGGGAGAACGGGAAAGGATGGAGCCCCCTTGGGCAAGCGCATGGCCTTCCTCCTTCGCCTCATCCGCCCCCACTGGCACCGCTATGCCCTGGGTGTGGGTGCCCTGCTGGCCACCGACGTCCTGCAGCTGGTGATTCCCCGGCTGGTGGGCGGCTTCACCGACGCCCTGGACCGCGGCGCCCTGGACATGGCGGGCGTCCTGCGCTACGCCGGGCTCATCGTCGGCCTGGCCATCGGCGTGGGAATCTTTCGCTATTTCTGGCGGATCTACGTGTTCGGGACCTCGTGGCGGATCGAGCGCGAGCTGCGGGAGCGCCTGTTCGGCCACCTGCTGGGCCTCTCCGCCAACTACTTCAATCATCACAAGACGGGCGACCTCATGGCCCACGCCACCAACGACCTGCAGGCGGTGCGCATGGCCGTGGGCCCCGGAGTGCTCATGCTGGCCGACTCGCTGATGATGAGCACCGGCACCCTGGCGGTGATGCTGCTGACCATCGACTGGCGGCTGACCCTGCTGGGCCTGTCCCCCCTGCCGCTGCTGGCCCTCTCCTCCTGGGGGCTGGGCCGGGCGATCCACGCCCGGTTCCGCCGGGTCCAGGACATCTTCAGCGACCTCACCGACCGGGTGCAGGAGAACCTCTCGGGCATCCGCGTGGTGAAAGCCTTCTCCCGCACCCAGGCGGAAGAACAGGCCTTCGAGCGGGTCAACCGGCGCTACCTGGAGGCCAACCTGCACCTCCACCGGGTGGATGCCGCCTTCGACCCCCTGATCGACTTCCTGGCCGGCCTGGGCTTCGTCATCGTGGTGGGTTACGGCGGGTCGCTGGTGCTGGACGGGATCATCAGCCTGGGCGACTTCGTCGCCTTCATCAGCTACCTGGGCATGCTGGTGTGGCCCATGCTGGCGGTGGGCTGGGTGGTCAACCTGCTGGAGCGCGGCGCCGCCTCCATGGAGCGGATCGATGCCATCCTGGCCGAGCGGCCCGAGATCACCGACGCTCCCCAGCCAGCCCCCGTGGAGCGCCTGGCCGGCCGCATCGAGATCCGCGGCCTCACCTTCCGGTACCGCCCCGAGCTGCCCCCGGCCCTGCAGGACCTGACGGTGACGGTCGAGCCCGGCCGCACCCTGGCTCTGATCGGGCGCACGGGCTCCGGCAAGACCACCCTGGCCAACCTGCTGGTCCGGGTCTACGACCCGCCCGCCGGCACGGTGTTCATCGACGGCGTCGACGTGCGCCAGATCCCGCTGGAGGTGCTGCGCCGGGACATCGGTTACGTGCCCCAGGATCACTTCCTTTTCTCGAAGACCATCGCGGAGAACATCGCCTTCGCCCCCGGCGAATGGTCCCGGGAGGCCGTGGTGGCGGCGGCCCGCGACGCCCAGGTGGAAGAGGACATCCGCGGTTTTCCCCGGGGCTTCGACACGCCGGTGGGCGAGCGCGGGGTCACCCTCTCCGGCGGCCAGCGCCAGCGGATCAGCATCGCCCGGGCGCTGCTCAAGGACCCGCCGATCCTGATCCTGGACGACTGCCTCTCCGCCGTGGACAGCCAGACGGAGAGCCGCATCCTGCAGCGGCTGCGGGAGATCATGGCCCGCCGCACCACCATCCTGATCTCCCACCGGGTCTCGACGGTCCAGCACGCCGACGAGATCCTGGTGCTGGACGGCGGGCGGGTCATCGAACGGGGCACCCATCAGGAGCTGCTGGCCCGCCGCGGCGAGTACTACCGGCTCTACCGCCGCCAGCGGCTGGAGGAACAGATCGCCGCGGAGTGACGGCACCCGCCCCGGCGGCCTGCCGGCGCCTGGACCTGCGGCCGGCGACGGGCAAGAGCCGCGGGTAGGAACCGGCCGCGGAGGGCATGGCAGCGAGAGAGGAGCCTTTGCGGCATCATGGAGGACTACCGGGAAGACGAGCATCTCGGCAAGATCTACGACGGTCGCCTGATGCGGCGCCTCCTGGGTTATGCGCGGCCGCACCTGGGGTGGATCCTGGTCAGCATCGGCCTGCTCCTTCTGGTGACGGCCGCCGACCTGGCGGGTCCGTTGCTCATCCGTACGGCCATCGACCACCACCTGCGGGCGGCCGACCGGCCGCGCATCGCCCTGGCCCCCGCGGCCCTGGAGCAGCTGCCCGAGGGCCTGCAGCGCGAGGCCGTGGCCTTCGAGGGCCGGTTCTTCCTGCGGGAAGACCGCCTGCCGGACGGCTTCCTGGGCCCCGCCCAGCGCGCCGCCGGCCGCTACCAGGTCCTGGAGGCCCAGGGCGGCCAGCACTACCTGGTCCAGGTCGGGGACGAACCGGTCACCGCACCGCCCGCCCGCCTCCAGGTAGCGGAGGCCGGCGGCCAGACGGTGATCCTCGCCCCCGCGGGGGCGGGAGACGGTCCAGGCGCGGCGCCCCGGGCCCTGCCGGCGCGGCTGCTCAGCCGGGCGGAGCTGCACCAGTTCCGCCAGCCCGAACGGGCCGCCGTGGCCCGCATCGCCGGGCTCTACCTGGCGCTGGCGGCCACGGCCTTCCTGCTGGCCTACACCCAGGGCTACCTGCTGCACCGGACGGCCCAGCGGATCGTGGCCGAGATCCGCCGCCAAGTCTTCGGCCACCTGCAGCGGATGCACCTGGGCTACTTCGACCGCAACCCCGTGGGGCGGCTGGTCACCCGGGTCACCAACGACGTGGAGACCCTCAACGAGATGTACACCAGCGTGGTGGTCAACCTCTTCCGCGACCTGTTCGTGCTCTTGGGCATCGCCGGCATCATGCTGGCCTACAACGCCCGCCTGGCCCTGACCGCCTTTGCCGTCCTGCCCCTGGTGGTGGCGGCGGCGGCCGTGTTCCGCACCCAGGCGCGGGCGGCCTACCGCCAGGTGCGGGTGCGGCTGGCCCGGATCAACGCCTTCCTGGCCGAGAACATCTCGGGGATGCGGATCATCCAGGTCTTCCGCCGCGAGCGGGAGCAGTTCGCCGAGTTCGACCAGATCAACCGGTCCTACTTCCAGGCCACCATGCGCCAAGTCACCATCTTCGCCGTGTTCCGCCCGGTGATCGACTTCCTGTCGTCCCTGGCCCTGGCCCTGGTGGTGGCCTACGGCGGCGCCCAGGTGCTGGGCCGGCAGCTGGAGCTGGGCGTCCTGGTGGCCTTCATCCAGTACGTGCAGCGGTTCTTCCGGCCCATCACCGAACTGGCCGAGAAGTTCAACATCCTGCAGTCCGCCATGGCCTCGGCGGAGCGCATCTTCGGGGTCCTGGACACGCCGCCGGCGGTGGTCGACCCCGCCCGTCCCCGGGTGCCGGCCCGGGTGCGGGGGGCCGTGGAGTTCGATCACGTCTGGTTCGCCTACCGGGATGAGGAGTGGGTGCTGCAGAACGTATCCTTCCGGGTCGAACCCGGCGAGACGGTGGCCTTCGTCGGCCACACGGGCGCCGGCAAGACGTCGATCCTCAGCCTGATGGCCCGCTTCTACGACGTCCAGCGGGGCGCCGTGCGGGTGGACGGCATCGATGTGCGGGAATGGCCCCAGGAGGAGCTGCGCCGCCACATCGCCGTGGTCCAGCAGGACGTGTTCCTTTTCACCGGAACCGTCCGCGACAACATCCGCCTCTGGAACCCGGCCATCTCCGACGCCGCCGTGGAGCGGGCCGCCCGGCTCACCAGGGCCGACGAGTTCATCCGGCGCCTGCCGCGGGGCTACGACGAGCCCGTGACGGAGCGGGGTTCGACCCTCTCGGCGGGCCAGCGCCAGCTCCTGGCCTTCGCCCGCGCCCTGGCGTACGATCCCACCATCCTGGTGCTGGACGAGGCCACGGCCAACATCGACACGGAGACGGAGCAGCTGATCCAGGAGGCGCTGCGGCAGCTGACCCGGGGCCGGACCACGCTGATCGTCGCCCACCGGCTCTCCACCATCCAGCACGCGGACCGCATCATCGTGCTGCACCGGGGACGCATCCGGGAGGTGGGCACCCACCGGGAGCTGCTGGCCCGGGGTGGCCTCTACCACCGCCTCTGGCTGCTGCAGCACGGCGAGCAGGAAGAACTGGCCGCCGGGGTCGAAGGGCGTGCCCGGCGCGAGGCCTGACGGCAAGGAGGGTTGCCCGTGGATCACCCTGCGGAGTACCGGCAGGACGACCTGCCCGCCCACCCTGGAGGCATGCCCCCCGCCCAGCCGCCGCTGCGGGTGGCGGTGATCGGCGACTCGGGAGCCATCCCGGCGGACCTCTACCGGGCGGCGGTGGAGACGGGGGCCGCCCTGGCCCGCCTGGGGGCGGTGGTGCTGACCGGAGGGCGCGACGGCGTGATGGCCGCCGTGTCCCGGGGCGCCTGGGAAGCCGGGGGCCTGACGGTGGGCATCCTGCCGGGTGACGACCCCCGGGAGGGGAACGCCTGGCTGGCCGTTCCCCTGACCACGGGGCTCGGCATGGAGTGGCGGAGCCTGGTCCTGATCCACAGCGCCGACGCAGTGCTCATGATGGGCGGCGGCAACGGCACCCTGGGCGAGCTGTCCGCTTCCTATCTGAACGGGCGCCCCGTGGTGGTCCTGGCCGGGACCGGCGGCTGGTCCGACCGGATCCGGACGGTGCTCACCGACGGCCGGTTCCTCGACCACCGCCGCACCATCCCCCTGGAATTCGCCGCCACGCCGGAAGAGGCGGCCCGGCGCGCCGTGCAGCTGGCACGCCGGTTCCGCCAGCGGTACTTCCCCGGACCGGCCCGGTGGCGCGGCCTGGGCGAGGCCGGCGGCGGGGCGGGCGACGTGGTGGCGCCGGCCTGAGCACCCCGCCGGAGCATCCTGGCGGGGCCGCCTTCGGCGCCGGCGCCACCGCGCCCCTCGCCCCTCGCCCCTTGTCCCCTGCCCGGCGGCTCCGCACCCGGCCCGCGTCCAGGACGGCCCGGCTGCTCAGGGCGGCGAGCGGGCCCTGGCCGCGACCCTCTCGGCGGCAGCGGGACGCGAAGGCTCCCGCACGGCGTGAGAGGGCTCCGGCCGGAACCCGGCACCGGCTGCCTCACCGCCGGCGGAACTCGAAGGTGCGCCGCATGGGGTTGTAGACAGGCCGCATGTGGGCGTAAAGTCCTGGCAGGGGCTGGGGTTCCGACATGGGCAGGACGGCACCGGCCAGCAGCAGCCGGCCCAGTTCTTCCATCCCGACCTGCCGTAGCTCGGGTCCCCCTTCCCAGAGGAAGTAGCGCCGTTCCCGGTCCTGCACGATGGTGACGTCGTTGCGGTGGAGGAACCGGTACACGGCGTAGTAGCGAGCGCGGAAAAAGGAGTCTTCCTCCGGCTCGGGCGGCAGGTACATGGCGCACCCCCAGGCGAAGAGTTTGTGCAGGATGGATTCGACCATGGTGGTGGATTCCGACCCCTCCAGGTTTTGACCCTGCGCCCAGGCGCCCGGGTTTCCGCAGGAAGGTTCGATTCCGGCAAGGCAGGTCCTGCCGCGGCCGGCCGCCTGGAGCCGGCCGCCTCCGGGCCAAGGGCCCGGGTGGCCCGGGTGGCCGGCCGCGGGGATCGCCGGGTGGGAGGGACCCCTTCATGGGCAAGAACGATAGCCAGGCATCCCGTCCCGCGGGAGAAGGCGACTTGCGGTATACGGTGGTTTCAACCCCCGTGGGCCCTGCCCGGGTGGTCTGGTCCCCGCGGGGCTTGCGGGCCCTGGAGCTGGAAGAACCCGGCCGCCCGGCCCGCGCCGGCGGCCGTACCGGCGGGCCCGTCCAGGAACCCTCCCCGGCCGGGGAACCGGCGCCCGGACCGGCCGGTGGCAGGCCCTGCGGGGCGGCCAGGCCCGCCCCGCGCACCGCTTCGGCGCGGGGCGGGTGGGCGGCCGGTGCCCGGCGGGACGACAGCCGCCGTCCCCACTGGCAAGCCTTGCTGGATGCGTGGTTTGCCGGCAAGCCCGTCCCGCTGACCCTCGATCTGGAGGGCGCCGGACTTTCTCCCTTCACCCGGAAGGTCCTGGAGGAGGTGCACCGCATTCCCCGGGGGCAGGTCCGCACCTACGGCGAGATCGCCCGGGCCGTGGGGCGCCCCGGCGCCGCGCGGGCCGTGGGCAACGCCGTGGCCGCCAACCCCATCGCCCTGCTCATCCCGTGCCACCGGGTGGTGGGCGCTGGGGGCCGGCTGGGGCAGTACTCGGGCGGAGGGCCCGGCGTGAAGGAGCGCCTTCTGCGCCTGGAGGGTGCCTGGCCCCCGGAAGGCACCCCGGGCGCAGGGCGCCCGCCCCGGGGAGAGTCCGGTCGCCTGGCGGGACGAGGAGAGAGGCGCCGTGAGGGGACGGGTGCCGGAGGGGCGAGCCTCCTGCAGGCCCCCGTCCCCGCTGGCGGGAGGAGCGCCGGGTGAGGGCACGGGGCATCCCCACCCGGGTGTCCCCAGCCTCGGCATGTCCCACCCCCGGGCCGCATCCCCGGACCATCCCCGCCCAGGGGATCCCGGGCCTGGGCATCCACGCCCTGGCGGTACCGGCCTTCTGGGCCGGCACCGCCTTGCCGGATCTGTTGCGGCTTCTGGCCGTGTTCGTCCTGGCGGTGGTCGCGTGGGGCTATCTGGTTGAGCCCCGCTGGCTCAGGGTCCGCGCCTACCGCCTCTCCCTGGGCGCCGCCGCCCGCGGCGGGCGGCCGGTACCCCTTCCGATCCCCCGGCCCCCAAAGCGGCCGGTGCGGCCCCGCAGCACACCGGCCGCTGGCCCGGCGGCCAAGGGCGCCCCTCCATCCCCTGCCGCCCGGCAGGGCGGCACCGCGTCGTCCGCCACCCTGCGGGCCGCGGCAGCGCGGCCGTCCCGGCTGCGCCTCGCCCACCTGACAGACCTCCATGCGCCGGTGTACCGGGTGTCCGAGGCGGCGCTCCTCCGCTGGATCGAGGCGTGGCAACCGGATGCCGTGGTCTTCACCGGCGACCTGGCCGAGGGCAAGGGGCTCCCTGCCCGGCGGGGGGTCGAGCTCCTGCGGCGGCTGGCGCGGCGGTGGCCCGTGTACCTGGTCCCCGGCAACCACGACCACCTGTACGGGTGGAGCCGCCTGCGCCGCGAGCTGGAGGGGACGGGGGTCCACCTCCTGGTCAACCAGGGAGCCCGCCTGGAACAGGGGCCTGCCGGGGTCTATCTGGCGGGGGTGGACGACCCCCACACCGGCCGGGACGACCTGGGGGCCGCTCTGGCCGGGGCGCCGCCGGGATGGCCTGTGGTCCTGCTGGCCCACGCGCCGGCCGGGGGCATCCGCCGGGCCGCCGCCGAGCTCGGCGCCGGGCTGGCCCTGGGCGGCCACACCCACGGCGGCCAGGTTCGCCTGCCGTTGCTGGGCGCCCTGTGGATTCCCGGGCAGGGCTGGTTCCCCACCTACGACCGGGGCTGGTTCCAGGTTGGCGGCACCTGGTGGTTCATCGCCGCGGGCCTGGGCACCCCCCGCCCCTGGATCCGGCTGCTCTGCCGACCCGAGCTGGTGCTGCTGGAACTGGTGCTGGGCGAAGAGGGGCGGTGAGGAGCAGGCGATGGGCCCCGCTCCGCCTCACCGCCTGCCCCCGGCGCGCCAGGCGCAGCCCGGCAACGCCCGGCCGGCCCGCCAGGCCGCTAGCCGGCGTGCCAGGCCGCATCGAAGAAGGCCCGTTCCAGCTCCATGGCCGTGCGGTAGAGGGGGGCCACCCCGGCCGGGCCGCCCGCTTCACCGTGCCACCGGTTGAGAACTCCCTCCAGCTGCGCGGCCAGCGCCGCGAAATCCGGGCTGCCGTAGGTTTCCACCCATTCCCGGTACGGGTTGCCGGGTGCGACCCGGCCCAGGAGGGACCGGCCGAGGAAGGCATAGAGCCGCATGCAGGGGGTCATGGCCGCCGCGATAGCCCCCACGCCCCGGGACCAGGCCACGTCCAGCAGGAAACCGGTGTAGGCCCGGGTGGCGAGGGAGGGTTCGGGATGGAGGACGGCTCCCCAGCGGGCGGCGTAGCCGTGGTGCAGCCGCAGCTCCTGCAGCACGCCCTGCAGCAAGCGGTGAAAGGTCACCATGGTCTCCCGGTCCGGCGCCTTGGCGATGGCCAGGGCATAGGCGCGGGCAAAGGACTCCAGGTAGGTCGCGTCCTGGCCCACGTACCAGATGAACTTGCTGCGGGGCAGGTCGCCCCGGGCGATGCCCTGGACGAAGGGATGGTCCAGGCAGCCGGCAGCCAGGTCCTGGTTCTGGCGCCAGAGCTCGGCCGCCAGGCCTGCGGGCTCGCCGGCACCCTGCTCCACGCCGGCGCGCTCTTGCTGGCGGCCTGATGGCGGGCCCGACGGCGGCTGACCCGGACCCCCTCCGGGACCCTGCCCTTTCCCTTGCTGCCCGTTGCGCCGGTTCATCAAAGCCCATCCCCCCTGTGACAAGCTCCCGTCCCTACGGCAAGCTCCCTTGCAGCCCGCGGGCGGCCATCAAGGCCGCCACACCGGCTCCCAGTAGCAGGGCGGCGTACCCCGCTTCCCGCCACCCTGCCGGCAGGGTGCGATAGTACGTGCGGTGGCGGCTGCCGTCGAAGCCCCGGGCCTGGAGGGCCACGGCCACTACCTCGGCCGTGCGGATGGCGTGGACCAGCAGAGCCAGGCTATACCGATAGAGGGCCCGCAGGCGCCCGGCGGGACCCCGCTCGAGCAGGCCCCGTACCCGGAAGGCCTGGCGCACCCGGCCGAGCTCTTCCTGAAACAGCGGCACGAAGCGCAGGGCCGCCAGGAGGCCGTAAGCCCAGCGGGGGCTCAGCCGCCACTGCTGGACCAGGCCCAGCACCAGCTCGCTGAGGCCGGTGGTACGGGCGTAGAGCACGCCCAGGGCACCCAGGGTGAGCAGGCGCAGGCCCACCACCAGCCCGTGTTCCAGTCCCTCGGCCGTGAACCGGTACCAGAGCACCTGCCCCACCACGTGCTCGCCTCGGCCGAAGGCGCCCAGCGTCCAGATGCGGGTGGCGGCCACCAGGACGAAGGGCGCCATGGACACCAGCCAGCGCCGGAGTCCCAGCCCGCCCAGAATCCAGCCCAGCAGCAAGGGCACCGCCAGCAGCAGGGCCAGCGCCGCCGGATCGCCCGTCGCCAGCACCAGGGCGGCAGCAGCCAGGTGGGCCGCCAGCTTCCACGCCGGATGAACCCGCCCCAGCCAGGACCGCCCACCGGCCCCGGGCAGCGCGCCCGGGGTCCCTGCGCCGGCCTCCGCCGGCCCGGGTTCCGGCGACCCCGCCGGCGGGCCCCCCGGCGAAGGTCGATCCGCCCGGGACGGGCCGGAGCCTGCCGCCGCGCGCCGGCCTGGGCAGGCCGGCGGCCGTCCCGGGGGCGCCACCCCGTCGCCGGGAACCGTCCCCGGGCCCGCCAGGCCCCTCAGCCCGGCGGCGGCCGCCGCGGCCGGGTCGTCCGCCAGGCCTGCCGGCGGGCCGTCATAGAGCAGCCGGCCCTGGCCGAAGACCAGCACCCGGGTCGCCACGGCCAGCGCCAGCTCCAGGTCGTGGGTGGCCATGACCAGGGTGGTTCCCTGCCGGTACACTTCCATGAGTTCCCCTAGGAGGGCGGCCGCCGTGCGGGCGTCCTGGCCGAAGGTGGGTTCGTCCAGGAAAAGCAGCGGCCGCGGCACCACCAGCATGCTGGCCACGCTGAGGCGCCGCTTCTGGCCCTGGGAGAGGGTGTAGGGATGAACGGCCTCCAGCCCCTCCAGCCCGAATCGCTGGATCAGGGCCTTCACCCGGGCTGCCAGCTCCGCCTCCGGCACACCTGCGAGCCGCCCGCCCAGGGCGATCTCGTCGTGCACGGTGTCCGTGACGAACTGGTGCTCGGGGTTCTGGAACACGAAGCCGATCCGGGCGGTCTCGCCGGGCCGCCCCTTGAGGGCCGGCCCGTGGACGACCCGGCCGGCGGCGGGCGGTTGCAGGCCCGCGGCCACCTGCAGGAAGGTCGACTTGCCGCTGCCGTTGGCGCCCAGTACGGCCACCCACTCCCCCGGCCGGAGGGTCAGGCTGACCCCCGACCAGACGGTGCGCGAGCCGTGGGCTGCGGTGACGCCCTCCATCCGCACCAGGGGCAGGGCGGACCGGCCCGGGAGCGCGCCGGGCCCGTTCCTCGCTCCGGGGAAGCCGGCCGCCGCCCCCGCGGAGCCTGGGCCAGAGCCTGGGGAGGCTGCCCCGTCCAGACTGGAAGGCACCTCCGCCTGCGGTGCGATGGCTGGGGCGCCCAGGGACTGCTCGCCCGCGCCGGTCCACTCCGTTCCCGCCGGCGCCGGGCCGGACGCCCGGCCGGAGGCGGCACCGGGTAGGGCGGCGGGCGGCGCGGACCGGCGGAACGCCTCTACCTGGGGTACCCAGAAGGGGCCCCAGGAGCGGGGCCGCCAGATGCCGAAGGCGTCCAGGGCGGCCCGCTGCTCAGCCAGGACCCGGTCCGGCGGGCCGTCGGCCAGGAGGGTGCCCGAGGGGCCGAGCAGCACCACGCGGTCGACCCAGTCCACCACCCCGTCCAGGTTGTGCTCGACCACCAGGACGGTGACCTGCCGCCCCAGGCCGTAGAGGTTTTCCAGCACCAGGGCCCGCCCTGCCGGATCCAGCTGGGCCGTGGGCTCATCCAGGATGAGCATGTCCGGCTCCAGCGCCAGCACTGCCGCCAGGGCCAGGCGCTGCTTCTGCCCGCCCGAGAGGGCGTGGATCGGGTGCCCGAAGGGAACGTCGAGGCCCGTGGCCGCCAGCGCCCGGGCCACCCGGGCCGGCATGGCCGCCGGCGGCACGCACCGGTTCTCGAGGCCGAACGCCACCTCTTCGTCCACGGTGAACAGGCAGAACTGGGCCTCGGGGTCCTGGAAGAGCACGCCGGCCTGCCGCGCCGGTTCCAGGATCCCCTTCACCTCGGCCTCCACCACGGCCGGGATCAACCCGGCCAGGGCCAGCGCCAGGGTGCTCTTACCGGAGCCGCTGGGGCCCAGGAGCAGCACCCGTTGCCCGGCGGGTATGGACAGGCTCACGCCCCGCAGGGCCGGGTCGCGCCGGTCCGGGTAGCGGATGGTCAGATCGCGGCAGGCAGCCGCCGCCCGCGACGGCTCCGGCAGCCCCTGGCCCGGGGACACCGGGTTCGGGGTCGAGCCGCCGGCCGGCCCAGGGGTGGCCGCTGGGGGGTTGGCCGCCGGGCCCGCCGGGGCGCCCGACCGCACCGCATGCCGCCCCATCTCAGCCCGCCAGCCCTGCGCCCCGGTCCCGCCGGTTCCTCACCACGGCAAAGCCGTTGAGGGCCCCGGTGCGGGCCAGGCCGTCGACCAGCACCTTGGTGAAGACACCGGCCACCACGGCGCCGCTGAGCAGCCGTACGGCCACCGCGCCCGCCAGCACGCCCGGCTGCATGCCGGTGAAGTACCCCGTGACGGCATCCAGCGGGATGCTGGCGACGGCGGCCAGGGCGCCGGACAGCGCCAGCACCGGCAGGTCGAACCGCCGGTAGCGGAGCAGGGCGAAGGCCGCCTCGGCCCCCAGCCCCTGCAGCCCACCGTACAGCAGCACCCAGAGCACGTCCGGGCTGCCCAGGACCAGCTCGCCCGCGGCCGCAGCCAGCTCCGCCACGAAGGCCACCCCCGGCTTCTGGATGATGTAGGCGGCCAGGGTGCTGGCGACAAACCAGATGCCGTAGGTGGTTTCGGCCAGGACGGGATGGACGGCCTGGGCCAGCGACCACAACCCCCAGGCGTTGATGAACACCACGGAACAGGCGGCCGCGATGAACGTGAGGATCACGATCTCGCGGAACTGCAGGTGACGGGACGAACCGGCCATGGCGAGCCCCCCTTGCGGTTCCGGGACGGAACCGGGGGCTCGCGGGGCCGGCGAGGCGCACCCCCCGGCCGGGATGGCAGGGAGAACCTGCCCGTTCCGGTCCGGCGGGAGGCAGAGGAAAGAAAACCCACCCCCGGCTGGAGGTGGGTCGCGTGAAGCCGCCCCAGGCGGTCATGCGGTACCTTCCTCACGCCGGTATGACCCGGATCGAGTCCGAAGGGTAGCGCGGTGCCGCGTCCCGGCTCCCGGCGCTTCTCAGCCCGTGAGGGCACCCCCGGTACCGACTTCCCGATGGTCTTGTTCACCCTGATCATAGGCCCGGGCACGGCGGGCGTCAACGGCGGCCAGGCTCCGGGCCGGGACGGGAAGTGGGGGCGGGCGGTCTGGAGCGGTCCCGGCCCTCCGGGCCCGTGTTCCTTGGCCCGCGTCCTCGCGGCCGTGCCCCTCCCGGGCGGTGCCGGCGGTGCGTGCCACCCGCCGCCGGGGACGCCGCCCGGGCCCCCCCGCCCACCGGGCTTTCAGGCCCGGCCGCCGCCGGCCGCCCGCGCCCTCAGACGGCCGTGATCCCCCCGTCGATGGCCAGGACCTGGCCCGTGATGTAGGACCCGGCCTCGGACGCGAACAGCAGCACCGCGCCCTGCAGGTCCCGCTCGCCGCCCAGCCGCCGCAGGGGAACGGACTGCTCGATGAGGGGCCGGTACTGGGCCAGGATGCCCCGGGTCATCTTGGTCGGGAAGAACCCGGGCGCGATGCAGTTCACCGTGATGCCGTATTCCGCCAGCTTGGCCGCCAGGTCGCGGGTGAAGTTGATCACCCCGGCCTTGGAGGTGTTGTAGGGCAGGGTCTGCATCACCCGCGGGTCGCTGCCCCGCAGGCCTGCCACCGAGGCGACGTTGATGATCCGGCCTCCCCGGCCCCGGTCCACCATCACCCGGGCCGCCTCGCGGCTCATGTAGAAGGTGCCGTGCAGGTTCGTCCGGATCACCTTGTCCCAGGCTTCCAGGGGGATCTCGAACAGGGGGGCGCCCCAGGTGGCCCCCGCGTTGTTGACCAGGATGTCCAGGCCACCCAGGGCTTCGACCACCTGGTTGACGGTGGCCACCACCTGGTCGTAGTCGGTCACGTCGCAGCGCAGGGCCAGGCACCGGATCCCCTGGGAGCGCAGCTGCTCCTCCGCTTCGCGCAGGCCCTCCTCCTTGCGGGCCGTGATCGCCACGGCCGCCCCGGCCTCCCCCAGACCCTGGGCGATCTGAAGGCCCAGGCCGCGGCTGCCTCCGGTGACCAGGGCCACTTTCCCGTCCAGCCGGAAACGATCGAGAACGCCCACGTGACGGCCGCCTCCTTCCACCCGGCCGGGCGGCCGGAGACGGGCCGCCACCCGGCCGGCGCCGGGCATGCAGGTATTTCCTTCTCGGCAGCGAAGCCAACTCCTACCGCCGGGCGGCCCGCCCGCCGGAAGGCGGCGGTTCGGGCGAGGGCCCGCTGCGCGAAGCGCCACCGGGGTGATGCTCGTGTACGATTTCCGGCCGACCCCCGAGCAGGAAGCCGTCCTGGAACGCACCCGCGCCATCATGGACGAGCACGTCTACCCGGCCGAGGCCGAGTTCTTCCGGACCGGCACGCTGCCCGAAGAGCGCATGAAGGCCATCCAGCAGGCGGTGAAGGAGGCGGGGCTCTGGGCCCCCCACATGCCCAGGGAGGCCGGGGGCCTGGGCATGGGCATGGTGACCCTGGCGCTGATGAACGAGATCCTGGGGCGGAGCCCCCTGGCGCCGCGGGCCTTCGGAACCAGCGCCCCGGACACCGGCAACCAGGAGATCCTCTGGATGTTCGGCACGCCCGAGCAGAAGGAACGGTTCCTCAAGCCCAACCTGGCCGGCGAGATCGATAGCTGCTTCGCCATGACCGAACCGGAGGTGTCGGGTTCCGATCCCACCACCATCCGGACCCGGGCGGTGCGCGACGGCGACCACTGGGTGATCAACGGCCACAAGTGGTTCATCACCAACGCCTCCCGGTCGGCCTTTGCCATCGTCATGGCCGTCACCGACCCCGGCGCGCCGCCCCACCAGCGGGCCACCATGATCATCGTGCCTACGGACACGCCTGGCTTCCGCATCGTCCGCCAGATCCCCGTGATGGACGATGGGGGTGGCCTGGGCACCCACGACGAGATCGTCCTCGAGGACTGCCGCGTGCCCGTGGAGAACACCCTGGGGCCCGTGGGAGAGGGCTTCCGCATCGCCCAGGCCCGCCTGGGCCCCGGGCGGATCACCCATGCCATGCGCTGGATCGGCGTGATGAACCGCAGCTTCGAGCTGATGGTGCGGCGGGCCCTGACCCGGGAGACCCGCGGCCAGAAGCTGGCAGAGTTCCAGACCATCCAGAACTTCGTGGCCGACTCCTACGCCGAGATCCAGGCGGCACGCCTCTTGACCCTGTATGCGGCCTGGCGCATGGATCAGGGGCTCGATGCCCGCAAGGAGATCTCGCTGATCAAGTTCTTCGGGGCCCAGGTCCTCCACCGCGTGGTGGACCGCGCCCTGCAGGTGCACGGAGCCCTGGGCTATTCCCGGGACACGCCCCTGGAGCTGTTCTACCGCGAGGCGCGGGCGGCCCGCATCTATGACGGCCCCGATGAGGTCCACCGGGTGGTGGTGGCCCGGCGGATCTTCAAGGAATTGGGAGGCCAGCCATGAGCCAGCCGGAAAGCCAGCGCCTGGCCGGTCCGGGTGGGGATGGGTTCCCGCCCGGCACCATTCCCGTGCGGCCGGGAGAGGAACTGGACCTGGATGCGGTGACGGCGTTCCTGGAGCGGGAGGTGCCCGCGTTTCCGGGACCTCCTGTGGAAGTACGGCAGTTCCCCGCAGGGGCGTCCAATCTGACCTACTGGTTGCGGGCCGGGGATTGGCAGGCCGTGCTGCGCCGGCCGCCCTTCGGCCCGCTGCCGCCCCGGGCCCACGACATGGTGCGGGAGGCCACCATCCTGCACCACCTGCACCCCGTCTTCCCCCTGGCCCCGCGGCCGCTGGCCGTCTGTCCCGACCCCTCCGTGCTGGGGGCGCCTTTCTATGTGATGGAATACCGGCCCGGCGTGGTGGTCGACGACCAGTTCCCCGGCGGTCGGACCCCGCCTCCCGAAACCTGCCGCCGCATCGCCCAGCGGGTGGTGGACACCCTGGCCGATCTCCATGCCGTGGACTACCGACAGGCGGGGCTGTCGGGGTTGGGGCGGCCGGAGGGGTTCGTCCGCCGGCAACTGGAGGGCTGGGCCGGCCGCTGGCGGCGGGTGGAGACGGAACCCATCCCCGCCCTGGCGTACCTGCTGCCCTGGCTGGAGGAACGGGTTCCCGAGCCGGCGGGCACCGCCCTGATCCACAACGACTTCAAGCTGAACAACATGATCCTCGACCCGTCCCTCGACAGGGTGGTGGCGGTGCTGGACTGGGAGATGGCCACGGTCGGGGATCCCCTGTTCGACCTGGGTGTCAGCCTGAGCTACTGGGTCCACCCCGACGATCCCGAGGTCCTGCGCAACGGCCTGCCTACGGTGACCACCTGCCCGGGTTTTCTGCGGCGCGGCGAGTTCGTCCACCGGTACGCCCTGCGCACCGGCCGCGACGTGAGCGGCATCGGCTGGTATCTGGTCTTCGCCTACTTCAAGCTGGCCGTCATCCTTCAGCAGATCTACTACCGGTGGAGGGCGGGGCAGACCCAGGACCCCCGTTTTGCCAGCTTCGGGTCCATGGCCCGCGGCCTCATCGAGCTGGCGGCGGAGGCGGCCGGCCGCGGGGCGGGCGCGGGGTTGCTTTAAGTCGAGCCCCGGCCCCTCCGGCCAGGCTGTCCCGGGGTCGTTCTCGGCAAGGGCAGGAGAAGAAACTGTTGACCGGGGGGAGGACGCATGGTAACGGCAGCGGCCACGGCGGGACGCCCGCTCACCGCGGCGGAGTTCTTTTTGCCCAACCTGCGCGGGTGGCGTCAGGTCCTCCTGCAGTGCACCGCGGCCATGGACGACCAGCAGCTTCACTGGGTGCCGCCGGGTGGGGTCAACTCCGCCGCCTGGTGCGTCCGCCATCTGGCCCAGTCCGAGGACTGGTTCGTCAACGCGGTGATCCTTCAGAAGAACATGCAGCCCCGGCGGTCGCGGGAGCTGGCCACCCGGGAGGCCCTCTTCGGCTATCTGCAGGCGGTGTGGGCCCACACCGACGCCCGGATGGCCGAGTGGGATATGGATTACCTGCTGCAGCCACGCACCATGCCGCCGGGCTTCCGGGGCACCCCGGCGGAACACCTGACCGTGCTGTGGGTCGTCAACCAGATGATCCAGCATTTCGCCTACCACACCGGCCAGGTGCGCATGCTGGCCCGGCTCATGGGCGTGGAGCCGGGCGGCCTGGGGTGAGGGTCCGGCCAGGTCACCCCGGCGCGGTCCTGACGGGGAGCGCCCGCTACGACAGCGGAGGTGCCGGGCCGGCGCCGGGCAGCCGACCCTCCCGGCGACCGGCGTCCGGAGCCGGCCCCTGGTCGCCCGTGGCAAGCCCCGGGACGATCACCCGCTGGCTGTGCAGCAGCCTCCACCAGTGGCGGTACAGTTCTTCCGCCCGCGAGCCGTCCATGGGGCGGAAGCGGATGCGGTCGCCCGGCCGCGCCTGGGCCAGCAGCGACAGGTCGGGGGTGACCACCACCCCCAGCTTGGGGTAGCCCCCCACGGTGGCCCTCCCCGCCAGCAGCACGATGGGCTGCCCGCTGGGCGGCACCTGGATGGCGCCCAGGGGCTGGCCTTCGGAGAGGACCTCCCCGGGAGGCCGGGGCACGGGGGGTCCCTCCAGCCGGATGCCCATGCGGTCCGACGCAGCGGTGACCGTATACTCGCTTTCCCAGAACACCTTCCAGGCCTCGGGCGGGAAGAACCCGGCCTGGGGGCCGGGCACCACCCGGGCCACAAAGGCGTCGGGAACGAAGGTCCACCGCACCCGCCGGCCGGCCAGGGTTTCCAGAGGAACCGCCGGCCGGCCCAGAGGGAGCCGGTCGCCCGCCTGCAGGGGCAGGCCGGGCCTCCCAGGCAGCCCGCCCAAGCGACCCAGGGGATCCGACGAGCGGCTGCCGGCCACCGGTTCCACCGCAATGCCGCCCGCTACGCACAGCATGGCCCGGCACCCCCGGGTACCGCCACGGAAGGCCAGCACGCCGCCGCGTTCCACCAGGACCACCTGGCCGGTGGGCAGCGGCCGCCCGTCGAGGGTGGGACCCAGGTCGGCCCCGGTGACCGCGATGGCCGCCGGCGCGTGGAACCGGATGGACGGGCCCAGCAGGGTGATTTCCAGAGCCGCCGCCCCTGGCTCGTTGCCCACCAGGCGATTGCCCAGGATCAGGGCGGCTACGTCGGCGGCCCCCTGCACCGGTACCCCCAGGTGCTGCAGGCCGGGGCGTCCCAGGTCCTGGATGGTGGTGTACAGGCCGGGGTTCAGGATCTCCATCATGCGCCGTCGTCCCGTTCCTCGTGCGGAGCCTCCCGCGGAACCCACTGGGGCCGGTACGCGCCGCGGGCCACGGCCAGCTCGATGCGGCGGTATTCGCCGGCGTCCACGGGCACGAACCGGACGAAGTGGCCCGGCCTGAGCAGGGCCGGGGGCGAGGCGGCCGGGTCAAACAGCCGCACCGGCGTGCGGCCGATCAGGTTCCACCCGCCCGGGCTCTCCACGGGGTAGACGCCCGTCTGCGCGCCCGCGATGCCCACCGAACCGGCCGGAACCCGCGTTCGGGGCACGGAGCGACGGGGGGTCGCCAGCCTGGGGTCAAGCCCCCCGAGGAAGGGAAATCCCGGGGCGAAGCCCAGAAAGTAGACGAAATAGTCGCGGCCCGCGTGCAGGCGCACCACCTCTGCGGGGGTCAGGCCGTGCTGCCGGGCCACCTCCTCCAGATCGGGCCCCCACTCGCCACCATACACCGTGGGCAGGAGGCAGACGCGTGCCGGTTCCGGGGGATTGTCGCCCGGGTCCTCCAGTTGCTCGCGGCACCGGCGCACCAGTTCCTCGAAGGTGACCGTCAAGGGGTCATAACGGATGTACAGGCTGGCGTAAGCCGGAACCAGGTCCACTACCCCCGGCCAGCGGCCGGACTGCACCGTGCGGGCCAGCCGGTGGACCTGCCGGTTTACGGCGGGGTCGATGACCTGGGTGAAGGTCACGTAAAGGCCGCAGTCACCCGCCCGGAGAAAGCGGGGTTCTTCCGCCCGCCCGCCCGCATCCCGGGCGGGCTCCCCGCCGGTCCCTGCGGTCATCCGGTTCCCCCCCAGCGGCCTGGCAGGCCTCATGGAAATCCTGTTTGGTCGACAAGGCGTCGTGACGTCCGGAAATGCCACCGCTACGCCTGGTGGCCCACGATGGCCCGCAGCGGCCGGATGGCCACGCCCGCCGCCTCAAGGCGCTGGCGGACGGCCCGGGCCAGGCTGACCGAGGCGGGGTTGTCCCCGTGGATGCAGAGGCTCTGCACCGTCAGGGTCACATCCCTGCCGTCGACGGCCCGGACCTTGCCTTCCCGCACCATGCGCAGGGCGCGCCCCGCCACCTCCGCGGGGTCGTGCAGCACGGCCCCGTCCTGGCGGCGGCTGACCAGGCTGCCGTCGGGGTTGTAGCCCCGGTCGGCGAAACCTTCCAGCGCCACCGGCAGCCCCGCCGCGACGGCCGCCCGGGCCAGCTGGCTCCCCGGCGGAGCCAGGACGATGAGCCGGCGGTCGAAGGCCGCGATCCCGGCGACGACCGCCTGGGCCAGCACGGCGTCGCGGGCGGCCTGGTTGTAGAGGGCGCCGTGGGGCTTGACGTGCTGCAGTTCCACACCGAGCGCCCGGCAAAAGGCGTACAGGGCCCCGATCTGGTAGATCACGTCGGTCCGGACTTCGCCGGCCGTGGCTTGGATTTCCCGCCGCCCGAAGCCTACCCGGTCGGGGTAACCCACGTGGGCGCCGATGCCGACCCCCAGTTCCGCAGCTCGCTCCACCGTACGCTCCATCACCCTCGGGTCGCCGCCGTGGAACCCGCAGGCGATGTTGGCGGAGGAAACCAGGGGCAGGACGGCGTCGTCCATGCCGATGCTGTAGGGCCCGAAGCTCTCGCCCAGGTCGCAGTTCAGGTCGATGGCGGCGTTCATGACATCACCCGTCCCTCGGAGGATCCACCGGCTCGCGCCGTATCCGCCGGCCCTCGGCACCCTGCTGACCATGGGCGCCGCCGCCGGCGCTCCCGGTGGACCGTTTCGCCCCAGGCTGTCACGGTTTCTTCGACCGTCACCGGTTGTCGCTTGAGCCAGGCCAGTATGGCCAGGTCCACGGCCAGGTGCGCCATGGCACAGGTTTCAAGATAGGGGCCCGTGGCGGTCTCGTCGGCTGCCTCGGTGATGAACTCCACCCCGGTGATCTCCGGATGGCGCTGCATCGCGTAGCGGCCGCCAGGATCGGGGCGCACGGGCCAGCGGTAGCACACGAAGTCCCGAACCATCTCGACCGTGAAGACCTCCGGGAGCCAGTCGGCGGCGTACTTGCGGTAGACCGCCAGCCAGCGGCGGTTCTCACGGGCGATGGCCGGCCAGTCCTCCAGGAACCGGGCGACGAACTCAGCCATTTCGTATTGCTTGGCGCCCCACCCGTCCCCATCTTCCGTGGCGAACACCGGCAGGATCCCGTAGATCAGAGCTCGCGGCAGCCAGTAGGAGGTGAACTTGCGACCTCCGCCGTGGGCGCCGAAGGGCTGAACCCACTCGTGGGACGGTACCCCGTGCTCATCCACCACGACGTCGGGCAACCACCGCGACCACAGGTCCGGGAACACCCGGGTCTCCGGTGCTCGCGGCCTGTCGCTGAAGTACTCCGCCGCGTACTCCTGCCCCAAGGCATTGTACCTGGCACTATGCAGGCTCCAACGCGGATTTTCCTGGCTCAACCGGCGGTGGAGCGCGGCGCCGTCGGTGTTCTCCAGGGGCATCATGACGCAGTTGATCCCAGCGGTGGCATCCAGGTGCCGCTCCACCAGCGCCAGCAATGCATTGGTACTCGACACCTCGTTCGCATGGTGCCGGGCCTTGAACAGTACGGTGGGCCGAAAGAGGGTGGCCTTTGCCGGGACCACCAGGATATCCGGGTCCCGCGCATCCGCCCCCTGCCCGGGCACCGTCGCAGGGATCCCTCCGTTCCCCGGGCCGACCGTAAACACGTGGTACAAGGGTCGCCCCTCGAAGGAATGTCCCGCCACGGACCAGCGAACGGAACGATTTCCACCCTTGGCCAACCACTGTCCCAGGGATTCGTCGTCGAAGAGGGTCCGTTGCCAGGACACAGCCGCCTCCCCGCCGGCGGGAGCTGAGTCCTGGGCCACACGTGCCCCGATGGCGCGGGCTGCCCGCTGGACGGCTTCGTCATAGTCCATTTCCGTCGCGTCCGTCGGGGCGGTGCCGCCGGCACGAGCCAGCGTCGCCCGCGCCCGCCCTGCGGCGTCGACGGTCACGCCGTAGACGTTCACGCGGGGCCGGCCCCCATCGGATGAGGCGGCTCCCAGGAGCCGGGCCCCGATACCCACGCCGGTGAGGCGAACCTTAGCCATGGTGCCCTTGCCAGGCCGGGCCCGGACGCGGGGTACCACTTTGCCCGGTGCCGTGAAGGGTGTTCCCGCCAGCTTCCTTCCCCACTCCTCGAAGAAATCCAGGGTATTGAAATAGACATCCTCGTGTAATCCCTCGGCCAAGCTCAGCGATTCCTGCCGAACACCCAAGGGCTCGTCGACCCGAGTATCCAGCTGGACGTCGACCTCCAGGGTCAGGAAGAAGGGTTGCTGATCGGCCCGCAGGTCCCCTCCCACAGCCTCCTCCAAGTGCCGGGCCACGAGAGGAAGGGCCTCAGCCTGGTAGCGATCCCAGAACAACTCGGCCCCCGTGGGCAGGAGCTCCTCAAAGACCGGCTGCCGCCCACCTCCGCTGCCGCGATCGCCCCGCTCCACACGACAAAGACCTGTCTCCACGTAGACGTGACCCAGGTGGGGGTTCACGTCCTGGTACGGCCGCCGGCGGGCTGCCACCCGGAACTCCCCTCGCCAGACCGCCTGGCCATCCCGATCGGCGACGGTGACGCGATACGTGGGCCCGAGTCCGCCAGCGGGCGCCATGGCCTTGAAGACAATCCGCTCCACAGGCAGGCCCGTGCGAGCCGCCAGCAATTCGTCCACGGGGTAAAGGGGCTGCAACCACCGAATGGGAAGGTCCAGATGCGGGACACCGGCATCCGACTCCCCGCCCGCCCGTACCTGGCCATCCTGGCCCATCCCGCTGCGGGCCGCGGGCTGGACGCGGGCAAACTCGATGATGACAGTGTGGGCCCCCGCATGCTGCGCCACGGCCGGCGGCACCACCTGCAGCAGCCAGAACAGCCCCTGGCGGAACGCGGGCAAGCCGCGTACGTGCACCCGGTCCGGCGCAAAGCCAAGTTGGGTCAGGCAGCGATGTACCTCAACAGCCACTTCCTCCAGCGTGTCGTCGGGCTGGTCGAGACGGAGGTCCACCCACACCTCATCGTCCGGCCGGCAGCGCGCCCGTATCGCCGGCAAGGCACGCTCGTACCAAACCTTCCGGAACCGCTCCCCCTCAGGCACGATGGCAGCCTCGAATAGAGGGCGGGGTACCTCCCTGGCTGCGACCTCCCGCCGGTGGCGGGCGGCTTCCCGCTCAAGGGCGACCACCGGGCTGTCAAGGGCAGGCCGCCGCGATCCAGCCGGCCGCAGGACCTCACTAGCGTGAGCGGTTGCGAGCCATTGGAGGGCGCGCCCGCGGCCGGCGGCATCCCCCGTGATCCAAAGCACTGCCCCGCCCGCCCGCCGGCAAAGCCGGATGCGACCCCGGCCGCCGGGTTCCCCACCACCATCCGGCGCCGATGGGGCTGCCAGTTTGACGAGGAAAGGCCGGCGAGGGGACCCGGCAGACGTCAGGGGAAAGGACATGCCCGTACTCTCGAGACCGAGCCGGAAGGCGAACATGATGAGCCCTGCCAGCTCTTCCGGATCCCAGGTCCCCGTGGCACCATCGGGTTCAATGTGCACCGCCACCCGGTCCGGCTGCAGGCCGTCGCTGCTGCCGAGAAAGCCTCGCGGCGTCCAGAGGTCATCGAGGGGCATGGCGGCCTCCTCAGGACCCAGGCCCTCCTCGCGGATGTCCCGGGAGTTGCCATCGCCCCGCGGTTGCCACGGCTCCCACTCGATACCCCGCAGCGCCACCTCGGCCAGGCGCCCCGAGGCATCAAGGCGTACAGCGGCTTGCCATGGCGCCGCCTCCCCCTCCCGGCCACGACCGCGGTCCCTGCTGCGGTCAGGAGCTAGGTCCCGGCAACGGTCCGAGCTGCCGGCACTGCCGCGCCCCGGCTCGCTGGCCGGGGCCAGAGGCCCGATCCCCACGGCAGCCAGCCAGGCAGCCAGCTTCCACAGGTCGCGGGTGCTGGCCGCGGACAGGCGCAGGCCGTACTCGGCACCGCCCAGTTGAGGGACCACCTCGACCCGCCCGTAGCCGGCGTCCGGCCCGGCCCGGCCGGACCGCGCGCTGGGGCGGCCTGCCCCGCCGGGCCCGGCCTGCAGGACGATGGGCACCGCCCCCGGGGCCGGGCGCTGGCCCGGCCGGACCACGAGGCGTTCCGGATCGCCGGCCTCGCATTCGTACCCCAGGCGCGCGGCCAGTTCGACCATGGCCAGCCCGGTCCACACGTCGTCCTCCCCGCTCAGGAGGAACTGGGCCCTGGGCAGCCTGGCCCCCGCCCGCCCGCTCCGGCCGGGAGCCAGCAACCCGCCCGGCGCAAAGAGATCCTCCAGTTTCAACGCAGATCCCTCCGTCGCAGTGCCGCGGCGGCCCAACCGTCCCGATCGGCTCCAGGCGGCAGGCATCACCCCTGCCCGCCCCCCGGAAACCCGCCGCCTGCGGCGGGCGCCGGCTAGGCGTCCAGCTTCGGATCCAGGACGTCCCGGAGCCAATCGCCCAGCAGGTTGAAGCCGAGCACGGTGAACATGATGGCGAGCCCCGGGAAGGTGGCGAACCACCACGCCGTGGTCACGTACTCCCGGCCGGAGGCCAGCATGCCGCCCCAGGACGGCGTCGAGGGGTCGACCCCCAGCCCCAGGAAGGTCAGGCCGGCCTCCAGCAGGATGTTGTTGGCGATGTTCAGCGTGGCCAGCACGACGACGGAGTTCATCACGTTCGGCAGGATGTGGCGCCGCAGGATCATCCACGGCGGGGTGCCGATACAGCGCGCGGCCTCCACGAACCCCATCTGCTTGACCACCATCACCTCGCCCCGCACCACCCGGGCATACTGGCCCCACTGGGCGATGGCCATCAGGACGATGACCTTCCACAACCCGGGACCCAGCACGGCCATGACGGTGATGGCCAGCAGGATGAAGGGGAAGGACAGCTGCAAGTCGACGAACCGCATGAGCAGGTCGTCGAGACGGCCGCCGGCATACCCGGCCACCAGGCCGAGCAACACGCCCACCACCACGGACAGGCCCACCGAACAGATGCCCACCAGCAGGGAGATCCGGGCCCCGTAGATGATGCGGCTCAAGAGGTCCCGCCCGACGGTGTCCGTGCCCAGCAGGAAGGGCGACGGCTGATCCGCCGCCCACGCGGGCGGCAGCAGCCGGTTCCCCAGCTCGCCCACCTCGGGGTCGAAGGGTGCCAGGTAGGGTGCCCCCAGGGCCGCCACCACCGCCACGGCGACCAGAAAGGCACCCAGCACCGGCATGGGGCGGAAGAAGGAATGGTACCAGCGCCGCTCCCGCGCCGTCGGCATCGCGGCGGGGGCCGCTGCCTGCCCTTGCGCGACGCTCACGAGGAGGCACCCCCTTCGACCTTCACCCGCGGGTCAAGCAGGCCATAGCTGAGGTCGACCAGCAGGTTGGTGAGCACCGTCACGGCGGCCAGCACCGTGACGACACCCTGCACGACGGGGTAGTCGCGGTAGCCCACGGCGTCCAGGGCCAGCTGCCCCAGGCCGGGCCAGGCGAACACCTTTTCCAGGATCACCGTCCCGCCCAGCAACGCCCCAAACTGGAGCCCGACGAAGGTGACGGTGGGGATCAGGGCGTTACGCAAGCCGTGGGCGACCACCACCCGCCATTCCGGGACGCCCTTGGCCCGCGCCGTCTCGATGTAGGGCTGGCCCAGGACCTCCAGCATGCTGGAGCGCACCAGGCGAACCAGGGTGGCCGACAGGATGATGCCCAGGGTAACCGCGGGCAGCACCAGGGACCGCCAGCCGTCAAAGCCTGATGGCGGGAACCACCCCAGGCGCACGGCAAAGATCAGCATAAACATGATGGCGAGCCAGAAGTTGGGAAAGGACAACCCGAACAGGCTTAGCAGGCGGCTGAACGAGTCGACCCATTGGCCGCGCCGGAGTGCAGCGGCCACCCCCAGCGGGAACGAGATCATGATGGCGACTGCCATGGCAGAGACAGCCAGCATCACCGTGGCCGGCAACCGCTCTACGATCATCGCCCAGACCGGCTGCCCTGTCCGGAAGGATGTGCCCATGTCGCCCTGCACCGCTCCGACGACGAAATCCGTGTATTGCTGCCAGAAGGGGCGATCGATGCCGAGGGCGGCACGCATCTGGGCCAACTGGTCGGGGGTGGGTGCGGAGCCGCCCTGGAACATGGCCACAGTGGGGTCGCCCGAGAGCCGTACCGCGTAAGCGACAAACAGGGTGGTCAGGAACAGGACCACGACTGCCCCCGTCAGGCGCCGGAGCACGTAACGCCACATGAGGACTCCTCTCCCCTCCGGCAGGGCGGGAGGGCCCGGCCTGGCCGGCCCCTCCCGCTCCGCGCCCCTCTGCCACGTGGCTCGGCCACCGTTGGCGCATCACTGGTCCGAGGCGATGGACGTTTCGAAGAACCAGTAGCGGGTATCGGGCGGCGGCACGAAGTCCTGAACCCGCCGGTTCACCGCCCACACGGTTACGTCCTGGTACAGCGGAACCGTCGGCACCAGTTCGTACAGGCGGCGGTCCAGCTGCTTGAAGATCTCCAATCGCTTGTCCTGGTCGTACGTGGAGCGCTCCGCCTCCAATAGGCGTTGCACTTCCTCGTCGTAGAAGGTGGGGTTCCAGAACTGGCCCTTTCCGTAGAGCAGGTACGCCGTATTGTCGAAGTCGAGGGTCCAGCCGCCCCAGCCTTCCTGATAGAGGTGGCCGGCCTGGGCATTGGGGATGATGTCGTTGTAGAAAGTGTTGGTCTCGTATGTCTTCAGCTCCACCTCGAGGCCCACGTTTTTCAGGTACGACTGGACCGCCTGGGCGATCTCTCCGAAGACGGTCGCGGTCCCGATATAGCTGAGGGTGAGTTTCGTACCCGGCTGCACACCCGCTTCCTGGAGCAACTTCTTGGCGGCCTCCGGATCATACGGATACGGCTCCAGGGACGGATCGTTACCGAAAGAAAGGCTGCTTTGGAACGTGGAGATACGCTTCCCGTAGCCCTTCAGGATCGTGTCGATGATGGCCTGGGCGTCAATGGCCTGGGCGATGGCCCTTCGCACCCGTACGTCGTCGACCGGCGCCTTGGAGACGTCAAAGCGCAATCCGTACACGGTGGGACTGTCGGCGGTGACGATTTCCAGGAAGGCCGAGTTCTTCACATTGTCCACCTGGCTGGGGCTGATGACGGCAATGTCCACCCGGCCCGTGGTCAACTCGGCGATCCGCGTGGCTTCCTCGGGGATGAACCGGTAGGTGATCTTCTCGATCTTCGGCTGGCCGCGCCAGTAGTCAGCGAAACGCTCGAGGATGATGTGGTCGTCCTGCTTGTATTCGACCACCTTGTACGGGCCGGTACCCACCGGGTGCTTGTCGAAGTACTCGTCGCCGTGTTCCTTGAGGTACCGGGGCGGAACAATGACGGCACCGTACCCGGCCAGCTTGGTCAGGATGACCGGGTCCTTGGTTTTCATATGGAAGTTGACCGTGTAGTCGTCGACCTTCTCGACCCGGTCGATGCTGGCGTAGTTACCCTGCTGCGGCCCCTTGGCACCTTCCTCCCCAAGGAGGCGCTCGAAGGTAAACACCACGGCGTCCGCGTTGAAGGGCTCTCCATTGTGGAAGGTAACGCCCTGCCGCAGCTTAAACTGCAACGTATCCTCGTCGATCCACTTCCACTCGGTCGCCAGGCCGGGCTGCAGCTTCAGATCGGGCCCCCGGAACACGAGCCCTTCAAAGACGTTGTTCGTCACGGAAGCCCAGGCAACGAAGAACGTATCGATGGGGTCCCAATTGCCCGGGTCCTGGGCTTGTGCCACGACCAGGTGGTTACCGCGTTCGCTGGCCGGGTTCGGCCCTTGTGCGCCCGGTGTCTCGCTGCCGGCGGTCCCGCCGCCGCTTCCCGACCCGCACGCCGAGAGCAGAAGGGCGGCAACCAGCATCAATCCGACGGCGATGCGGAGGACCGAACGGCGCGTCGAAGTCTGCTGCATCACTGGTCCAAACCCCCTTGGGTCGAAAATGGCATCTCGGCAGTGTCGTCAACTGCACCGCGGTGACACGTCGTACCCGGCCGCCCTGCAATGCCGGATCCTCCCGGCGGGACGTAGGACCGCCGGCGCTAGGCGACGGGCGGCGCCGCAGTCACCCCCCTCCCGGCGACCTCACCCTCGCCGGCCAGATGACAGGCCACCCAGTGCCCCGGAACAACCTCCCGCCACTCGGGCACCTCGGTTCGGCAACGATCCACCGCCAGCGGGCAGCGGGTATGGAACCTGCACCCGGCCGGCGGACGAGCCGGACTAGGCACTTCACCGCGCAAGACGATCCGCTCGCGCCGCGCCGCAGCCTCGGGGTCGGGAACGGGTACCGCGGAGATGAGGGCCCGGGTGTACGGGTGAAGCGGCCGCTCGAACAGCTCGTCCGCCCGTGCCAGTTCCACCAGGCGGCCCAGGTACATCACACCGATGCGGTCGCTGATGTTCTGTACCACGGCCAGGTCGTGGGCGATGAAAATATAGGTCAGCCCGAAGCGGTCCTGCAGGTCCTGCAGAAGGTTGAGGATCTGGGCCTGCACCGAGACGTCCAAAGCAGACACGGGCTCGTCGCACACCACCAGGCGCGGCTTGAGGGCCAGCGCCCGGGCAATGACGATTCGCTGGCGCTGGCCACCCGAGAACTCGTGGGGATACCGGCGGGCGTGTTCAGGCCGCAGCCCGACAGCCTCCAGCAGCTCTTCCACCTGCCGTTCCATCTGGCGCCCCCGGGCGACCCCGTGGACCAGCAGCGGCTCGCCGACGATCTCCCGCACCGTGAGACGGGGATTGAGGGAGGAATAGGGATCCTGAAAGACCATCTGCAGGTCCCGCCGCAACCTTCGCAGCTGGGAACCACCGGCGGCTACCACGTCCTGGCCGTCGAAGCGGATGGTGCCCGACGACGGTGTCAGAAGGCGCACAATGAGCCGCGCCAGGGTGGACTTGCCGCACCCCGACTCCCCCACCAGCCCTACGGTCTCCCCTGGATAGACATCGAAGCTGACACCGTCGACGGCCTTGACCGGCGGGCGGCGGCGGCCCGTCGGGAAATACTTCTTGACGTTCCGGACCTCGAGAATCGGCCGCACCATGCCGTCGCTGACGCCACCCATCATGCCACCCCCGAACCGGTGGTCTGCCCTGCCCACCAGCAAGCGACACGGTGCGTTTCCGACCGCAGTTCAAGGGGCGGAGGCTCCATGCGACACCGCTCGTCCGCCAGCGGGCAGCGCGGGTGAAAGCGGCAGCCGCCCGGCAACGCGGCCGGATCGGGCACGGCGCCGGGAATCGGCTGCAGCCGCCCTTTGCCCTGGCCGAGCCGGGGCACGGAGTGCAACAACCCCATGGTGTAGGGATGGGCTGGGCGCCGGAATATCTCGGCCACGGTGCCTTCCTCGACCACCCTGCCGGCGTACATCACTACCACCCGCTGGGCCACTTCGGCCACGACACCCAGGTCGTGGGTAATCATGAGGACGGCCATGCCGAACTCGGCCTGCAACTGGCGGATGAGTTCCAGAATCTGCGCCTGTACGGTGACGTCCAGGGCCGTGGTGGGTTCGTCCGCGATCAACAGCTGGGGACGGCACGCGAGGGCCATGGCAATCATCACCCGCTGGCGCATGCCCCCTGACAGCTGGTGAGGGTATTCGTGAACTCTGCGCTCCGGGTCGGCAATCTGGACCTTGCGCAGCAGGTCGATCGCTTCGGCCAGGGCACGGGAGCCCGTCAGGCCCCGATGGAGCCGTAAGGCCTCAACGATCTGGCGGCCCACGGTGTACACGGGGTTAAGGGACGTCATGGGCTCTTGGAACACCATGGCGATGGCGTTGCCCCGGATCCGGCGCATTTCCGCCTCGCCCAAGGACAGCAGGTCGCGTCCCTTGAAGACGATCCGGCCACCGGTGATGCGGCCCGGGGGCCGGATCAGCCGCAGGATGGACCGGGCAGTGACCGACTTGCCGCAGCCCGACTCGCCTACCAGCGCGACCGTTTCCCCGGCGCCCACGTGAAAGCTCACACCGTCGACCGCCGTGACGGCTTGCCCTCCCCTTGTGAACTGAACCTGGAGGTCACGGACTTCCAGAAGCGGCTCCACTGGCGTGGCTCCCCCCTTCCTGCCCTACCCGTGGCGAGGGTGAATGGCCCACTGAATGCCGGCCGGCCATCGGATCCACGTAGGGCCACGGGCCCCGGTAACCGAGGCGGCGAGACAGGTCTTCCGCCGCCGCCAGGAGCTCGTCCTTGAGCCCGGCGGCGGTAGCCGGATCACGGTAGCGCTCTTCGAAACCTGCCAGGCTCAGGGAGCCTATCACTCCCTGACCGTCGACGACCGGTGCCGCCATCTCTGCTGTGTGCTCGACCAGCTCTCCGAAGCTCACGGCATACCCTGTCCGGCGGATCTCAACCAGCCGGGCCAGGAGATCCCTGGGGTCCGTCGGCGTGTGCGGCGTGTAGGCCACCAGCGGACTTGCCAGGATCCGGCGGACGACCTCCTCCGGTTGCCACGCCAGCAAGAGCCGCGTCGACGCGCCGGCGTAGAGGGGGGCACGGCGGCCCCACGCAACGTACAGGTGCATGGGCGCCCGCGGCGGAACCACATGGGCGTAGATGGCGGAGTCCCCGCTGGCGACAACGAACTGGACCGATTCCCCGCACCGGTCTCGCAACCGCTCCATCGCGGCACGGATGATCCCGTCGGGATCCAGCGACCGAGCCGCCAGCCTCCCCAACTCCAGTAGCCGTAGACCGGGTGCGTAGCGGGCACCCCGCCCGCCTTCCACTCCCCGCTTGGTCAGCAGGCCCGCGGCCACCATCTGCTCCAGCAAGCGGTACGCCGTCGCCCTGGGCATCCCCGTCGCCCGGGCCGCCTCCGCGGCGCTGATGGAGAGCCGGGCCTCGTCGAAGAGGTCCAGCAAGGTGATCGCCTTGCCGACAGTCCCGCCTTGCCCGTCCCCCGGCATCGTCATCCCCCGGAAACACTTGGTCCATATATTGAAACAAACGTTCATTATTTGAGTTTGGCGGACAAGATTCGGCACCCAGCGTCAAATCCCTGCTGCCGGCGATGGGTTTGCGCACCCGGACGATCGACTTGCACACTCGCTGGTTGTTGAAGTCCGGCGGCGTTTGAGGGATCCGCAGGAGAGGAAAGCAAAGAAGGCCGGCCACCGCGCTTGCGGCTGCCGGCCTTCATGCACTCGCAGGCGAGATGTCAGACCGCGATGGCACCGGCCCGGAAATCACTGACCCCCATCTTCACGTTGACCAGGGCCGGCTTGCCCGAGGCCAGGGCCCGCTCGATGGCCGGGCGCACGTCCTCCGGCCGCTCGACCCACTCGCCGTGGCCACCCAGGGCCGCGACCACCTGGTCGTAGCGCGCGTAGCTGAGTTGGGTGGCGACGGCGCGGTCGGTGCCGAAAAGCTGGACCTGGAGCCGCCGGATCTGGGTCCAGGCGGCGTCGTTGCCCACCACCGCCACGAAGGGAAGATCCTGGCGCACGGCCGCCTCGTACTCCAGCAGGTCGAGGCCTGCGGCCCCGTCCCCCAGCAGCACCACCACCGGGTCGTCCGGGCGGAGCACCCGGGCGGCCAGGGCGAAGCCCATCCCGACGCCCAGGGTGCCCAGGGGCCCGGGGTCGAGCCAGCCGGCCGGATACCGGCGGGGCCGCACGATCTTGGCCGCGGTGCCGATGAAATCCCCGCCGTCGCCGATCACGGTGGCGGCCGGCGGGAGGGCGGCATCGATCTCGGCGCACAGCCGCAGGGGGTCGACGGGCACCGCGTTGCTGGTCAGGCCCGCCTGCATCCGGGCCGCCCGCCGGCCTTCTTCCTCCCGCAGGCGGTCCAGCCACTGGCGGCGCTCGGCGGGTTCGTCCGGACGGAGCCCTGCCTCGAGCAGCTGGTCCAATACCGTGGCCGTGTCGCCAGCGAGGCCCGCTTCCACGTCCCGGTTGCGGCCCAGCTCGCCGGGGTCCAGGTCGATCTGGACGATCCGGGCTTCCCGCCGGATGGCCTGGCCGTAGTCCAGGCGGAAATCCAGGGGCGTCCCCGCCACCAGGACCACGTCGGCTTCGGCCAGCGCCTGCTTGCGGCACAACTGGAAGAAGAAGGGGTCGCCCGCCGCCAGCACGCCGCGGGCCATGCCGTTGGTGAACACCGGCACCTGGGCCACCTCGGCGAAGCGGCTTACCGCCTGGGGATCAGGGGACCAGTGCACCTGGCTGCCCACCAGGGCCACGGGGCGGCGGGCCCGGCGCAGGACGGCGGCGGCCCGCTCCACCTCCCGGGGGTCGGCGGGCAGAGCGGAACGGCCGGGCACGGGGGCCGGAATGCGGACGCCGTCCAGATCGACCTGGGCGAAGACCACGTCCAGCGGAATCTCCACGTAGACCGGTCCGGGCACGCCGTGCAAGCTGCGCCGGAAGGCCAGATTGAGGATCTCCGGCAGCCGCTTGGGGTCCTGGACCTGCACCGCCCACTTGGTGATGGGCCGCACCACGCCCAGGTGGTCCATCTCCTGCAGGCTCCCCCGGCCGGCGTGCTCCAGGGGCCCCTGCCCGCCCAGGATCACCACCGGCGACTGGGCGCGGTGGGCGTTGGCGATGGCGGTGACGGCGTTCATCACCCCCGGCCCCGCCGTCACGGCCGCCACGCCGGGCCGCCGGGTGATGCGGGCATAGGCGTCGGCGGCATAGACGGCCGCCTGCTCGTGGCGTACGTCGACCACCCGGATCCCCTCGTCCAGGCAGCCGTCATAGATGGGCATGATATGCCCGCCGCAGAGGGTGAAGAGAGCCCTCACCCCTTCCCGGGCCAGGGCCTGGGCGATCACGCGCCCCGCATGCACGTGGGCCACGGCGACTCCCCCTGGATTCTGGCGTTGATTGCTGCCGGGCGGTGTTTCCCCGGCCCGCGCCACCGGCGCCGCCTGCAGGAGGCGCCGCCGGGCTCACGAGCCGCCGCCGGCCTCGCCCCCGGCGGGCTCCCCGGCCGCCGCCAGGCGGGCCCGTTCTTCCTCCACCAGCACCCGCCGCAGGACCTTGCCGACGGCCGTCTTGGGCAGCTCGCCGCGGAACTCGACCAGCTTCGGCACCTTGTAGGCCGCCAGCCGCCCGCGGCAGAAGGCCACGATCTCATCGGCGGTGACGGAGGCGCCGGGCTTCAGCACGATGTACGCCTTGACCGTCTCGCCCCGGTAGGGATCGGGCACGCCCGCCACGCAACACTCGGCGACCGCGGGGTGCTCGTAGAGCACCTCCTCGACCTCCCGCGGGTACACGTTGTACCCCGAGGCGATGATCATGTCCTTCTTGCGGTCGACGATGTAGAAGTAGCCGTCTTCGTCCATGGTGGCGATGTCGCCGGTATAGAGCCACCCGTCCCGCAGCGTCTCCGCCGTCTCCTCGGGCCGGTTCCAGTATCCCTTCATCACCTGCGGGCCGCGGATGCGCAGCTCGCCCGCCTCGCCCGGTCCCAGCACTCGGGTCCCCGTCTCCACGTCAACGATCTCCGCGTCGGTGTCGGGGTAGGGAATGCCGATGCTGCCCGCCTTGCGCAGGCCGTGGACGGGGTTGCAGTGGGTGACGGGCGAGGCCTCCGACAGCCCGTATCCCTCCAGCACCTGGGCCCCGAAACGGCGCTCGAAGGCATTCATGACCTCGACGGGCATGGCCGCGCCGCCGGAGTTGCAGAACTCGATGGCGCCCACCCCGTATTCCTCCGCGTTGGGGTAGTTGTTGACGGCCACGTACATCGTGGGCACGCCGGGGAAGAAGTTGGGCTGGGTCGCCCGGATGATCTCCATGACCTCGGGCAGCTCGAAACGGGGCACCAGGATCAGCTCATATCCGGACGCCAGGCCGTAGTTCATGCACACGGTCATGCCGTAGGAGTGGAAGAGGGGCAGGATGGTCAGGATGCGGCCCTCCCCCGGCCTCTTCCGCTCCTCGGCAGGGAACCAGTGCTGGACCTGGACCACGTTGGCCACCAGGTTGAAGTGGGTCAGCATGGCGCCCTTCGAGCGGCCCGTGGTGCCGCCGGTGTACTGGAGCACCGCCACGTCGTCCCGGGGGCTGATGTCCACCACCGGCGGCTCGCCGCCCGCCCCCGCCAGCAGTTCCTCGAAGGACCGGTCTTCGGGCCCCGGCCGGACATTGCCCAGCAGGCGCACGACCAGGATGTGTTCCAGCTCCAGGTCGGGCAGGGCCGCCTGGACCGCCGGATAGAGGGCGTCGCCCACGATCAGGACCTTGCTGCCGCTGTCCGTGACCAGGTAGGCGAGTTCGCGGGGCGTGTAGAGCGGGTTGACCTGGGCCACGATGGCCCCCAGCCGCAGCGTGGCGTAATAGCTGATGACGTACTGGGGGCAGTTGGGCAGCATGATGGCCACGCGGTCGCCCTTTTGCACCCCCAGGGAGGCCAGGGCCGCGGCGCAGCGGTTGACCCGCTCCCAGAGTTCGGCGTAGGTCATGCGGACCATGTAATACCGCAGGGCCGGCAAGTCCGGATGTTCCCGGACCGTCCGGGCCAGCAGCTCGTGAAGTGGTATTTCCGGATAGTCCAGGTGGGCCGGCACGTTGGCCGGGTAGTGCTTGAGCCACACCTTTCCCGCCATACTTAGGCCCCCTCCCGCACGAATGGCTCCGCAACCGCCACCCCGTTTACGGAATTCGCGGCTTGGGAGCAGAAACCTGCCCGCCTTTCATGCCCTCCCCTTCCCGGACCGCGGCGAGTTTGCGCGGCCGGGCGGCTCCCCTCCGGTCAGGGGCCCGCCCGCGGCGGCGCCGGTCTGGGCGCCGGGACCGGGCTCGTCCCGGCGGGGCCGGAGGATGGCCAGCGGCGCCTGCTGGTCCGTGTTGCCCCAGGGGTTGGAGCACATCACGGCCCGCACGGCGTCCCGGTCGACGCCCGGGCTCGCCCCCACCACCTCCGCCTTGCCCAGGTCGTTGGCATCGATGATGCAGGCGCCGATCCCGGGTCCCAGGGCCCGGGCCAGGCGGGCGGCCACCCCGTCGGGGTCCGCCGGCGGCAGGACGATGTGCTTGTCGAAGGGCGGCAGGGTGCCCATCACGTCGTCGATCACCCGGGCGTAGTAGCCGGCGATGCGGTAGAAGTCGCCGCTGCGGCGCAGCAGGAGCCGGCTCAGCCCGCCCACCAGGAAGGCTAGGGCGATCCGGAGGCGGCCCGTGCGCTCGATCACCGCCTGCAGCGAGTAGGGCGAGGAGCAACTTCCCTCCTGGTCGATGAACCGCGAGACCAGCCGGGCCAGGGTTCCCGGCCGGAGATCTTCCGGACGGAGCAGGCGCCCCTGGGTGATGGACACGATCTTGGTCGAAACGGCCACCACGTCCCCCGGCCGCAGCCGGTCGCGGGTATACCGCGTCACCACCTCCTCCAGGTCGTGGCGGGGGGTGATGATCTCCGTCCGGATCACCTCGACGTCAAAGCGGGACGAACCGGCCACCCCGGCGGCCCGGCGGCCGCCTGCCCTTCCCCTCACCGCGGCCATGGCGATCCCCTCCTCCCGGCCGCCGCAGCCCGGCCGGGCGCGACTCCGGGGCGGGCCGCGGCGTCCTCCCAAGGCCATGCCGGAGGCTGGACCGGGGACCGGGCCGGCGGCACCGGGGCGGGAGCGCGGCGGGCGATCACCGTCAGGGTGGGACGCGGCCGTCCCCGCCGGTCGCCGGGCGAGGTGGCACGCGAGGCGGCCCATCCGGTTCCACCGGTTTGGGCAGGTGACCGCCCGTCGACGACCGAACCCCAGGTCGCCGGCGGCTCTTTGGTCCCCCGGACGGGCTGCGGAGCCGTCGCCACCCCGCCCCCCGCAAGGGGCAGGTGCACGTCGGTGAGATACCAGCGCAAGGGGGTCCGCCCGATCACCCCGTGCCGGACCACCAGATCGAGCCGGTCCAGGCGAACCAGGCGGTCCAGGACCTCCTCGGGCCCGTAGGCCGTCAGCTCGATCTCCAGGGGGACCTCCTGGCCCGGGTTGAGCAAGGTGGCGCTCCAGTACCCGGTCTCCTGCACCCCGGGCCAGAAGAAGGCGACGGACCAGCGGGCCGGGGCGGCCCATCGCCCGGGGAACTCGGGCCGCACCAGGATCTCGTAGAGCATCCCCTTCTGCCGGCCCCGGTTGACCACCGGCAGGCGGAAGCGGACTTGCCAGCGGCCCGCGTCGCGGTGGGTGTCAAGGATCGTCACGCCGCGGGCGTCGACCCGCACGTCGGCGTCGCCCTGCCGGCGGATGTAGAGGGCCAGGGCCGCCGGACCGGCGGCCAGGCCGGCCAGGGTCCATGCCAGCCAGCGCAAGGTCGTTCCTCCCCTGCACCGCGCTCGGGCCGGGACACCGTGGGAACCTTGTGGGACATTCGCCCGGCGCGGCGCATCCGCACCATATGCAGGGGCCGGGGCGGCCGTCACGAGGGGTGCGGGCCGGGACCGAGGGGCTGCCGGCGACCGTCCGGGGACGGGCGGGTTGCTGGCAGGGTGCGGGCGGGCTCCTGGCCGGTTGGCGATCGCGCCCGCCGCGCGTAGGCCGCCGACCCGGACGGGCTGGCTTCCGGCGCCGGGTCAGCGGTCGCGCAAATCCGGGGCCGGTTCCGGCCCCGGCTCGCCACGGTGGTGGCGGATCACGCCGCGCACGATGGCCTCGGCCAGGGCCCGCCGCCGGGAGGGATCGTGCAGGATGGCGCGGTCGTGGGGGCTGTCCACGAAGCCGAGTTCGACCAGCACGCCGGGCATACGGGTCAGGCGCAGCACGCGGTAACGGCCCGTCTGGATCTCCCGGTAGTTGGCGGGGTCGACCTTCTTGAGCTCGTCCTGGACCAGCAGGGCAAGACGGCGGCTCTCCTCCCGCCCAGGGAAGTAGAAGGTCTGGGCCCCGAAGCAGGTGGGATCCGGGAACCAGTTGACGTGGATGCTGAGGAGGTAGTCCGCTCCGTTGGCGTTGGCGATCTCGATCCGCGGGTCCAGGTCCAGGTCTTCGTCGGTCGTCCGGGTGAGCAGCACGCGGGCGCCCTGCTGCCGCAAGAGGTCGCGTAGCAGAAAGGAGAACTCCAGGTTGATCTCGCTTTCGATGGTGTTCGACGGCAGGTGGCAGGCGCCCCGGTCGATGCCGCCGTGACCGGGGTCGACCACGATCAGGGTGCCCGCCAGCGGGCCCTGCCCGGGCGAGGCGGCCACTCCGGCCACCCGCCCCAGGACCAGGAGGAGAAGGCCGGCCAGGATGGCCACAGGGAGCCAGGGCAGGGGACGGAGCCCGTCCCGTCCCGGCCCGCCCGGGCCGGGACGCCCCTTTGCTCTCCACCGCCCGGTGGAGGGGCGGTCCCCTACCGGGCGCGCTGCGGATCCATGGCCCCGGGCGGGGGCTTGGGAGGCCTCCCCCTGGGCCCCGGCGGTCGCAAGGGCCCGCCGCAGCCAGAGGCCCCATCCCCGGGCTCCCGCTGCCAGACCGCCGCGGAGCCACGGAGACGAACCGGCCGCCGGGCCGGCCCTTTGCCGGGGCGGCGGGTCCCCGGCCAAAGGCGCCTCCCTGCAGGCCACCGGAGCCGGGGATTCGGGGCATCCCCGGCCGGCCGCCGCACCCTGTCGCCCCTCCCCGCCCGGAAGCCGGGGCGACAGGGCACCGGCTGCTCGCCTGCCCGGCGGCACGGGGTTCCTGGACGCGTGCCGGCGCTCCACCAGCCTGCTCCCCCCGGTGGGGAGCCCGCCCGGGGCGGGGCAGGCCGGACCATGAGCAAAGCGGTCCCGCCCGCCCCCGTCACCCGGCCCGCCCGTCGCCCCGTGGCACCACCCGTGCCGGTGCCGCCCGGTGGCGGCCCCGAATCCGGGCGCCAACGACAGCGGGTGGCGGCGGGCTGCCGGCCACGCCGGCCGGGGCGGCGCTTGCCGGCGGCCGGCCCGGCCGGGGAAGCGCTAGCCTCCGTACCAGAGGACACACCCGGCGAAGACGCAGCCACACCGCTCGACCACGTGCTCGACGGAACGCACCAGGATCTCCCTGGGGCGGCCCCCGCGAATGGTGAAGCTCTCCTCCACCATGCGGCGGATGGTCGCTTCCACCTCGCTGGCACTGGCATATGCCGTGTGCTCCATGATCATGCCGAATCGGCCGGGTTCGTCCCGTCCCACGGCGACGGCCGCCGCGATCCGGGTGCCGGGCTCGGCGGACACCAGCCGGCCGTAGGCGATGGGAACCAGGGCGCCCGGGGGGAGGACCAGTTCGGCCAGCGGTTCGGCGTGGGGCGGCAGGATGCTTGAGACCTTGATCAGGTTGACGTTGGCCACCCCGGCGTCGAGCAGCGCCGCATCGAAGGCGGTCAGGGGAGTCTCGCCCTCCGCCCGGCCCGTGACCAGGGCAAACCGGTTGGGAATCGGCAACATGCCAAACACCTCCCGGCCGTGGCGCCGGCCCCGGGACAGCCCCCGGGTCGCCGGGAGCTCGCCGGGCGAGCGGCCCAGCAGGATGGCCGGCGGGCACGGGGGACCGCCGGTGGCAGCCCGAGGCACCCGGCGGTCCCCGGCCTGCGGCCGCCCCGCCCACCCCGGCAGTGCCCCCTGGCCTGCCCCGACCCGGCACCTCCTTTGGGCCTTTGACCCTCCCCGGGACCGGCGCGATTCACGCCCATGGTATGGCGCCGGGCGGCCGGGGGTGCCGGTCCCTGCCGGGCCGCGGGCTCGGCCCCGGCCGGTATCCCGGCCGGCATCCCCGCCCCGGTATCCACTCCCCTATCCACAAAAAGGGGCTTGTCATCCCCAGATCCGGGGCAGGTTATCCCCATCCGGGCGGCCGATATCCCCAGGAATCGACAGTTGCCCACAGCTTGTCAACAAGGAGCGACAGCAGGGCGCAAGAATGGACAGGGCGGTAGCGGCCTGCACGCCGGGCTGGAGGCGCCCAGGGGGAGGGCGGGCGGCCTCCGGCCCGGTTCTGCAGCGTGCGGGCGGTGTTCCTCGCCCGTGGGAGGTGCTTCCCGTGGCTTCTCCTCTACCCGCCGGGTCGCGGCCGCGACCCCTGCGGCCGGCTCTTGCCCACCAGGCGGAGATCGAAGCCATGCGCCGGGAACTCTATCGGCTGGCCCGGCGACGGGGCTACGCCGATCCCCAGGTGGTCGAACTCAGCCGCCGCCTGGACGATCTGATCGTCGGCTGGCACCGGCGCTTTGGCAGGGGCCGGCCCCGGTCCGCGGCGGGCCCGCTGCCCTAGCCCGGCGGGTGCGCTGCCCTCGCCGTCCCGCGCCCCGCCTCGCCCCCCGGTTCCCCCGCCGTGGTAGAATCGGGACATGAGCGACGCCCAGAACATGCCAGAGCTTCCGGCCGGCATCGACTGGAACGCCTTCCGGCTGGTGGCGGTCGACCTGGACGGCACGGCTGCCGGCCCGGACGGGCGGGTGAGCCCCGAAGGGCTGCAAGCCCTGCAGGCCGCCGAGCAGGCCGGTCTTCACCCCGTGATCGTGACGGGCCGGGCGCTGCCCGCCGCCATGGGCGTGTGGCTGCGGGCCGGGCTGACCCGGCCGGTGATCGCTTGCGGCGGGGCCGTCATCGCCTGGCCCAGCGCCGGCCGGCCGCTGTGGGAGCGCCCGCTGGCACCCCGGGTGGTCGACCGGGCCCTGGAGCTGGCCCGCGAGCTCGATCTGATCCCCTTCCTGTACGGCGCCGGAGCCATCGTGACCGGTCGCCGCCACCCCTGGCGGGACCGGCTGGCCCATCTCAACGAGATCCCCATTCCCGTCATCGCGGAGGATCCGGCGGCCGCGGCGGGCCTGGCCGCCTGGGAGCGGGGCCGGGTCTTCAAGGTGGTGCTGGCCGGCGAGCCCCAGGCCGCGGAGGCCGCCCGCCCGGCGGTGGAACGCGGGCTGGCGGGCCTTCCCGCCGTCGCCGTGGCCACACTGCCCGGGCTGCTGGAGATCATCCGGCCCGACGCCACCAAGGAAGCGGCCCTGGCCGAACTCTGCCGCCTGCTGGACACCGGGCGGGAGCAGGTCATCGCCATCGGGGACGGCGAGAACGACCTGGGCATGATCCGCTGGGCGGGGCTGGGCGTGGCGGTCGCCAACGCCCGGCCCGAGGTGCGGGCGGCAGCCCGCCTGGTCATCGGCCACCACGCCGAGGAAGGGGTCGCCCGCTTCCTGCGCGCCGTGGTGGCGGCCCGGCGCCGCCAGGCCTGACCCGGGCGTCGGCCGGTGCTCCCCGGCCGGTGTTCCCTTGCGCAAGTTCGAAGGAGGTGGCGCGGGTGCAGACCGGTACCCGCCCGGCCCGCCCCGGCCGCGACTGGCGCCACGAGTCGCCGGACCTGCGGCAGGCGGCGGTGCGCGTCGCCCTGGGACACGAGCCGCCCGACGTGTGGTTCCGCGGGGGAACGATCCTGAACGTCTACACGGGCCGCTGGGAGCCGGCCGAGGTTTGGGTCGCGGGGCCGCGCATCGCCTACACGGGCCCCGACGAGCCCAAACCGGGGCCCGACACCCGCGTCGTCGACTGCCGGGGCCTCTACCTGGTACCGGGATACCTGGAGATCCACGCCCACCCCTTCCAGCTGTACTCGCCGCGGGCGCTGGGGGCGGCCATAGCGCCCCGCGGCACCACCACCCTGGTCAGCGACACGCTCCTGCTGGGCCAGATCATGGGCCCGCGCCTGGCCGAAGCCCTGGATGCCGGCCTGCTGGCACCCGTGCGGGACCTGTGGGGCCTGCGGGTCGCCCCCCAGACCATGACCCCCGGGCGGGCGGGGCCGGCCCCGGCCGCCGCGGCGGGCCCGGAGGGTGAGCCGGAGTCCCTGGCGCAGGACCAGCCCCCCACGGAGGACGGCTCCCCCGCGGGGGCCGCCGACTTCACCGCCGCCTACGGCATGACCGTGGAGCAGGGGATCGCCCTCCTGCATCATCCCCGGGTGGTGGAGATCTTCGAATGGACCAGCTGGGCGGGTACCCTCCGGCGGGGGGAACCGCTGCCTGCCCTGCTGGCCGCGGGCCTAGAGCACGGGCTGCCCGTGGACGGTCACGCTCCCGGCGCCTCGGCCCGAACCCTGGCCGCCCTGGCCGCTGCCGGGGTCGGGGACTGCCACGAGAGCATCCGGCCGGAGGAGGTCCTGGAGCGGGTGCGGGCGGGTCTCTTCGCCGTCCTGCGCCACAGTTCCCTGCGCCCCGACCTGCCGGAACTGGTGGCCGCCGCCCGCGAGGCCTTCGACCGCGGCTACGGCCACCGCCTGGCCCTGACCACCGACGGCCCCACCCCGGAGATGGTGGAGGAAGGGTTCCTCGACCTGGCGCTGCGGGTGGCCATGGAGGGGGGCCTGCCGCCGGAAGCGGCGTACCGGATGGTGACCGTCAACCCCGCCATGTACCTGGGACTCGACCGGTACCTGGGCGCCATCGCCCCGGGTCGGCTGGCCGACCTCAACTTGTTGTCCGAGCCGGGCAACCCCGTTCCCGTCGAGGTGTGGATCGACGGCCGGCGGGTGGCGCGGGACGGTCGCCTGCTGGACGAACCGGCCCCCCTGGACTGGGCCGCGCTGGGGCTGAGCCCGCGGCGGCTACCGGCCGGCGAAGACCTGGCCCGCCGCATCATCCTGCGCCCTGTGGCCAAGGCCCCCTCCCGGTCACCGGGCACCGGGGCCACCGGTTCACGCGGGCCCGCGACCCCCGGGCGACCTGCCGGGTCCGGCCGGGACGTGCTGCCCGGTGCCGGGGCGGGGGACCCCTCCGGCCGGGTCGCCCTTCCCGTGATCCGGCTGCTCAACGCGGTGATCAGCCGGCTGGAATGGCGGGAAGTGGCGCTGGACCCGCAGGGGATGCCCGTCCTGCCACCCGGCGAAGATCTGCTCTACGCGGTGCTGTTCCATCCCGGCGCCGGAGCCCCGGCGGGCGGGACCGTGACCCGGGCGCTGCTGGCGGGGTTCGGCGCCGGAATCCAGGGGCTCGCCACCACCTACACCATGTCGGGCGGGCTCCTGGTGCTGGGGCGGGATCCCCAGGCCATGGCCCGGGCCGCCGGGAGCGTAGCCGGCGGGGGCATGGCGCTGGTGGAAGGCGAGCGGATCCTGTTCCACCTGCCGCTGCCCATCGGCGGCTTTCTTTCGGACCTGGACGTATCCCAGCTGGCCCGGCGCTGCCGGGAGCTGGCAGCCCTGTTGCGGGAGCGGGGCCATCCCTTTCACGACCCCATCTATTCCCTGCTGTTCCTCTCCGCCGACCACCTGCCCGGCCCGCGGCTGACGCCCGCGGGCCTGTGGGACGTCAAGGGACACCGGCTGCTGGTTCCGGCCGAACCGGCGGGTGATCTCATGCCTCCGCACCGGCCCGCAGCCGGATGGCCGCGGTGATGGCCTGCTGGCAGGGCGTGTCGACTCCGTAACGCTGGCCGTAGCGGACCACGGCGCCGCAAAGGGCGTCCACTTCCACCGGCCGCCGCGCGGCCAGGTCCCGCTGGAGGGAAGAGGTCATGGCGGGATCCATGCCCAGGGTGGTGGCCATCACCTGCTCGAAGGCATCGGGCGGCAGTTCGACCCCGGCCGCCCGGGCCACGGCCACGGCCTCCTGCACCATGCGCTCGTACACCGCCCGGCCGTCGGGATCGCCCAGCACGGCCCCCAGGGGCCGGTTGGCCGCCGCCGTCATGCCGCCCATGGCCGAGATGAAGATCAGCTTCATCCACATGTCGGCCAGGATGCGGTCGGAGACCCGGTGGGGGATCCCGGCGGCGGCGAAGGCGGCGGCGATGCGCTCCACCCGGGGCGTGACCTGGCCGTCCAGCTCGCCGAAGGTGATGTCGCGGCGGGCGCTGGTCTGCCGGATCCTGCCGGGTTCGACCAGGGCCGTCTCGATGTGGCAAAGCCCTCCCAGGACCCGCTGGCGCCCAAACCGGCCGGCCAGGACCTCCAGGTGGTCGATCCCGTTCATCAGGGGCAGGATGGCCGTCTCGCTGCCCACCAGGGCGGCCATCTCGTCCAGCACCCCGGGCAGGCTGTAGGTCTTGACGGTGACCAGCACCAGATCGGCCCCCTGGCCGGGCGGCAAGGCCAGTTCCTCCGCCAGCCGCAGGCCCCGGTCGGTGGCAACGGGCCGGAGGCTGAAGCGCCCGTACACGCTCTCGATGTGCAGGCCACTGCGTCGCATGACCCGCAGGTGCCGCCCCCGGGCCAGGAACCCCACCCGTGCCCCGTGCAGGGCGGTACCGGGCTCGGCCCACTGGGCAGCCCGGGCCAGGAGAGCGCCGAAGTAGCCTCCCACGCCCCCGGCTCCGATCACGGCAATATGCATGGTGTTCACCCCCGTTCACGTCGGTTGTGGTGCACCGGTACCACCCCGCCCGGGGCGATGGCACTGGCCCTGGCCACCGGCGGGGCTTCGACCCCGCGCGCAGCAAGTCCCGCCGGTCAGATGGGCTGCAGGCGCCGAGGGGCGCCTCTCGGCGTCACCGGGCCACCGCTTCAGGCGTCACGGGGCCAACGGTCGACCACCGGGTTGCGCAGCCTGCCCAGCCCGGTGATCTCGATCTCGACCACGTCGCCCGCCCGCAGGAAGCGGGGTGGATCAAACCCCATGCCCACACCGCTGGGCGTTCCGGTGGCGATGATGTCGCCCGGTTCCAGGGTGATCCCGGCGGAGATGGTGGCCAGCAAGGTGGGAATGTCGAAGATGAAGTGCCGGGTGTTGGCCTCCTGGCGCAGCTCGCCGTTGACCCAAGTGCGGACGTCGACCTCCACGGGCCAGCCCACCGCATCCCGGTGCACCAGGTAGGGCCCGGTGGGGCAGAAGGTGTCCAGGCTCTTGCCCAGGTGCCACTGGCTGGTCCGCCGCTGCAGGTCCCGGGCCGTGACGTCGTTCAGGATCATGTAGCCAAAGATGTGCTCCCGGGCCCGCTCCCTGGGGATGGAGCGGCCCCGCCGCCCGATGACCACCGCCAGCTCGCCCTCGTAGTCGACGGCCTCCGTCACCCCTGGGTGGAGGTAGATCGGGTCGCCGGGTCCCTGCACCGCCGACGCCGCCTTGGTGAACACCACGGGGTGCTGGGGTACGTCCCGGCCGCTGATCTCGAACACATGATCCCGGTAGTTCAGGCCGATGGCCATGACGTTCTTGGGCGGCCGGGCGATGGGTGCCAGCAGGCGCACGCTGTCGCCGGGGTGCCAGAGGGAGCCGGCATCGTCCCCGGTGGCACCGGCAGCCCGATCCCACCAGCGTCTTGCGGCGGTCACGGCTTCGTCACCCAGGGCGATCCAGGCGACCATGTCCTGAGGAACCGGCGGGCCGCCCCAGCGCGCCTGGGCCGCCCCCAGGTCCAGGACCCGCCGCAGGCGCCCCTGCTCGTCCAGCTCGGCCAGCCCGATCTGCACCTGGCCGGCCCGCTCGAACCGGACAAACCGCAAACCTCATCCCTCCAGGGCCGGCACCGGGGGCCTTGCCGGACCACCGACCACATGCTACCCATCCGGGAAGGCCGGGCACCGGTGACCGGGGATTGGGCAGGTAACTCTAGGGAATTCCCTCCCTGCGGCAGCCAATCCTGCCACCGGTGCCGCGCCCTCCGGCGGGGCCCCATCGTCCCTGCACCCCCCGGCCCTGGGGCCACCCCCGGGCCCGCCCCCGCACACAGCCCGGTGGAGGCTGCGCCACAAAAGCCGGGCGGCAGGATGCCCCGGCTGGGCACCCTGCCGCCCGGAAGGACGCCTTGCATGGTTCCCCGCTGCGCCGGCTTCCTAACGCCCCGCGCCGGCGCCCCGGGCCGAACCGGCCCTTTCACCGTGGCGGGCCGAACCCTGGCCGCGTCCCGGCCGGTCCTCGCGCTCCCGCTGGACCGGGGCCTTTTCCCGCTCCTGGTCCTGGAGGGTGGCTGCGGCGGTCGTGGCTGCCTGCTCCTCGGCGCCGTCCTCCTGGAACTCTTCCTCGTCCTCTCCGGTGGCCGGTTCCTCCGGTTGGGACGAGCCTGGCGCCGTGACCTCGGTCTCCCGCGGGCCGGGCTGCTCCTCCCCGGCGTCGCCCGGCTCGGATTCACCGGGCGCGGTGTCTTCCGGCTCCCCCGCCGCGGGCGGCTGGACGGCCGGCCGGTGGGCGGCGGAGATCCAGCGGCCGGGCTTCAGATCCCGGCGGTGGATCCCGTAGAGGGCCAGAAGTTCGTTCAGCGTCCGGCCGAAGGCGTGCACCTTCACCGCCGGATTGGCGGCCACCCCCTGGGCCAGGGCCGTCCCTGCGGCGCCGGTGGCTTCCTCACCGGTCCCGGCCGATTCTTCTCCTGCGGGTGAACGGGGTTCTCCTTCCGGGGTGCCGGCGTCGCCGTCTTCCGTGGGCGAAGGGGTCCCGTCTTCCCCAAGAACCGGTTGGGGCTCGGCCGTGTCACCCTGGCCGCCGGCCAGGGAAGCGAGCCGGACCGCCACGTCCGCGGCCGTCACCTCCTCACCGGTGGCCTGGCGGATGGCCTGGGCGGTGGCGTACAGCAGGGCGATCTGCCCGTAACCGTAACCCTGATCCCGCAGGGCGGTGATCTCGGCGGGCTCCATCATGGCCACCGAGCCGGCCACCAGCTCGGCTTCCGCAGCGGCTTCCAGGGCCTGGTCCAGGGGATCCTGGGCGGCCTGGCCGCCGGTGCCCTCCGCCGCGGTCCCGGTACCGCCAGCTTCGGCGGTGTCCCCCGCCGGGCTCCCGTCAGAGCCCGCCTGCTCCGGGACCGCCTCGCCCTCCATTGGCTCCGCGGCCAGGGACTCCGCGGTCCCGGTCCCGCCGTCACCCTGGTCGCCGGCGGCCGGCGCCGCCTCGACGACGCCCTGGTCACGGTCCTGGCCTGCCGCCACCCGCTTCGGCAAGGCCTCCACCCGGGCCACGGCATCCTCCAGGGCGGTGATGGCCCGGTCCGTGGCAGCGCCTTCCGCCCGGGCCTGCACCAGCCGCTCTTGCGCCAGGCGCAGGTACCCCGCGATGTCGGCGGCCAGGCGCTCGAACCAGGCCGAGGCGGGCGCCAGCTCGGCGAGGCGGTCGGCCCTCCGCTCGGCAAAGGACGCCGCCAGCGCCGCGTCGCCGGCCGGGTCACGGCTGACCCAGAGGCGCACCTGCTCGGAGGCGTAACGGGCGTAGTAGCCCACAGCAAAGAGCCATCCCGGCTCCCCGGAGGAGCCCGCCGCATCCGCCGACACGCCGGCCGTGGCCGGAGAAGCCCCGGGCTGTCCGGCCACGGCACCATCACCCGACGAGGCCATGGCCGGTCCCGGCAGAGCCGTCATCATCAGCATGACCCAGAGCAGGGCGGCGGCCACCCGCCGGCTTGCCCCGCGCGGCCATGGGTCCCGTTCCACCATCGCGCCACCTCCCAAAGGATGCTTGCCGGAGAAGGAACCGCGCCCGGAAGGCTAGGCTTCAAGACCTCGGCAGGCTCCGGGCGGCGCCCATCGCGGCATCCTTCCCCGTTCCCTTCAATTTTTCGGACGAACCGGCGGTCTTTGCGGGCGCGGTGACGATCCGCGGCAACAAATGCACCCGCAGTCCTACCCTGATGGGCGTCCAGCAGGACTTGCGATCCAGGACCAGGGTCCTCCCGGGCCGGCGGGCGGGGGAACCAAATCCCGTGTTAGTTAATCGGTGTTATTGACATCGAAGCCGCGGCACCGGTACAATCGCCCTGAACCTGCAGGTTCGCCTTGCGCTGTTGGCCGGTTGCACCGGCCCTTCTGGGCCAGGCTCGGGACTCTGCGCCCTCCAGCACCCTCCAGCGAAGCGGGGGAGAACGCCATGGATCTGCACGGGCCGGCCTTCTTGCTCCTGGGCGCGGCCTTCGGTCTCGTCTACGGCTTCTTGCTCCAGCGCGGCGACTTCTGCTTCACGTCGGCCTTCCGCGATCTCTACGCCTTTCGCCACACCCGTGTGCTCCAGGGCATCGTCACGGCCGTGGCGGTGACCACCCTGGGCTGGGGGATCGCCCTGTCCGCCGGCTGGGCCACCCCCGACCGTCTCTGGGTACCGCCGGTGGGGTGGAACAGCCTGCTGGGCGGCTTCCTCTTCGGCATCGCCATGTACGTCGCCGGCGGCTGCGCCTCGGGTACCCTCTACCGGGCGGGAATGGGCTACGGGCAGTTCTGGCTCACCCTGCTCGGCATGGGTGCCGGCTACTACGCGTTCCTGCGCCTGTTCCCGGACGTGCTCCAGCCCTACTTCTTCAAGCCCCTGCAGATCACCGGCCCCGTCACCCTGTACCGCCTGCTGCCCTGGCCGCCTCTCTTGACGAGCCTGCTGGCGGTGGCCGTCCTGCTGCTGGGGGTCGTCCTGGTGGCCGGTCCCGGGGCCCTCGGCCGCAGCCTACGGGAGGTGGCCGCGTTCTTCCGCCAGGGTCCGGGAACCTTGCTGCGGCTGCGGTCCTGGGACACCCGGGCGGTGGGGCTCCTGCTGGGCCTGGTGTCGACGCTGCAGTTCAGCCTGTGGACCATCTGGGGCATCACCGGGCCCGAGACCCGGTGGGTGGCCGTGGCCTGGGCCGCCGTGGACGATCCGGCCCGCGTCGCGGCCAACCCGTACGTGGCGAGCCTGTTCCGCGGCTACCCCGGCCTGGTGCCCGGGCCGGAGGAAGTGCTGATCGCCGGCATCATCGCCGGCGCCGCCCTGTCGGCCCGGCTGAACGGCACCTTCCGCTGGCGCAGGCCGCGGCTGCGGCGGCTGCCCAACGCCGTGGCGGGAGGCTTCTTGCTGGCCTTCGCCTCCCGGCTCACCCCGGGGTGCAACATCGGCAACCTGCTGAGCGGCCTCCCCGCCCTCTCCCTGCACAGCCTGCTGGCTTCGGCGGGCATCGCGACGGGCATCTATACGGCGTGGAAGATCGCCCACCTGCGGCAGGCCGCCCTGTTGACCTCGTGCCGGGTGGAGCCGGCGACCGCCGGCACGGGGACCGGCACGCCGGCGAAGCCTGCGGCGGCACCGCCGGCGGGAATCTGAGGGCACGGGGAACGGCAAGGGAGGTGGATACCATGGCCCTGTTCAAGCGGCCCAACCTGGAGCAGGCGCGCCAGCGGCTGGCGGCCCTGGGCCAGGCCAATCTGGTGGACCGGACCGGCGCCGGCACCGCCGTCACCGCCGACCGGGAGATCGACGTCACGGGCGAGATCTGCCCCTACCCGGTGGACGCTGCCCTGGAGGCGCTGGCCCGGATGGCGCCGGGCCAGGTGCTGGCCGAGCTGACGGATCACACCATCTCCACCCACACCGTCCCCGCCGCGGTGGAGCGGTCGGGCCTGGGTGAGGTGCTGCGCATCGAGGAAAAGGAGCCGGGCCTTTACCGCATCCTGATCCGCCGGCGGTGACGCCCTCCGGGTGACAGGGGACTCCCGGCGGGTGGAGGCGCCGTGGCCCTGCCAGGGCTCCTGCGCCCCCGCCGGCCCGGGGCCGTCCCCCTGGGCCCGGCGGGCAGCCGGTCCGTGCTCTCGGCCGCTCGGATCGCAGGGCTAGGCAGGGTTCGGAGAGCTAAGCAGGGTCCTTCCGCCGTCCGGAGCGGCGCCGGCCGCTGTGCCGGCGGGTCGGCCGGCGGCCTGCCCCGGCCCACCGCCACGGCAGGCGCAGGTCCTTGTGCCCGCAGGCGATGCACCGGAAGCCTCCGGGTCCGTCCACCTTCAGCCACCGGGGGCTCCGGCCCCATCGCCGAGGGAGCCCGTGACGGCCCCGGACTCTTCCGCCCCCACGGGCCGTGCTTCCGCTCCCGGGGACCGCCCGCCCCGGGGTTCCGTTGCCCGGGACCCGCCCCGGGGTTCCGGCGCCCGGGGCAGGACGAACCAGAGACGCGTGCCCTGCCCGGGGGCGGACTCCACGCCCACCCGGCCCCCGTGGGCTTCCACCAGGGCCCGCACGATGCTGAGGCCCAGGCCCGCACCGCGGCTGCGGGCCGCCTCCCGCCCCCGGTAAAAGGGCTCAAAGATCCGCGGCAGGTCGGCGGGATCGATACCCGGGCCGTCGTCGGCCACCTGGACCCGGATCCCGCCGGGCACCCCCGCCGCGTCCAGCCTCACCTGGCCCTCCGGACCGGCGTGCCGGGCGGCGTTGTCCACCAGGTTGCCCAGCACCTGGGCCAGGCGGTGGGGGTCCGCTTCCAGCCACACCCCGGCCAGGCCCGGGTCGATCCGCACCTGCCAGCGGGCGCCCCGCTCCCGGACCAGCGCCTCCAGGGCCGTGGCCCGTTCCTCCAGCCACGGTCCCGCGGCAAAGCGCTCCAGCCGCAGGTCCAGCTGGCCCGTCTCGATCTGGGCCAGCTGGAAGAGGTCGTCGATCAGCCGGCCCAGCCGCTCGGCCTCGGCCACGATCTGCCCCGCCTGGCGGCGGGCGGCGGGTCCCGCTTCCACCAGCCCGTCCCTCAGGGCTTCCCCCAGCCCGCGGATCACCGTCACCGGGGTGCGCAGCTCATGGGAGATGGTGGCCAGCATGGCCCGCCGCAGGGCCTGGGAGCGGCGCAGCTCGCCCACCAGCCCCTCGATGCGCTCGGCCATGTGGTTGAACCCGGCCGCCAGGCCGGCGATCTCGTCCCGGCCGGCCACCCGCAGGCGCCGGGACAGCTCGCCCGCGGCCAGGGCCGCCGCCGCCTCCTGGATCGCCGCCAGCCGCCGCACCATCCGGTAGCCCACGGCCCAGCCCGCCGCCAGGGCCACGGCCACGGCCGCCCCGGTGCCCAGGGCGAGCCAGGTGCCGATCTCCCGGCGCACGCCACCCAGTTCCCGCAGGGGCCGGAAGACCACCACGGTGCCCAGGCTCCCCTGGCCGCCGGGCACGGGAATCGGGGCCACGGCCACCACCGCCGGCACGTTGGCCAGGATCTCCCGAACACCGTATCCCGGCGCCCGGATGCCCCGGATCACCTCGGGCGCCAGCTGCCAGCCCTCCAGATCGCCCACCAGGGTGGCGGAGTTCCAGCGGATCCGCCCGGCCGGATCGACCACCAGCACTTCCCCGTCCACATAAAGGCGCGACAGCCGCACCGCCGCCAGGTCGGCCAGATAGGTGGCGGGCAGCCCGGGGAACGCCTGCACGTCCAGAAGGGCCACCACGCTGCGGGCCTGGCGCAGCAGCACGGGCCCCAGGGCGTCCACCATGGCCCGCTCGGCCAGGGCGGGAGCGCCCACCAGAAGCAGCAGGGCCACCACCACCAGGATGGAGGCATAAACCAGCGCCATGCGCCAGGCCAGCCGCAAGTCAGCTCGCCTCGCCCTCGGGGTCGAACCGGTACCCCACGCTCCACACCGTCTTGAGATAGCGCGGGTGCTGGGGATCGGGCTCGATCTTCCGCCGCAGCCGCTGCACGTGGACGTCCACGGTGCGGGTATCGCCGGCATAGGAGAAGTCCCAGACCCGCTCCAGCAGCTGCTGGCGGGTGAAGACCCGGTGGGGGTGGGTGACGAACAGGGCCAGAAGGTCGAATTCCTTGGGGGTGCAGGCCACCTCCCGGCCGCCCACCCAGAGCCGCCGGGCGGCCAGGTCGACGGCGCACCGGCCGAACCGCACGGTCACCGGCGCCGGCTCCCTGGTGGCCCGGGCCCGGCGCAGTACGGCCCGGACCCGGGCCACCAACTCGCGGGGACTGAAGGGCTTGGTTACGTAATCGTCCGCGCCCAGTTCCAGGCCCAGCACCCGGTCCGTCTCGTCGGCCCGGGCGGTCAGGCAGACCACCGGAGTCCCGGCCTCCACCAGCTCCCGGCACAGGTCAAGGCCGCTGCCGTCGGGCAGCATCAGGTCCAGGACGACCAGCGCCGGCGCTTCGCCCCGCAGGGCGGCGCGGGCTCCCGCCAGGCTGGCCGCTTCCCGCACGGCGAACCCTTCCCGCTCCAGGTAGAGCCGGCAGACCTCCCGGATCCCCGGCTCGTCGTCCACCACCAGGATGCGCTCCCCCGGCACGCCCCGGCCCTCCCCGCCCTGCCGCCGTTGCAGCGGCCGTTGGTTTCAGGTTCCGCTCTGCCGTCCCCGGCTCCCCTGCCGCCGTCCTCCGCCCCGACCTGGGCCCCCGGCCTTGCACCCGGTGCCCGCCCCCCGGCGGCGCCGCCGGTCGGCGGCGAGGCGGGGGGCTCCGGGGCGCCCCAGGGGCTGCCGGCCGGGGAAGCCGGCACCGGCGCGGCCGCGCCGGCAGCCTCAGCCGGCAAGCCGGGCAGGCGGTGCTTCATCCTCAGCAGCCGGTGCCTCGTCCTTACTCGTCCTTAAAAGAAGCCGTACCGCTGCTCCTTCCAGGGGTCGGCCTCGTTGTGGTAGCCGCGTTCCTCCCAGTAGCCCGGCCGGTCCTCGGGGAGCAGTTCGAAGCCCCGCACCCACTTGGCGCTCTTCCAGAAGTACCGGTGGGGCACCAGGAGCCGCACCGGGTAGCCGTGTTCCGGCGCCAGGGGCCGGCCGTCGAACTCGAAGGCCAGAAGCACGTCGTCGCGGTACAGGTCGGCCAGGGGCAGGTTGGTGGTGTAGTCCGGGTCGGCGTGGACCAGGACGAACCGGGCCTCCGGCTTGACCCCGGCTTCCTCCAGTACCCGGGCCGCCGGGACGCCGCGCCAGCGGGTGCCCAGCTTGCTCCAGCGGGTCACGCAGTGGATGTCCACCACCACCTCGCGGGCAGGGAGGCGGCGGAACTCGTCCCAGGTCAGGGTGACGGGCCGCTCCACTTCACCGAAGACGTGAATACTCCAGTCGCTCAGGTCGTCCCGGTAGCGGGGCACCTCGCCCGTGTGAAGGACCGGAAACTTCTCGGTCACCACCTGGCCGGGCGGCACCCGGTCCCGTACGCTGGTTTCGGCCAACGCCTTCACCTCCGCTGCCTAGTCTCTCCAGACCGCCGGAGCCCGCCCCGCCGCAGGCGCCCCTGCCGGAGCCGGTTCCGCCAAGGCCGGGGGGTGCGCCAGGGCCCCGGACCGCAGGGGCCCGGCGGGGAACAATCAACCTGGCCGAAGGAGGTCGACGCCCATGCCCAGTACCCTCTGGCAGGCAGGTCGCATCGCCCGCCCCGCCCTTTATGCCCGGCCCCAGGACCCCGTGGGCCGGGTGCTGGCGGCGCTGCAGCAGGCCGGCTTCAGCCGGGCGCCCGTATGGGACGGCCGGCAGGTCACCGGGGCCCTGACCGCCCGCACCTGGCAGCGCCTGCTGGCGGAAGAACTCGATCCGGACCGGGTGACGGCCGCCCAGGTGCAGGAGCCGCCCCTGCCCCAGGTGACGCCCGCCGCCGGCCTGCTGGAGGTGCTGGACGGGCTCGCCCGCGCCCCCGCCGTGGTGGTGGCCGCCCCCGGCCGGCAACCCGGGATCATCACCTACGTCGACGTGGTCCGCGACGCGGCGCCCTACCTCTGGCTGCGGGAGCTGGAGCAGGTCCTGCGGGTCCTCCTGTACCGCCTCGAAGCCTCGGGTCCCCGGGGCGGCTGGCTCGCTCTGCTGCCGCCCGCCCAGGCCCGGCGGATCGAGGAGTACTGCCGCCGGGACGGCGGGTCGGACCCGCTGGATTACGTCGACCTCTACGACCTGCGCCAGCTGGTGGAAGCCGGTTGGGACCGGTGGTTCCGGTCCTGGCTGAGTCCCCTGGACCTGGGCGCGGCCCTGGACCTGCTCGACCGGCTGCGCCATGCCCGCAACGACGTGGCCCACATGCGGGACCTCTCTCCCGGCCAGCGCCAGGAGCTGGAGCAGGCCGTGCGCCGGCTCCGGGAGCCGGTGCGCCGGCGCCTGCTGGACGAACCGCCCACCCGGCCCGACCGGCGCTGAAGCCCGGCCGCTCCGGCGGCGGCCGGCGGCCCGGCGCCATGGCGGAGCCCGGCCGGAACGTCCCGCCCCCGCCGCCAGCCATTGGGCGGCGCGCCGCCGCCAGGACCGCAGCGGGCGCCATGCCGCACCCGGCGGGACCGTGGCGGGGCACGCGCTGCAGCCGGCAGCCCTGCGCCCGGTGCCTGCCACTACCGCCAGGCCTGCTGTCGCGGCGCCATGCTGCCGCCTGCTGGACCGGCGCCCCGCCCCCGCACCGGAGCCGGCGCCCCGGTGTCCGGGATCCCGGCGCCGCCGGGAGGCTGCGGGGTCTATCCCCCGGCGGGGTCCGGCCCGCCCGCCCGGCCCGGGCCCCTTTCTCCCCGGCGATCCCGCTGGCGATGCCGCTCCAGCTGCCGGCGAAGGAAGAGATAGGCCAGCCACAACACCGTGGCGTCATCCAGCCAGGAGGCGGGCGGCAGGCCCGGCAGCAGGTCCGCCGGCCAGAACAGGTACAGGGCCGCCAGCAGCACCGCCAGGCGCGAGGCGGTGCCCGCCTGGGGGTTCTTCAGCAGCCGGATGATCTCCACCCATTCCCGCCAGCCCGGCCGGGGGCGGGTGCCACGCCACCGCTGCACGGATCCACGGCTCCTTCCGGCTGGCCCGGGGGCCGCCCCGGTGCTGCGGCTCAAAGCCGCCCCGACCGCACGATGGCCCACAGCAGCGCCGCCGTGGCCAGGGCCAGCACCGCCACCCCCACCTCGAGGAAGGGGAAGCGCAGCACCGGCTCGCTGCGGCCCAGCAAGGCGCCCGCCACCACCAGCGCCGCCATCAAGATGGTAAAGGAAAGCAGGAGCACGCTGAAGGCCAGGCGGTTGACCAGCCGGCTCAGCCCCTGGTGGAACTCCTCCCGTTCCACCACCTCCACCTTGAAGACCGGGCGCCCCGCCCGGGCCTGCACCAGCAGGGCATGCAGCTGGGCGGGAAGGTCCAGCAGGGGCTCGGCCCGTTCTTCCCAGCGGTCCAGCCAGCGGCGGCCCACCTCGGCCGGTGAGAGGTAATGGCGCAGCAGGCGCCGCCCCAGGGGCCGCGCCAGGTCGAGCACCGCCAGGTCGGGATCGATGGCCCGTACCACCCCTTGCAAGGCCAGCAGGGTCTTGCCCACCAGGGCCAGATCGGCCGGAACCCGGATGCGGTAACGGCGCAGCAGGTCGAAGAAAACCGGCAGGATCTCCCCCAGGTCGAGCCGGCTCAGGGGAACGTCCAGGTACCGGTCGAGGAGCAGCTCCAGGTCCCGGCGCAGCAGGCGCCGGTCCGTACCCGGGGGAATCACGGCCAGGCCTTCCACCGCCTGCAGCAGCCCGCCCGCGTCGCCCCGCCAGAGGGCGATCACCATGGCGACCAGTCGCCGGCGGGTGATGCGGTCCAGCTGCCCGGTGATACCGAAATCCACCAGACCCACCCTGCCCCCGGGGAGCACCAGGATGTTGCCCGGGTGCGGGTCGGCGTGGAAGAACCCGGCCCGGAAGAGGGGGTCCAGCACCGCATCAACCAGGGTGCGGGCCAGGCGACGGGCCCCGGCGGGCTCCAGCCGCCCCGCCTCCGCCAGGCGGACGCCCTCCAGCCGTTCCAGGGTGAGGACCCGCGGCGTGGTGTACTCCCAGATCACCTGGGGAACCTGGATTCCCGGCCGGCTGGCCAGAAGCCGCGCCAGTCGCTGCGCGTTCCGCGCCTCCCGGACGAAATCCAGCTCGGCCCTCAGGCTGGCGGCCAGCTCCGCGGCGATGTCGCGGAAGGGGTAGAAGGCCGCCCAGGGGCTGTAGCGCTCGGCCAGTTCGGCCAGATCCATGAGCAGGGCCAGATCGGCTTCGACGGTGCGGCGGATCCCGGGCCGCTGGACCTTGACCACCACCGCCCGGCCGTCGGGCAGTTGGGCGGCGTGGACCTGGCCGATGGAGGCAGCGGCCAGGGGGCGCGGGTTGAAACGGCGAAACAGCTGGTGCAGAGGACGGCCCAGCTCCTGCTCGATCTGGGCGGCGGCCTCCTCGAAGGGAAAGGGCGGCACCCGGTCCTGCAGCCGCTCCAGCTCCCGCAGCACGTCGGGAGGCAAGAGGTCGGGGCGCGTGCTCAGCAGCTGCCCCAGCTTGACAAAGGTCGGTCCCAGCTCTTCCAGGGCCTGGCGCAGGTGAACGCCAAATCTGCGGCCTCCCTCTGCGGCCGCGGCCGCCCCTGCCGCGGCCGCGGCCGGAACCGTCCCGTCGCCGGCGGTTCCGGCCCCCGGCGCCCCCTGGGTGACGGATTCCCCTGCCCCTGGCCCGCCCCGCCCCCCCGGCCCCCCGGCCGGCGAGGCGGCCGCCCCTGCCGGCGGCACCGCCGCCGTGCCGTCGCGCCGGAGGCGCCACCGGCGCCGCAGCCAGGGCCAGCGGTCCCGCCGTCCCTGGCGGGGCAGGCCGGCCTGTTCCACCAGCACCGTCAGGCCGTGGCGGGCCAGGACGGCCGCAATCTCCCGGTACCGCCGCAGGTTGCGCAACCGCTGGTAACGGCTGGTCGCCGCCATCCCTCCGCCTCCTCGCCGGCCCCTGGGGCGGGGCGGGTCAAAGCGCCCTCCCCGGCGACCCGTCAGGTTCCCCTGGCGCCGCCGGCAGCAGATCCAGGTACCAGAAGCCGCCGCGCTCCACCCGCTCTCCGGGACGGAAGGCCACCGGCTCCCGAAAGGCGGGCCCGTCATAGACAAAGGTGTGGAACTCGCCCCGCTCGCCGCAAGGGTCCACGGTGGCCGGCAGCTCCGCGAGGAACCGGGCGTCATAGGGCCGGCCCAACCACCGGGGCCCCAGGTCGGGACCCGACGCCACCACCACCGCGCGGATCCCCGACGCCACCACCTCGCCCGCCAGTTCCCGGGTGTCTTTCCCCCACAGGGGAAACAGGGCGGTCATGCCCGCCCGGGCCAGTTGCCCTTCCCGGTAGGCGCGGATGTCGGCCAGGAAGAGGTCGCCGAAGGCGACGGCGCGGACACCCCGGCCTGCCAGCCGGGCAAGGGCGCGGGCCATCCGTTCTTCGTAGTCGGCGTTGGAACAGGGGTCGGGCAGGGGTACCCACCACAGGGGCAGGCCCAGGGCCCGGGCCTGGGCCTCCACCAGCGCCCGGCGGACCCCATGGATGCTGATCCGCCCCGTGACCTCGTTGCTGGTGGCCAGCAGGCCCACCACCCGGACCTGCGGGTCGGCGGCCAGGCGGGCCAGGGCCAGGGCCGAGTCCTTGCCACCGCTCCAGCTCAGGACCACGGGACGAACCGGCCCGGGTGCCGGTGGCGCCGCGGCGGCCCGCGCACCCACCGGCCCCGGCCGGGCGCCCCGCCAGCCGGGCCCCGCCCCCTTCGGGGCGTGGCCGGTCCCTCGGGCCTCCGCTCCGGCCACGGCCCGGGCGGCGCCATGCCTGGCCGCCGCCCGCAGCCCGGCACCGCCTGCCGCCTGGACACCTCCGGACGGCCTGTCCATCCTCACCCTCCCCCGTTTCATTGCAGGCATGGCCGGTCTGGCCCCCACGGGGCGCTTGGCGGCTCGGGGAGTGCCGGGCACCGGCCTGCCCCCTCACGCCGGCGATCCGGCGACGCCGAGCCACCCGGCAAAGGCCGCCGCATAGAAAAGGGCGCCCTGGGCCAGTTCGTCCACGGTGATGAACTCGCCGGGGGCATGGGCCAGATCGGGCCGGCCTGGTCCCGCGATCACCGTGGGAATGCCCGCGGCCACCAGGTAACGCATGTCCGTTACCGCCACCGTCCCGGCTTCGGGCAGGTCCTGGCCCGTGACCGCCTGCCCCGCGGCCCGGACGAGCTCCACGATGGCTGCATCCGCGGGAGTTTCGGCCGGCTCGGCCCATTGCCAGCGGGTGATGGTCGCCGTCACACCGGGATGGCGGGCCAGCACCTCGGCCACCACGGCCTCCACCTCCTGGCGCACCGACCCAGCGGTCTCCCCCGGCACCGCTCGCCGGTCGATCACCAGCTCGCAGCGCTCGGGGACCCGGTTGGGACTGTCGCCGCCGCGGATGCGGCCCACGCTGGCCGTGGGTGGGCCGAGCAGGGGGTGGAAGGCGTCCCAGACCCGCTCCTCCAGGGCCAGCACCAGCCGGGCAGCCGCTGCCACCGCGCTGGCCCCCAGGTGGGGCACGGCGGCATGGGCGGGCCGCCCGTGCAGGCGCAGGTGGATCCAGGCCGCCCCCCGCTGGGCCCGGACCAGGTGCAGGCGCGTCGGCTCGCCCACGATGGCGCCGTCGGCCCGCAGCAGCCCGCGCCGGGCCAGCCAGCCCGCGCCATGACGCCCCATGGTCTCCTCGTCGGCCACCAGCGCCAGCACCAGCTGGCCGCGCCGGGGGCCGCCCAGGCGGGCGATGGCTGCAGCCGCCGCCAGGGCAGCCGCCACCGGCCCCTTCATGTCCACCGCCCCGCGCCCGTAGATCCGGTCGCCGTCCAGAACCCCGGCGAAGGGAGGATGAGGCCAGGCGGCCGGGTCCCCCGCCTCGACCACGTCCAGGTGCCCGCACCAGAGCAGGGTGGGTCCGGGCTCGGCGCCCTGGCGGCGGGCGATCAGGCTGGTCCGCCCGGGACGGGGCTCGTAGGTTGCCACGTCAAAGCCGTGGCGCTCCAGCCAGGGGACGGCCACGGCCGCCGCCTGGGCCTCGCCACCCGGCGGGTTGACGGTCCGGGCGCGGATCAGCGCCTGGGCCAGCGGGACCAGCTCCTGCCGGGGAAGGGCCCCTTCCAGCCTTGGCAGGAGGGCCCGGATGGCGGCCGGGGCGGCGGCCCGCGGCGGCGCGGCGGTCCGGGCCGGGGTGGCCGCCGGAGCCGGCCCGCCGGAGGATGCCGGTTCGTCCCGCGGTGGTTCTTGCACCGTGCTCTCCCTCCCTTCGCCGCTGTCACGGGCGGCCCTTTCCGCCCCGCCGGGGCGACGGCAACGGTTGTTCGCAGGCCGCCTGCTGGTACAATGGCGGCGGAAACCCGCAACTCCCCCCACGGAGGGCCGGTCCCCGCACCGGGGTTCCTGCGGGCCAGGGTCAGGTCGGGAGGTGGGCGGCGTTGGCCCCCGGAGCGGCACGCTCCCTGCGCATCGGTATCAGCTGCTATCCCTCCTCCGGGGGCAGCGGCGTGGTGGCCACCGAACTGGGCCACCAGCTGGCCGCCCGGGGCCACCAGGTCCACTTCATCAGCCACGACGTGCCCTTCCGCCTGGACCTGACCCGGCCGGGGATCCACTTCCACCCCGTGGAGGTCCCCTCCTACCCGCTCTTCACCTACCCGCCCTACGACCTGGCCCTGGCCAGCCAGATGGCCGCGGTGGCCGAGGAACGGCGGCTGGACCTGCTCCACGTCCATTACGCCATTCCCCACGCCACCGCCGCTTACCTGGCGCGAGCCATGCTGGCCCCCCGGCGGCGCCTGCGGGTGGTGACGACCCTTCACGGCACCGACATTACCCTGCTGGGCACCCACCCGTCCTTCCAGCGGATCGTGGAGTTCAGCATCAACCAGTCCGACGCGGTGACGGTGGTATCCCACCACCTGCGGGAGGCCACCCTGGCCGCCTTCCGGGTGGAACGGGAGCTGGAGGTCATCCCCAACTTCGTGGATCCGGCCGTCTTCCATCCCCGGCGGCGCGGCGATCCGGCCCTGCGCCGCGGCCTGGCCGAGCCAGGGGAGCGGGTGCTGGTGCACATCTCCAACTTCCGCCCGGCCAAGGATGCCCCGGCGGTCATCGCGGTCTTCGCCCGGGTGTGCCGGGAGGTGCCGGCCCGCCTGCTGCTCATCGGCCACGGTCCCGACGTGGACCGCTGTGCCCACATGGCCCGGCGGCTGGGAATCGCAGACCGGGTGCGCTTTCTCGGCGAGCACACCGACGTGGCCCGCCTGCTGGCGGCCGCGGACCTCTTCCTGCTGCCGTCGCGCCAGGAGGCCTTCGGCCTTGCCGCCCTGGAGGCCATGGCGTGCGGCGTACCGGTCGTCGCCGCCCGCACCGGGGGCCTGCCCGAGGTGGTCGAACACGGCCGCACGGGCTACCTGCTGCCGCCCGGGGACGTGGAGGGCATGGCCCGCCGCGCCCTGGAACTGCTGCAGGATCCCGCCCGCCACGCGGCCTTCTCCCGCGCCGGCGCCCGGTCCGCCCACCGCCGTTTCGCGGCAGAGACCGTGATCCCGCGCTACGAAGCCCTTTACCGGCGCCTGCTGGGCGAGGATGGCCCCTCCCCTTCAGTTCCGCGCCCGGATGTGAGATAATAGGTCCATCCTGGCATCTAGGAGGCGCGGCATGGCGGAAGCATATTCGGTCGGGGACATCGTCGAGGGCACGGTGGACGGGATCACCGGCTTCGGCGCCTTTGTCAAGCTGCCCGATGGGCGGACCGGGCTGGTCCACATCTCGGAAGTCGCCCACGGGTGGGTTGAAAACGTCAGCGACCACCTTTCGGTGGGCGATACGGTGAAGGTCAAGATCCTGCGCATCGACGAGGCCAACAACAAGATCGCCCTGTCCATCAAGGCGACCCAGCCGGCGCCGGCTGACGGCGGCCGCCGGCCCCGGCGCGACAACCGCGACTTCGAGCGCAAGCTGGCCGACTTCCTGAAGCAGTCGGAGAAGAAGTTGCGCGACGCCCGGCTGGAGCGCTGGTAAGCCCGAGCGCCGGTCAGCGGGCGGCAGGCAGGCGACCGCCCCCGCAGGTAGCAAGACGTATTCCGTGAACGGCCACCTGTTGCGGAGCGGCTACCTGTCGCTCCCGTAACCCATGGTTCCATCACCCGCACCCGGACCGCCGGTTCGACCACCGGCGGTCTTGGTTTTCCGGCGGGCCTGGCCGGCCCGTCCTCGTGGGTTGAGCCCGTCCCCGGCGGCATAGGCATGGTGGCGTAAGAGGGGACGGGATCGGCATGGGGGGCATCCTGCGCTCCACCCTGTGGCTCACGGCGGGCAACCTGGCCAACCGGATCCTGGGCCTGCTTTACCGGCTCCTCTTGGGCCGGCTTCTCGATCCTGCTCGCCTGGGCCTGTTCCAGCTGGCCATGTCGCTGTACTTTTCCCTGCTGACCCCGGTGGTGGCCGGTTTGCCCGACGCCGTCGCCCGGGTGACGGCGCGCAGCGCCGGGCATCCGGCCCTTCCCCGGGTGATCACCCGCACCGCGGTCCTGGCGGTGGCCGGCGTGGCCCTGCCTGCCGCCTGGCTGCTGCTCACGGGCTGGACGCCGCCCGGCCCGGGCTGGGCGGAGGCCCGCCAGGCCGTGCCCCTGGTGCTGCTGCTCCCGGCCATCGCCCTGGCGGCGGCCTCGGCCGTGCTGCGAGGCCAGTTCCTCGGCGACGGGCGCTCGGCCTGGATCGTCATCGCCCAGCTGGTGGAACAGGTGGTGCGGGTGGGCGCCCTGGCCCTGGCGGTCCATCCCGGCGCCCGGCTGCCCTGGCCGCCCCTGGTGTTCCTCGTCGGTCTTCTGGTGGCGGGGGAGGCCGTGGGCTTCCTGTCCACCTGGCTCGCTTACCGGACCGTCGCGCCGCCACCGGACCGCGGCTCGCCGGCGGGGCCGGGCACGGTGGGGAATCCGCCGTCTCCTGCCGGCGGGCCGGGGACCGGGACGGCGGCTATCCGGCCGGCGGGCCGGTCCGGGCACGGCAGCGATCCGGCCCCCAGCCTGGGGGAAGTGCTGGCGCTGGCGGGCCCGGCCACGGTGGAGCGAATCCTGCTGTCTGCGGCACGGCTGCTGGAGGCCACCCTGATTCCCACCCGCCTGGTCCAGACCGGCCTGACGGTCACCCAGGCCCTGGCCGTGTACGGCGAACTGGGCGGGCTGGCCGCGCCCCTGCTCCTGCTGCCCACGGTCTTCAGCGGCGCCCTGGCCGCGGCCATCGTGCCGGCGGTGGCCCAGGCGGAACACGATCCCCGCAGGCTCCGGGACCAGGTACGGCGCGTGGTGGCGGTGGCGCTGCACCTGGGTGTGCTGGCCGCCGTGCTGTTTGCCCGGGAGGGAACCGCCCTGGCCGCCCTGCTCTTCCCCGGCACCGCCGGCGGCGACTACCCGGGAGCCGGGCGCCTGATCCACTGGGTCGCTCCGGCGGCGCTGCTGCTGTACGCCGACCAGGTGGCGGCGGCGGTGATGCGCGGCCTGGGCCGCCCCCTGGAACCCATGGTGGTCGACCTGGCCTCGGCGGGAGTGCGGATCGCCGTCATCGCCTGGGGCATCCGGCCGGGGATGCCGCCCGACGCGGCCGTGCGCGTGGTTTGCCTTTCCCTGGTCGCCGACGTGGTGGTGGCCGGCGGTGGCAACCTGGCCTGCGCCCTCTGGCGGACGGGCACGGCCCCGGACCTGGTGGGCTGGGTCGTCCTGCCGGCTTGCGCCGGGCTGGCCGCCCTGGGGATTCTGGACGGCCTGGCTCCCCTGCTGGGTTCCGGGCTGGCAGGCCGGCTGCTGAGCTGGAGCGCTGCCGGCGCGGCGGTGGCCGCTATCGCCTGGGTCGCCGCCGCGCCGCCCCGGCCACCCCGGACGGCGCTGCCGTCGTAAGCGCCCGCCGGAGGGAGGGTACGGGAGGTATGAAGGCACCCCTGGCCAGGACCGGGGGCACGGGACCCGGGGAGCGCGGCCGCCTCCTCCCGGCTCGCAGGGGCCCTGGAAGCGCGGCCGTCCCGCCGGCCCGCCGGCGCCTGGCCACGAGCCGGCCCGGCAGGGCATAATGGCAGCGGGGAGGCGGTTTCGCTTGAGGGTGGCACTCATTGCCCACGACAAGAAGAAGCCGGATCTGTTGCGGTTCGTCCAGCGATACCGCGAGGTGCTGGCCCGCCACCAGCTGGTGGCCACGGGCACGACGGGCCGCATGGTGGCCGAGGCGACGGGCCTGCCGGTGCATTGCTACCTCTCCGGGCCCCTGGGGGGCGACCAGCAAATCGGCAGCGAGATCGCCGCGGGCCGGATCGACGTGGTCTTCTTCCTGCGCGATCCGCTGACGGCCCATCCCCACGAGCCCGATGTCAGCGCCCTGCTGCGCCTGTGTGACGTCCACAACCTACCCATCGCCACCAACCTGGGCACCGCCGAGGCCGTGATGGCCCACCTGGCGCGCCAGGGCGCGAACGCGGCCGAAGCTTCCGGCGACGGGTCGGGGACGCCGCCCGCCCGGGGGTAGAACGGGGCCGCAGCCATCCTCGTCTTCTTCGACCTGCGCACTGGCGCAGTTGCGCTGGCGCGAGCCGCGAACCGGCGCGGGGGGTTGGCTAGAGCTCCTGCGGGGCGAGGTGATCCCGGCGCGGGCAGGATCCGGCGCGAAGGATCCGGCGCAACAGGAAGGAGGCGGGGACCTGAGCCCCCGCCTCATCGGGGTGTCCTTGGGCCGAGCCGGGAGCCGGTTCGTCCCGCGCTGATGCGGGCCCGTCACCCGACATGCTCATGCCCGCTTACCGGGTCTGCTGGCCGGGGATCTGCTGACTCACCGGCGGCAGCGTGCCCTGCTGCGCCAGCTGCTGCTCCGCCAGCGCGATCATGCGCCGCACCATGTGACCGCCCACGGCACCGGTCAGGCGGGTGGGCATGTCACCCCAGTAACCGTCCTGCGGGACCTGGATCCCCAGCTCCTGCGCCACCTCATACTTGAAGCGGTCCAGCGCCTGCTCCGCACCGCGGAAAAGGGCGCGGTTCCGCTGCTGACCCTGGGCCATTGTCGCACCTCCTTTTGCGGCTTCTTGAGGGCCGTCGTTGCCCGAGGCAGTCATAGCATGAGGACGGCCTTCCCCCTTCATGCTGCCAAGCTCAGGCTTCTTCACCGGCATCCGGTTCCGGCCGCCTCAAGAGCCGGCACGCGGCAAGGTGCGCGGGCGATCCGGCCCCCGACGCGCCACGCCGTCGGCGACGTTATGGAATGGAATGGCAGACATGCAGGAAACGTTGCGTTCCCCTGCAAAGTTGCATGGGCGGTTGCGGAGCGGTCGTAGTACAATGACGGTGCGGCAAAGAACGGATGGCGGCTTCCGCCGAATCCTTCTAAGGAGGCAGCGTCCGTGAGCAATGAGCTCACCTGGGTGGTAGGCGGCCAGCAGGGCGAGGGGATCGATACGACGGGTGAGATCCTGGCGTCGGCGCTGAACCGCCTCGGCTATTATATCTACGGTTATCGGACCTTCGGGTCCCGGATCAAAGGCGGGCATACGAACTACCGGATCCGCATCGCGCAGCGGCCGGTCTACGGCATTGCACCCCAGATCGACGTCCTCATCGCGTTCGATCAGGACAGCATCAACCGCCTCGCCGGCGAGATGGCCCCGGGAGGCGTCGTTGTTTTTAACGGCAAGGGCGGCCGGGGCAAGCTGCCGCCCGGTGTGGAAGGCGTCCGGCTGATCGAGGTCCCCATGGTCGACCTGGCCCGCGAGCTGGGGAACCCGATCATGAAGAACATGGTCGGCGTCGGCGTCTCCGCCGCGCTCCTGGGCCTGGCCCCCGAAGACATCGAGCCCATCATCGACGAGCGCTTCGCCGGGAAGGGCGGCAAGCTGGTGGAGGCCAACAAGACCGCCCTGCGCCGGGGTTATGATGCGGCCCTGCAAGCCCTGGGCGAGGCGGACGGCCACCTCCACCTGGCCCCGGCCGACGGCCGGCGCCGCTACCTGATGACCGGCGACGAGGCGGCGGCCTTCGGCGCGCTGGTGGCGGGCTGCCGTCTGGTGGCGGCCTATCCCATCACTCCGGCCTCGGAGATCATGCACTGGCTGGTCAAGAAGCTGCCCCAGTACGGCGGCGTGGTCGTCCAGTCCGAGGACGAGATCGCTGCCATCAGCACCGTCATCGGTGCCGGTTACGCCGGCGTGCGCGCCCTGACGTCCACCTCGGGCCCGGGCTTCTCCCTGATGCAGGAGGCCCTGGGCTACGCGGGGATGATCGAGGCGCCATGCGTCATCGTCAACGTGCAGCGCGCCGGTCCCAGCACGGGCATGCCCACCAAGCACGAGCAGTCCGACCTGTTCGAGATGGTGATGGGTTCCCACGGCGACCTGCCGCGCATCGTCCTGGCGCCGGTGACCATCGAAGACTGCTTCTACGGCGCCGTGGACGCCTTCAACCTGGCGGACCGCTACCAGACGCCGGTGATCCTGGCCCTGGACCTGGCCCTGGGCCTGGCGAAGCAGACGGTGGAAGGCATCGACTTCGAGAGGGTGCGCATCGACCGCGGCGCCGTGGCGCTGCCCGACGACCTGAACTGGGAAGGCGGCGACTTCAAGCGCTACCGGTTCACGGACACCGGGATCTCGCCCCGCTCCCTGCCGGGCATGCCGGGCGGCCTGCATCTGGCCACGGGCCTGGAGCACGACGAAACGGGCCACATCACCGAGGACCGCGGCAACCGCGTCCGCATGATGCAGAAGCGGCTGCGCAAGTTCACCCAGGTGGACGGGGTGGAGGCGGTGCGCTACGAGGGCCCCGAGCAGCCCGAGGTGCTGCTGGTCGGCTGGGGAGCCAGCTACGGCGCCCTGCGGGAGGCCCGGGAGATCCTGACGGAGCGCGGCGTTGCCACGGGCCACGCCCACATCCGGCTGCTGGCCCCCTTCCCCGCGGGGCCGGTGGCCGAACTGCTTGGCCGCGCCAGGCACGTGATCGTGGCCGAGAACAACGCCCAGGGCCAGCTGGCGGCCCTGATGCGCCAGCACATTGACAGCGCTGACAAGGCGCGCCTGCGGACCCTGAACAAGTACGACGGGACCCTGTTCCTGCCGGCGGAGATCGTGGAGCCGGTGCTGGCCGCGGTGTCGCCCATGGCGGCGTCGGCCAAGGAGGTTGGATGAGGCATGGCGACGGTCATCCGCACGCCCAAGGACTACCGGACGAACGCGGCGCCCTGGTGGTGCCCCGGCTGCGGCGACTTCGGCGTGCTGCGCGCGCTGCAGGAGGCGGCCGCCAAGCTCAACCTGGCGCCGGAGAACGTGGTCCTGGTGGCCGGCATCGGCTGCTCGGGCAAGATCGGAGACTATTTCCGGTCGTACAGCGTCCACACCGTCCACGGCCGCACCATGCCCGTGGCGATGGGCATCAAGCTGGCCAACCGGGACCTCACGGTGATCGCCGCGGGCGGTGACGGCGACGGCTACGGCATCGGCCTGAACCACTTCATCCACGCGGTGCGCCGGAACATCGACATCACCTACATCGTCATGGACAACCACATCTACGGGCTGACCAAGGGCCAGTTCTCGCCCACCAGCGCCCAGGGCTTCAAGACCACCTCGTCGCCCGCGGGCACGGCGGACCGGCCCATCAAGCCCCTGCAGCTGGCCCTCTCTGCCGGGGTCACCTATCTGGCCCAGGCCTTCTCGTCCCATCCCGACCACATGGCCGAGATCATCGCCGAGGCCATCCAGCACAAGGGCTTCTCGCTGGTGAACTGCATCAGCCCGTGCGTGACCTACAACAAGGTCAACACCTACGACTTCTACAAGGAGCGCCTGGTCAACCTGGACGAGGATCCGGACTACGACCCGCGCAACTACGACCTGGCCGTGGAGACGGTGCGCAAGTACGACGAGCTGGTCATCGGCCGGATCTACATCGACGACAGCCAGCCCTCGTACCAGGACCTTCTGCCGGGCTACGCGGAAGAGCCCCTGGTCAAGGCCCGGCTGGAATACGAGCCCGAGCACTGGCAGGCGATCCTCAAGGAGTTCGCCTGACCCGGGCGCCCCGGGCCCCTGCCCGCCGCGCTGACCGGCTGCCGCCGCCCGCCGGTCAGCGCGGCGGCAGCGACAGCGTGACGCTCCTGCAGGCCCCCGGAAGCACCCGGCCGCGGCACGGCCGGGTGCTTCCGGGGGCGCGTTCTTGGCGGGGCCTCCTGGCTCCGCCAACCCCGGCCCGCCCGGGACCGTAGAGGTGCCGGGAAAGCCACGGGGCAGCCGTTCCCGGGAGGGCCGTGTAGGCGCCTTGCTGACCCGCGGGCTCCGCCGTCAGGCGCCGCCTGGGCCGGCGCGCCCGGATGCCGCCGCCCGCTGGCCCGGCGCCACCGCTCACCGGCTTCCACCGGCCGCTGGCGGGCCGGGCCGCGCATGGACGCCGCTGCTTGGGTACAATACGAACAAACCTTACCAGGGACGGGTGCCGCGGAAGCCGTGCCGCCCTACCCTGGGGCTCCGGCCGCGGGCGGCGGCCGGCCCGGCGGCCAGTGGGAGGTGCCCGCCATGCCGGTGCACACCCTGGAGGATCTGCAAAGCTACCTGGACCACGCCCGGCGCAAGGTGCTGCGCCTGGCCGTGCAGGTGCCGCGACCCCTGTGGCACCAGCGCCCGGCCCCCGATCGCTGGTCGCTGCTGGACAACCTGGAGCACCTGGTGTTGACCGAGCGGTTTTGCGGGGATCTTCTGGAGCGCATGCTGGAGAGGGCCCGGCGCGAGGGCCGGATGAGCCGCGGCCTGCCCGTCCAGTGGGTCGATGCCCGCCCCGTCATGCTGGACGCCGAGGGCAAGACCTACAGCGCGCCCGTGTGGGCGGAGCCCCGGGGCCGCTGGCACGACGAGGAGGTGGCGGAGGAGCTGGCGGCCGGCCGCCGGCGCCTCGAAGCCATTCTCCATGACCTGCCGCGGTACGACGTGGAGCGGGTGATCGAGCCGCACCCTCTCTACGGCTGGCCCTTCAACGCCGCCCAGTGGATCCACTTCGTGGGCTTGCACGAGAACGTCCACGCCCGCCAGCTGGAACGCATCGCCCGCCACTGGGTCCAGCAGGGTGCCATGGACCCCTTCCTCAACGCCTAGGCTCCGATGGCATCAACCCATGGGCAGGCATCAGCCCACGGGCATGGATCGGATCCGGCGCCGGCATCACCCGGCCGGGGATGAGAACCAGTCCCACTGGGGCGTGAGCCAGGGCGCCAGGGCCCCGGCCACGGCCATTTGCCAGAGCTGGGTGCGGTCGACCAGCCCCCGGGTGAACAGGCCCACGGCTCCGGGGCCGCGCCCGATGCCGGCCACGCCGCCTAGCCGCTCCAGCAACGGGCCCAGTTCCTCCCCGTGGAGAACAGCCCGCACCACCACCGGCGGCAGGGGCATCCGCAGGCTCCAGGCCACGCTTTCCCGGCCCTTCCGGTCGCGGGCGCAGCAGGCGCTGAGGAGGAACCCGGCCGGATCGACCCCACCCTCCAAGCCGATCCCCAGATCCGCCGCCCCGCCCGCAGACTCCAGGGCCAGGCGGGCCCGCTGCCGCGCTCCCGCCTCCGTCTGGGCGGCTCCCAGCGGCTGGACCGGCACCCCGCTGGGCACCTGGTGGCCCGTCACCTCCACGCCCGGCCAGGCGGCCGTGATCACCCGACGCACGGCCTCCACCTTGGTGGGGTTGGTAGAACCCACGGCCACCCGGCGTGGCACCAGCGGCTCGTCCACCTCCAGCCCCCCGTCCCCGGAGCCTCCGCCCTCCGCCGGTTTCGGCTGCCCGCCGCCCCGGTCCCGTCAGTCGTCCAGGGAGATCAGGCCGTGGCGGATGGCGTACTTGGTGAGTTCCACGGCGTCATGCAGGTCCAGCTTCTCCATGATGTTGGAGCGGTGGGCCTGGACCGTCTTGATGCTGATGAACAGGCGGTCGGCGATCTCCTGGTTGGTCAGCCCCTGGGCGATCAGGGTCAGCACCTCGGTCTCCCGCTCCGTGAGGCCGTCCACCCGGCGGGGCACCCCCTCGCCGGCCCCCTCCCCCTTCTGGCGCCGGGCGGCGCCGCTCACCACCTTGGCCGCCACATCGGGGTGCAGGATGGTGTGTCCCTGCACCACCGCCCGCAGAGCCGACACCAGTTCGGTGGCCGCCGAGCGCTTGAGCACGTAGCCCGCCGCCCCCGCTTCCAGGATGGGGAAGATGTACTCCTCGTTGTCGTGCATGGAGAGGATCAGAACGCGGGTTTCGGGGCGCTGCTTGAGGATCGCCTGGGTCGCCTCGATGCCGTTCATCCCCGGCATGCCGATGTCCAGCAACACCACGTCGGGCTGCAGCCGCCGGGCCAGTTCCACCGCCTCGCGGCCGTCGGCCGCCTCCCCCACCACGGCGATGTCGGGGTGGGCCTCCAGCAGGGTGCGAATTCCGTCCCGCAGGATGGCATGGTCGTCGGCGACCAGCACCCGGATGGGTCGCTGGACCTCGTTGCCCGCGCCAGCCTCCTGGCCCCCCGGCTCCCGGCCGCCTGCCCCGCCAGCTACGGCCGGCCCCCCTGCCGGGTCCGTCCGGCGGCCCCCGGCGTCGCCCGCGCCGCCGGGGGCGGTCCGTCCTGCGAACTCAGACATGGCCCATGGCCGCCTCCTCCCGGGCATCTTCCCCGCCGCCACCGCCGGCGACGGTCACGGGTGCCGCCGGCCCCGCGAGGGAACCCGGTGCTCCGGGTGCATCCGGCGCTCCGGCAGGGCGCGTCCCGGCCCCCTCCCCGGGGGCCGCGGCTTCCCCGGCCGGGCGGCCCGGCGGGCCTTCCAGGGGTATCCAGACCCGCAGCCGGGTGCCCTGTCCCGGCCGGGAATGCAGTTCGATCCGGCCGCCCACCAGGGCGGCCCGCTCCCGCATGCCGAAGAGCCCCAGGCCACGTCCCGGATCGGGACCCGCGCCGGGAATCATCTGGCGGGGATTGAACCCGACCCCGTTGTCCCGGATCTCCGCCGACACGCCGCCGGGTTCCCGCCGCAGCATGACCTGGGCCCGGGTCGCGCGGGAATGCTTGAGGATGTTGGTCAGGGCTTCCTGGACGATGCGGAAGAGGGCCGTCTCGATCTCGTCCCGCAGGCGGCCGTTGAAACCGCTGGCGCTGAGTTCGACCTCGATGCCGGCCGGCTCCAGCACGTTCTGGACATACCATCGCACCGCGGGGACCAGCCCCAGGTCGTCCAGGATGGTCGGGCGCAGATCAAAGGTGAGGCGGCGGATCTCCTCCAGCGTGTCGCTGGTCAGCTGGCGGATGAAGGCCAGCTTGCGCTGGACGTCCTCGGGGGCGTCGCCGCCCAGCCGCTCCTTCAGGAGGTCCAGGTGGATGAGCAGGGAGGTCAGCACCTGGCTGGTCTGGTCGTGCAGCTCGCGGGCGATGCGCTTGCGCTCCTCTTCAAGTGCCCGCAGCACCTGGGAGGCCGTGGCCCGGCGGTAGTCGTCCAGCCGGTCCAGCATCTCGTTGAAGATGGCACCCATGGCCGCCACGTCCGGGTCGCCCACGATGGCCGGCGCCCGGGCGTGGAACTGGCCGGCCCGCACGTCGTCCATGATCTCCCGCAGCCGGAACAGGGGCAGGAAGGCCACCCGCAGGATGATCCAGTTGATCCCCAGGCTCACCATCAGCCCGGCGGTGAGGAAAGCCAGGATCACCACGGTCAGCGCCTGGTCCTGCAGCCACCGCTGGACCAGCGGCAGCTGCCGTACATGGGCCGCCAGCGCCGCCGCCCCGATCCCCGTGACCACCAGCAGGACCGCGTTGGCGATCAGGACCTTCTGGAAGATGTTCAAGCGATTGTGGATGGCGTAAATCCAGCGCATCCGCGGAGCCTCGCCCATGGCGGGGGTATGATACGGCCGCACCGCCCGCCCGTCCATCGGACGGGCAGCCGGAAGACGGCGGCGCCGGCTCCACCGGGCAGAGAGCCGACCGGCCGGCGCAACGGCCCTTAGACGACCCGGTGAAGACCCGGCTCCACCCGGTTCGGCACCCGATCCCGCCACCGCCAGCATAAGGCGCGGGGGGCGAGGGCGCAAGGCGCAAGGAACCAGGACCCAAGGCTCGGGACACCAAGCCGCCGCCGGGAAGAGGACGACACCGGGGGACAAGGCCCCCCGCGCGGCGCCCTGGGATGCCCCCGCGGCGGACAGGGACACTCAGGACCGGGACGCTCCCTTATCCCAGCGGCACGCCCCGCAACAACAGGGCGTAGGCCGCCACCCCCACCACCACCGTCCAGGCCATGTTGCGGGTCCACAGCGCGACGATGGCCGCCGGCACCGCCGCGGCCAGCCGGGGACCCAGGCCCCAGGGCGGCTGTCCCCAGGTGGCCGCCAGGTCCGGCGCCACCAGGGCAGCCATGACGGCAATGCCCACGTACCGCAGAGCATCTTCCACCAGCCGGGGCAGGCGCACCCGGCTAAGGCCCACCAGCGGCAGGCAACGGGGCAGGTAGGTGACGATGCCCATCAGGACGAAGGCCGCCACCACCGACTGGCGCACCGGTCCATCACCACCCCCACGGCGCTGCCTGCCACGGCGGCACCCAGGACGCGCCAGTGGGGCCAGCCTGCAGCGCCCAGAGCCAGGGACACGCCGGCCGCCACCAGGGCGACCACTAGGCCCCGGCCCATCCGCCCGCCCAGCTGGAGGGCGATCAGGGCCACAAACATGGCCGGCAGCGCGTAATCCAGCCCCCAGTCCCCCAGACCGGTCAGGGCGTCGCCGATCCAGGCCCCCAGCCAGGAGGCGCCGCACCAGGAGGCATAGGCGGCCACCTCCAGACCCAGCAGGTACGGCCAGGGCCGGGCAACGCCCTCCAGCGTCGCCTGGGCCACGGCGAACACCTCATCGGTCAAGCCGAAGGCCGCCACCGCCAGGCGGCCCCAGCGCCTCTCGGCCAGGCGCGGGGCCAGGGCGGCGCCGAACAGGACGTGGCGCAGGTTGATCAGGAAGGTGGTGGCCACCAGGGTGGCCGTGGCCGCGCCCGCTGCCATCATCCCCGCGGCGGCGAACTGGGCCGAACCCGCGAAGACCAGCACGGACATGGCCAGCGCCTCGAGGGGCGTCAGGCCCGCCTGGACGGCGACCACCCCGTAGGCCAGCCCGATGGGAAGGTAGCCGGCGACGATGGGCATGCCCGCCACCAGCCCGCGGGCGAAGGCCCCCCGCTCGCCGGAACCAGCCCATGCCGGGGCAGGAAGGATCCTGTTCATATTCTTTAAGGGGTACCACGTGCCCGGCCGGGCTCCTGCCGGCACCGGCGGGCGTCGAGGCGGGCGGGCACGGGAGCGGAACGCCGGCGGGAAGAGACGCGGGTGCGGCAGTCACGGCCATGGCGCCGGCTGACGCTGCCGGGGTGGGCATGGTGGTCCCAGGGCGGGCCCGCCCGGCCCGGCGGTGGCTAGACCGGGCCCTGCAGCGGCCATGGCGGCGGCCACCGAGAGGATCCGCCGAGGCTCGGGCGGCCGGGGGGAGGGCCGGCTCGCTGGGGACGGGTGCTATACTGGGGATAGCGGATAGGGCTGGCAGCCCCGCCGGAGCCGGCCAGAACCCCCATGGGAGACCGCCGGAGAGGAGTCCCGGGCCTTGTTCGACCCCGATTTCCCCGCAGAGGAGCTGGCCGCCGTGGAGGCCCGCCTGGGCCGGCCCCATTGCCTGCAGTGGACCGGCGAGGTGGGTCCCGAGGAGCTGGCACTGGTCCGGGCCAGCACCCGGCGCGGGCGTCACCATGACCTGACCTTCTTCGTCTTTGACCCCGCGGGACGGGTCGCCACCATCCGCAAGCCCTCTTTCCCCCCTGGCATCTACCGGGCGCCCAGCGGCGGTGCGCGGCCCGGCGAGCCGCTGTTGGAAGGCCTGCGGCGGGAGGCATGGGAGGAAACGGGGCTTGACATCGAACCCACGCGCTACCTGTTGCGCATCCATGCCCGGTTCACCTGCGGGGACCAGTGGGAGGACTGGGTAAGCCACGTCTTCGCGGCCCGCACCACGTCATCCCGGCTGGACCCCCACGACCCCGGGGAGATCGCCGAGGCGCGCTTCGTCACCCTGGAGGAACTGGCAGGGCCCATCCGCCAGCGGATGCTGGCCACCGGGCGAGGTCTCTTCCGCTATCGCGTCGCCCTGACCGATGCCGCCCTGGCCGCCCTGGCCGGAGAACCCACACCCTGGGGAGCCGGTTCGTCCCGTACCGCTCCGCAAGTTCCTTCCCCCTGGGTCGCTGCCTCCCGGGGCGGCATGGTCCCCTGCGGCCCGGACGGCGCGCCGGACGGGCCCGCCATCCGGGCGAACATCCCTCCCGGAACCCGTGGCGGGCCGGGCACCGGTCCGGGGGCTGCAGGGCCGGAAGGACGGGGGGAGCGTGACGGGCGCCCGTGAGCATGCCGCCGCCGACTCCCGCCCGCTCCGCCGGGGAAGCCGCCGCGGCCGCGGCGGCCGGCCAGCTGGTTCGGCAGGTCCTGCAGGATGCCGTCTGGCGCCACTCCTGGTCCTATCTCAGACGCCAGCTGGACCGCTATGTGGAGGAGATCGTCCGGATCACCCAGATCCCCGCTCCGACCTTTGCGGAAGAACCCCGCGCCCGCTACGTGGCGGCCCGCCTGGAAGGGCTGGGGCTGGCGGTCCGGCGGGACGAGGCGGGCAACGTGTGGGCGCCCTGGCCCGCACTCCGGCCGGACCCGGCACCGCGGGACCCCGCGGGGCGCGGCAGCGCAACCGGCAACGGCGCTGGGGACGGTGCCGGATCCCCGGCCCCGGTGGTGATCTCGGCCCACCTGGACACCGTCTTCCCGCCGGAGACCCCCCTGACCGTGCGCCGCCAGGGCCGGCGGCTATACGGGCCGGGAATCGGCGACAACTCGGCTTCGGTGGCGTGCCTGCTGCTGCTGGCCGAAGCCCTGGCCCACGCCGGCTTCGCGCCGCCCGTGCCGGTGGTCTGGCTGTTCAACACCGGGGAAGAAGGCCTGGGCAACCTGCGGGGGATGCGCGCCTTCCTGGACGGCTGCCCCGTCCCCCCGGCGGCCATGCTGGTGCTGGACGGGGGCCTGGGCATGCTGTGCTACCGGGGCATCGGCAGCCGGCGGCTGCGGGCCACCTTCACCGGCCCCGGCGGGCACAGCTGGAAGGACTTCGGCCAGCCCAGCGCCATCGTCGCCGCGGGCCGCGCCCTGGCCCGGCTGGCAAGCCTGCCGGTGCCCTCCGACCCCCGTACTACCTGGAACGCCGGCCGCATCAGCGGCGGCACGTCGGTCAACACCATCGCCTCCACCTGCCAGCTGGAGCTGGACCTGCGGTCGGAAGACGCCACCGCCCTGGCGCGCCTGGAACAGGCCGTGCGCCAGGTGCTGGCAGAGGCCGCCGGGGAAGAGGGAGTGGATGTGGACGTGGCGGTGGTCGGCGACCGGCCCCAGGGCGCCCTGGCGGCCGATCACCCCCTGGTGGCCCTGGTGCGGGAAGCCATGCGCACGTGCGGCGTCCCCGCCCACGACCTGCCGGCCAGCACCGACGCCAACCTGCCCCTGAGCCGCGGCATCCCTGCCGTGACCTTCGGCATCCGCCACGGGGACGGCGCCCACACCCTGGACGAGTACATCGATCGGTCCGGCCTGGACCGTGGCCTCCGGCTGGCGCTGCTGGCCCTGCTGGCCACCGTGGACTGGGCGCGGGCCGGCGGCGGGAGGGCAGCGGAGGCAGCGGCGGGCCCTTCCAGCGCGGCCTCTCCGGGACCCGCGGCATCGCAACCCTCCGGGCGGGAACAATAGGGCCGGACAAGGCGGCGGGCGGCCCGGCGCGCCAGGCGCCGGCAGCCTGCCCCAGCGGTGCACCGCCCTGCAAGGCGGTCCGCCGCCCGGAGGAGGCCCCCACGGTGACACGGTTTCTGCTCCAACCGGTGCCTTATGTCGTGCTCGGCATTCTGGGACTGGTAGCCCTGGCCGGCATGGTGGCGGGGGTCACCGCCATCGTCACCGGCCGCAGCAGCCTGTTCCGCCTGCGCAGCCATGCGGCGGGCTGGTTGACGGCGGCCGTCTCCCTGGCCGTGCTCTCCCTGGCGGTATGGGTCGGCTGGGAGCCTCACAGCGCCGGCCGGGCGGCGGTGTTCACCAAGCCGCGGTGGAACGAGGGCCCCCTGCTGAGCGCCGACCTCCAGGCGGCGGTGACCCCGTCCAACCGGGGCGAAAACCGCAAGGTCTTCGTCCAGCAAGGGCCCGAGGATCATCGCCGATCCCAGGCGGCCAGCACCACGCTGCTGGTCACCCTGCGGGCCGACCGGGCGACCTCCCGCGAGGCGCTGAAGGCCGCCATCCTTGAGGATTGCCGTCGGATCATGGACGTGGTCTTCGGCCGGCCGGAGTACGAGAAGTGGCAGGCCGTGTCGGTGGGAGCCACGTACCCCACCACCCGCGCCGGCGAGCAGATGGTGGCGGCGGTGACCCTCACCCGGGAGGAGTACCGGCAAGCCACCCGTGACGGCCGCCTGGACCCCCAGGAACTGGCCGAGATCGGTACGGTCACGTGGCTCCCGCCCCTGGCGCCGGGCGACACCCGGGGGGTCGGCGAGTTGCGCCTGGGCCGTTAAGCGCCCGATCCCCGGAGGAGATAGCGGGCGATGAGCTCCTCGAACTGCCGCTGGGTCTCCTCGATCACCTCCAGGCGGCGACCCGCGTAGTGGGGGCCTTCCATGGCCTTGACCTCGATGTTGCTCAGGATCACCGCCTCCAGGTCCCGCAGGAAGTCCGCCACCACCTCCGGCTCCACGGGTCCCCACTCGCCGGCGTCCAGTCGCTGCAGGAACTGCTCAAGATCGACGCCCTCCATGGATACCTCGTAATAAAGGTCCATCAGGGCCTCCGGATCGCTGAGGCCGGCGGCCGGTCCCGTGCCGCCTGGACCGGCCGGCGGCGCCGCGGCCGCGCCGGCGCCCTGGCCGGCATGGCCGCTGCCGGAGGAACCGGTCTGGCCCGCACCGGTCCCGGCGGGCCCGGCCGCCCCCGGGTCCCCGGCCTGCGGCCGCCCTTCGCCCCGGGGCGCCTCCTTCCCTGCGGGTTTCGCCTGCCCTGCGCCGGCTCCGGCGGCGCTTCCCCCTGCCCGCCCTGGCTCCGGCCGGTTCCGCTCCAGATCGTCCACGGTCTCGCCTCCTGGGTTGCTGGGATTGCTGCCGGCGCCGCCTCCATTACCGGCCCCGCCCGCCGGCTCCGCCCGCTAGCCGGCAGCCGCGGGGAAGAGGCCCCACTCCACCGCGCCGGCTACGGCCGGGCGCACCTCCTCGGGTGCCGCCGCGGCCGCGGCCACCGCCTCCGGGTGGGGCGGCAGGCCTGCCGGCAGGGGCGGCCATGCCCTGTAAAAGAATTCCCATCCCAGCCGCGGCGACGGTGGCGGCGGGAAGCCGCCGAAGGCCCGTTCCACCGACCGGTGCTGGGTGCGGTGACAGGCCAGGGCAGCCCGCTTGCGCTCCGCCCAGGGCCGGGCATCGACCGCGGTGGTGACGGTGGCGTCCAGCGGATGGGGCGGGCTTCCCAGCCCGTTCAGCCGGTAGACGGCGGCAGGCAGGGTAAAGTAGTAGAGCCGGGCCCGGCCCCCTGGCGCCAGCACTTGGCGGAAGGCCTGTTCCACCGCCCGGGACAGCACCCGGTGGTCGCCATGGCCGGAAATGCCCCCCGGCGGAAAGGTGAGCACCACGTCGGGCTGCAGCTGCTCCATCCAGCCGGCCAGGACCGCGACCAGCTCCGCCGGGGCCACCTGGGCCAGTCGCCCGTCCTCGTAGTCCAGCACATGGACCCGGGCCACCCCCAGCTCCCGGCAGGCGGCCCGCAGCTCCTGCTCCCGCACGCGGGGTAGCTCGGCCCGGCTGCAGAGGGGCGGGTCACCCGCCTTGCCGGCCTGGCCGCGGGTGGCGCACACTACCGTCACCTCCACCCCCTGGGCGGCGTACCGGGCCAGAGAGGCGCCCGGACTGAAGGACTCGTCATCGGGGTGGGCCGTCAGGCAGAGCAAGCGCCGCCCGCCCATCTCGGCCTCAGGCATCGGCAACCCCTCCCCCCTGGGGCGCGGGCCGCACCTGCGACGACCGCCGGCGGTGGATGAGCCAGCACAGGCCGTAACCGGCCTCGTACAGCACGGCCAGGGGCACGGTGAAGACCAGCTGGGTGATGATGTCGGTGGTCGGCGTGAGGAAGGCCGCCACCACCAGGGAGGCCAGCAGAGCGTACTTGCGCAGGTGCGCCATGTACGGCGGGGTGAGGAGTCCGATCTCCGTCAAGATCCCCACCACCACCGGCAACTCGAAGATGAAGCCGAAGGGCCAGACCAGGCCGGTGACGAAGTCAACGTAGGCCTGCACCGAGAGGGTGCGCTCGATGGGCCCGGCATTGAACCCCAGTAGAAAGTTCAGCGCCATGGGCGCCGCGACCAGGAGGCCGAAGGCCAGCCCCGCGGCGAAAAGGACCAGGGCCGGGAACGCATACCAGCGCACGTATCGGCGCTCCGCCTCGGTGAGCCCCGGCCAGATGAAGCGCAGGGCCTGGTAGACCATCACGGGCGACGCCAGGCCGAGGCCCAGCAGCACGGCGATGCGCAGGGTGACCAGGAAGGCTTCCGCGGGAGCCAGGGCCACCAGCTTGACCTCGGGGCCCCGCTGGATCAGCCACTCCAGCACCGGCCGGGCGTAGAAGAACCCCACCGCCACGCCGGCCAGGAGAGCCAGCCCGCAGTAGATCAGGCGCAGCCGCAGCTCGCTGAGGTGCTCGGCCAGGGAGGGCCAGATGCCGCTCCCTCCGGTCTCCCCCACCGCAGGGACCATCCTTCACCCGGCCGGTTCCTGGCGGCTCAGCTCGCCGGCCGGAGACCCTGCCGCCGGTGCGGACCCGCCCGCTCCGGCCGCCCCTGCAGCGCCGCCTCCCGGGCTCCCCGCCGCGGGGGAAGCCTGGGGCACGGCCTGGAGCGCCAGCTCCTGTTGCGCGCCTGGAGCGTCCGGCGGCTGCTGCGCGCCCGCCGCTCCCGCCGGCTCCGCACCGGCCGCCGCGCCGGCGGCCGCCGCCGCACCACCCGTCCCGGCGGTCGTGGCCGTGCCGGCCCGCCCGCGGGCCGGAGGGGCATCATCGTCACCGTCGTCCAGGGACCGGACCGCCGCGCGGAACTCGCGCATCGCCCGGCCCAGGGAGCGGCCCAGCTCGGGCAGTCGCGCCGGACCGAAGATGATCAAAGCGACCGCGCCGATCAGCAAGAGCTCTGGCAAGCCAATAGGTCCCACGGCTGGCACCTCCTCGGGCGGCTCCCGCATCCTCCGGGGCCGCCCCGCCGGCCGGCGGGGGCCGGCCTCGTCCCTCAGGGTTTCGCCGCTATTGTAGCGCACCGTTCCCCAGGGCGGGCACCCGGTTCGTCCCCGGGGACCCGCAGGCTCCCCGCAGGCTCCCCGGGCCACCGCTCGCCGGCGGGCCCCCCGGCCGCCTGCCCACCGCCCTCCCTCAGCCCCCAGCCAGCAGCCACAAGAGGAACAGCACCGCCCCCGCCAGCGCCAGCTGGACAAACAGCTCGTCCCGTCGGGCCAGTTCGTCCGGCGGGGGCTGGGGCTGGGCCGTGACCAGTTCGAGAAAGGTCCGCCGGCCCCACAAGAACCCGGAGTAATTCAGGGCCGACAGGAGGACCAGGGCCACCTCGGCAGCCAGGGCCCGGCCCAGGACCTCCCGCCGGAACGGCCCCGGCCAGAGGAACACGGCCAGGGCCGTCAGCGCGGCCAGGGCCAGCGCCGCGGCCACGGGTACCAGCCACCGGCCGGGACCCGCCCGCCGGCCCGGGGCTTCGGGTTCCAGGGAATGGGGTTTTTCAGGCCGTGCCATGGCCACCTTCACTGCCCTGGGTTCCGGGGCCGCCGTGCAGGAAATAGACGGTATCCAGCCCCACCTGCCGGGCCACCGCCTGGATGTCCGCCCGGCCCATGTTCTGCCAGGCGCGGATCAGCTCTTCCGGGTCGTCCCGGTGACCGTAGACCTCCGCTTCCAGGGCGGCACGGATCAGGGCACCGGGCTGATCCAGCTCCGCCCGCAGGCGTTCCACCAGCGAGCGGCGGGTGGCCTCCAGTTCCTCGTCACTGATGCGACCGGCCGCCATGTCTTCCACCTGGCGCAGCATGATGGCTTCGGCGTCCTGGCGGCGGCGGGGGTCGATGCCCGCCATGGCCAGGATCAGCCCCTTGCCGCGCACCAGGCGGGACCAGGCGGAGTAGGCCAGGCTGGCCCGCTCCCGCACATTGAGAAAGAGCTTGGAGTGGACGAACCCGCCCAGGATGCCGTTGTACATTTCCAGGGCCGGCCGCAGCGGGTGGTCGAAACCGATGGGGGCCCGCAGCCCCAGGACCAGCCATCCCTGTTCCATGGGCAAGGTCTCCTCCACCCGCCGGGGCTCGGGGCGGGGTCCCCGGATCACCGCCGGAGGCAGGGACAGGACCTCCCTGGGCCCGCCGCCCGCCCGCTCCCAGGCTGCGGCCACCGCCTCCACCAGGGGGCCGGGCTCGACCGGCCCGGCAACGAACAGGTCCAGGGGAGCCACGGCCCGCACCCGCCGGTGGAGGCGAAGCAGGTCCTCGCCGTCCAGCACGGCCAGGCGCTCCGGGTCCCCCAGCTCGCTGAGGCCGTAAGGCTCGCCGGCGCAAAGGTGCTCCAGGCAGTGACGCAAGGCATAGGTCGCCTTGTCGTTGACCAGGGCCCGGATGCGCTGGATCTGCGCCTCCTTTTCCTCCGCCACCCGGTCCGCCGGAAAGCTGGAGCCGTCCAGGTAGGGGTCGGTGAACACCTCCATCAACAGCCCGGCGGCGCGCGCCACCAGGCCGCCGGCGCCCTCCTCCCGGGCCCCGGGGACGAAGCGGCCCGCCGGCCACGTCAGCGTCAGGGTGGCCAGGTGCCGGTCGCCCATCTTTTCCACGCCCGCGCCCAGGCTGGCCCCGTAGAGGCCCGCCAGAGCCCGCTCCAGGGCCGGCAGGTCGGGATGACGCCGGGTCCCGCGGCGCAGCAACCGCGGAAGCAGGGCGAAGGGGCTGGCGGTGTCCGTAGCCAGGGGCATCTGCCAGGCCAGGACGGCCGCCACCCGCTTGAACCGGGGATCGGGCCGCACATGCACGCGCAGGCCGGGCAGGTCATGGCGGGTGAAGTCCGCCGCCCGGCGCAGATCCAGGCCGCCGTTCATGATGCCGCCTCCTTCCTCGGCAGCACCGCTGCCCGCACCGTGCGCCGGGGGTCGGCATGCTCCCGCAGCCAGCGGTTGGCCGCTTCCACATCGACCCGTTCCAGGATCTCCAGCCGCCGGTAGAAGTCCCACCCCAGGAAGCGGTCCGTGAGGAAGGCGTGGGCCAGGTCTTCCGGCGAATCCAGCACCGACAGGAACTCGCCCAGGGCCTTACGGCGCACCGCTTCAAAAAGGCCGGGGTCGAGCCCTCCGCTTAAGGCCTCCCCCAGGCGCTGGCTGCAGGCGGCGGCAAAGGCGTCGGGGTCGCCGGTCTCGCCGCCCACCTCCCAGTGGGCCGCGCCGGGCACCACCGACAGGCCAAACCAGTAGCGGTCGGTGATGATGTGACGGCGGTACTGCTCCTCATACCATGGGCTCAGGCGGCCGAACAGCGCCTCCGCCACCAGATCGCCCAGGACGGCATCGCGCAATCCCTCTTCCGCGGCCGGGAAGGCGCCAAACTTGATGCCCCATTGCACGTAGGGGCGGGATACGGCCATCTGCCGCTCCACCACGGGACGCGCCAGGTCGGGGCCCTCTTCGGGCACGGCCCGCCGCGGCCGGGGCCGCGCGGGGAAGTGGCGCCGGGCCAGGTCGGCGGCCACCATGTCCACCACCCGCCGGGGATCCACGTCCCCCACCACGCAGACGGTCATGTTGGCCGGGTGGTAGTACGTGCGGTGGATGGCCTCCAGCAACTCCGGCGTCAGGGTGGCGATGGATTCGGGCGATCCCAGGATCCAGTCACGCACGGGGTGCTCGCGGTACATGGCCTCGAGGAAGTCGTAGTAGAGCCGGTGCATCGGGTGGTCGTAGGCCGTGGCGATCTCCTGGCCGATGATCCCCTGCTCCTTCGCCACGCTTTCCGGGGTGAAGCGCGGGTCCTGCACGTAGTCGAGCAGCAGCTCAAAACAAGGCTCGAAGGCTTCCACCACCGAGAAGAGGTAGACGGTATAGAAGTGGCCCGTATAGGCATTCATGCTGGCGCCCAGCCGGGCAAAGCGCTCGAGGATGCTGCCCTCGGGCTTGTCGAACATCTTGTGTTCGAGGAAATGGGCCGCCCCGGGCGGGATCTCCATCCGGCGCCCCGTCTCCGGATCCTCCAGCACCCGGTCGATGCTGCCGTACCGGGTGGCATAGGTTGCGTATTTCTTCCCAAATCCCGGCTTGCGGATCACCACCACCTCGGTGCCCGGTTCCACCCGCGCTTCGTAGACCCGCTCGTCCAGGGCCGGCAGCACGCGCTCCTCGAGCTGCACGCCCTCACACCTCCTCCATCCGCCTGCGGCACCCCGCCCTCCGTCCCCTCGACGCTCTCCAGGCCGCCGGCCTTGGGCCGTCGGGCCGGGCCAGGCCGGTGCCCGGCCGGAGCGCGGCCGCGCCCTGCCCCTGGGTGGCCCCACGCCCTGGCCGGGTTCTTCCTTAGGAATACCGCCGCGGGGGTGCGCGGATACTACGCCCGACCTAACGGGAAGGAGGCTGTTCCGCATGCCCGTGACCGACCAGTTCCAGCAGTTCGCCAGGGAACTCTCCCAGCGCATCCAGGCCGCCCAGCAGGCCGGGATGTCCCAGCAGGACATCAAGGCGCGCGCCCAGCAGATCGGTGACTGGCTGGCGCAGGAGGTCGAACCCCGCACGCCCGAACAGCGGCTGCTCAAGGAGATGTGGCAGGTGGCCAACCAGCAGGAGCAGGAGGCCATCGCCAGCTCCCTGGTGAAGGTCATCCAGCGCCAGCCGGGCATCAGCGGCTGAGCGCCCGGGTCGAGCTTTCATCCGGTGGCCCGCTGGCCCGGAATGCCCGGCACCCAGGGCAGGCGGAGGCGCCACGGGGCACCATCGGCCATCGGGAGAGAACCCCGCCGGGGACCGGCACTGCCGGTCCGGCCCGAAGCCGGCGGGGTTTTCGTTGCTGGGGGCCCGGTTCCGGCCTCCCGCCGTTCCGGTGCCACCGGTTTGGACGGGTAGGGGACCCCCGCGGCCTCCGGCCTGGGGACTTCACCCGCCCGCCGCCCGCAGGCCGCAGGACTGGCGAATGATCAGGCGGGGGGCCAGGCGTTCGGGCTCCGCCCGTACGTCCCCTGCCCGCCGGCCGGCAGCGGCCCGCTGGGCCAGCACCGCAGCCGCCTGCCGGGCCAGCTCCTCAAGGGGCGGCACGACGGCCGTGAGCCGGGGCCGCACCGCCCGGGCCAGCATCCCGCCGCCGTACGCCACCAGGGCCACGTCCCCCGGAACGGTCTTGCCCAGCTCCTCCAGGGCCTCCACCGCCCAGGCCGCCAGCTGCGCCGAGGCCGCGAAGAGGGCCGTGGGGGCGGGTTCCTCGGACCACCAGCGCCGGCAGGCCTCCGTGACGGCGCCGGGGTCGGGCGGCACCTGGGCGACCCGCTGCGGCGGCAGCTGGCGGCCGTTATGGGCCAGGGCCTGGCGAAAACCCCGCAGCCGCTCGCCCGCCGCCGGCGACTCGCCCGCCGGGCCCAGGTACGCCACCTCCTGGTGCTTGAGATTCACCAGGTGCTTGCCGGCCAGGTATCCGGCCCGGTAGTTTTCCACCACCCACGTATCCAGCCGGCTGCCGGGAAGAACCCGGCCCGCGGCCACCGCCACCCGGCCTGCCACCAGCGCCCCCAGCTCCGGACCCGCGTCCCGGGCGGGCACCAGCAGCACAGGCTCGCCCGGGGGCAGGGCGGCCAGGCAGCGGATCTGCTCCGCCTCCCCGTCGGCCACGGGCCAGACGGCGACCCGCGGCCAGTGACGGCGCAGGGCGGCCACCAGGGCGGGCGGCAGGTCTTCCTCCTCACCCTCCAGGCCAGGGGTCACCAGGTGGACCACCGCGGCCTGGGCATCGGTTGCAGAGACCGTCAAGGCTCCCTTCCTCCAGCCCGGTCTTCCATCCCCATCGCTCCCAGGTTAGCCCACCCCGCCCCGGGGGACAACGGGCCGTCGCCGGGGCTGGACGGGCGGAATAATCGCTGACAGCCCCCCATATTCCTGTACCACGAGAGGAGGGTGCGGGTATGGAGCGACTCAATCGCCTCTGGGTCGTGGTCGCCGTCCTGGTGGTCGCCTTCATGGCCTACAGCGTCGGGGGCTGGCTCAACAACGTCCAGCAGACGATGACCACCGTCGACGACCTGATGGTGCGCATGACCCAGCTTGAAGCCCAGCAGGCCGAGATCTCCGCGGCTCTGGCGGGCGGTGGCGACCTGGCCGCCGGCTGGTCGGATCAGGGTAGCACCGGCGACGACCTGGCCGCCGGCGGGGACCAGACCGGCTCCACGGACGCCGGGGACCAGGCGGCCGAGCCGGCGGAACCCCAGGCCAGCACCGGCCAGACGGCCACCGTCACCACCCAGTACCTCAACGTCCGCGCCGAACCCACCCAGGACTCCACCCGGGTCGGTACCCTGGCCAAGGGGAGCACGGTCCAGATCCTGGAGGAGCAGGACGGCTGGGCCCGGGTGCGCTACCAGGCCAACGGCCGGACGTACGAGGGATGGGTGGACGCCCGCTACCTGCAGCGCTAAGCCACCCAGCCCCAAGCCGGACCCGGCCGTACCCCGGCCCATCCGCCCGCGGCGCCCACCCCGGGACGAACTCCGGCCCACCGGGACGGAACCCAGCACCAGCCCCAGCCCCATCTCCCGCGGCCTCGTTCGGAGGCCGCATTTTTTCGGGTCTTTCGTGCCCGGCCGGTGTGCAGCGGGAAAGGGCACCGGGGGGCGAGGCGGGCTTGCGCCCTGCCTGCCCCCCGGCTGGCCTCCCGTGAGGCTCCGCCGCCCGAACCGGCCTCCGGCCCGCACCGCAGGCGGGTCAGGCCGGTTCCACGGCAGAAAGCGCCTCTTCCAGGATCAGAAAGAGGTCGGTCACGCCGAAAGGTTTTTCCAAAATCCACTGCACACCGTAGCCGGCGGCAATCTCGTCCACGCCCACGCTGCCGGTCATGAGCACGACCGGAACCTGCTTCAGCCGCGGGTCTCGGCGCAGGGCCCGCAGCACCTGGGCCCCGTTCATCCGCGGCATCACCCAGTCCAGGAGGATCAGGTCCGGCTGAACCTCCCGGGCCATCTGCAGCGCGGTCTGACCGTCGCCGGCCAGCATGACCTGATAGCCCTGTTCGGCCAGGGCCAGCTGGAGAAAGGCGCGCACCGCGGGCACATCGTCCACCACGAGAACGCGGCGCCCGCCGCTGGGTTCTTCCGGCGGCACCCCCTCAACCTCCCCACCCGGCCCACCGTGGGTTGCGCGGGTCCCGGCCTCTCGCCGGGCCCGTCCAGCTCCGCTCCGGGCCGGGACGTATCTTCCCATACAAACAGGGATACCGCCTGCCCCGGGCCGTTCCTGCCGGTGTCGAACGAAAGACAGGTTTCGACACGCCGCCTGCAGGCGGCCTCCGCCCGGGCCGCCTGCCGCGACGCGGGGCGACCGGCCGGGACACCGGGTCCAGCGGCCGGGAGAGGCAGCCGGCTCCGGGCTACCGCTCCGACGCCGGGACGGCGCCGGCGGCCGCGGAGCCCCCGCGGCTCAGACCGGATGCACCGGGTTGTGGCGGGCGGGCCAATCCCGCCGGCGGTTTTCGTACAGGGCGAAGCGCCGCGCCAGTTCCTCGCGCAACCGGGCCGCCGGGATCACCTCGTCCACCACCAGGTCCGAGGCCATGCGGTAGATGTCGATGTCCCGGGCGTACTCCCGCCGCTTTTCGTCGATGAAGCGCTGGCGTTCCTCCCCCTCCAGCTGGGCGATGTGGTTGTAGTAGACGGCGTTCACCGCCGCCTCGGGTCCCATGACGGCGATCTGGGCCGTGGGCAGGGCCAGGCAGGCATCGGCGCCGAAGGCCGGGCCCGCCATGGCGTAGAGGCCGGCGCCGTAGGCCTTGCGCACGATGACCGAGATCTTGGGCACCTCGGCCTCGGAGACGGCGGCGATCATCTTGGCCCCGTGCCGGATGATGCCCTGCCGCTCCACCGCCGAGCCGATCATGAACCCCGGCACGTCGGCCAGGAACAGCAGGGGGATGTTGAAGGCGTTGCAGAGCCAGATGAAGCGGGCGGCCTTGTCGGCCGAGTCGACGAACAGCACGCCACCCCGCACCCTGGGCTGGTTCGCCACCACGCCGACGACCCGGCCCTCCAGGCGCGCCAGCCCGGTGATCAGCTCCGGTGCAAAGAGGCGCTTGATCTCGAAAAAGGAACCTTCGTCCACCAGGCGGTCGATGAGCCGGTACATGTCGAAGGGCACGTTGGCGCTGGCCGGGATGATGGTGTCGATGGCCGGTCCCGGCGCGGGAGGGCGCGGCTCCGCCCGGGGTGGCCGCTCTTCCCAGTGGCTCGGCATGTAGGAGAGGTAGGCCTGGGCGGCGGCGATGGCCTCCTCTTCGCCGGCGACCAGCACGTCGCCGCAGCCCGAGACGGTGCAGTGCATCCGGGCGCCGCCCATCTCCTCGAGGGTCACCTTCTCGCCGATGACCATCTCCGCCATGCGCGGCGAGCCCAGGTACATGCTGGCGTTGCCTTCCACCATGATCACCAGGTCGCAGAAGGCGGGGATGTAGGCGCCGCCGGCCGCCGAGGGGCCGAAGAGCAGGCAGATCTGGGGCACGACGCCCGACATGCGCACCTGGTTGTAGAAGATGCGCCCCGCGCCCCGCCGGCCGGGGAACATCTCCACCTGGTCGGTGATGCGCGCCCCCGCGCTGTCCACCAGGTAGAGCATGGGGATGCGCTGGCGCAGCGCCTGTTCCTGAATGCGCAGGATCTTCTCCACGGTGCGGGCGCCCCAGGAACCTGCCTTCACCGTGGAATCGTTGGCCATGACGGCCACCGGCCGGCCGGCGATGCGGCCGATGCCGGTGATCACCCCGTCGGCGGGCAGATCCCCCGCCAGCACGTTGGCCAGAGTGGCATCCTCCACCAGGCTGTCGGGGTCCAGCAACCGCCTGAGCCGTTCCCGGGCGAAGAGCTTGCCCTGCTCCCGGTTCCTGGCATGATAGCGTTCCGGGCCGCCGCGGCGCACGGCGGCCATCCGCTCCAGGAGCTGCCGGTCCAGCTCGCCGGTGCCGCCGGTCAATGGACTCCCCTCCCGCGCTCTACCGTGACCGCTGCCTTCTCAAGGATCCAGTTCGATGAGCACGTCACCCTGGTTGACGAAGTCGCCCGGCTGCACGCGCACCGCCCGGACGGTGCCCCCGGCAGGGCTGGCGACGGGGATCTGCATCTTCATCGATTCCAGGATCACCACGTCCTGGCCGGCTTCCACCGCCTGACCTTCCTGCACCAGGACCTCCTGGACGATCCCGGCCATTTCCGCCTGAATCCGCACGTGCCATCCCCTCCCGCTGGCCCGGCCGCCATGGCCGGCGAACTTCCCGGGAAAGAGCAAGGCCGGTGCCCGGGCACCGGCCTTGCCGTGCGTCAGCGCGAGTAGAACTCGACGATGAGGGATTCCTCGATATCGATGGGGATCTCGTCCCGGGCGGGCACCCGCAGCAGCGTGCCCTGGAACCTCTCGGGCTCGACGCTCAGATACTCCGGCGCCCGCTGGGCGTTCTCCAGGCTCTCCTGGATCAGGGGGATCCGGCGGCTCTTCTCCCGCACGGCGATCACATCGCCGGGACGAACCTGGTAGGACGGGCGGTCCACCTTGCGGCCGTTCACCTGGATGTGGCCGTGGACCACCAGCTGGCGCGCCGCCCAGATGGTCGGCGCAAAGCCCATCCGGTAGACCAGGTTGTCCAGCCGGGTCTCCAGCAGCTGCAGCAGCCGCTCCCCCGTGTTGCCCTTGGACCGCTGCGCCCGCTCGAAGTAGCGCCGGAACTGGCGTTCCAGCACCCCGTACATGAAGCGAAGCTTTTGCTTCTCCAGCAAGCGGCGGCCGTACTCGCTGAGCTTCTGCCGCCGGCCCGGACCGTGCTGTCCGGGCGGATAGGGCCGCTTCAGGGCGGGGCACTTGGGCGACCCGCAGAGCGGCCGGCCCACACGCCGGCACATGGCGTGCTTCGGGCCCGTGTAGCGTGCCATCCAACCGACCTCCCGAGTTGCCAGCAGCCAAAGGCTATTTTATCCCATCCGACCGGTCTGGAAAGGGGCAATTTGCAGCCTTCCTTCAGGAGGTGCCGCGGAAGGTGGCCACGTGGCCGCGCCAGCGCTGGGCCTCCTTGTAGATGCAGCGGTTCATCACCACGGCGAGGCCGCCTTCGGCCGCAATGCGCGCCGCCTCCGGGCTCACCACGCCCTCCTGCAGCCAGAACACCTGGGCGCCGCGGGCCACCGCCTCCCGGGCCACCGCCGGCGCGTGCTCGGGCGCGCGGAACACCACCACCACGTCCACCGGGCCGGGAACCGAGGCCAGGTCGGGGTAGGCCCGCTCGCCCAGGATCTCGCTGGCCCGCGGGTTCACGGGCACGATCTTGTAGCCCATCCGCTGCAGCTTGCGTGCCACCCGGTAGCTGGGCCGCCCCGGATCGGACGAGAGTCCCACCACCGCCACCACCCGGGCCCGGGGACCGCCGGGTCCGTCCACGGTGGCGCGGCCCACCACCTCGCGGATCACCCCTTCGTCGTTGAGCCGCAGGGTCGACACCGGGTCGCCGTCCCCCTGGGCCGGGGGCAATCCCGCGGCGGCCCGCAGGCCGCGGTCCAGGTCCGCCTGCAGGTCGGCCAGCCCCTCGATGCCCACCGACAGGCGCACCAGGTCATCGGGCACGCCGGCGGCCAGCCGCTGTTCGGAAGTCAGCTGCTGGTGGGTGGTGGACGCCGGGTGGATCACCAGGGACTTGGTGTCTCCCACGTTCGCCAGGTGGGACCAGAGCGACAGGTTGTCGATGAACCGGCGTCCCGCCTCCAGGCCGCCCTTGACGCCGAAGACGATCATGGAGCCGTACCGCCCGGGCCGCAGGTACTTCTGCGCCAGGTGGTGGGTGGGGTGGTCCGGCAGGCCGGGATAGGCCACCCACGCCACGGCGGGGTGCTCCTTCAGCCACAGGGCCAGGGCCAGGGCGTTCTCGCAGTGGCGGTCCATGCGCACGTGCAGGGTCTCAAGCCCCTGCAGGAACAGCCAGGCGTTGAAGGGGCTCAGGCTGGCGCCCACGTCGCGCAGCAGGTGGACGCGCAGCTTGGTGATGTAGGCCAGCGTGCCGAAGTCGTTCCAGTAGGAGATGCCGTGGTAGCCCGGGTCGGGTTCCACCAGCCTGGGGAACTTGCCGTTCCCCCAGTCGAACCGGCCGGAGTCCACCACCACCCCGCCGATGGAGGTGCCGTGGCCGCCGATCCACTTGGTGGCCGAGTGGACCACGATGTCGGCACCCCACTCGAAGGGCCGGCAAAGGTAGGGGGTGGCGAAGGTGTTGTCGACGATCAGCGGGATCCCGTGCTGGTGGGCGATCCGTGCCACGGCCTCCACGTCCAGCACGTCCAGCTTCGGGTTGCCGATGATCTCGGCGTAGATGCAGCGGGTGCGCTCGTTGATGGCCCGGCGAAAGTTCTCCGGGTCCGACGGGTCGACGAAGCGCACCGTGATCCCGAGGTCCTTGAAGGTGTTGGCGAACAGCTGGTAGGTGCCGCCGTAGAGGCTGGAGGAGGCCACCACCTCCTCGCCAGCGCGGGTGATGTTGGTGATGGCCAGCGTCGTCGCCGCCTGGCCGCTGGCCGTGGCCACGGCCGCCACGCCGCCCTCCAGGTAGGCCATGCGCTTCTCGAACACTTCCGTGGTCGGGTTGCTGATGCGGGTGTAGATGTTGCCGGGTTCGTCCAGGTTGAAGAGCTGGGCGGCGTGGTCGGTGTCCTGGAACACGAAGGACGTGGTCTGGTAGAGCGGCACGGCCCGCGAGCCCGTGGCGGGATCGGGCGCCTGGCCCGCATGCACCGCCAGGGTCTCGATGGAGTACTCGCGGAAGGGGTCGCGGCGGTCGGTCAAGGGGATCCCTCCTTCTCGATCGGCATTCCCGTTCCCCGCGCGGCCGCCGATTCCTGCCGGGACCCGGGGGGCGCCGGGCGTGGGCCGCCGCGGCCGCCGGCGGGACGAACCCGGCCTCGGGAGCGCCCGTCCGGGGCCGGCGCCCTCAGGGCCGCAGGTCGCTGCGGATCAGGGCGAAGACCTCGTGACGGCTGGCCACGTTTTCCCGGAAGAGCCCCCGGACGGCGGAGGTGACGGCATAGGAGCCGGGCTTCTGGATGCCCCGCATGGTCATGCACAGGTGTTCGGCTTCGATGACCACCACCACGCCCCGGGGGTTGAGGCGCTCTTCGATGGCGTCGGCGATCTGGACCGTCAGCCGCTCCTGGAGCTGGGGCCGGCGCGATGCCACCTCCACCGCCCGCGCCAGCTTGCTCAACCCCGTGATGCGGCCGTTGCGCGGCAGGTAGGCCACGTGGGCCCGTCCGTGGAAGGGCAGCAGGTGGTGCTCGCACATGGAGTAGAAGGGGATGTCCTTGACCAGGACCACCTCATCGTGGTCCGTCTCGAAGAACACGCTGAGCTCGTCGGCGGGATCGCGGCCCAGGCCGCTGAAGAGCTCCTGATACGCTTCCGCCACCCGCCGGGGGGTGTCCACCAGGCCTTCCCGCCGGGGGTCTTCTCCCACCGCTTCCAGGATCTCCAGCACCGCCCGCTGGATCCGCTCCAGGTCGAATTCTTCAGCCCGTCGTGGCATGGGGCGTCCCCTTTCCTAGGCGAAGTCGGCACGGCCGGGCTCGTCCGGCCCGGCCGCCGCGGTACGCCCCCATTGTAGCCCAACGGATGCCGGTCCCCGGCACCGGCGGCGCACCCCGGCACGTCGGGCCAGGCCGGCCCGGCGCCGGCGGCCCGCGCCGCCTCCTGGGGTCACCCGATCCCGGCGTCCCGCGGCGCCCGAGGCCAGGCCTTGCCGGCTTGATGGTCGCAGCACGACGCCGCCTCAGCCGCCGTGGATGCGCGCCACACACCACAGCACCACGGCCCCCAGGCCGGCCTCCAGGGCCAGCAGCAGGACCAGCCAGCGGGCCGCCAGAGGAAAGCGCTCCATGCCCTGGGGATCCTGCAGCATGGCCGTCACCCCGAAGGCCAGGGCCGCCCCGGTGATCAGCATGCCCGCCGCCCCTGCCATCTTGGCCAGCAGGAGGCGCCCGTACAGGGTTCCGGGCAGCTGGGCCAGGGGCCAGGGCAGGGCCAGCACCCGGGCCATGCCGCTGGCGACCACCGCTGCGGCCGCCAGGACCGCCACCCCGTGAAACCGGGCCACCAGCTGCAACCAGAGGCGCCGGCGCAAGAGGGGCGGCTGGCCGGCCAGGACGGGCGCCACCACCAGCAGCTGGTAGAGCACGCTGCCCAGCCACAGCACGGCACCCAGGTCATGCGCCCAGACCCACCACGCCTTGGGCCCCATGGCGGGACATCCCCCCGCTGCACCTTACGAAGCGGGTGCGGGGGGTAGAACCCGCGGGCCCGCGACGGCCTGACCCGGGCCGGCATCCTGCTCCGGGCTCTGTTCCGGGCCGTCCCGGGCGCCCGCTGCCCCACGGCCTGATGCGGCCTGCAGGCGCGGAAGCCCGGGGCCCCCGTCACGGCGCGGGGTGTGACGCGGCGGCCGGATCCTCTTCCCCGGCCTCTTCCGGCCGGGGAGGCCAGGGCCGGACCGTCAGTTCTTCCCGCTCGCCGTACCGGGCCAGGGCGATCCGCAGTACCGCTCGCCGGGCCTGCTCCTGCCCGCCTTCCCCGTACCAGTCCCTGACGAACTCATCCACCAGCGGGTCGATGTACACCTCGGCCGCCGGCGCTGGCGGCTCGGGCGACCCGGCCGGCGCGCCCGCCGCCCGGGCCGCCGCCTCCCCCCCGGCACCATCGCCCGCAGGGAGCGGCCGGCGGCCTGCGGCGAGGTCGCGGTCCGTTTCCCGACCCGGGCCGGCGGGCATGCCGCCGGGGACCACCAGGGGCACCGTCACGGCCCGGAAGTCACCGCTGGGCGGAGGCCCCAGGTGCACCTCGGGAGGCAGGTTCGCCGAACAGCAGCCCGAGACCAGGAAGGCTTCGACGGTCAAGGTGTAGTTCAGTTCCGGCCGCCGGGCCAGCTCGCGAGCTGCGAAGGCAGCGGCCTCCGGCGTCAACTGCACGCGCACGCTGTCACCTCCCCAGGGGAGCGGGGTCCTGTCGCAGGGCTCCGGGATCACGGCCCCGGCCGGCCGGAGGCCCTCCTCCTTGTAGTACAATGTTTCCTGGTAGTCATGTCGATTGCTCGGGACGAAGGAGCGTGCAGGGCGATGGCGACTGCGACCCCATCTCTCACCCGGCCCGTGGAGGTGCCCCGCGACCGTTTTGAGCAGGAGGTCCTGCAGCACAAGGGGCAGGTCCTGGTGGAATTGTGGCGGCCCGGGAAGGACACGGAGTTTTTCACCCGGGCCCTGGCCGAACAGGCCCAGCGGCATCCCGAGGTCAAGCTGGTCCGGATCAACGTGGACGAGTATGGCGACCTGATCCAGGAATACCACCGGCGCCGGGCCATCAACCAGACCTACGACCTGGCCCACGTGCCGGGTGTCGCCCTCTTCCGCAACGGCAAGCTGATCACCACCATGAAGCCGCTGATCGTCAACTCCGACCCCGAACTGATTGCGTACAACGTTCGCCGGCAGCTGGACGTGTTTCTGGCCAAGTTCGTCGAGGACGTGAAGACGTCCGTGCCCAGTGACGAATCCGATGCGCCGGGCGGGGCCGCGGAGGGCGCTGCCGGCGACAAGGACGCCAAGATCAAGGCCGCCCTGGAGAAGGCAGCCCGGCTCAAGGCTGAACGCGCGAAGCAGAAGGCCGCGGCCGGTGAAGGCGGGGGCGCCGGTGAGGCGGGGGCGGCCCAGGCCGCAGGGGCCGGTGGCGGTGAGGCGGGCGCGGCGGCTGCAGCCCGGCCGCGGGCTGCAGCCGCCGGCGACAGGGACGCGCGGGTGCAGGCGGCCCTTGAGAAGGCGGCCCGGCTGAAGGCGGAGCGGGCCAAGCAGCAGGCCGCGGCCCAGGACGCCCAGGACGGTGGGGCCGCCGCCGCGGGTGAGAAGCCCGCTGCGGCAGGGGCCGCCGAGGCCGGCACGGCCGGACCGGCGGGGGATGCCGGGAGCGACAAGTCCTCCTGACGTACCCGCAGGACACCACCGAACGCCAGGGACGGGGCGCCCGGGCGGGCAACGCGATCACCCGTCGGCCGAGCCAACAGCGCCCGGGGCGGGGACCGGCCGGTCCCCGCCCCGGGCTTGTTCGTCCGGCGGTGTCCCCCCAGGGTTTCCGCCAGGTTGTCCGCCCCATCCTGCCCGCCGGCCCGGTCCCGGCCAGGATCAATCGATCCGCTCGTACGCCGGCAGGGTGAGGAACTCGATGAACTCGGGGCTCAAGGCCACCAGCTCGAAGAGTTCCCGGGCCTCGTCGAACCGGCCCCCGCGGAAGAAGTCGTCCCCCACCGCCTGGCGGATGGCCTCCATCTCCTCGCCGGCCACCTGGCGCACCAGCTCCGCGGTGATGGCGGGACCGCCGTCGATCCGCGCCCCGTGGTGGGTCCACTGCCAGACCTGGGCGCGGGCGATCTCGGCGGTGGCCGCGTCCTCCATCAGGTTGAAGATGGCCGCCGCGCCGTTGCCCCGCAGCCACGACGCCAGGTACTGGATGCCCACGCTGACGTTGTTGCGCAGGCCCTCCTCGGTGATGCGCCCGCCGGGAACCCGGACGTCCAGCAGGTCCTGCGCCGATACCTGCACGTCGTCCCGCTGGCGTTCCACCTGGTTCGGCCGGCTTCCCAGGACCCCGTCGAAGACCTCCATGGCCACGGGCACCAGGTCCGGGTGCGCAACCCACGTGCCGTCGAAACCGTCTCCGGCCTCCCGGATCTTGTCTTCCCGCACCCTGGCCAGGGCCACCTCGTTCACCTGGGGGTCCTTGCGGCTGGGGATGAAGGCCGCCATGCCGCCGATGGCGTGGGCCCCGCGCCGGTGGCAGATCTTGACCAGCAGCTCGGTGTAGGCCCGCATGAAGGGCACGGTCATGGTCACCTGGGCCCGGTCGGGCAGGAGGAAGGCAGGGTCATGGCGGAACTTTTTGATCACGCTGAAGATGTAGTCCCAGCGCCCGGCATTGAGCCCGGCCGCATGATCCCGCAGCTCGTAGAGGATCTCGTCCATCTCGAAGGCGGCTAGGATGGTCTCGATCAGCACCGTGGCCTTGATGGTGCCCCGGGGGATGCCCAGGGCGTCCTGGGCCAGGTTGAACACGTCGTTCCAGAGCCGCGCCTCCAGATGGCTTTCCAGCTTGGGCAGGTAGAAGTAGGGGCCCGTCCCCTTCTCCAGAAGCCTCCGGGCGTTGTGGAAGAAGTAGAGGCCGAAGTCGAAGAGGCTGGCGGACATGGGCTCGCCGTCGACCAGCACGTGCTTCTCTTCCAGGTGCCAGCCCCGCGGGCGCACCACCAGGGTGGCCACCCGTTCACCCAGGCGGTAGTTCCGGCCGTCGGGGCTGGTGTACTCGATGGTCCCCGTCACGGCGTCGATCAGGTTGATCTGGCCCTGGATGCAGTTGTCCCAGGTGGGCGTGTTGGCGTCTTCGAAGTCGGCCATGAAGACCCGGGCCCCGGAGTTCAAGGCGTTGATCATCATCTTGCGGTCGACGGGTCCGGTGATCTCCACCCGGCGGTCCTGCAGGTCGGCGGGTACCGGCGCCACCCGCCAGTCGCCTTCCCGGACGGCACGGGTCGACTCCAGGAAGCCGGGCCGGGCCCCCGCGGCCAGCTCCTGCTGCCGCTCGGCGCGGCGGCGCAGCAGGTCCTTGCGCACGGGATTGAACTCCCGCTGCAGCCGCGCCACGAAGGCCAGCGCCTCCGGGGTCAGGACCTGGTCGTACCGCTCCCGGACTGGACCCCGCACTTCGATGCCGTCAAGGGACGCCATGCCCATACCTCCTTCTCGGTTCGCCGGCCACCCCGCCTCGCTTGCCGCCCTGCCCCATCCTCCCAGAGAGAACCCTCCCATCCGGCCGGTCCCGGGGGTTGCCGCTGGGCGCCCGGAGGCCGGGGCCCGCCTGGCCCGGAATCCGGTGCCGGGTTCGACCGGCTTGACGGTAGGGACCGGGCCGGGTGGTGGTTTTTGACATCGGCTCTTGTCTCCGCTTCGCGGCCGGTGACGGCCGTTCCTTCCCCCTGGCGCCAGGAGCCGCCGGCAGGGGGCGGGCGGCCGCCCCCGGGGGGTGAACGGCAGGGCGGCGGGGGAGGCGGCCACCCACCCGAGCGCCTCCCCCACCGGCCGAACCCCTGCCGCCAGCCCGTCCCGCTCCCCCGTCAGCCGCCGAAGAGCTGCCGCAAGACCTGCTGGCCCGTCTGGTACACGAAGAAGGCGTAAAAGGCCGAGAGCAACGCCAGGCCCAGGCGCGACGGCCAGCCGGGGCGCAACTCGGGCGGAAGCACCCGGGTGTTCAGCCACAGCAGCGTGAGCCCGCCGATCACGAAGGCAACGCCGGCCATGTTGGCCACCAGCAGCACCAGGGTCAGGGGGTTGTAGGCAAACAGGAAGGCGAGCCACACGGTGATCACGGCCATGATGATGTAGTAGACGACCCGGATGTCGTTGCGGGTCCAGCGCCCCAGGCCGGCGGACCACAGGGTGTCCGTCAGGTGCCGCACCACGGCGTCGGTGGCGCTGATCTGCGTACCCCACAGGACCCAGAAGCCGATCAGCAGCACCCAGACCCAGCCGAGCCCTCCGATCACCTGCGAGACCGCATGGGCCTGGATGGCTGCGACGTCGTAGTTCCCCTTGAGGGGCGTGCCCGGCTCGATGAGGCCCACCGCCAGCAGCACGCAGAGGTACATGCCCAGCAGGCAACCCCCGCAGTAGAGGGTCCACTGCTCCCAGCGGCTGTACCGGAGCCACTCGCGGAACCGCGCCAGGCTCTCGGCCGTCAGGTCGAAGATCTTGCCGGTGGGCGAGACCTCCACCTTGCGCCCGCCCACCAGGGCCGGGATGTAACCCACCTGGCTTCCCATGCCCCAGCCGCGGTCGCGCATCCAGTTGGAGGCGGCCATGTTCAGCACGCCGCCGGTGGCGGCGTAGGCAGCAAACCCACCAATGAGGGTCCAGTCGACCCCGCCGCCGGATCCCGACGGCAGGTAACCGAACTGGAAGAACCCGGCGGCCACGCGGCCCCACCACTCCAGGGGCACAAGCCACAGGTCGAGGATGACCAGGCTGGTGAAGATGAAGGCCACGGCAAAGGTCGAAACCCGGGTCAGGGTCCGCTCGACCCGGGAGCCGAAGGCCATCACCAGCATGACCAGCAGCATGGCCAGGATCCCGTAGATCAGAACCAGGCCCCGATCGGCATCCGTGGGTAAGCGCCCCAGGTGCAGGGCGGCCAGGGCCGTGGCCGACGACGCCGCCCACCCGGGCGACACCGAGAGCAGGCAGATGAGCGCCCACACCGGCCCCCACACCCACCGGCCGGGCCAGAGCCGCATCAGGCCGGGAATGATGGATTCGCCGGTGGCCAGCGTGTAGCGCTGGCACTCCAGGTTGAACACCGTCTGCAGCACGGTGGCCACGGTGGCGATCCACAAGAGCGCCGGGCCGTACTGGATCACCGAGCGCGGGCCCAGGAGCCACTCGCCGCTGCCGATGGAGATACTGATCAGGATGGCGCTGACCCCGATCATGCGGATGAAGTTTCGGAAGTTGAAGGGCGGCGGCGCCGGGAGCTCGCCGATCTCCATCGGCGGGCCGTAGCCCATGGGGACGGTACGAACAGCCTTCGCCACGGTTCACCCCTCCCTGGGCGGGGCATGCCGGTGCCTCAGGCACAGGGTTCCTGCCCCGCGCTGTGGTCCGCGGAGGCCGTCACCGGACACGGCCGGTGGCCGGGCTCCGCATCTTGGGCCGCCGGCCCATCCCCCAGCGGGCCGGCGCGAGCCCTTCGAGGCCGGCACGAGCTGTGCCGGCACGGTCCCGGTTCCTCCCCGTCCTGCCACCTCCCGCTCCTGGCGCCGGGCCCTGCGTGCCCCGGGTCGGCCCCTGCCACCGGCCCCGGCCTCCTGCCGGCAGTGGCACCACCCCTGCCCGGGGTACACCCTGCACCGCACCCGCCCGGCGGCCCGGCAACAAGCCCGGCTGCCGGGGGCGGCCGCTGGAGGAACCCGGCCCGGCATCCCCCCTTTCCCGGCATCGCCCGCCTGCTCACCCCTATGCCTGGCCGGCGGGCGCCACCACCTTGCCGGGGTTGAGGATCCCCAGCGGATCCAGCATCGCCTTCAGCGAGCGCATCCAGCGGACGCCCTCCTCCCCGTGCTCGGCCACCAGGTACCGGATCTTGCCCATGCCGACCCCGTGCTCGCCGGTACAGGTGCCACCCCGCGCCAGGGCGTCTTCCACGATGCGCCGGTTGACGGCCTCGGCACGGGCCACCTCCGCGGGGTTCTCGGGGTCGACCATGAACGTGACATGGTAGTTGCCGTCGCCCACGTGCCCCAGGACGGCGGCTTCCAGGCCGTGTTCTTCTGCCACCTGGCGGGCGAAGCGGATGCTGGCGGGCAGCTGGGAGAGGGGAACGCAGACGTCGGTGGCCATCATGCGCCGGCCCGGAGCGGCCGCAGCGATGGCCAGGGCCGCCTGGTGGCGGGCCTCCCAGAGCTTTTCCCGGGCCGCCGGGTCCGTCTCGAAGGTGAAGTCCACGGCGTCCTCGAGCGCCGCCAGCTCCCGGGCCAGGGCCACCTCCTCCCGGACGGCCGCCTCGGTCCCCGCGAACTCCAGAAACAGCGTGGGCCGCTCAGGGTAGGAGGTGCCCTTGTAGCCGTTGACCGCCCGGATGGTGGCGGCATCCACCAGTTCGACCCGGGCCACGGGCACGCCGGCCCGGATCAGGGCCACCGCCACCCGGGCCGACGCCTCCACGCTGGGGAAGCTGGCCCGGGCAGCCAGCACGAACTCGGGCAGCGGGTAGATGCGCAGGATGGCTTCGGTCACCACCCCCAGGGTGCCTTCCGACCCCACGAAGAGGGCGGTCAGGTTGTAACCGGCCGAGGACTTCACCGCCCGGCCCCCCGTCCGGAGGATCCGGCCCCCGGCCAGCACCACCTCCAGCCCCAGCACCTGGTGCTTCATGGCCCCGTACCGGACGGCGCTGGTCCCGCTGGCGTTGTTGGCGATCATCCCGCCGATGGTGGCGTCGGCCCCCGGATCCACGGGGAAGAACAGGCCTTCCCGGGCCAGGCGCTGGTTGAGCCGCGAGCGGGTGATGCCCGGCTGGACCCGGACCAGGAAGTCCTCGGGTCGCACCTCCAGGATGGCATCCATGCGGGTCATGTCCAGGCTGATGCCCCCGGCCAGGGGCACGGTGTGGCCTTCCAGGCTGCTGCCCACGCCGAAGGGCACCACCGCCACCCGGTGGCGGGCGGCCCATTCCAGGACCGCCTGGACGTCGGCCGTGGATTCGGGATAGACCACGGCGTCGGGCAAGTGGGGCGGGTGGTAGCTGAAGTCGTGGCTGTGGTGCTCGCGGGCCGCCCGGCCGGTGGCGACCTTGCGCGGATCCCCGAGCCGGGAGCGGAGCTCCTCCAGCTGCTCCGGGCCGGGCCGGTTCAGCGAGGGCTGTGACGGCGGTTGCGACGAAGGGGAATCGAACACGCCCCATCCTCCCTTCTCGTGCTCACCGGCCGGGAAGGCTTCTCGCCGGCCGCCGGTCCCGGGGGGCCGGGGCCGCCTTACAGTGCCGCCGGGAGCGCCTGGTACGCTTCGGCCAGCAGCTGGACGGTGTGGACCACCGGCACCGGGAGGCCCGCCCGTTCCAGCCCCTGGCGCAGCTGCACCAGGCAGCCGATGTTCCCTGTCGCCACGGCCGCGGCACCACTGCGGCGGATGCTGGCCACCTTGCGCTCCTGCAGGGCCCGGGCCACCTCCGGGTGCTCCAGGTTGTAGGTGCCGGCGGAGCCGCAGCAGAGGTCGGGTTCGTCCAGCTCCACCAGCTCCAGGTTGGGGATGGCCGCCAGCAGGCGGCGGGGGGCCGTGCGGATCCCCTGGCCGTGGGCCAGGTGGCAGGCGTCGTGGTAGGCCACCCGGCGGGCGGCCGGCAGGGGGCCCGGTTCCCGGGGTCCCAGCTCGTCGAGGAACTCGGCCACGTCCCGGACCCGCGCGGCCAGGCGGCGGGCGGCCTCCTCCTCGGGGTGCCCGGCGAAGAGGTGGCCGTACTCCTTCATGGCCGAGCCGCAACCGGCGGCATTGACCACGACGGCATCGACGTCGGCGGGAAAGGCCCGCAGGTTGACGGCGGCCAGGCGGCGGGCCCGTTCCAGCTCGCCGGCGTGCATGGCCAGCGCCCCGCAACAGCCCTGGGCGGCCGGGACCACCACCTCCACCCCGTTGGCGGCCAGCACCTGCGCGGTGGCCCGGTTGATCTCCGGCGCCAGCACCTGCTGCACGCAGCCCGCCAGCAAGGCGACCCGGGCCCGCCGGGGCCCGCGGGCCGGGATCACCGGCGGCAGCGGATCCGGCGGGGGCACGCGGGGCGGGGTGAGGGCCAGCAGGGCCGCCAGCCGGCGGGCCAGCCCCACGCCCCCGGGACTGGCAGGACGTCCGCCGTCCGGCTCGCCGGGTTCTCCCCCGGGTGCGGCCGGCGCCTCCCCCTCCGCCTGCTTCCCCGGCCTTGCCCGGCCCTCCAGCCAGGCCGCCAGCAGGGGCCGGGCGGCGGTCGCCAGCGCCACCGCCCGGCGGAAGCGGCGGGGATGGGTCAGGGTGGCCAGCAGGGCCTGGCGCAGCCGGCGCTGGATCCAGGGGCGAGGGGCCTGTTCCTCCCGCAGGGCGCGGAAGGGGGTCAAAAGCTGGCCGTACTGAACCCCCGACGGGCAGGCGCTGACGCAGGCCAGGCAGCCCAGGCACCGGTCCACGTGCTCGCTCACGCTGCCCGCCAGGGGCAGGTGGCCTTCCAAGGCTTCCTTCATCAGGTAGATCCGGCCCCGGGGCGAGTCCATCTCCTCCCCCAGCACCAGATAGGTGGGGCAGGCGCTCAGGCAGAAGCCGCAGTGGACGCAGGCATCGACGGCCGCCGCCATGGCCGGCCCGGCCGGTCCCAGTTGCTCCACGGGAATCTGGTGCTGCAACGGTCAGCCCCCCTTTGGCCGCAAGGCGCGCCCTGTGCCGAACCCGCCGCCGGGCGTCAGCCCGCCCGCCCCGGGCCGCCCGCCGGCGATTGGGCCCAGGGGAGGTCCAGAAACCGCCCGTGGGGGTCGAACACCTGCTTGAGGGCCCGGGCTACCGCCGTTCCTGCCGGTGGCACGGCGAAGGCCGGCGGCGGCTGACAGGCCCAGCCGCGGCCCCGCCAGCAGAGGGCCGGGATGCCGAGGCCGGCCAGTTCGGCCAGGAGCCGGGCCCGCTCGCCGGCGCCGGGCGCCCGCGGGAACAGGGCCCAGGCCGCCGTCCCCGCCTGGGTGTGCAGGACCACGGCCCCGTGCCGGCGCAGCAGGGCGTCGAGGGACGGCAGCAAGCCGGGCCGGGAATACAGCCGCAGCAGGTCGGGTCCCCGATGGGATCCCTCGGGACAGCCGTCCTCCGGTGGCCGCCCCGGCCCCGCGGGGCCGGCGGCCGGTGCCGGTCCGGCAGCCGGTGCCTGCCCGGCATCCGGTGCCGGCCCGGCGGCCGGTACCGGCGGACCGGGGTCGCCCTCTGCGGCGGTCCAGGCCAGTTCCCGCAGCATTTGCCACAGCCGCTGCTCCGGCTCCCCCTGCAAGATCTCGGCCCGGCGGGCCGCGGCGGCTCCGCCCACCACCGCCACCACCCGGTCGACCCAGGCGGACAGGATGGCGGCCGGCCCGCCCACCCGCACCAGCAGGGTATAGGCCTCGCCGAAGCCCTCCAGGCCCGCAGGAGCACCGGCGGCGCCTGCAGCGGCCTGCCGCATCATCACGCCGGGTCCGGCCACCTCCAGGGCGTGGGGCTCCAGCGGCGAGCGGTAGACGGCCGCCAGGGCCGCCGCCGCTTCCTCCGCCGAGGGGAAGGCGAAGCAGGCCGTGGCGAAGGCCTCGGGCCGCGGGAACACCTTGAAGGTGAGCTCCGCCAGGATGCCGAAACGCCCCAGGCTGCCGCACAGGAACTTGGGGAGGTCGTAGCCGGCGGCGTTCTTCACCACCCGCCCGCCGCCGCGGGCCACCTGGCCCCGGCCGTCCACCAGGGTCACGCCGAGCACGAAGTCCCGCACGCCGCCGTAGCGCATCCGGCAGGGACCCGAAACGCCCGTGGCCACGGTCCCGCCCAGGGTCGCTCCCGCGCGCACCAGCAGCGGGTCGAAGGGCAGGTATTGGCCGTGCCGGGCCAGAAGCACCTCGAGCACCGCCACCCGCGTTCCCGCGCGGGCCGTGACGGTCAACTCGGCCGGGTCGTAGTCCACCACCCCCGCCAGGCCCGTGGTGTCGACCACCAGGACGCCCGCGGGGTCCCGGCCGCCTTCCGGGCTCTGGTGCCGGTCGCCGGCCGGGCCGCCGAGCCCCTGCGCAGCCCGGACCGGCAGCCCGGCCGGACCTGGGGCCTCGGGGCCTGGGAAGGCGGGCAACCCGGGCGAGCTCTGGTCCTCGTCAGCTGAAAACGCCGGCTGGCCAGCCTTGGTCCCGCCGCCCCGGGGGAACACCCGGGCCGCCTCCCGCACCAGGGCCGCCAGCTCCTCCAGGGTGGACGGCCGCGCCACCGGCCCGCCCGCAGGCGCCGCAGCGGGAAGGGGCTCGCTCACCGAACATCCCTCCCCCGGCCCGCCGGCCCGGGCACCGCCGGCGGCTCGACCAGGGGCCCTGCCCCCGCCGGCACCGCCACCCCCGCCTGCCCCCAGGCCGCCGGCTCTCCCGCCGGGATGTCGACCGGCGGAGCCGGCTCGTCGGGAAAGACCTTGCCCCGGTTGGCCAGTTCCAGGGGATCGAAGGTGCGGCGAATGCGGCGCATCAGGTCCAGGGTCACGGGGTCGAACAGGCGGGGCAGGAAGCGGCGCTTCTCCAGCCCCACCCCGTGCTCGCCGGTGATGGAGCCGCCCAGCTCGATGCAGGTCTCGATAATGGCCGCCGCCAGCTCCTCGGCCCGCTCCACGGTCTCGGGGGAGCGGTCGTCGAAGAGGATCAAGGGGTGGAGGTTGCCGTCGCCGGCATGGAAGACGTTGGCCACCCGGAAGCCGTGGTGGGCGGCCAGCTCCTCGATCCGGGCCAGGGCCTCGCCCAGGCGGGTGCGGGGCACCACGCCGTCCTGCACCAGGTAGCCCAGGCTGATGTGGCCGACGGCGGAGAAGGCACTCTTGCGCCCCTTCCAGAGGCGCTGCCGCTCGGCTTCGTCCTCGGCCAGCCGCACTTCCGTCGGCCCGGACGCGGCGATGACCTCCATGAGGCGGCGGAAGTCGGCCTCCACCTCGCCGGCCGGCCCGTCCAGCTCCACGATCAGCAGGGCGCCGGCCTGGCGGGGGTAGCCGGCGCCCACCGCCGCCTCGGCCGCGTCCATGGCCAGCCGGTCCATGATCTCCATGGCGGCGGGCAGCAGCCCCGCCTTCACCACGGCACTGACGGCGTCGCCCGCCTGGTCCAGGCGGCGGTACGCGGCCAGCACCGTGCGCACCGCTTCCGGCCGCGGCAGCAGCCGGACCGTCACCTCCACCACCACCCCGAACTGGCCCTCGGCGCCGGTGAACAGCCCCGGCAGGTCGGGACCGGCCACGTCCAGGCTGCTGCCGCCGATGGTCACCGTCTCGCCGGTAGCCAGCACCACCTTCATGCCCAGCACGTGGTTGGCGGTCATGCCGTACTTCAGGCAGTGGGCCCCGCCGGAATTGAAGGACACGTTGCCGCCGATGGTGCAGATCACCTGGCTGGAGGGATCGGGGGCGTAGTAGAGGCCGTAGGGTGCGGCGGCCCGGCTGATCTGCAGGTTGACCACGCCGGGTTCCACCACCGCCAGGCGGTCGGCGGGATCCAGGTGGAGGATGCGGTTCATCCGGTTCAGGGCGATGACGATCCCGCCGGGGACGGGCACGGCACCCCCCGAGAGGCTGGTGCCGCTGCCCCGGGCCACGAAGGGAACGCCGTAATCCCGGCAGAGGCGCACCGTGGCTTCCACCTGCTCCCGCCGGGTGGGCAGGACCACCGCCACCGGCCGGGCCCGGAACACCGTCAGGCCGTCGCACTCATACGCCGCCAGCTGGGCCGGATCGGTATGCAGCGACCCCGGCGGGTAGATCCGGCTCAGGGCCGTGAGAAAGGAGCCCTTCTCCGCCTCCGCCGCCATGGCGATCCCCCCGCTTGCTGCCCCAGTGCCGATCATGGGGCCTTGGGCCCCGCCTCACCCTGCCGTCATGACGGGATGTCCGGACCGGATTCCGGATTCTTGCGCGGGAAGGTACTGGGATTCTTATTCACGACGCGCAGCCAAGTTCCTGGTTCCGTGAGCCGCCGGTAGGAACCAGGTCCGGCGGGCGCGAAATGTGCCCCATCCTACCCAAACCGTTGCGCCGGAACGGAGGCGGTGCGGTGTTCGACGGCAGCGGGGTCCTCTGGTTCCAGCAGGCGGCCCACCCGGTGCTGGACGCCGTGGCCCGGATCTTCACCTACCTGGGCAGCGAGTACTTCTACATGCTGATCCTGCCGCTGTGGTACTGGTGCGCCGACCGGCGGCGCGGCCACCAGCTGGCGTTCCTGTTCCTGGTTTCCATGTGGCTGAACGGCCTGCTCAAGGACGTGGCGAACATGCCCCGCCCGTCGGCCCTGCTGGACGGGGTGCAGGTGCTGGTGCGGGAGAGCAGCAACGGCTTCCCGTCAGGCCACGCCCAGGGTGCCATGACGGTGTTCGGGTACCTGTTCGCGGAATACCCGGTGGGCTGGTGGCGGGCCCTCTGCGCGGTGCTCATCGTGCTCATCGCCTTCTCGCGGCCGTACCTGGGCGTGCACTACCTTGGCGACACCCTGGGCGGGCTGCTGATCGGCCTGGCGGTGCTCGTCCTTTTCCGGTGGGGCTTCGCCCGAGGCCTGGGGGGAGCCTGGCCCCGGCGACGAAAGCTCCTGCTGGCGCTGGTGGTGCCTGTGATCCTGTTGCCCCTCTACGGCGAGCCCGTCGCCTACCAGACCCTGGGTTTCCTCATGGGCTTTTGGGCCGGCGACCTCTACGCCATGCAGGCCCTGCCCTACTCCACGCCGGCGCGGCCTGCCCTGGCCGCAGCCCGCCTGGGCGTGGGGCTGGCGGGGTTTGCCGTCCTCTACGTCCTGCATGGCGCGGTGATTCCCAACGGGCTGCCGGAACTGCCGGGCTATGCGCTGCTGGGCCTGTGGGTCACGGCGGGGGCGCCGTGGCTCTTCCGGCGGCTGGGCCTGGCCGGAGGAGGGCCCGGAACGGCTGGCGAGACGCCCGCGGCGGAGGGCCTGGTGGTGCCCGGTGGAACCGGGTCCGCCGCCCTGGCGGCGCCGGTTCGTCCCCTGCTGCGGCTGGCGGCAGGGTTCCTGGCCGCCACCGCGCTGGGTGCCGCCCTGGCTCAGCCTCCCGTGGACCGGGCCCAATACGGCCCCATGGCGGGAGAGCCGGCCCGCCGGCCGGTGCCCCTGGTCATCGCCCACCGCGGCGGCGACCAGCGGCCGGAAAACACCCTGGAGAGCTTCCGGTACGCGGCCTCCCTGGGCGCGGATTGGATCGAGCTGGACGTCCACCGCATCCGCGACGGGTCGCTGGTCGTCCTCCACGACGAGACGGTGGACCGGACCACCGGCGGCAGCGGGAACGTCCACGCCATGACGCTGGCCGAGGTCAAGGCGCTGGACGCCGGGTACTGGTGGACCCCCGACGGGGGCCGGACCTACCCCTACCGCGGTCGCGGCCTGACCGTCCCCACGCTGGAAGAGGTCCTTCAGGCCCTGCCCGGCCAGCGGCTGCTCCTCGAGCTCAAGGACGACGACCTGCAGCTGGCCGAGGCGGTGGCCCGGGTTCTGGAGGCACACGGCGCCACGGACCGGGTCATGGTGGCCTCCTTCCACGACCGGACCCTCCAGCACTTCCGCCGGGTGGCTCCTCATGTTCCCACCAGCCTGGCCAGCGGCGAAGCCCTGCGCTTCGTCATCCTGCAGCGGCTGGGGCTTACGCCCTACCACCGGCCGGCGGGCATCGCCCTGCAGGTGCCCGAATACCACGGGATGCTCAGGGTCTTCTCCGGGGGCCTGGTGCGACTCGCCCACGACCGCGGGGTCGAAGTCCACACGTGGACCGTCAACGACCCGCGCAAGATGGAGCAGATGTTCCTGGCCGGGGTCGACGGCATCGTCACCGACCGGCCCGATCTGGCCCTCCGGGTCCGGGCCAGCCTGTTCCCCCCCTCCCACCGGTAGAGCTTCCGGCGGGGCGCGGCGGCCGGGCCGGGCATCCAGGGTTCGGGACCGGATCCGGTGCAGCCGGGGGTCCGGGGTGCCGGCAGGGGCCGGCTCCGCGCCGGCCCCTGCAACGCCGCTCCTTTGCGCGCCCTATCGCGGTGAAGGGGCGGCCTGGTGCAAGGGGGTGGTCCGGGCGGGCGCACCCCGCGGGGGCAACCGGCCGGTGGCGGGCCGCCGGTGGCAGGCCACCCCCGGTGCGGCGAAAGGAGTGACGCGGATGAGCAGCCTTCCCTCATCCCAGGGGAACTTCGGCCTGCAGGCCCAGGTGGAGATCTACCTGTCGGCAGGGCAGGCCCAGCGGCTTCCGGTGAGCGTCGACCGGTGGCGGGAACAGGCCCGGGCCGTGCTGTCCGACGGGCCCTGGTGGTACGTGGAGGGCGGTGCGGGAAGCGGGGCCACCATGGCCGCCAACCGCCAGGCCTTCGACCGCTGGCGCCTGCGCCCGCGGATGCTGCGGGACGTGGCCCAGCGGGACCTGTCCACCGAACTCCTGGGCCGGCGCCTGCCGGCGCCGGTGCTGCTGGCACCCGTGGGCGTGCTCTCGGTGGTCCACGGCGAGGCGGAGCGGGCGCCCGCCCGGGCTGCGGCAAGGTTGGGCCTTCCCTTCATCGCCAGCACGGTCTCTTCCGTGACCCTGGAGGGCATCGCCGAGGCCATGGGCGACGGGCCGCGCTGGTTCCAGCTCTACCCGGCCCGGGACCGGGAGATCATGGCCAGCCTGATCCGGCGGGCCGAAGCTGCGGGCTACGAGGCGCTGGTGGTCACCGTCGACACCACCATGCTGGGCTGGCGGGAGCACGACCTGGAGAACGCCTACCTCCCCTTCCTGCTGGGGGAGGGGATCGCCAATTACCTGTCGGACCCGGCCTTCCGGGCCCGCCTGCCCCGGCCGCCGGAAGAGGACCGGGAGGGGGCCATCCTGCAGTTCCTCCAGGTCTTCGTCAACCCGTCCTTCACCTGGGACGAGCTGGCCTTCATTCGGAGCCAGAGCCGCCTGCCGGTCCTCGTCAAGGGGATCACCCACCCCGGCGACGCCCGCCAGGCGGTGGAGTGCGGGGTGCAGGGAATCATCGTCTCCAACCACGGCGGCCGGCAGGTGGATGGGGCCGTGGCCGCCCTGGACGCCCTGCCCGAGGTGGTGGAGGCGGTGGCCGGCCGGGTTCCCGTCCTGTTCGACAGCGGCATCCGGCGCGGGGCGGACGTCCTCAAGGCCCTGGCCCTGGGGGCCCGGGCGGTGCTGGTCGGCCGGCCCTACGTCTATGCCCTGGCCGCCGCCGGGGAAGCGGGGGTGGCCCGGCTGCTGCGGCACCTGCTGGCCGATCTGGACCTGACCATGGGCCTTTGCGGCGTCCGCTCCGTGGCCGAGATCGACGGGAGCCTGGTAACCCGGGTGTGACGAAAACCGGCCGGGTGCCGCGTCCGGCCACGCCCCGGCCCCGAAAGGGGCCGGCGGGGAGCGACCCCGCCGGCCCGGGACCGGTCCTGGGCACGGCAGGCGGTGCGGCCGGCGCAGGCAGGGTCTGAAGGCATCGGGACGCGACCTTGCCGGCCCTCGGCCAGCCCAGGACATGCATGCGCGCCCCGCCGGCCCAGGGACGGCCAAGGGCCCGCCGGGTCCCGCTCCGCCACCGCCGGACAGCCCGGCGACCACGGGTCACCCGGATGGTGCCCGGCTACCCTCGGGCCCGCCCCGGCGCACCGGTGCCCTGACCCGCGCTACGGCTCAGCATGCGGCGGACGGTGGCCAGGACCAGGCGGTCCCGCAGCCCTGCGGGCAGCCACCGGAGCAGGCGCACCTCCCGGGCCCGCTCCGGGGCGGCCACCAGGTAGCGGGCCCGGGGGCGGGCGGCCGTCAGCGCGTGGACGACCGCCCGGGCCACGGCCTCCGGCGGCAGGCCATGGCGGGCGTTGCGCTGGGCAACCCGGGTCATGGCAGCCACCGCCGCAGGGTAGACCGCTTCCGTGCCGGGCGGAGGCGGCAGCAGGTAGCCCTGGGCCGCCTCCGCCGACCGGGTCCAGATGGGCGTCACCACCGAGCCGGGTTCGATGATGCTCACCGCGATGCCCCAGGGGGCCAGCTCGATGCGCAGGGCGTCGGCCAGGGCCTCCAGGGCGAACTTGGAGGCGGAATAAGGACCCATGAAGGGCAGGGACACCAGGCCGGACACGGAGCCCATGAGCACGATCCGGCCGCGCCCCTGCCGCAGGGCCGGGAGCAGGGCCCGGGTGACGGCCACCACGCCGACCACGTTGACCTCGAGCTGCTGGCGCCAGACGGCCTCGGGGATCAGCTCCACCGGGCCGGCGGCGGCGATGCCGGCATTGTTGACCAGCCCCTGGAGACCCCTTTCGCCGGCGCGGCGCCGGACGGTCTCGGCCGCGGCCCGCACCCGTCCTTCGTCGGTCACGTCGAGGAGCAGCGGCTCCACCGCCGGCCCACCCGCCTCCCGCAGGGCCTCGCCGTCTTCCGGGCGGCGGACGCCGGCCAGCACCGTCCACCCGGCGCGGGCCAGGGCCAGGGCGCTGGCCCGCCCGATGCCGCTGCCCGCACCCGTGATCAGCACCAAGGGCATCCCCGTTCCTCCTCTGCCCACCCGGCGTGCCGCGGCCTCGGGCCCGCGCCATCCGGGCCCCCGCGCCATCCGGAGCCGCAACTTGCCAGGTGTCGCACCCTGCCGGGAGCGGAAACCTACCGGGCCACCGCCCGGGCACCGGCCCTTTCCTCCGCCAGCTCCAGCAGGGTATCGGCCACCAGCGCCCGGATCAGCTCGACCTTGTACTCGCTGCCCGGCAGGGGACGGGCGCCTTCCACGGCCAGGGCGCCCGCCTGCCGGGCCGCCTCCGGATCCAGCCGCCGCCCCTCCAGCCAGGCCTCCACATTCTCCAGCCGCCAGGGCTTGAGGGCGACCCCGCCCAGCGCCAGCCGGGCCGCCTGGACCCTCGGCGCGGTCCCCGGTTCACCGCCTTCGTCCCAGCGGATGGAGGCCGCCAGGCTCACCAGGGCAAACTGCCAGGCCCGCCGGTCGGTGAGCTTCCGGTAGGCGCTGGTCCACTCAGCTCCGCCACCGGTCGCCGGCAGGTCGATGGCCACCACCAGTTCTTCCGGTTCCCGGACCGTGAGGGCCGGCCGCCCGGCCGGCATCCGCCCCGTGAAGTACTCCCCGGCGGGCACCCGCCGGCGGCCAATCCCGCCCGCCTGCCACCGGGCCAGCTCCACCTCGGCCCCCAGGGCTACCAGGGCCACGGCGGGGTCCGAGGGGTGAACGGCCCCGCATCCTGCCCCGTCTTCGCCCGGACCGTGGCCGAAGACCGCCTGGAACGGACCCGAGGCACCGGGAGCGGCACAGGTGCAGTGGTCGTCCCCCGCCAGCCGGCAGGGCAGGCCGGTGCGGAAGTACCAGCAGCGCACCTGCTGCTCCAGGTTCCCTCCCAGGGTGGCCCGGTTGCGCAGGGCCGGCGTGGCCGAGGCGGCCGCCGCCTGGGCCAGGGCCCGGTAGGGTCCGGGCAGGGCACCCGGCCGGGCCAGGTCGGCCAGGGTGGTCAGGGCGCCGATGCGCCACCGCCCGTCGTCCAAGGGCCCCATGCCGCGGAGGCCGCCGATCCGGCGGATGTCCAGCAGCCACCGGGGCCGCGCCCGGCCCTGGTGCATCAGGGTGAGGAGGTCCGTCCCCCCGGCCAGGGCCACCGGCCGCTCGCCCTGGTGGGCAGCGGCCAGGGCCTTGAGGGCGTCCTCCAGGGTCACCGCCCGGCCATAGGCCGGGCCGGCCGCCGGCAGGTGCCCCTCGTCCCGGCGGGATCCTTCCGCCGATGCCGCCGGCGAGGCCGGCGGCGCCGCGCCACCGCTCGCAGCAGCGGAATTCCGTTCCTCTCCCCAGCGCTCTGTCACCGGAGATCACCTCCCCCCGCAGCCTGGGGCTGCCGCCGGCCGTCGGGGCCGATGCCGTGGCGGCGCAAGAGGGCCAGCACCCGCTGGCGGGTGAGGGGCAGTTCCCGCACGGGGATGCCCGTGGCGTGGTAGAAGGCGTTGGCGATGGCCGCCGCCGTGGGGATGATCGGCGGCTCCCCCGCCCCCTTGACCCCCAGGTTGTTGCCATGAGGATCGGGCTCTCCGGTGAAGGCCACGTGCAGCCGCGGGATGTCGGCCACCGTGGGCACCCGGTAGTTCTCCAGGTTGGGGTTGAGCACCCGGCCGCTCAGCGGGTCCATGACCCGTTCCTCCATGAGCGCGAACCCCAATCCCTGGATCATGCCGCCCTCCATCTGGGCCGCCGCCGTCAGGGGGTTCACCACCCGGCCGATGTCGTGGACGGCCCAGAGGTCGAGCACGCGTACCTCGCCGGTGGCCGGATCGACCTCCACCTCGGCGAACTGCGCGCCGAAGGTGTGGATGGCGTACTCGTCGGGGTTGGGGCCGCGGCTGCCGCGGCCGGTGATCACGTACTGGCCGAGGGTCTTGCCGAGCTCCTGGAAGGTGACCGCCCTGTCGGGAGCCCCCCTGACCTGCACCCGGCCTGGAGGAACCAGCTCCAGATCCCTCGGATCGGCCTCCAGAAGCCCGCCCGCCAGCTCCAGGATCTGGCGGGCGGCATCCGCCGCCGCCGACCGCACCGCCGGTCCCATGGAAGGTACCGTCATGCTGCCGGCGCTGATGGGGGCGTAAGGCCCGCCGTCGGTATCCCCCAGCTGCACCCGCACCCGCTCCAGGGGCAGGGCCAGTTCTTCCGCGGCGATCTGGGCCAGCACGGTGCGCGTGCCGGTTCCGATGTCCTGGCCCGCCGTCACCACCGTAGCCGTACCGTCCGGATGAACCCGCACCTCGGCCTGGGCCGGAGGACCGCCCGCGCCACCCCAGATCTGGCTGGCCATGCCGATGCCCCGCAGCCGGCGCCGGCGGCCGGCTCCGCCTTCCGCAACCGGGCCACCCGGTCCCTCCGTCGCGGGGGCCCCGGCACCGGTCCCGGTGGCGGTCCCGTCGCCGCCGGCCCCCTGAGCGGCGGCCTCAAGGGCGACAACGCCCGGCACACCCCATCCTCTTCCGCCGCGCTTGGCCTGCCAGCCCGCCATGGCGGCTCCCATGGCGTAGGCCTGCCGCAGCCCCTTGGAGGAGTAGGGCCGGCCGCTGGTGGGGTCGACCTCCGCGTAGTTGCGCAGCCGCAGCTCCAGGGGGTCCAGGACGAGCCGGCGGGCCAGCTCGTCCATCAGCACCTCCAGCGCCACCGTGCCCTCCACGTAGCCCGGCGCCCGGAAGGCGGCGGTGGGCCCGGTGTTGGTGTGGACCGGCACCTCCACCGTGCGCACGTTGGGAATGGCGTACAGCTGGCGGGCCGGGCCACCGATGCTGCCGGGGCTGCCCAGGACTCCCACGGCGGCATAGGCCTCCAGGTCCAGGGCCACCAGCCTGCCGTCGGCCCGGGCACCCAGCTTGAGCCGCTGCAGGGTGCTGTGGCGGTTGCCCGCCGCCAGGTTCTCCTCCTCCCGGTCCAGCACGCAGCGCACCGGCCGCCCCAGCTCCCGGCTGAGGATACCCGCCAGCACCGTGTACTTGTGCAGCCCGTTCTTGCTGCCGAAGCCGCCGCCCATGTGCTCCTTGACCACCCGCACCCGGTGCACGGGCAGCCCGAAGAGCTGGGCAAACCGATCCCGGACGCCGAACAGGTGCTGGGTGGAGTCGTAGATGGTCACCCGATCCTGCTGCCAGTCCACCACGCTGCCGTGGGTCTCCATGCAGTTGTGCAGCTGCACCGGGGTCCGGAAGGTGCCCTCGACCACCACCTCGGCCTCGCGAAAGCCGGCCTCCAGGTCCCCGCGGCTGTAGCGGGTGGCCCGGTCCCAGCGCACGTTGCCCTGGGGCCGCACGGGCGGGGCGTCGGGCTTCATGGCCTCTTCCAGGTCGACCACAAAGGGCAACGGCTCGTACTCCACCTCCAGGGCCGCCGCGGCGGCCCGGGCGGTCTCGAGGTCGCGGGCCGCCACCACCGCCACCTCATCCCCGTGGTAGCGCACCACCGGGTTGAGGACGCGATCCCCCTCGCGGCCCCAGGGAATGGGCGGGCAGTTCTCATGGGTCAAAACGGCCAGGACCCCCGGGATGGCCAGGGCCCGCTCCGCCCGGACAGAGCGGATCCGGGCGTGGGGATAAGGGCTCCGTACGACCATCGCATGGACCATGCCGGGCAGCCGCACGTCGTGGGTGTAGCGGGCGCGCCCGGTGACCTTCTCCCAGCCGTCCATCCGCGGCACGGGCCGGCCGATGTAACGCAGCTGGCCTTCCCCGGGCAGCGGCCCCGCGGGGTCGTCCTCGACCACCACGAACCGCTCCTGGACCCGGCCTTCGAATTCGAAGCGGGTCTTAACCAGCCGCGGCACCGGACACCCCTCCTCCGCCACCGGCCCCGCCCAGCGCCCCGGCAGCTCGCAGGGCGGCCTGCACGATCCGGGTGTAGGCCCCACACCGGCAGAGGTTGCCGGACAGCGCGGCCACCACCTGCTCCCTGGTGGGGTGGGGCTCCCCGTCCAGCAGGGCCTTGACGGCCATGATCTGCCCGGGCGTGCAGAAACCGCACTGCAGGGCGTCCTCCGCGATGAACGCTTCCTGGATGGGGTGCAGGCGATCGCCCCGGGCCAGCCCCTCCACGGTCTCCACCCGGCTGCCGTCGCAGGCGGCCACGGGCACCAGGCAGCTGTACACCAGCTCCCCGTCGACGATCACACTGCACGCCCCGCAATTGCCTTCCCCGCAGCCGATCTTGGTCCCCGTCAGGCCGAGCCGCTCGCGGAGGAACGCAGCCAGGGTGAGGCCCGCCGGAACGTCCCCCACCCAGGTCTCCCCGTTGACCACCAGGCGGACGGGAACCTGGGCGCGGAACGCCGGCAGGGTTGATCCTCCGGCTCCGGCTTCCGGTTCCCGGGAGCCGGGTTCGTCCCCGACCCCGGGGAAAGCGCCGCCGACAGGCTCGCCGCCTGGAAGTCCGCCGCGGCCCCCGTTCCCGCCGCTGCGATCCCTGGACAACGTGTCCCGTCGCCTCCTTACCGGCCCTTCCACTGGGGGGCCCGCTTCTCCAGAAAGGCCTGCATGCCTTCCTTCTGGTCTTCCGTGGCGAACAGGCTGTAGAACAGCCGCCGCTCGAACTCCAGCCCCGCCCCCAGGGGCGTCTCGTAAGCCTGCAGCACCGCCGCCTTGGCCATCTGCACCGCCAGCGGCGGCATGCCCGCAATGGCGTGGGCCAGCCGCACGGCCTCGGGCAGGCACTGCTCGTCGGGCACCACCCGCGTGACGAGCCCCCACGCCTCGGCTTCCCGGGCGGGGATCATCCGTCCCGTCAGGATGGCCTCCATGGCCTTGTACTTCCCGGCCACGCGGGTCAGCCGCTGGGTGCCGCCGGCGCCGGGGATCACGCCGATCTTGATCTCCGGCTGGCCGAACTGGGCCGACTCGCCTGCGATGATGATGTCGCAGCCCATGGCCAGCTCAAACCCGCCGCCCAGGCAGTAGCCCTGGACCGCGGCGATCACCGGCTTGCGAATGCGCCACAGGCGCTGCCAGGCGCCCAGCAGGTCGTCCCCGGTCACCTCGGCCAGGCCCTTGCCCGCCATCTCGGCGATGTCGGCGCCGGCGGCGAAAGCCCGCTCGTTGCCGGTTAGGACCATGCAGCGGATGTCCGGGTCGCGGTCGAACCCGGCCAGCGCCCCGGCCAGTTCTTCGATCAGGTCCCGCCGCAGGGCGTTGAGCACCTTCGGCCGGTTCAGACGGACGATCGCCACCGGCCCGTCGGTCTCCACCAGCAGGTACTCGTAACGGCGGTCCGCTCCATCCCCCGTTGCGGTCAAGCCCGGTCACCTCCGCCCATCCATTCGCCTGGGAGGAACCGGTTCCCTGCGGCGCCGGCGGGCTGCCCTGGATGCCCTGCCGGCCCGGGACCCCTGGTGCCGGAGCTGGGAGTTGCCCCCGGAGGGAACACCGCCCAGGTTGGTCAACTTCAAGGACCCCGGGTCGGACTCGGGACATTGTGGCCTGGTACTACTTGAGGGATGGTGTGGGAGGTACGCGACGTGGATGTAGCGGGTTATCATGGCATGCTCGGGCCGCCTCCGAGGGAGTGTGACGGCCTGACAAGGATCGCAATACAGGCGTTCAATACAAAAGGCTCGATGGATGACCATTAGTCATTCAAATACGCAATGAGTATTCGGAGGTCATCCAAGAACTCTTGGGCTTGTTCTAGTAGTTTGTATCAAGTGTCGATGAAATCCGGAACGAACTCCAGAGTGTTTTCGATAGGTAATCCCCTGTTCTCCAAACCAAGCCTGAACGGCGTAAAACGCGGCATAATAAAGCCGGACTACGCATGCGAAAAGCGAACCCTGATTGTAGAGTGTCCAAGCATCATGCAGGCTCTCCTCCGATTTTTCCACCAGTTCAGTACATATTTTCTACGCAATTCATCGGCTTCGCGACGCGATGTTCCATCGCTCACAACTGAACCCCCTCCAGATCGACGTTTTCCCGAAGGGCCGACACCGAATGAATACCGTGATTCCACGATTCTTCAGGAATGACGATGGTAGAAATGGTGGTTCCATAGCGTGCATTGATGTCCGTCACGACGCTGGTAATGACCTGGTGGCGCTCTCTGTGCTGTAACTCTCCTCGTGTTAACACGAGCACATCGATGTCAGATTCCTCGTCTCTGTCACCCCGGGCAGTTGACCCAAAAAGAACTAAGCGGCTAATGCGGCGGTCGGCAAGCAATCGTTGTTTCAGTTCATGCAACGCGCGATACTCCTCCCGCGTGAGGGGCAAATGATCAAGCCGCTGTGGCATTGTCCGGGCACCCCCGTTGAACGCTTTCGCTACCTAGTTTACCTTGGCTTGATTTTATGCTCACCCCATGCGCTCGCGGGCCTTGAGCCTCCCGCCACGGCCGTTCAGTGAGCCCGGGGGCCGCACCGGTATGGCCGGTCTCGCCCACACGCTGCCCATGCGGACCCCGGGGCCGCGCGGGCCCCCATGCGGCCGCCCGCCGGTCGGGCCGTCCGCCGCCGGGCAGCCGCCTCAGCCGTTGTGCGGCGGCTTTGCTATGATGAGCAGGGTGCCGCCCGCGGCACCAACCTTTGAACGGCCCTGTGGAGGAACGAGCCCGTGACCAGTAACGCCCACCCGCAACCCCGGCCGGGTGCCGGTCCGGAGGTCCGCACAGTGACCGGCACGGCCGCCCCTGACCCGGAGCCAGCCGGCGCCAGGCCGGCAGGCGCCAACGGGACTCCTGGGGCTCCGGCTGATGGCGCCCCCTCCACCGCACCGCCGGTGGCCTCGCCCCCGGCGGGTCCACCCGGCGGCAGGCCGGGCGACACCCCGAGGGGAGAGGACAGCGGCCTCAACCTCGCCGGGACCGGACCCCTGGCACCGTGGAGCCTTCTACCCCGTGCCTGGCTTGAACCGGCCGGCGGGCGCCCGGGCCCGTGGCGCCGGGAAGAGGCTCTGGCGCCGCGCCCGCTGACCCGCTATTCCGCCGCCCTGTGGCGGGAGGAGCTGCCGGACCTGACGGCGCGGATCAGCCGGGACCTATCGCTGCCCAGCGCCGGTGTCGACCTGACCGTGGACGAACACGGCCATCTCCTGGCCCGCCCCCTTCCGGCCGCCGCCTGGCCGGGGGCTCTGGCCTGGCGGGCCGCCCGCCACGGCTGGATCGCCGCCCGCCAGGCGGCCGAGCTGGTTCGCTGGTGGGACGAGCAGGGTGCCCGGACCCTGCTGGCCGACGTCGGCGAGCTGCGCCTGCGGGTGATCCCCCTGGAGCGGGCCGGGGGGACCCCCGGCGGGCCCGGCCGGTCCGGCGAGCCCGGGCGGCTCCAGGAATGGCGCCGGACCCTGGAACGCTGCCGGGACATCTGGCGGGCTCACCTGGACCGGCTCCTGCGGCTCGAAGCCCTGGCGACCCTTAGCCTCTGGCAGCTGGACGCCCTCTTGCAGGCCTTTCAGCTGCCCGGTGCCCCGCGGGCGGGCGACCTGGTGCCCGTTCCGGCGGTGGTGGCGGAGATGGGCCAGCGGCTCTGGCACATGGCCGCCCGCGGCCGGGAAGCAGGGGCGGTGGCGGCCGTCTTCCGGGAACCGCCCTACCATCCCCGGCTGTCGCGCCTTGCCCAGGGCGTCCCCGGTCCCGACGGAGGAGCGTCGCCGCAACACGGCGGGCCGGTGGCCGCCTTCCTGGAGCTGTGGGGCCAGTTCATCGAGCGGTACGGGTATGTGGCCTTGCCCGCGGCCGAGCTGGCGGAGCCCACCTGGGCGGAAGACCCCGAGCCCGCCCTGGCCTGGCTGGCCCGGTTCTTCCAGGACCGGGGGCTCAGCCCCATCGCCGCGGAGATCAACGCCCAGCGGCGCCAGCAGCAGCTGGAGGAGGTCATCCGCCAGCACCTGGCCCGGCGGCCCCTCGACCGGGGCCGCATCGAGGAGACCCGGCGGCTGGCCGAGGCCACCACCCGGGTGGCCGCGGAGATGGGCTACCACATGCTGGTCCTCAGGTCCTGGTGGCGGCGGGCGGTGCTGGGGGCCGGGAGAAACCTGGCCGCCGCCGGGCGGCTGGAGGTTCCCGCCGCCGTGTGGCAGCTTGCGCCCAGGGAGCTGGAAGCACTCCTGGGCAGAGGGCCCGGCGGGGGTCAGGCCTCGTCCCACGGCCCGGCCACCGCGACGGCCGGGCGCCACCCGGAGCGCCCCGGGGCCCCTTCCGGGACCCCAGGCCAGGTACGCCCCGCTGCCGCCGCCCCGGCGGCCCGCCCGGAGGGCGAGGAGGGGGCCGCCGCACGGGCCGGGGACCACCCCGGCAAGGGCCGCGGCGGGGCCCGTCGCGAGCACGAGCACCCGGACGAGAGCCGCGAGCGACCCGGCAGGGGCCATGACCAGCGGCGCAGCGAGCCAGCCGCTCCACCGGACGAGGAACGCCTCGAGCGGGCCCGCCAGCGGGCGCACCGCTTTTTCCGCTATGCCGGGATGGCGTACTTCGCCCTGCTGGCGCTGATCCCGCTGATCATGGCCCGCCAGGGCCTGCTCTGGTGGGGCCTGCGGGAGATGGCCCTCCTGGTCGTCGAGATCGTAGTGGTGCTGGCACCGCTCACCGCCGTCGCAGGGGCCGTCTACCTGCTGGCCCGGGGCCGGGGCCGGAAGCCGCGGCCCCGAGCCCGGACCCGGGACGAACGGGCAGCCGGCGCCGGGGAAGCGGCCGGGCCGGGCCAGCCCGGATAGCCGCCGGCCCGGGTCACCGCGGGCTCGGGCATCCCGCCTGGCGCCCGCCGCCCGCCGGCGGTCGGGAGCAGCGGGCCTCTGGGGGCGGGGTGCCCGCCGGTCACCGCCGGGCGGGCTTGGTCCCGGCCCTTTCACGGCCGGGCCACCGGGCCAGCGAGCCGGCAGCCGGCCGGCTTCACCCGTCCCGGCAGGATGCACGCCTGCCGGGGCGCCGCAAGCCCAGACCTCGCGGGCCTCGCGGGCCCCGCGCACCGGCTACGGCTGCCGGGCGGCCAGGTGCCCGCTGCGCTCCAGCCCCGCCCGCACCAGGTGGGCCAGGCTGTCTTCCTCCAGCCGGCCGATCATCTCTTCCAGGGTGGAACCGGAGCAGGCCCAGTTGTCCTTGGCCGAATCGTAGCAGTACAGCAGCCAGCCCTCCGGGCAGCGGTAGATCTCCACCTTGCCCGGTCGGGTGAAGGGTTCGATGCGGGCCACCAGATCGGCTTCGAAGCGCAGGCGATTGCCCTGCGGCTGCACCCCGGGCGCCACGCGCCGCACCTCGTTCACCACCGTCGCCGAGGCGGGGTCAGCGGCCGGGTGGGACAGCTGCACTTCCTGAAGATCCATCTTCGCCGGGCCCTCCTTCCCCTGCCTCCTCCTGGACGAACCCGGCCAGGAGGCCGGCCAGGCGCTCCAGCCCCTCGACCAGGCGGGGGCCGGGCCGGCCGAACAGGGCTTCGGGCAAGGGCACAATGCGCCCTCGGGCCACGGCCTCCAGCCGGCCCCAGCCCGGCCGGGCCGCCACCCGCGACGGGTCCATGTGCCCCTGCAGCGTCCCGCACCAGCACAGCAGGATCACGTCGGGCACCCGGGCCACCACCGCCTCCGGCTCGACGACGCCGCTGGTGCGGTCGAGATCGGCGAAGATATTCTGCCCTCCGGCCATCTCGGCCATGTCGGTGAACCAGCTCCGCCGGCCGGGTGTGATCAGCGGCCGCGGCCACCATTCGAGGTAAAGCCGCCAGGGCCGCCCCCGCCGGGCGGCCAGCCGCGCCATGCGTTGCCGGACCGCGGCGGCCCGGGCTTCCAGCTGCCGGACCAGCTCGCGGCCGCGTTCGTCCCGTCCGGTGGCGGTGGCCACCGCCTGGATGGAGGCCAGCACCTCGGGCCAGCGCTGGGGATTGAGCACCAGGTGGGGCAGGCCCCGGCGCCGGAGGGCTTCGACGTTGCGCTCCATGCCGGGAACGCTGAGGGAGGCCAGGACCAGGTCGGGCTCAAGGGCGGCCACCCGGTCGATGTCGATGGTCAGGTCCGGCCCCACGCGGGGCAGGCGCGCCACCTCCGGAGGGAAGTCGGAGTGGTCGTCGACCCCGACCACGAACTCCCCCAGGCCCAGGGCAAAGGCGATCTCCGTGTTGCTGGGGGCCAGGGAGACGATGCGCACGGCGAATCCCTCCCGCAGCCGGGCCTGCCGGCCCGGCCGGCCCCCGGCGGCAGCATGCCGGCACGGCCGGACCGCCGCCACCGGGCGGCCGTCCAGGGCGGGCGGCAGGCCTACCCGGCCAGCTCCAGCTGCGGCGCGATGCCCCGCAACGCCTCGATGACGTGGGCGATGTGCTGGTCCAGGGGGACGCCCAGGTCCTCCGCCCCGCGGATCACGTCCTCCCGGTTCACCCCGCGGGCGAAGGCCTTGTCCTTGAACTTCTTCTTCACCGACTGCACGGTCAGGTCGGCCAGGCCGGTGGGCCGGACCAGGGCACAGGCGATGACGAAGCCCGTCAGCTCGTCCACGGCGTAAAGGGCCTTCTCCATGAGGGTCTGCCGCGGCACGCCGGTGTGATCGCCGTGGGACAGGATGGCCCGCACGATCTCCTCGGGCCAGCCCCGCTGGCGCAGGATCTCGGCGCCGCGGAAGGGGTGGTCTTCCAGGGAGGGGTAGCGGTCATAGTCGAAGTCGTGGAGCAGGCCGGTGATCCCCCACTTCTCCTCGTCCTCGCCGAAGAGGCGGGCGTAGTAGCGCATGCACGCCTCCACCCCCAGGGCGTGCTTGATCAGGTGGGGGGACTGGGTAAACTCCGTCAACAGCTGCCAGGCGGCCTGGCGGTCGAAGGTTGCCTCGGCCATTGCCATCCCTCCAGTTGCCACCAGGATAGCGCGAAGGAGGGACGGGGGCCAGTCTTCCCGGCCGCCTCCGGCCGGCAGGCCCGGGCGGCACCCCCGGCTCGCGAAGCCACAGCAAGCCCCGCGGGCGCCGGGCCCGGCGTCCGCCCCGCCGGCCGGCCCCAGCGCCTGCTCTAGCCGCCGATGGCGTACATCGCCCGCTGGGGCTTAACGAAACCCTTCTGGTTGATCAGGTGGCCGGCCCACTTGACCCACACCGCCCGGCGGATGGCCGCCGCCACCGCCTCATCACCGGCCCCGCCGCGCAAAAGTTCCCGCAGGTCGAACTCCTCCACGGCGAACAGGCAGTTGCGGATCTTGCCGTCGGCCGTCAGCCGGATCCGGTCGCAGCTTGCGCAGAAGGGCTGGGAGACCGAAGCGATGATGCCGAAGGTGCCCCGGCCGTCGGCGAACCGGTACAGGCGGGCCGGGTCCGCGGGGTCGTTGTTCAGGGGCACCACGGGCGCAATGCGCTGGGCCTGCTGGAGGATCTCCTCCGCCGTGTACACCAGGTCCCGGGTCCAGACGTTGGACCCGTCCAGGGGCATGAACTCGATGAAGCGCAACGTCAGCTGGATGGGCTGCTCCCGCACCCAGCGCAGGAAGGCCTCGATCTCACCGTCGTTGATGCCCCGCATCACTACGGCGTTGATCTTGACGGGCTCCAGGCCCGCCGAGGCCGCGGCCGCGATCCCCTCCAGCACCCGGTCCAGCTCGTCCCGGCGGGTGAGCTGGCGGAACCGGTCCCGGTCCAGGGAGTCGAGGCTGATGTTGATGCCGCTCAGGCCCGCCGCCTTGAGGGCCCCGGCCTTTTCCCGCAGGAAGAAGCCGTTGGTCGTCATGCTGACCGACCGGATCCCCGGCACCCGCACCAGCCGCGCCACCAGCTCCTCCACGCCGGGGCGCAGCAGGGGCTCGCCGCCGGTCAGGCGGATCTTTTCCACCCCCATCCCGGCGACGATCCGCACCACCCGCTCGATCTCGGCAAAGGTCAGGATCTCGCCGGTGGGAATCCAGGGGATGTCCCCTTCGGGCATGCAGTAGACGCACCGAAAGTTGCAGCGGTCCGTCAGGGAGATGCGCAGCTTGCGCACCACCCGGCCAAAGCGGTCGACCAGCGGGCCGGTGGTGGGCATCCCCGGCGGCGCCGGATCGGTGACCCGGCTGATCACGGTCCGCACGACCACGGCGGCCGGCTCCGGCCCTCCCAGCGTCATGGCCTCACCCCCCAGCGGGTCCCGGCAGGCCGGGTTCGTCCGGCGGCCGAACCCGCCCCCTCCCGCGGCCCTTTCTCCTACCATTCGGGTGGGAGGCCAGGATTCCTTTAGGACCGGTTCCCGTCCCCGTTCCCGCCCCCGCCGCCTTCCGGCTCCCGGCCGGGGGACGGGGCCGGCGCCAGGCGCGGCGGGCCGGTGGGGATCTGGCGCCCGGTGTGATCGATGTAGTAGGGCCCCTTGTGCAGGAGCTGGGAGACGGGGACGATCTCGTACCCCTCGCCCTGGAGGCGGCGCAGGATCTCGGGCAGGGCCGCCGGCGTCGACTCCGCGTTGTTGTGGAAGAGCACGATGGAACCGGGGCGAACCAGCCGGGTCACCCGGTCCACGATCTGCTGCGGCGTCACGTCCATCCAGTCCAGGGAATCCACGTCCCACTGGATGGGGATGATGCCCATGCTCTCCACCACGGTGATCACCCGGTCGTCGTAGGCGCCGAAGGGCGGCCGGAACAGCCGGGCCTCAAAACCGGCGGTTTCCCGCACGGCCCGGAGGTTGTCTTCCAGCTCGCGCCGGATCTCGGCGTCGGAGAGGGTGCGGAAGTCGGGGTGGGTGGCGGAGTGCAGCCCGATCTCGTGCCCCTCCCGGGCGATCATGCGGGTCTCCTCGGGATACTTGCGGATCCACATGCTGACCAGGAAGAAGGTGGTCTTCACGTTGTACCGGCGCAGGATCTCCAGGATCTTCGGCGTCTTGTCGGCGCCCCAGGTGGCGTCGAAGGAGATGGCGATCCGCCTGGCGTCCGTCTGGACGCTGTAGATGGGCAGCTTCTTCTTGGCGGGAGCCGGCGGCTCCCCGGCGGCAAACCGCGGCACCACCGGCGCCGGGCCGGCGGGGGACACCATGTCGTCCGCCGGGGTGGGAGCGGCCATGCGCACCGCCAGGACCAGGACGAACAGGCCGGCCAGCAGCCCGGCCGCAAACCAGCGGCGTTCCTCCCCTGCCACGATGGTCCCTCCGTCCCTGCGCCCGCCGGGGCCGGGTTCGTCAAGGCTGCCGGACCGGGTTGCGGCATGCCGCGCCGGCCCGGGCCGGCGCCGGTGAGGCGGTCCGGGCGTCGGGATCCTCCGGCCGGGCCGGCCGGCAAGGTGCGCCGTTCCAGGGCGTTGGGCCGGGCCCCGGCGCCCCTTCATGCCTATGTCCGGGGGCAGACCGCCATGCTACAATGAACCAGTTGCGAGCCAGGTTCCGTGCGTCAGGTTCCGCACGTGATGCATGCAGGAGACCCGTGAGGCATACAGGAGGCCAAGGAGCCCGGATCATGGCCAAGCAGCCGCCCCTGGCGGGGCGCAACGACCCCCGCCTGCAGGAACGGTACGAGCAGTTGCTGGAAGCCGCCGCCGCGGAGTTCGCCACCCGGGGTTACCACCAGACCACGGTGAAGGACATCGTGGAGCGGGCCGGAGTGGCGACGGGGACCTTCTACCTGTACTTCGCCAACAAGGAGCAGTCGTGCATCGCCCTGATCGAGCGCCTGTACGGCCGGGTGCTGGCGGAGGTGGTGGCGGCCCGGGCCGGCATGGCCACGACGCTGGACAAGCTGGCGGCTTCCATCCGGGCGGCCCTGGGGGTCTTCGGCGCCCATCGCAACCTGGCCCACATCGCCCTGGTCCGGGCGCCGGGCGCCCATCCCCTCTTTGACGAGCTCCTGGCCCGCATCCACCGGGAGCTCTGGGACCTTGTCGCGGAAGACATCCGCGAGGCAGTGGAGGAGGGCCTGCTCCCTGACCAGCCGGCGGACATCGCCGCCCGCGCCCTGATCGGCGCCCTCTACGAGGTGGTGATCAGCTGGCTGCAGGCGGAGGTGCCGGCCGACCTGGCCGAAGCCGTAGAGCCGCTGGTGGGGTTCTGCCTGCGGGGGCTCGGGGCGACCTGGCCGGGCGCCTGAGCCAGCCTGTCCCTGCCCTCCACGGCCCGCCCGGCGGGCCCGATCCCCCAGCAGGGGGCAGGACGCCGGCTACCCGTGTTCTGCCAGGCCCCAGGGCACGATGCCGGTGATCAGCAGGACACCGATCACGCCGGCCAGGACCAGGTACGCCCAGCCCACCCGGCGGGCCAGCCGCCGGGCGGCGGGTCCCAGGTCCCCGGCCGTCGCTTCGAACCGCAAGAGGAACAGGCCGCTGCCCAGGAAGGCCAGAGCCGTCACGGGCTCCGCGGCCTCGGCCAAGAGGGCCACCACCGCCAGGATGGTGGACATGCCGGCACCTCCCTTGCCCCGTCCTGGTGCCCCTCCCGTGGGGACGGTCCCGCCTTGCGGCTGGGCCGGCCCCCCGGGCCCGCGGGCGCGGTTCTACCGGATGGTCAAGCCGGTGCGGCGCACCCGGACCACGACCTCTACCCGGGCCTCGATGCGCCCTGCGGCCTGGCGCGTAGCGCGGTCCGGTTGCCGCCAGAGGGACGGCTCCACCACCCGCAGGGCGCGCCCGATGCCAAAAGGGTCGGCTCCCAGGCCGCGGACGCGGGCAACGATCCGCTGCACCTGCTGTTGCAGGTCCCGCTGCGTACGGGCCTGGATCCGGTGCATGGTGGCGGTGTCCGTCAGGTCGACCCCGCCGGCCCGGTGCTCGACCACCCGCCCCTCCACCAGCAGGCGAAGCACCGCCTCACGGCTGTCCGGCGGCCCCTTGAGGTTGAGGCGCGAGTCCACGTGGAAGATGTCGAGCACCACGCCGCCCGATACGGGCTCCCGCACGGGGACGAACAGGGTGGTCCGCCGCGGGCTGCCCATGGCCCACATCAGGTACCATGCCTCGGGCGGCCGGATGATCGTCTGGAGGCGGTCGTCCCTGAACACCGCCAGGCCGGCCCAGTCGATGCCCGCTTCCGTTCCCGCCGCCCGCCGCAGCACGGAGGCCACCGGATCGACGCCGGGTTCCGAGACATCGGTGAGGAACCGCGACAGGTCCACGTTGGGGGCACGGCCGGTGCGGGTCAGATCGTCCAGCATCTGGCTCAGGTAAAGCCCCGCCGTGGCGTCCTGGGCCATGGTCCCGGTCAGGAAATCCCTGGCCCGGCCCTCCACCACGGCCAGGGGGATGAGCCGCCGGATCTCGGGGTTCTGCACCAGCATCTCCAGGTGCTGCAGGACCCCGGAGCGGGCTAGGTCTTCCCCGATGAGGACCACCCGCACGTGGCCGAGGAAGATGTCAAAGCGGGCGGCATCCCGAAGGTGCGCGATCGCCTCGTGGACCGTGGCTCCCGTAGCCGTAAGCACCACCTTGGTGCCCCCCTGGAGGCCGCCACGCTGCCCCGGCTGGCTGCCGCTGATGCCCGGCCGGGTGGCAGTGCCGCCGGGAATGGTCACCTCCAGGCTCACCTCAATGCGCCCGCCCCGGGCCCGGTCCAGGCCGACCCCCACCACGATGGCCCGATCTTCCACGTCCCGGGCGTCCCAGCACCCGCCCAGCACCAGGGCGGCCGCCACCAGCACCAGAACCAGCCGCCCGCCGGGGCGGCGGGAGGGACGCCGGTCCGCAGCCACCGCCCGCCGGGCGCCCTGGCAGCACCGGGCCACGGGCTACACCCCGCGCTCGGGGCCGGAGGCCGCCCCGGACCCGGCGGACGATCCAGCACCGGCGACCAGCCCGGGTCGACCCCCGGACGGACGGACCAGGGAGGAACCGGCCCCTGCGGCAGCCGCCGCCGCGGGGCCGCGGTGAGCCCGCTGCAGGCGCCGGCCCTTGATCGCCGCCACCGCCCAGAGCAGCAGGGGCACGGCCACCTCCAGGCCCAGGCTCACCCAGCCCAGCACGGTCATCAGCTGGCCCACGGCCGCGAAGTTGGCCGGCAGGAGCGCCACCACGTACATGAGGGGCAGGGCCATGGGGGCCAGGACCCGGTGCTCGTCGAGCTCGAACAGGGCCTGCAAGGCCTTGGCCGCGGCGAAGAGGGCCGGACCCACGGTGGTGAACACCGCCGTCACCCACACGGCCAGGAAGGCCGACTCCAGCCGCTCGAACACCCGGCCAGGGATCTGGGTCACCTTCACCAGCTCGATGGTGGGCCAGGTGATGCGCTGGACCTCCACCACCCCGAAGGTGCCCACCGCCGAAAACACCACCATGCTGTAGATCAGGCCCACCAGGCCTGCCACCAGCCAGGGCATGGCCCGGCGGGGCCGGGCTTCCAGCTCGGGCAGCAGGAAGAGGTACACCGCGAAACCTGAATAGGCAAACAGGGACGCCGCGGCGCCCTGGATGAGGGGTCCCGCGCCCAACGCCCACTGGGGCCGCACGTAGATGAGGTTGACCCGGCCCATAGTGGCCAGGGCCAGCAGCACCAGGGTCACCAGCAGCACGGGGAAGGTCAGCTCGATGGCCCGCATCATGGTGACGGTGCGGTGGTGGACCAGGAAGACCGCGGCGAGCAGCATCGGGATCATGATGGCCTCCACCGGCGTGTTGCGCAGCACGTTGGCGTTGACCACCTCGGCAAAGGCCCGGGCGATGACCGATGCCAGCACGCCAAAGTAGATCGCGTAGGCCACGAGCAGGATCCGGGCCGGCCAGCGCCCCACCAGCATTTCCAGCCCGTGCTGCAGCCGGCGCCGGTGCATCCATGGGGAGAGCCCGTTCAGAGCGGCCAGCACCACGGCCACCGGCAGGGCCCCCAGCAGGGTGGCCACCACGCTGTCGGGGCCGCTGCGGGCCGCCACCTCCCGGGGCAAGGTGAGGATGCCCACCCCGATCATGACGTTGACGATCACCGTCAGGGCCCCCCGTACGGTGACCGCCTGGCTGTTCTGCAACGGCGACACCTCCCCCGCCGGGCTACGGGCGGGTGGCACCCTCACCCCGCTGCACCGCGGGCAGGGGCGCCCGCACCAGGGTGTCCCTGAGTTCCTTCAGCGACCGGGGCGGGGTGAAGGGATACAGGTAGGGTAGTCCAAAGGATTCCAGGTCCGCCAGGTGGACGATGATCAGCAGGAGTCCGATGACCACCCCATAAAGGCCGAACACCGACGCGGCCAGCATCAGAGGATAGCGCAGGATGCGCAGGGCGATGGCCGCGCTGTAGTTGGGCGTCGCAAAGGAGCCGATGGTGGTCACGGCCACCACGATCACCATGGCGGGACTGACCAGGCCCGCCGAGACCGTCATCTCGCCGATGATCAGGCCGCCGACGATGCTGATGGCAGGACCAATGGGTCCGGGCAGCCGGATGCTGGCCTCGCGCAGGATCTCCACCGCCGTTTCCAGCAGCAGCGCCTCGCCGATGGCGGGAAAGGGCACGCCGCCGCGCATGGAAGCCAGCAGCACCGCCAGGGGCGTGGGGATCATCTCCGGATGGAAGGAAACGAAGGCAATGTACAGGGCCGGCACCAGCAGGGCCAGGGTCATGGACAGGACCCGGATCAGCCGGATCAGGGTGGAGATGATCCACCGCTGGTAGTAGTCCTCGGGCGACTGGTAGAACTGGCTGAACAGGGCAGGCGCCACCAGGGCGAAGGGGCTCCCGTCGGTAAAGAGCACGATGCGCCCGGCCAGCAGGTTGGCCACGGCCCGGTCCGGCCGCTCCGTCTCCATCAGCTGGGGGAAGGGCGACCACGGCCGGTCTTCCAGCCACTGTTCCAGCTGCCCCGAATCCAGCACCGCGTCGGAGCGGATGCGAGCCAACCGCCGCTCGACCTCCGACACCAGCTCCGCAGGAGCGATCCCTTCCAGGTAGACCATGCACACCCTGGTGCGGGCCACATCCCCCAGGCGGTAGGTCCTGAGCACCAGATTTGGGGTGACCAGGCGCTGGCGGATCAGGGCCACGTTGACCTCGACGTTCTCGACGAACCCGTCCCGGGGGCCCCGCACTAGCCGCTCCGCCTGGGGCTCGTCGACGGCCCGCTGCCGGAAGCTGCGCACCTCAAAGACCCAGACCCGCCGCTGCCCTTCCAGGCAGAGGACGGCGTGACCCGTGAGCAACCGGATCACCGCCTCGTCCAGCCCGGGCAGGGTCTCCACCTCGTCGCCCAGGCGCCACCAGGCCGGGTCCAGGGCCGCCTTGGCCGTTCCCTGGCGCAGGAACTTGTCCAGGTCTTCCACCAGCCCGCCCAGGCGCCGGGTGTCCACCAGGGGTTCAAGGAAGAGGAGGACGGCCACCGGCCGCCCGCGCCAGCGGAAGGTCCGCACGTTCAGGTCGGCCGTGTGGTGAAGGGCTGCCCGCAGCCGCTCCACATCCACGGCCACCACCCCGGTGAACTCGCTGGTGAACCCTGCCCGGTTGGCGGACTCGAGCTGCTGGACCAGATCACCCAGCCGCTCCGACAAAGCCGACGACAGCCGGGTCAGTTCCTTGACCTGGTGGGCCAGCTGGGCATGTTGCTGCCCGTCCCGCCAAGCGCAACGCACCATGAGCCCCACCCCCGGCACGGGTTCAGCATGTACCGGTGGCAGCGGCGCCATTCCAAGCCAGGCGGGGCCAGCATCATACAGGGGCGGTGGCCGGCCGTCCCGGGTACCGGACCATGCCTCCGGTCGACCGTCCCGAGCCGGACCGCCGGTCAGTCTCGCCCGGGGAGCTGCCGAAACAGGCTGGCCATCTCCAGGGCGGTCAGGGCCGCCTCGGCGCCCCGGTCGCCTGCCCGCAGGCCGGTCCGGTCCAGGGCTTGTTCAAGGGTTTCGCAGGTGACCACGCCGCAGACGACGGGCACGCCGCTCAGAAGGCCGGCCTGCATCAGCCCTTGGGTTGTCGCACCGGCCACGTATTCGAAATGGGCCGTGGCTCCTTTCAGCACCGCGCCCAGGGCGATCACCGCCTGATAGCGCCCTGTTTCTGCCAGGCGGCGTGCCGTCAGGGGGAGTTCGAAAGAGCCAGGCACCCAGACCACGTCCACGTTCTCATCCCCAACCCCGTGGCGCCGCAGCGCGTCCTGGGCTCCTGCCAACAAGGCAGCGGTGATCGGCCGGTTGTAACGGGCGACCACCACGGCCATCCGAAGTCCGCCGGCATCCAACCGCCCCTCGTACACGGGCACCGGTCATTCCCCCTCCCGTGCAGGCTCTCCGCTCACCCGGCGCCGCCCGTCCCCTTCAGAGGGGCCGGCCGGCACCGCGGCCTCCGCAGCAGGGAGCCAGTCCAAGGAATGTCCGAGACGGTCGCGCTTCGTCGTCAGGTAGTGGAGGTTCTCCGCATGGAAGGCGGCCGGAAGGGCGACCCGTTCTGCGACCTCGATGCCGTGACCCTGCAGTTGGGCGATCTTGTCCGGGTTGTTGGTCAGGAGCCGGATCCGGCGGAGCCCCAGGGAGCGCAGGATCTGGGCCGCCACTCCGTAATCCCTGGCGTCCGCAGGGAAGCCCAGGGCCAGGTTGGCATCCACCGTGTCCAACCCGCGGTCCTGCAAGGCGTACGCCTTGATCTTGGCCGCCAGCCCGATGCCGCGTCCTTCCTGGGCCAGGTAGACGAGGGCACCCCTGCCTTCGGAGCCGATCCGCTCCAGGGCGGCATGCAACTGGTCTCCGCAGTCGCAGCGCCAGGATGCCAGGGCATCTCCCGTCAGGCACTGGCTATGGACGCGGACCAGGACGGGCGTCGACCCGGCCGCCGCAGGACTCGGCCGAACCGCGCTTGACCTCGCCCGGTGGTGCCTGAAAGCCGGGCGGTCCAGGCCGCAGGTTAGGGCCAGGTGGACCGTGCCGTCCGGCATGTATTCGAAGGCCGTCAAGCGGAACTCGCCGTGGCGCGTGGGCAGCCGCGTTTCGGCCACCGCCCGCACCAGCGTCTCGTGGCGAAGGCGGTACGCCACCAGATCGCCGACGGTGACCCACGGCAGGCCGTTGGCCATGGCCCACGCGATGATCTCCGTTCCCCGCAGGGGCGTGCCGTCGCCACCAAGGATCTCGCAGATGGCCGCCACCGGTTCCATCCCTGCCAGGCGCGCCAGGTCCACGGCGGCCTCCGTGTGGCCCCGGCGTTCCATGACGCCCCATGGGCGGGCCCGCAACGGGAAGACGTGGCCGGGCCGGACCAGGTCCGCCGCCGTGCTGGCCGGATCTGCCAGCACCTGGAACGTCCGTGCCCGGTCGGCCGCCGAGATGCCGGTGGTGACACCGTGCCGGGCGTCGACGCTGATGGTGAAAGGTGTGCCCATGGGATCGGCGGGTGGATCCACCATCAGCGGCAGCCCCAGGGCCTGGCAGCGGTCCGCCGCCATGGCCGCACAGATCAGCCCGCGCCCATGAAGCAACATGAAATTGATGCGGTCCGGCGTCGCATGCTGCGCCGCCAGGACCAGATCCCCTTCGCCCTCGCGGCCGTCGTCGTCGAGGACCACCACCATGCCTCCCGCCCGCAATGCGGCCAGGGCCGTCCGGACCCGCTGGACCGGGTCGGGCTCCTGGGCGTGGAGGCCGGCGTCGTGCTTGGGCCGATCCAAAGGTGCAAGGGTCACGGCCGTTCCAGGCAAGCGGGCCGGCCGTTCCGGCACCGGGGCCCCCGTCGTCGCCGGGTGCCGGGCGGCATACCGGGCCAGCCAGTCAACCTCCAGATTGACCCGATCACCAGGCCGGTGCCGTCCCAACGTCGTGTGCTCGAGGGTGTGGGGGACCAGCGCGACGGTAAAGCGGCGACCCCGCACTTCGACCACCGTGAGGCTCACACCGTCCACCGTGATCGAGCCCTTCGGAGCGACAAAGGGGACCAGGTCTGCCGGCGCCTCGATCTCCATCAACACGCCGGCGTCCTGAGCCGACACCGCCATCACCGTGCCGGTGCCGTCCACGTGGCCCATCACCAGGTGTCCTCCTAAGGGACTGCCCCAGCGCAAGGCCGGTTCGACGTTGACCTCGTCGCCGGGTCGCAGGTCGCCCAGGGTGGTAACACGCAGGGTCTCGGGGACCACCGTGAAAGCCAGCCGGTTCCCTCGGATGGCGGCGACCGTCAGACATACCCCGTCCACGGCCACGCTGTCGCCGGGGCGGACCTGGCCGAGAAACGGAGCTTCGATCCAGATCTGCAGGCTTGAGCCCGTCGCCTTCAGGTCAACGCAACGGCCCCTGCCCTGAACGATACCGGTGAACATCACCAGGCCTCCCTCGTGCCCTTGCCCCACCCCGTGAGAGACCGAGACTGCTTCCGGACAGGAGGGCAGGACATATTAGTGGGTTCCCGCACTCTCTCCTGGAGTCGCCGGCCCCGGTGTACCGCCGGGAGCCCGGGGCGCAGGTGGCGGGCCTTCCCGACAGGCCGGCCGTTGATCGCAGACCAGAGCCGCGGGATCCCGAAGGTAGCCGCTGACCATCCAGTCCTCGCCGACCCGCCGCCAGAATGGCCTCGGTGCAGGGTGGCGTCCGGCCGTGGTGGCAACAGGGCTCCAGGGTGACATACATGGTCGCCCCCCGGGCCTGGTCTCTTGCCGACCGCAGGGCCTCAACCTCGGCGTGGGGCTCCCCCGCGCGCCGGTGGTACCCTTCGCCCACCACCACCCCGTCCCGGACGATGACGGCCCCCACCATGGGGTTGGGATGGGTCCGCCCGCCGGCTCTCGCCGCCAGGTCCAGAGCCCGCTTCATGAAGTGGCGGTCGGCCTCCCTGTCCACCGCCAGTCGGGCACGGCCGGCAACTGGAGCCGCCCCGCCAGCGGAGGGACGGGCCGGGCGGAATGTCCCGGGCGAGGACCCGGGCGCCAGATCGTCGCCCATCATGCAGCCAACCCCCTTCACAGCCGCCCCCACGGGCTGCCGGGCGATGGCCGGCGCCCTGCCTTGCCGATCGACCCCGACCCGGAACGTCCGGTGCGGGGTGAGGGAAGGCCGGCACCCGCCAGGACCAAGCCGGGACACGGACCGGAATCCGTGCCGGCGAGCCCTCGCCCCACGGGCAGGTGAAACCGTTGCCAGGGATGGGGGAAAAGGGAGAAGCAGGCCCCGGAGGCGGGGCGAGGGCAGGCGGACACCCGCCCGGCCTGGCGCCGGTCGAGAGGCGCACGAAACCCCATCGCCCCACCACGAAAAAGGCCCCAGCAGATGCCGGGGCGGGACGAGACAGGTCAACGGCAGGCCGCGGGAAAGGACAAACGTTCCACGGCCCGACGCCCTGCCCCCTTCTCCCATCCGGACTTTACCGTCGGCGCCGGGATCGCACCGGCTCCTGCCCTGCGGGGGTCACTGGATCCCCGCCACCGGGCTCGCGGGCTCGTCGCGGCACCGGGGGTGCCGCGCATCACCGCCGGTCGGGAATTGGCGCGCAGGAAGCAGCCTCGGCGGGCCGGTTCCTGGCCCTCACCCTGCCCCGAAGGAGACACGGCTCGGTTGTCCGCTACTTGTGATCCGTTTCACAATGGTTATTCAACAGAGAACGGCCGGGTCCTGCTATTCGCCGGGTCCTGCGCTTAATCGGTGAGGGAGTTGCCCGTTCCTTCCCCGTGGTTGAACAGAGCGATGTCCCTGCGGAACCGCAGCCCCGGGAAACGGATCTGCTCTACGGCGGCGTAGGCCTTCTGCCGCGCCTCCTCTAGGCGAGAGCCCAGGGCCGTCACCGCCACCACCCGGCCGCCCGCGGCGACCCAGCGGCCGCCCTCCCGCCGCGTGCCGGCGTGGTCGATGAACACCCCGGGAAGGCCCGCCGCCCGTTCCAGGCCGCTGATGGGCAGGCCCCGGGCGGGTTCGTCCGGGTAGCCGGGCGCCGCCAGCACCACGCACACCGCCGCCTCCGGTCGCCAGGCCGGCGGCTCCGCCGGAAGACGTCCCGTGGCCGCCTGCCAGGCCAGCTCCGCCAGGTCGCCGGCCAGCCGCGGCACCAGCACCTGGGTCTCCGGGTCGCCCAGCCGGCAGTTGAACTCCAGCACCCGGGGTCCCTCGGCCGTCAGCATGAGCCCCGCGTAGAGCACGCCCCGGAAGGGGCACCCCTCCGCCGCAAGGCCCGCCACCGCAGGCTCCACGATGGAGTGCCGGATGGCCTCGAGCAGGGCGGGCGAAACGCCCGGCACGGGGGAGAAGGCCCCCATGCCGCCGGTGTTGGGTCCGCGGTCGCCGTCTTCCAGGCGCTTGTAGTCGCGGGCCGGGGCCAGGAGGTGGGCCCGGCGGCCGTCGGTCACGGCCAGGACCGAGAGCTCCCGCCCCTCCAACCGCTCCTCGATCACCACCCGGCGGCCTGCGGCCCCCAGCACGCCCTTCCGCATGAGGCGCCGGACCGCTTCCAGGGACGCGGCGGCATCGTCGCACACCAGCACGCCCTTGCCCGCCGCCAGGCCGTCGGCCTTGACCACCCACGGGCCCGGGTGGCGGCGGATAAAGTCCTCCGCCGCCGCCGGGTCGTCGAAGACCCAGCCCGCGGCGGTGGGGATGCCGTGGCGAGCCATGAAGGCCTTGGCGAAAGCCTTGCTTCCTTCGATGCGGGCGGCCGCCTGGCTCGGTCCGAAGACGGCGATGCCGGCGGCCTCCAGCCGGCCGGCCAGCCCTGCCACCAGGGGAGCCTCGGGCCCGACCAGGGCCAGGTCGACCCGCCGGGCCTGAAGGCGCCGGGCGGTATCGTCAAGGTCCAGGGGATCGCCGCCCAGGCACTCGGCGCCCAGAGCGGCCATGCCGTCGTTGCCGGGCAGGGCCAGGACATGCTCCACCCGGGGACTCTGCATGAGCGCCCGCACCAGGGCGTGTTCCCGCCCGCCGCTGCCGATGACCGCTACCCGCATGCCCCTCCTCCCTCCCCTTGGGACCTCACGGCGTGCCGCCGGAGACGCCACCGGCCGGCCATGTCGCCGCACGACCGGGCGCGCCGCCTCAGTGCCGGAAATGCCGCCGGCCGGTGAAGACCATGGCGATGCCCGCCTGCTCGGCGGCGGCGATGACCTCCGCGTCACGCACCGACCCGCCCGGTTGCACGATGGCGGCAATCCCCGCCGCCGCCGCCCGTTCCACCGAATCGGGGAAGGGGAAGAACCCGTCGGAGGCCAGCACCGCCCCCCGGGCCGACTCGCCCGCCAGGGCCAGCGCCTGTTCCACCGCCCGCACCCGGCTGGTCTGGCCGGCGCCGATGCCCAGGGTGCGCCAGCCGCCGCCCGGCTGGGCGGCCGCCACCACGATGGCGTTAGAGCGGCAGGGCTTCACCGCCCGCCAGGCGAAGTCCAGGGCCTCCCACTGCCCGGGCGAGGGGGAGGCCCGGGTCACCACCTGCCAGCCGGTCCGGACGCCGGCGGGAAGGGGCGGGTCGGCCTCCTGGACGAGCCAGCAATCGCCCAGGCCGCGGACCTCCCAGGCCCCCCAGGACCCGCCGGTGCCCGTCGCCGCTGAGGCTCTTCCGCCTGTACCGGCGTGCCCCGGCCCGGGTGGGGGTGATCCGCCGGCGGCCGCCGCCGGGCCCGGCGCCTCCAGGATCCGAAGGTTCTTCCGCCCGGCGAGGAGGGCCAGCGCCTCCCGGCTGAAGCCCGGGGCGACGACCACCTCCAGGAAGATCTCCGCCAGCAGCCGGGCGGTGGCCTCGTCCACGGTGCGGTTGAAGGCGACGATGCCGCCGAAGATGGACTCGGGGTCGGCGTCGCGGGCCAGCCGGAAGGCGCCCGCCGGGGTCGGGGCGGCGCCGATGCCGCAGGGGGTGGCGTGCTTGACCGCCACCGCCGCCGGCAGGGCGAACTCCTGGACGGCCCGCCAGGCGGCCAGGGTGTCGAGCCAGTTGTTGTACGACATGGGCTTGCCGCCGCGCTGGACGAACCCGCCCGGCGGGAAGACCCCCGGCGGGAACAGCGGCCGGTACACGGCCGCCGCCTGGTGGGGGTTTTCACCGTAACGCAGGATGCTCTCCCGGCGCAGGGGCAGCACCAGCAGGGGAGGCCAGGCGCCATCCCCTGCCCGGGCCGGAGTGCCCTGGGCGGCCACTTCGGCGGCAGCCGGCCCCTCCCCGGCCGGGCGCTCCGTTCCAGCAGGCAACGCCTCCCCCGGCACCAGGTCCCCCGGCACAAAGTCTTCCGGCCGGGTCCCCGCCAGCACCTGGGCGATGACCGCATCGTAGGCGGCGGTGTGGGCGAAGGCCTTGACGGCCAGCCGGTGGCGCAGGGCCTCCGGCAGTCCGCCCTGCTCGAGGGCCGCGACGATCTCCGGGTAGTCGGCCGGATCGACCGCCACGGCGACGTGGGGCCAGTTCTTGGCGGCGGCCCGGATCAGCGCGGGCCCGCCGATGTCGATCTCTTCCAGCAGGTCGGTGCCGGCCACGCCGGCGGCGGCCGCTTGGGCGAAGGGGTAGAGGTTGACCACCACCAGGTCAACCGGCACGATGCCGTGGGCGGCCAGGGCCGCCATGTCGTCCGGCCGCCGGCGCCGGGCCAGGATGCCGGCGTGGAGGGCCGGGTGCAGGGTCTTCACCCGCCCCTCCAGCAGCTCGGGAAAGCCCGTCACCGCCTGGACGGGGGTCACCGGCAAGCCGGCTTCTTCCAGCACCCGGGCCGTCCCGCCGGTGGAGACCAGTTCCCAGCCCAGGCGGTGCAGGGCCCGGCCCAGCTCGGCGATCCCCTGCTTGTCGGCCACGCTCAGGACGGCCCGCCGCCGGGCCGGGCCCGACACCGTTCCCGGGGTGTTCACCTCGGCGGCAGGCGCCTGCCGGCCGCCGTTCTGTTCCTGCTCCGTCAACCCGCCACGCCTCCTTCCCGCGCCGGGGCCCCCGGCCACGGCCCGGCGCCCCGCCACCCCGAAGGTCCCTCCACGATCCGCACCCGCCGCCCCTCGAGCCGCACCCGCCCCGTGGCCACCAGCCGCACGGCCACCGGGTAGAGGCGGTGTTCCACCCGCTGGATCCGGCGGTGGAGGGTCTGGGGATCGTCGCCGTCCCGCACCGGCACCGCCGCCTGCAGCAGGATGGGGCCGGTGTCCACGCCCTCGTCGACGAAGTGGACGGTACAGCCCGTCACCTTGACGCCATGTTCCAGGGCCCGGCGGGGCGCGTCCTTGCCCGGGAAGGCCGGCAGCAGCGAGGGATGGATGTTGAGGATCCGGTTCCGGTACGCCGCCACCACCGCCGGCCCCAGCAGGCGCATGAACCCCGCCAGGAGCACCAGGTCCGGCTGCCAGCGGGCCAGCTCGTCCAGGACGGCCCGGTCCCAGTCCCCCGCCGGCCGGAGCAGTACCGCGGGCTTGCCCGCCGCCCGTGCCCGGTCGAGGGCCCCCGCGCCGGGGCGGTCGGACAGCACCGCCACGATCTGCCCGCCCAGGCGGCCCGCCGCCTCCGCGTCCAGCAGCGCCTGCAGGTTCGTCCCGGCCCCCGAGGCCATCACCACCATCCGGCACGGCCCCGGCCCGGCGGGCGCTACCCCCTGCGCCATGGCCCAGCGCCCCCCGGCGGGTTCGTCCCCGGCGGCGGCTCGAAGTCCACCCCGCGGGGCCCCGCCACCACCCGGCCGATCACCGGCACCTCGGTCCCCAGCACCTCCGCCGCCAGCCGGCGGGCCCCTTCCGCCTGGGCCGCCGGCACCACCACGGTCATGCCGATGCCCACGTTGAAGACCCGCACCATCTCGGCCCACGGCACCCCGCCCTGCCGGTGGAGCCAGTGGAAGACCGGCGGCACCGGCCAGCTTCCCCACGCCAGCACCGCCCGGCACCCCGCCGGCAGGGTCCGCGGCACGTTGCCCGGCAGGCCGCCTCCGGTAATGTGGGCCATGGCCCGCACATCAAAGGCCTCCCGCAGGCGCCGGGCGGCGGCTGCATAGAGCCGCGTGGGGGCCAGGACGGCATCGCCCAGGCTGACGGCGCTTCCGGGCAGCGGGTCGTCCCAGCGGGCGCCCGCCGCCGCGGCCACCCGCCGGATCAGGGCGAACCCGTTGCTGTGGGGACCGCTGGAGGGCAGGCCCAGGATCACGTCGCCGGGTCGCACCGCCCGCCCGTCAAGGGGCTCCCCGCCCGGCACGTGGCCTACGGCGAAGCCCGCCAGCTCCATGCCGCCGGGCGGCAGGAGGCCGGGCAACTCCGCCGTCTCGCCCCCCAGCAGGGCGCAGCCCGCCTCCCGGCAAGCCTCCGCCATGCCCTGGACGACCCGCGCCACCCGCTGGGGATCGAGCCGCCCCACCGCCACGTAGTCCAGGAAGAACAGCGGCTCGGCCCCGTGGACCACCAGGTCGTTGACGTTCATCGCCACCAGGTCCCAGCCGGCGGTCTCCAGGGCGTCCCGCTCCAGGGCCACGGCCAGCTTGGTCCCCACGCCGTCGCAGGTGGCGGCCAGGAGACCGCCCTCCGCCCCACCCCAGCGGAAGAACCCGGCAAAGGCGCCGATGCCGCCCACCACCTCGGGGCGGCGGGCCGTGGCCGCCACCCGGGCGATGGCCGCCACGGCCGCATCGGCGGCCTCCAGGTCGACCCCGGCCTCCCGGTAGGTGAGCCTGTTGCCCCCGGTCCCCATACCCCCGGGGACCACCTCCCCGGGTGCCCTGTCGCTCATCCCGCGGCCCTCCTTCCTCCCCCACCCTGCCCCGTCCGAACCGTATCCAGCCCTGCCTGGTTCTTCCCCTGCCCCGCCCGTTTCCGGGGAGCCATCGCCCCGCCGTCCGGCGGGTCCGACCGTCCTTACCCGTCCGTCCGGCCTTACCCGTCCCCCGCGCCGCAGCCGGAGCCTGCACGGCGCCCGGCCCGGCGCACCTTGCCTTCCGGATCCAGCGGGTAGCGCCCGGTGAAACAGCCCAGGCACAGGGACCCCGCGGACCGGCCGGTGGCCTCCACCACCTGATCGAGGGGCAGGAAGGCCAGGGAGTCGGCCCCCACGGCCCGGGCTATGGACTGCGGCGAGCGGCCGGCGGCCAAGAGCTCTTCGGCCCGGCCCGTGTCGACGCCGAAGTGGCAGGGGAAGCGGTAGGGTGGGGCGGTGATGCGCAGGTGCACCTCCCGGGCCCCCGCCTCCCGCAGGGCCGTGACCAGCCAGCGGGCGGTGGTGCCGCGGACCAGGGAGTCGTCGACCAGCACCACCCGCCGCCCCGCCAGGACGCCGGGCACGGGATGGAGCTTGAGGCGCACCGCCTCCTCCCGCTCCCGCGACCCCGGTCGGATGAAGGTGCGGCCGGTGTACCGGTTCTTCACCAGGCCCAGCTCATGGGGCAGCCCCGCCGCCTCGGCATAGCCCGCCGCGGCGGGGAGGCTGGAGTCGGGCACCCCCACCACCACGTCGGCGCTGGCGGGGTGGACCCGGGCCAGCCGCCGCCCCAGCTCCTTGCGCACGGCGTACACGCTCCGGCCGGCGAAGCAGCTGTCGGGCCGGGCGAAGTAGATGTATTCGAAGACGCAGAAGGCCTCCCGGGCAAGGCCGGCCCGGTCCCAGCCGGGCAGGGCGCCGCGGGCGGGTCCAGCGGCCTCCCCGCAGCCCAGCCACACCCAGCTGCCGGGCGGCAGTTCCTCCTCCACCCGGCCCCCCGCCGTCTCGAGGGCGCAGCTCTCCGAGGCCACGGCCCAGGCGTCGCCGATGCGGCCCAGGACCAGCGGCCGGATGCCCCAGGGATCGCGGGCCGCCAGGAGCCCGCGGGGTGTCAGGATGACCACGGCATACGCTCCGGGCACCGCCGCCAGCGCCTTGAGCAAGGGGGCCGGCGGGCCGCCGGCGGGGTTGGTCCCGCCCGGCCCGGGCGCCGCCGCCGTGCCGGCCGGCGGCGCCGCCGGCTGGACGGGGCAGGTCCCGGTAAGGGCGCTCCGGGACACGGGCAGGCGCGAGGCCAGGGCCGCGTGCCGCTGGGCGACCCGGCCGATGACCTCCGAATCGGCCGTGGTGGCCAGGGGGACGCCCAGGCGCTCGAGGACGGCCCGCCAGCGCTCGCCGCCCGCCAGCTGGCCGTTGTGGGCCAGGGCGAAGTCGCCGCCGAAGAGCAGGGGCTGGGCGTTGCGGGGACCCGGATCGCCGGCGGTGGCGTAGCGAACGTGGCCGATGGCCGCCGTGGCCCCCTCCCCCAGCCGCGCCAGGTGCGCCGGGCGGCCGAAGACCTGGCCGGCCAGGCCCGGGCCCCGGTGCACCCGCAGCCGCCCCGAGCCGTCCAGGACGGCGATCCCCGCGCTCTCCTGCCCGCGGTGCTGAAGGGCCACCAGCGCCCGCACGGTGCACGCCACCGCTTCGGGATGGCCCCAGATGCCGAAGATCCCGCAGGCCTCCCGGGGGCCGAAGGGCCCGGCCGGGGCCTCGCCACGACTTCCCGTGGGGCTGCCAACCGCCGCATGGCTTTCGCCCGCCGCCGGGGTGCCGCCCGCCGGCCGGTCTCCCCCCACCGCTACACCCCCACCCGACGCAAGGGAGCCGCTCCCCACCGTACGGCCGCCGCCCGCCACGAGGCCCGCCGCGAGGCCGGCGGAAAGGCCGCAGGCCGCCGTCGGGGGGCCCGCCGCCGCACGGGAGCCGGCCGTCAACCCGCCACTGACTGGGATTCCGGACCGTCCAGCCGGCACGGGAGTGCCTCCTCCCACAGGGTCCACAGGGAAGCCGCCGGTTCGTCGAGCCACAGCGCGCCGTCCAGCCGGACCCGGATGCGGCCGCCGGGTTCCCCCGTCAGGCCCAGGGGGTGAAGGGGGACGTGCAGGGCGGCCGCCCGCCGGGCCAGGGCGTCCCATGCCCCCGGCGGGACGGCCACCACTACCCGGGCCGGTCCTTCACCGAAGAGCAGGGCGTCCCGCCGCGGGGCGGGCGCACCCGGCTGCCGCCGGATGGCGATGTCAAGCCCCAGGGCCGCCCCTTCCGCCGTCTCGCCCGGCGGCAAGGGGCCGCCGGCAAAGGCCATCTCCACCAGGGTGACCAGCAGCCCGCCCCGGCCGGCCGGGCGGGCGGCCACCACCCAGCCCTGGGCCACCGCCTCCTGCAGAAGCCGCTGCAGCCGGCGCTGCAGCTCCCACGGCACCTGGGGCAGGGCCGCCTGGTCCCCGCCTAGTGCCACCCGGTCCCCGGGCCGCGGCACCTGGTCTCCAGACCGTGCCGCCGGGTCCCCGCCGCCCCGGGCCTGAGCCGCATGGCCGGCCAGGCCCGCGGGCCGGTCCGGCGAAGCGCAGGCCGCCCCGCCCCCCTTCACGTACTCGCTGCCCGCCAGGCGGCCAGCCAGAGGTCCCAGCAGGGCCACCCGGAGCCCCGGTTCGGAGAAGAACCCGGCCGCCCAGCGGCCCGGCGGGGGAATCACCCCGGCCACGCTCACCGCCACCGTGGGGTCGATGTCGTGCTCGCCCGTGGCGTTGTAGAGGCTGACGTTGCCGCCCGTCACCGGCAGGTCCAAGGCCCGGCAGGCCGCGGCCATGCCGTCGATCAGGCCGGCCAGCTGGGCGTAGACCGCCGGCCGTCCCGGGTCGCCCAGGTTGAGCCCGTTGGTCAGGCCGAGGGGAATACCGCCCACACAGCTGGCCCGTAGGGCCGCCTCGGCCACGGCCAGGGCGGCGGCCCGGAAGGGGTCCAGGGCCGCCTGCCGGCCCGTCCCGGCCATGGCCAGCACCAGCAGCCGGTCGCTGCCCGGTACCTCCAGGACCGCCGCCGGGCCCGCCCCCGGGCGCAGCCGGGTGCGGCCGCCCACCAGGTGGTCGAACTGGCTGTAGATCCAGCTCTTGCTGGCCAGGGCGGGCGATGCCAGCAGGCGGCGCAGGGTGCCGGCCACGGCCTGGGGGTCACGGAGGTCCGGGGGCTCCCCCCGGCCGTCCCCGGCCTCACCGGGGTCCAGCCGGCCCGCCGCCGCCCTGGTGACGCCGGGGCCGGCGCCGGGCTGCGGCGGGGCCCACCCCGGCCATGGACCGGCCGGGGTCTCGGCTGGCTGGGACCCGCCCCACCCCGCCGGGGCACGGTCCCGGCTTCCCGGGAGCACCGCCAGCGCCCCGGCGGCCACCGGCCCGCCACCGGGCCCGCCATCGCCCCCTCGGTCCTCGCCCGGCAGCCCCTCCCCCGGCGGCCCGTACACCGGCGCCTGGCGGGTCAAGAGGTCGACGGGCAGGTCCACCAGCCACCGGCCCCGGTGGCGGGCCCGGAAACGGCCGCCCCGGTCCCCGGCTTCCTCCAGCCGGCCCACCACGGCGGCGGGTAGGCCCCAGCGCCGGGTCACCCAGCGCAGCCGCGGCAGGTGGGCCGGTTCGACCACCGCCAGCATCCGCTCCTGAGACTCGGAGAGCAGGATGACCTCCGCGGGGAGGCCCGGCTCCCGCAGGGGCACCCGGTCCAGGTGCAGCGCCGCTCCCGTCCCCGCCCGGGACGCCAGCTCGGCCGCCGCCGCACCCAGGCCGCCGGCCCCCAGGTCCTGAAAGGCGGCCACCAGGCCTGCTTCCACCAGCTCCAGGCACGCTTCGATCAGCACTTTGCCGGCAAAGGGGTCGCCCACCTGCACCGCGGGCCGCCGGCCGGCGGCGTCGCCGGGGCCCAGGCTCGCCGAGGCGAAGGTGGCGCCATGGACGCCGTCGGCCCCGGTGGGCGGGCCGATAAGCACCAGCCGCGCACCGGGCCCTGCCGCCACGCCCTTGAGCAGCCGCTGGGCCGGCGCCACCCCGGCGCAGAGCACGTTGACCAGCGGGTTCGTCCGGTACCCCGGCTCGAACAGGACCCGGCCGCCCACCACCGGCACCCCGGTGCAGTTGCCGTAGGCGGCGATGCCCGCCACCACGCCCCGGACCAGCCGGCGGTCCCGGTCATCGCGGGGCTCCGCGAAGCAGAGAAAGTCCATCAGGGCGACGGGCCGGGCCCCGGCGGCCAGCACATCGCGCAGGATCCCGCCCACGCCCGTGGCGGCGCCCTGGAAGGGTTCCACGAAGGACGGGTGGTTGTGGGACTCGATGCGGAAGACCACCGCCGTCCCGTCGCCCAGGTCGACGGCGCCGGCGTTCTCCCCGGGCCCGAGCAGCACCTGGGACCCGCGGGTGGGAAGCCGGCGGAGCAGCGGCCGGGAGTGCTTGTAGGCGCAGTGCTCCGACCAGAGGACGCCGATCAGGCCGAGTTCGGCGGGACCGGGTTCCCGGCCGAGCAGCTGCAGGACCCGCCGGTACTCGGCGGCGGTCAGGCCGGCCGCCTGCCAGGGTTCCGCGGGCCGGCCCGCCGGACGGTCCGTGAGGTCCTGGGACGTCTGGGGTTCGGATCGGGGTTCGGATTGACGGACCATCGCTCTCACCCCCCGAAGAGGCCGGTCCTGCGCCCACGGCCCTGGCGTTCACCGGCCCGGCACGCGTTCCACCAGACCTCGGCAAAGGCCACCCAGCGGGCCAGCAAATCGAGCCCGTCCCAGTGATCGTGGAGATCACCGTCAGCGCCGGGGAACGCGCCGGCGAAGCCGCGGGGAGCGCCGGCGGAGCCGCGAGGAGCGCCGGCACGGCCCCAGGAAGCGTCGCGGGATGCAAAGGGAGTGCCGCCGGGGCTGTAGGGAACACCGCCGCGGCCGCAGGGCGCGCCATGGGGGTCGCCGAGAGCGACGTCATCCCTCAGGCCGCTCGCAGGACAGGGTGTGGCGCCATGTCTCGGGCCCCCGCCTTGGGCAACACCGTCCAGTGAAGTGGATCCAGCGCCACCACCCGGGGCGTAGGCTCCGGCACCAGCACCCGTTACCCGGGATCGGGCACCGGCGCCCAGGCTCCCGCCAGCCCGCGCAGACCGCGCGGCCCCTGACCCGGCCTGAGCGGCGCCCGGCCCTTCCGCCGGGCGCCGCTCAGGATGCGGCATCAGGCCCACCACGTTCCCCGCCGCGTTGCAGACCCCGGCCACGTTGTCGACAGACCCGTTGGGGTTGGCGTCCGGGTCGACCCGGCCCGCGGCGTCGCTATACCGCAGGATGATCCGGGCCCCCGGCCCCGGCACAAAGGCGCCTAGGGGCCCCTCGCCCACGTACGCCCCCTCGCCGTGGGCGATCTCCAGGCGGACGACCCAGCCCGGCGGCAACCCCGCCGTCAGGGCGGAGGGCCCCTCCACCCGCACCCAGACCGGCCGGCACTGGAACCGGCCCTGCCGGTTGGGCCGCAGGGCCCCGGGCAAAAGCCCCGCCTCGCACAGGATCTGAAAGCCGTTGCAGATCCCCAGCACCGGGCCGCCCGCGGCGGCGAAGTTTTGCACCGCCTCCATCACCGGCGTCCGGGCGGCCAGGGCGCCGGCCCGCAGGTAGTCGCCGAAGGCGAACCCGCCCGGCAGCACCACCCCCGCGAAGGGGCGCAGGTCCCGCCGGCGGTGGTCGATCACCTCCACCCGCTGGCCCAGCTCGCGGGCCAGCACCACGGCCACGTCGTGCTCGCAGTTCGAACCGGGAAAGCGCACCACGGCCAGGCGCACCGGCGATCCCCCATTCCCTGCGAGTCGCCCGCGTCCGGCCCGGAGCGAAGGTTCCTCCGGCCCGGATCGCAGGTGCCCTAGGCGCCGCGATCGGCGCCATGCTCCGCCGACACCCCGGCGGCGGCCGGGTCGAGGCCCCCTTCCACCCGCACCCGGTACACCTCCAGCACCGGGTTGGCCAGGAGCCGCTCGGCCATGGCCCGGGCCTGCTCCGCCGCCTCGCCCGCGTCCCGCGCCGCCAGGTCCAGCTCAATGCGCTTGCCCACCCGGACCGCGGCCACGCCCGGGTAACCGAGGGCCTGAAGGGCCGAGCGCACCGCCTCCCCCTGGGCATCCAGCGCCCCGGGGCGCAGGTTCACCTCCACCACCACCCGGAAGAACCGGCGCCCTGCCGGCCTCACGCCGGGGGCGGGCACGCCGAGGGGAGACCCTGGATCACCGCTTGTCGCCGCGATCGCGGCCCGGCCTTTCTCTCTCGACCGTCCCCGGGCCGGTTTCCCCTGCGGCCGGAGGGCTTCGCCCTGGCCGGACTTGCGGGAAGCCCCCGACGCCGGGTTGCCGCCGGTCCCCGAAGGCACCCGGCCTGCCACCGAGCGTCCGTGCCGGCCCGGAACGGGGGCCGCCGCCCCGGCGCCGTCCCGGGCCGGGCCGCGGCCCGCCGCCAGGCCTTCGCCGGCCTCGCACAGGCGACTCATCGCTGTCCCTCCAGCCGCCGCCACACCTCGGCGTAGGCGCCGGCCACGCCGCCCAGGTCCTGCCGGAAACGGTCCTTGTCCAGGGGCTCGCCCGTGACCCGGTCCCAAAGGCGGCAGGTGTCGGGGGAAATCTCGTCCGCCAGCAGTAAGGTGGAACCCGGCCCCGGGGTGCCCCGCGAGCCGGTGCCCGGGGCGGACCCGCCGCCCCCGTCCTGGCCCGGCGCGGGGCCGGTGCTCGGACCGGAGGGACCGGTCCCAGGTTCCGTGGGCGGGACCGCCCCCGCGCCTTCAGCCGGCACGGCGGCGGGGGCGGCGGCCGGCGGAGACGCCGGGGTCCATGCCCGCCCGAACTCCAGCTTGAAGTCGACCAGCACCAGATCGCGCTCCAGCAGGTAGGAGCGCAGCACGCGGTTCACGGTCAGGGCCATGGCCTCGATGCGGTCCACTTCCTCCGCGGTCGCCAGCCCCAGCAACCGGACGTGGTCGCGGTTGATCAGGGGATCGCCCAGATCGTCCCGCTTGTAGTAGAGCTCGGTGACCGGTTCGTCCAGCACGCGGCCCGGCTCCAGCCCCAGGCGGCGGGCCAGGCTGCCGGCCACCACGTTGCGTACCACCACCTCCAGCGGGATGATCTCCACCCGCCGGCACAGGAGCTCCCGCTCGCCCGCCTCGGCCACCAGGTGGGTGGGAACGCCGGCCGCCTCCACCACCCGCAAGAGGTGGGCGCTGATGCGGGCGTTGAGGCGTCCCTTGTCCCCGATGGTGCCGCGCTTGCGCCCGTCAAAGGCGGTGGCATCGTCTTTGAAGTAGATCCGCACCAGCCCCGGATCCGGGGTGGCAAAGACGACCTTGGCCTTTCCCTCGTAGAGCCGCTCCCCGCGCGGGGGCAGGGCCGGTTCCGCCATCGCCACGGCTGCTCCCCTCCCTGAAAAGCCGCGTCAGCCGTCCTCGCCGGGCTCCAGGCCGGCCCGGCGAAAGATGAAATCCACGTGGCGCAGGTCGTCCCGGGGGTCGAACAGGGCCTCGATCTCGCCGGGCGCCAGGACCCGCCGGATCCGGGGGTCGGCGGCCACCAGCTGCCGGAAGGGCGCCTCCCCCTGCCAGCCCCGCATGGCCAGCTCCTGGACGATGGCGTACGCCTCCTCCCGGCGCAGGCCGCGTTCGACCAGCGCCAGCAGCACCCGCTGGGAGTAGATCAGGCCGCCGGTCCGCTCCAGGTTGGCCGCCATGGCCTCGGGATAGACGTGCAGGTCGCGGACGATCTCCGCCAGCAGGGCCGTCATGTAATCGGCCAGGATCAGGGCGTCGGGCAGGATGATGCGCTCCACCGAAGAGTGGGAGATGTCCCGCTCGTGCCAGAGGGCCTGGTTTTCCAGGGCGCTGACCAGGTAACCGCGGAGGACCCGGGCCAGGCCGGAGATGCGCTCGCACTTCTCGGGGTTGCGCTTGTGGGGCATGGCCGAGGAGCCCTTCTGGCCGGCGCGGAAGGGCTCTTCCACCTCGCGCACCTCGGTCCGCTGGAGGTGGCGGATTTCCACGGCCATCTTGTCGTAGGTGCCGGCCAGGATGGCCAGGGCGGCCAGGAGCTCGGCATGGCGGTCCCGGGCCACGATCTGGCTGGAGACCGTCTCGGGCTCCAGGCCCAGGCGGCGGCATACGTAGGCTTCCACCCGCGGGTCGACCCGCGCGTAGGTGCCCACGGCCCCTGAGATCTTGCCCACCGCCACGGTGCGGCGGGCCCGCTCCAGGCGCTCCAGGTTGCGCCCCAGCTCGGCGTACCACAGGGCAAGCTTCAGGCCGAAGGTGATGGGTTCGGCGTGGACGCCGTGGGTGCGGCCGATCATCACCGTGTACTTGTGGCGCCGGGCCTGCTCCCCCACCGCCTGGCGCAGCGCCCGCACCTCGCCGCGCAGCAGGTCCACGGCCTGGACAAGGTTGACGGCCAGGGCCGTGTCGACCACATCGGAGGAGGTCAGGCCGTAGTGGACCCAGCGGGCGTCGTCGCCCACCTGCTCGGCGATGGCCGTGGTGAAGGCGATGACGTCGTGGTGCACCTGGCGCTCGATGGCCAGGATACGGTCGACGTCGATGCGGGCCCGCTGCCGGATGCGGGCCGCGGTGCCGCGGGGCACGGTGCCCAGCTCCTCCCAGGCCTCGACGGCCAGGAGCTCCACCTCCAGCCAGGTGGCGTACTTGTGCTCCAGGGTCCAGAGGCGGCCCATGGCGGGCCGGGTGTAGCGCTCGATCATGAGGCCACCGCCTGCCCTCCCGGCGTGGCCAGCCCGCCGCCGGACCGGGGCTGGGGCTGGCCCTCGGGCTGCGGCTCGGGCCCAGGACGGCGCTGCGCATGAGACGGGGGGTGGGGCACCGGCCGGGCCGGAGGCGGCGACGGGGGCTCGGAGGCCTGCCGAGGTTGGGCCGTGGCCCTCCCCAGCTCGGCCTGCAGCCGCCGGTCGGCCTCCTCCACCCGGGCCTGCATGCGCTGCCGGTAGGCCTCCAGGCGCCGGCGCAGCTGGGGATCCTTAAGGGCCAGGATGCGGGCCGCCAGCAGGGCGGCATTGGCCGCACCGTCCAGGGCGACGGTGGCCACCGGCACGCCCCGCGGCATCTGGGCCGTGGCCAGCAGGGCGTCCAGGCCCCCGGCTGCGCCGCCCTTGAGGGGCACGCCGACCACCGGCAGGAGGGTATGGGACGCCACCACGCCGGCCAGGTGGGCGGCGCTGCCCGCCGCGGCGATCAGGACCTCCAGGCCTCGCTCGGAAGCCGTGGTGGCGTAGTGGGCTACGCGCTCGGGGGTACGGTGGGCCGAGGCGACGGTGGCCTCGAAGGGGATGTCCAGCTCCTGCAGAACGGCGAAGGCCTCGCGAAGGGTGGGCAGGTCCGAATCGCTGCCCATCAGGATGCCGACCCGGGGCGCGGCGGCCCGCCCGCCCAGGGCTTCGGCCGGGCTGCCCGCCGGTTCGTCCCGTTCCACGGTGATCCCTCCCCGGTACGTGGATGGCAACGGGTTGCCGAACATTGTTCGGTTCTAAGGTGGGTACGTTCCTCGTCCATCTCCCATTTCAAGCGGATCATTATCGAATGTCAATCCCGCATTGTCGGGAAGAACGTTCGGATAATGGCGGAGGGCGGGACGGCAGGAGCCCTGCGGCCGCCCGGGGAACCCTGGGAAAGGGAGCCGCCCGCCGCCCACCCTGCACGCTACGGGGACGGCCCCCGGCGGAGCGGCCGCCGCCCGGCGCGACCCGTGCGGCCGGGCGGTCCTGGGGCAAGGCGCCGCCCGGGTGGCGCCAGTCGCCAGGGGGCCGCCGGCGTTCAACCGGCATTCGGCAGGCGCCTTTCGCCCCGGGGATCACCGGGCCCAGGGGCCGCCCGTCCCTGCCCCGGACCACCCCGCGCAGGGCGATGCCCCCGGGGCGCCCTGCACCGCAAGGAGGAGGTAGGTGCCATGCTGATCGTCATCAACCGCATCTGGCCCGAACCGGGCTCCGAGCAGCTCCTGGAGGAGGCCTTCTCCCGCTCCCCGGGCATGAAGGATGTCCCCGGCTGCCTGGGATTCGAGTTCTGGCGCAGGGAGGCGACCGGCCCGGCCGGTCATCCCGGGGCCGGTGCAGCGGATGCTGCGGCCGGCGCCGGCGGCCGCAGCGAGTACCTGGTGGTGACCCGCTGGGAGTCCCGGGAGGCGTTCGAGGCCTGGCGCCAGAGCGCCCACTTCCAGCATGCCCATCGCGACACCGGGGCCTCCGCCGGAGCCCGCAGCGAGCTGGCGGTTTACGAGGTACTGCGCCGGGTGTGAGCCGCACCGCTCGAGCCGCACCGCCGGCACCGGCCCTTTCCCGCGGCGGCCTGAGGCCCGGGTTTCGCCTTGCCTTGGGGACAGGAGGTCGGGCGACCTGGACGCCGGCGGCCATGGCGGCCGGGACGCCGGCCGGGACGGTGCCGGCGCGTCCGCTGCCGGCGGCACTTCGCCGGGGTCAAGGTGCCGTTGACGGGGATGACACTGGGGTCCCATAATCGGGCCAGGGAATATCAAGTAAGGCGATAGGGTTTCGAGGCAAGGTGTGAGCAGCCCCACTGCCTGCCCGATGGCCCCTGGCCGCCTACCCCGAGGAGGGACCCACCGTGCGCGACGGCATCCCGGTGCCCCTGGTGCGGGCCAACCAGACGTTCATCATCCTGGCCGCGGTGCTGAGCTTCGTGTTCCAGTTCCGCCCCGGCGCCCTGATCGGGCTGGCCGTGCTGGTTTTGCCCCTGGTCTTCGGTCCCCGGGCCCACCTGGTATTCCACCTGGCCCGGCCGCTGCTGGCCCGCCGCCTGCCCGGGGCCGAGCAGGAAGACGCCCACGTCCAGCGCTTCAACCAGGCCCTGGCCAGCCTGTTCTTCGGCGTCAGTGCCGCGGGCCTGTACCTGCTGGCGCCGGTGGCGCCCCTGTGGGGCGACATCGTGGGCTGGGGGGCGCTCCTGGTCGTGGCGACAGTGGCCTTCATCGCCACCCGTGGATTCTGCCTGGGCTGCACCATCTACTACCAGCTGGTGCGGCGCGGCTGGATCCGCAGGCCCGGGTCGACCCCGGCGGTATGAGGTGGGAGAAGAATCACCGGCCAAGGCCGGCTGCCCCCTTGACAGTTGGGCACCGGGGCCCCATAGTAATCGGCAAACCGTGGTAGCCCCGTGACAACGGCCGTTACCGGCCCCATCGTGCCCAACGGCGCCGGGAGGACGAGTACCCGGCGGCTGCCCGGCCAGAGAGCGGGACCTGAGCGCTGAAAGTCCCGTCCGGCGGCCCCGCGGGAAGATCCCCTCCCAGGCCGGTTCCTGCCCCTGCCGCGGCAGGGGCAGGAACCGGCCCGCCGCCGCCCGAACGGGTGGTTCCCTGCATCGCGTCCAGGTTCCACCTGCATCGCGTCCGGGTTCCACCCCAGTAGACGCGGCCGGGTTCTCCCGTTAACGGGACAGGGCATCGCCCCTTTCGGGCCGTGCCCGGCGAGAGGGCCGGCAGCCCTTGCTCCACCTCCTCCCGCGCCGGCTCCCACCGCCCAGCCCGGTGGGAGCGGCTCGGCGGGGCTGCAGGCCAATGAGGGTGGTACCGCGGATGGCATCGCAGAGGAAAGCCCCCGTCCCTCGGGACGGGGGCTTTTTGCACCCAGACCCCCCAGGAGGTGATTCCCCATGGGCGACGACAAGGCAGCCCGTCTCCCCCAGGCCGGCGGCGCCCCGCTTGAGGCGCGTTGCCCCGGCCGGACCCACCCGGTAGTGCGTCCAGGCCCCGGATCCCTCGCCGCGGGACCAGGGGCTGGGCCCCTTGACGTGGTGCTCTACGACACCACCCTGCGCGACGGCACCCAGCGGGCGGGCATCCACCTCACCCTGGCCGACAAGCTGCGCCTGGCGCGCCGCCTCGACGACTTCGGCGTCCCCTACATCGAGGGCGGCTGGCCGGGTTCGAACCCCAAGGACGCCGCCTTTTTCCGGGCCCTGGAGGACCAGCCCCTCCGGCGGTCCCGGCTGGTGGCCTTCACCAGCACCCGCCGCCCGGGCGTGGCGGTCCAGCACGACCCGGTCCTGGCGGCCGCCCTGGCCGCCGGCACGCCGGCGGTCTGCGTGGTGGGCAAGGCCTGGGACCGGCACGTGACCGTCGCCCTGGGCACCCGCCTGGAGGAAAACCTGGCCATGATCCGGGAGACGGTGGCATATTTCGTGGCCCGCGGGCGGGAAGTGATCTTCGATGCCGAGCACTTCTTCGACGGGTTTGCCGCCAACCCCGAGTATGCTCTGGCCGTGCTGGCCGCGGCGGAAGAAGCCGGCGCCAGCTGGCTCGTCCTGTGCGACACCAACGGCGGCTCCCTGCCGGACGCCGTGACCCGGGCCGTCCAGGCGGCGGCCGCCGCCACCCGGACTCCCCTGGGTATCCACTGCCACGACGACGCCGGCCTGGCCGTGGCCAACTCCCTGGCCGCCGTGGCAGCCGGGTGCCGCATGGTCCAGGGCACGGTCAACGGATACGGCGAGCGCTGCGGCAACGCGAACCTGCTCACCGTGGCCGCCAACCTGGAGCTCAAGCTGGGGTTGCGCTGCCTGCCCGCCGGGGCCCTGGTCGAACTGACCGCCGTGAGCCGCTACGCGAGCGAGGTGGCCAACCTCCCCCACCGGGAGGAGGCGCCCTACGTGGGGGCCAACGCCTTCGCCCACAAGGCGGGCATCCACGTCTCCGCCCTGCTCAAGGAGCCGGCCCTCTACGAGCACGTGGATCCGGCCCGGGTGGGGAACGACCGCCGGGTGCTGGTGTCGGAGCTGAGCGGCCGGGCCAACCTTCGCTATGTGCTGGGAGCGGAGCTGGACGAACCGGCCCTGGCCCGCCTGCTGGAGCGAATCAAGGAGCTGGAACACGGGGGCTACCAGTTCGAAGGCGCCGAGGGCACCCTGGCCCTGCTGGCCTGGGAAGTGCAGCAGGCGGCGGGCGGCGCCACCGGCACCCCGGGCGGGCAGGCGGCCTTCCCTGAAGCGCCCGTCCCGGAGGCGGCCGACCCCGGGTGGCCCTTCGTCCTGGAGTCCTACCGGGTCACCGCCCTGCACGACCCGGCGGCGGGGTCCCGGGTGGAGGCCACCATCAAGGTCCGGGTGGGCGAGCGGGTCGTCCATACGGCGGCCGAAGGCAACGGCCCGGTCAACGCCCTGGACGCCGCCCTGCGCAAGGCGCTGTCGGAGGTCTACCCCGATCTTGAGCAGGTGCGCCTGGTGGACTACAAGGTGCGGGTGCTGGAAGGGGATGCCGGCACCGGCGCCCGGGTGCGGGTGCTGGTGGAGTCCACCGACGGCCGGGCCCGCTGGGGGACGGTGGGCGTCTCCACCAACATCCTGGAGGCATCCTGGCAAGCTCTGGCCGACGGCTTGCGGTATTACCTTCTGGGGTTGGCCGCAGCCCCGGCCCCCGGCGGACCGGACCCGGGCCCGGAAGCCCGGCCCTCCGTACCCGCGCCGCCAGGCGCCGCTGCGAGGCAGGCAACGCAGGCGACGCAGGTGAGACAGGCGCGGCAGGCGTGAAGCGCGGCCCCACGACGGTGCCGGGCCCGCCATGCCGCCAAGAATGGGCCCCCAGTCCCCGGAGAGAGCAGGGGCGCCGCCCTTCAGAGGGCGGCGCCCGCTACGTCACAGGAGGCCGGCTGGCCGGCTTCATCCCGGGTGCGGAAGGACTGGCCGCAGCCGCAGGTGTGGACGGCGTTGGGGTTGTGGATGGCGAAGCCCGAACCCGACAGCGACTCGACGTAGTCCACCCGGGCACCCTTGAGGAACCGGGCGCTGGCGGAATCGACCACCACCCGCACCCCGTCCTGATCGATCACGGTGTCGTCGTCGTGAAGGTTGGAGTCCAGGGCCAGCCCGTAGTTGAAGCCGCTGCAGCCCCCGGGCTGGACGAAGACGCGCAGGGCCAGGTCGTCCCGCTGGCGCTCGGCCAGCAGTTCCTTGACCTTGGCCACCGCTTCCGGTGTCAGGGTGATCATGCCCTCACCTCCCTGGCCGGAGGCAAGCGAACCGGGCCGAGGCCGCCGGGCCGCCAGCCACCCGGGCCGGTTGCGCCGGCCCGGCCGTTCGCGCCCGCTGGGCGAGGCCGCCCGCCGGGCAAGCGGCGAGCCGGGCCTTGCCGCCCGCCCCCTTTTTCATACACCTTATCACAGCCACCCGATCCCACCGGCAGGGTCCGGATCGCGATGGGTGCAAGCTGCGGCACGGGGCGGTCAACCGGATGCGAGCCGCCGCTCGATGCGAGCCGCCGCTCGGCCCGCGACCCAGGCGTACCAAGGGACGGGGCCGGGCCCATCCCGCTGTGGACTGCCCGGCCCCCTTTGCCCTTCGGCAGCTTTGCCCCGAACCTTTACGCGAACTGGGCCTCCAGCTCCCGGTAGTCACCCTCATCCAGTGCCAGGTCCTGATATGCCAGGCCTTCCTCCGGAAAGCCGGGCAGCTGCTCTTCGAAGGTCGGCTTGTCGGTCTCGTAGACGACGCCGATCACCATGCCGCCCGTCTCCATGACCTTGCGCAGGGCGGCGGCCCGGTCGTGGCGGTCGTAGTCCGGATCTTCGTCCAGATTGACCAGCCGCTCCTTGAAGTAGTCATAGGTGTTCAGCTTGTTGAAGGTCACGCAAGGGCTGAAGACGTTGACCAGCGAGAACCCCTTGTGCTGGATGGCCTTCTTGAACACCTCGGCCATGTGGTTGATCTCGCCGGAGAAGGCCTGGGCGACGAAGCCGCAACCCTGGGCCAGCGCCAGTTCCAGCGGCCGGATGGGCTCCTCCACCGACCCGTAGGGGGACGTCTTGGTCTTCATGCCCTTGTCGCTGGTGGGCGCCAGCTGGCCCGTGGTGAGGCCGTAGATGTGGTTGTCCATCACGATGTAGGTCAGGTCCACGTTGCGCCGGATGGCGTGGATCACGTGACTCAGACCGATGCCGTACCCGTCCCCGTCGCCGCCGGCGGCGATGACCGTCAGCTCCCGGTTGGCCAGCTTGACGCCCTGGGCGATGGGCAACGCGCGGCCGTGGATGCCGTGGAACCCGTACCCGCCGAAGTACTGGGAGATCTTGCCCGAACAGCCGATGCCCGACACGACCACCACGTCCTCGGGCTCCAGCCCCAGGTCCGTCACCGCCCGCGTCAGGGCGTTGAGCACGCCGAAGTCGCCGCAACCCGGGCACCACGTGGGCCGGGCCGCCCGGAAATCCGCCACCTTAGCCATGGAGCAACACCTCACGCGCCCGGGAGTAGATCTCGCTGGCCAGGAAGGGGTCGCCGTCGTACTTGGTGCAGTTCCGGATCTTGTCGTGGAAGCCCACTTCCCGCGCCAGATACCCCGCCAGCTGGCCGGTGTAGTTGTTCTCCACCACCAGCACCCGGGGCGCCGCCTGCAGGTAGCCGCGAACCTTCGCCCGGGGGAAGGGGTGCAGGGCCCGCAGGTGCAGGTGGCCGATCTTGTAGCCGTCCCTCTCCAGGCGGGCTACCGCCTCCTGGATGCGGCCGATGGTGGATCCCCAGCCGACCAGCAGCAGGTCGACCCGATCCGCCGGTTCGTCCCCGTAGTAGTCGACGTAGTCGCTGAGATCCAGGCTGTCCAGCTTGCGCATGCGCTTCTTCATCTGGATCTCGCGGGTGGCGGTGTCCTCGATCTCCTCCGTACCCGCTTCATCGTGCTCGTTGCCCAGCGCCACGTAGCGCCCGTTGCGCATGCCCGGCAGGCTGCGCGGGGAGATGCCCGAGTCGGTGACCAGGTAGCGCTTGTAGGCCCCGCGCTCCATGGCGTCCAGCTCTTCCTGGGTGATCAGGGCGCCCCGGTCGATCCGCACCCGGCTGTAATCCAGGCCGTCGATGGACTGGCGCGACATGCCCAGGGACAGGTCGCTCACCAGGTAGACCGGGCACTGGTAGCGCTCCGCCATGTTGAAGGCCTCGACCGCCAGGTAGAAGCAGTCCTCCACCGTGGCCGGGGTCAGCACGATGCGCGGGATCTCGCCGTGGGTGCCGAAGATCAGCTCGTTCAGGTCGCTCTGCTCCGTCTTGGTGGGCAGGCCCGTGGAGGGGCCGCCCCGCATCACGTCGACGACGACCAGCGGCGTCTCCGACATCCCGGCCAGGCCCACGGCCTCCTGCATGAGGGAGATGCCCGGCCCCGAGGTGGAGGTCATGGCCCGGACGCCCGCATAGTTGGCGCCGATGGCCATGTTGACCGCAGCGATCTCGTCCTCGGCTTGGACCACCACGCCGCCATACTTGGGGAAGTTCTTGAGGAACCAGTACATGATCTCCGTGGCCGGCGTGATCGGATAGGCCGCCAGGAACCGGCAACCGGCCGCCAGGGCGCCGTAGGCGACGGCCTCGTTGCCGGAGATGAACAGGCGCCGCTGCACCTGGGGTCGCCGGGGCAGGGTGGCCACCTGGCCGATCTCCCGGGCGCCGTACTCGAACCCCCGGCGCAGGGCCTCCATGTTGAGCTCGACCACCTGGTCGCCCTTGCCGCCGAAGCGCGCCTCGATGGTGGGCCGGAACTCCTCCACGGGCAGGCCCACCAGGGCGGCGGTCACGCCCACGGCGACCATGTTCTTCATGATGGGGTTGCCCAGCTCCCGGGCGATCTTGGTCAGCGGCACGCCGTAGACCCGCACCGGCCGGCCTTCGGGGACCCGCGCCTTGAAGGTGTCGTCATAGACCACCACGCCGTCCCGGACCAGCTCGTGCAGGTTGTGGTCGATGGTCTTCTGGTCGAAGGCGATGAGGACGTGCAGCTCGTCCCCGTGATGCCGGATCAGATGGTCGGCGGCCCGCACCTTGTAGTTGGTGTGGCCACCCTTGATCAGGGACATGAAGTGCCGGTACTGGTAGACGTAATAGCCCAGGCGGTTGAGGGTCTGGGACACGATCTCGCCCGTGCTGTCGATGCCCTCACCCTGCTGCCCGCCCACCTTCCAGTTGAACTCGCCGGTCAAGGTCCTGGGTGCACCCGTTGCAGGGTCGTGCAACTCCCTGGCCACTGCCCTCACCCCTTTGCCTAACACCACTATACCACCAGTTGGCGATGATTCTAAGGCATCCTGCCGCTGCCATGCATTTCACCCCCGAGGGCCGACCGTTCACCCCCGGAGAACCACCGCTGGCGGTGCCCGGCTCGTTGCGGAAGAACCAGCCCTTGCCATGGCGGAACGACTTGAGCAGCGCGTCCGGGGACCTTCTCTGCAAGTGGGGAGCACCGAACTTGCACCGGCCGCAGGCCCAAGCAAGTTGGGTAAGCCGCCCCTTGCAGCCCACGGCTCCCAGGTGCCCGTCGCCGGCGCCGGGCAGCCGGGGGGCACCCGCCCGGGCACAGCGGGGATCGGCGCCCATCGGCTCGGGCATCAGGGGCGTTCGGCACGGGGACGGGGCGGCAGCGAGGGATCTCGCCAGCGGAGCGGCGGCCTGGGCCCGGAAGGGCGGCCCAGGCCGGTGGGAGGTGGCACGGCAGGGCGAGGCTGGCGGTGGAACGGCAGGGCGGGCCCGCCCGGGGCGGCCGGACCCGCGCGGGCGAGAGCAGCCGCCGGCGGGCTGAAAGGGCGGCACCGCCCGCGGGCGGGGCCGCACGGCAGGCAGGAGCCGCCATGCCCGGGGCGGCCGGGCACGGCGGGCATCGCCGTGCGGGCGACGGCTTGCTGCCCGCCGTGCCCCGACACCCCCTCCGGAGGTCCGGGGGTCCGTGGCGCGGGATGCGTTGCGGGATCAGGTCAGGGACAGGATCAGGCGGTTGGGATCGTCCACCGTCTCCCGCTGGGTGATCATGTCGACGATCTTCTTGCGCGCCCGCAGGTCGCCGATCAACACCGCCCCGACCAGCCGGCCGTCCAGGAAGAACAGGCGCTGGTACTGGCGGTTCTCCCAGTCGACGTGGGAGACGGCCTCCACCTCGGGGTGGTTCTCGGGGGTGGCGCCGATGGCCGTGATCTTCGAGTCGAACAGGCCGCTGGAATAGACGGGCACCTCGCGGTAGGGCCGGTTGGCCCCCACCATGTTGGCGCCCACCACACGGCCATGGGTCATGGCGTTGTTCCACGTGCCCATCTGGTTGTGCCGCCCGATGAACACGTCGAAGAAGCGGGCCACGTCCCCGGCGGCGTAGATCCCCGGCACGCTGGTCTCCAGCCGCTCGTTGGTCACCACGCCGCCCTGGACTTCGACCCCGCTGCCCTCAAGCAGCTCCGTGTAGAAGTCCAGGCCCAGGCCGCAGCCGACCATGTCGGCCTCGATGGTCTGCCCGCCGGTGGTGGTCACGGCCTTGACGGTGCCGCCGGCGGCGTGGACCTGGGCCACCTCTTCGCCGTAGAGGATCTCGATTCCGTGGTCCCGGGCCAGGAGGTCCACCAGCCGGCCGCCGTCCTCGTCCAGGATGCGGCGCAGCCAGCGGGGGCCGCGGATCAGCCACACCACCTCGAGGCCGCGGCGGCGGAACCCTTCGGCCAGCTCGTAGGCGATGAAGCTTCCCCCCACCACCACGGCCCGCCGGGCGGTGGCAAAGCGCTCGACGATCTGGCGGGTGTCGTCCAGGGTCTGAAAATAGTAGACGCCGGGAGTTTCGGCGCCCGGCGCGGGCAGGGGCCGCGGCCGGCCCCCGGTGGCGATCAGCAGCCGGTCATAGGGAAAGGTCTCGCCCGCCTCGGTCACCACGACCCTCTCGTCCGGGTGGACCGAAACCACCCGCGTCTCCAGGCGCAGGTCGATGCCCTTTTCGGCGTGCTGCTCCACCGACCGCATGAAGACCTTGTCTTCGGACACCGTGCCCTTGAGATAGTGGGGCAGGGAGACCCGGTTGTAGAGCGGGTAGGGCTCGGCCGCCAGCAGGGTGACCTGGCTCTGGGGCTCAAGCTTCTTGATGGTCTCGGCCGCCGTGGTGCCGGCGACACCGTTGCCTACGATGACATATCGCTTCGAGTCGGCCATCGACGCTCCTCCTCGCCGCCCCCGGCGGGCGCCGAGGGCGGCGCCCCGCGGGGCGGCCACCCGGGCTCCGCGGGACCGGCCACCTGGGGCCGGTTCGTCCCGCGCCCGTCACCCGGCGCGCCGGTATGCAGACCACATCCATTATGTTGGTCTGTCGTGGGCAGCGCAACCAATCGCCCGTCCCCTGTAGCCCTACGCCGCGGGATCCCGTGGCGGCCGCCTCCGCCATCCCCCTGCCCCCTGGCCCCCGGTTCCCGGTCAGGGCTGCAGGATCTTGAACCGGTCAGGGGTGCAGGATCTGGGACAGGAAGCGCCGGGCCCGCTCGTGGGCCGGCTCGCGGAAGAACCGGTCGGGCGGCGCTTCCTCGAGGAGCATGCCCTCGTCCATGAACACGATGCGGTCGGCCACCTCCCGCGCAAAGCCCACCTCGTGGGTGACCACCAGCATGGTCATGCCCGAGGCGGCCAGCTCCCGCATCACGTCCAGGACTTCTTTGATCATCTCCGGGTCCAGGGCGGAGGTGGGCTCGTCGAACAGCATGATGCGCGGCTGCATGGCCAGGGCCCGGGCGATGGCCACCCGCTGCTGCTGGCCGCCCGACAGCTGGGCGGGGTACTTGTGGGCATGGTCCGCCAGGCCCACCCGCGCCAGCAGCTCCCGAGCCAGTTCCTCCGCCCGGCGGCGGGGCCACTTGCGCACCCAGATGGGGCCCAGGGTCACGTTCTGCAACGCCGTCAGGTGGGGGAACAGGTTGAACTGCTGGAAGACCATGCCCACCTCCCGGCGCACCGCCTCGATCCGGTGCAGGTCGGGCCCCAGTTCGATGCCGTCCACGACGATGCGGCCGCGCTGGATGGGCTCTAGGGCATTGATGGTCCGGATCAGGGTCGACTTGCCCGAACCCGAGGGGCCCATGATCACCACCACCTCGCCGGGCTGGACCTGAAGGCTCACCCCTTTGAGCACGTGGACAATACCGAACCACTTGTGGACGTCTTCGCAGATCACCATGGGCTGGGCCCCGCCTGCCGGCGCCGTGCCACCCGCCGCGGCCGGCGTCGCCGTACCGCCGGTCTCCGCCGCCCGGCCCGTCGCCGGGAATGCGGTTCCGCCGCGTCCTTCCGGCCCCGTGGCACCCGGCCGGTCGCCGTTCCGGGCGCCCTCACTGGCCATGCCCTTGGGCATCACCCGTCTCGCCTCCCTCCCGGTCGCCGCCAGCGGCGGGCCCGCGCCCCTCCGGCCGGCGCCCCCGGCCTGCCGGGGCGACCCGCCGTCCTATGGGCGGGGGTCCTTGAACCCGCCGGGGGGCTCAGCGCTCCCCCACGCCCAGACGCCGCTCCAGCCGCCGGCTGGCCAGCGACATGCCGTAGCAGAAGACCCAGTACACCGCGGCCACGAAGGCGTACATCTCCACGTGCCGGCCCAGGTAGGAGGGGTTCGACAGCACGCTCTGGGCGACACCGACGAACTCCAGCAGGCCCCACACTGCTACCAGCGACGTGTCCTTGAACAGGCTGATGAACTGGCCCACCAGCGCGGGGATCACCGCCCGCAGGGCCTGGGGCAGGATGATCAGCAGCACCGCCTGGGTTCCCGTCAGGCCCAGGGCCTGGGCGGCCTCCACCTGCCCGCGGGGCACGCCTTGCAGGCCGCCGCGCACCGCCTCGGCCACGTACGCCGCGGTGAACAGCACGAGCCCGGCCGCCGCCCGGGTGACCAGGTCCGGCCGGACCGACGGCGGCAGGAACAGCGGCAGCGCCGTCATGGAGAAAAACAGCACCACCATGAGCGGCGTGCCGCGCACCAGCTCGATGTAGGCGATGGACAGCGCCCGGACCACGGGCAGGGAGCTGACGCGGCCCAGGGCCAGCAGCACCCCCAGCGGAAAGGACAGGGTGATGCCGGCCACCGCCAGCACCAGGGTCAGGATCAACCCGTACCCCGTGCCCGCGCCGCCTTGTCGCGGCACCGACAGCACCAGGACCATGGCCGCCGGCACCAGCACGACCCAGGCCGCCACCACCGGCATCTGGGCGCGCCGCCAGCGGGCCGGCCCGGCCCACGCCAGGCCGCTGACCACCGCCAGCACCGCCAGCAGCACCAGGGCGGCCACCACCCGCCACAGCTGGTCGCGGGGGTAGGCGCCCACCAGCAGGAGCAGCAGGTTGTCGGTCACCACGTCCCACCGGGCCCGGACCAAGGCCCAGGACAGGACCGCCCGGCCGGCCAGGGCCAGGATGGCCAGGGCCACCAGCGTGAGCAGGCCGTGATACCAGCTGGCCAGCAGGTTCTGGCGCGCCCAGGCGGCGGCCCGCTGCGGCCAGGGCGCCCGGGGCGGCGGCACCACCACCGTGGTTCCGGCAGGGCCGGCCTGCCCTGCCGCCGGCCGGCCCGGTGCCGGTTCGGGCAGGGCAGGACCCGTCGCGGGTTCGTCCATCTACGCCACCCCCCGCCGCAGCGACCGGTTGTACAGGTTCATCAGCAGGGACGTCAGCAGGCTGAAGGCCAGGTAGGTGGCGCCGACCAGCAGCAGCATCTCCAGGGTCCGGCCCGTCTGGTTGACGATGGTGCTGCTCACGTTCAGCAGGTCGGGGAACGCCACCGCCATGGCCAGACTGGAGTTCTTGATCAGGTTGAGGTACTGGCTGGTCAGGGGCGGCACGATGATCCGGAGGGCCTGGGGGAACACCACCAGGCGCTGCACCAAAAAAGGCGAGAGCCCCAGCGACCGGGCCGCCTCCCACTGGCCCCGGGGAACGGCCAGGACGCCGCCCCGCACCACCTCGGCGATGAAGGCTCCGGTGTAGATCACCAGCGCCAGCAGTAGGGCGGTAAACTCCGCGGACAGCATGAGGCCGCCCTGGAAGTTGAACCGGGCCAGCTGGGGCCGCTCCAGCACCAGGGCCGGGCCCGCGGGGAGGATCACGGCTGCCAGACCGCCCGCCGCCAGCAGGCCCAGGGCAACCAGGCCCGGCCTGGTTTCCCGGCCTTCCTCCAGCCGCTTGCGCAGGAGGATCCGGTACGCCGTCACCGCTGCCACCAGGGCCAGCCCCAGGATGGCCACCGCCGTAGGGAAGCCCGGACCGGGCCGCGGGGCCGGCAGCACCAGTCCCCGGTTCATCAGGAACACGGACCCCGGAAGGGCCAGGGCCTGGCTGGCCGGCGGGAGGGTGTAGACGATGGCGCCGTACCAGAAGAAGAGCTGCAGCAGCAGGGGCGTGTTGCGGGTCAACTCCACGTACAGGGAGGCCAGGAGCCGCACCAGCCCGTTGGCGGACAGGCGAGCCAGCCCCGCCACCACCCCCACCGCCGTCGCCAGGACGACCCCCAGCACGGCCACCCGCAGGGTGTTGACCAGGCCGGCCAGGAAAGCGCGGCCGTAGGGGTCCGTCGCCTGGTAGGGGATCGAGCTTTCCCCGATGGCAAAGGAGGCGGGATGGCGCAAGAAGTCGAAGCCGGGCGTGATGCCCAGTTGCTGCAGGTTGCGCTGGACGTTGCCGAAAAGGTAGACACCCGCTGCTACGGTAACCAGCACCACGGCCAGCTGAAGGAGCAGCCTCCGCAGGCGGATGTCACCCACCCCGGACCGCACCCGTCGGGTGGGCCGTGCCGTCATAAACCCCCCTCCTCTTGACCAGAAAACGCGGGATCTGCGGACGCCCCTGACGCCCGGCGGCGTGGCCCGGCGGCTCCGGGCCCGCGTCCTGGGCCGGCACCGCTGCTCGCCGCGGCGGCGGATCGGCCGAACCTCTGGGGGCCCGCAGCGCCGGGGCCAGCGGAACGGGCCCGAGGCGACCACGCCGGGCGCCTGCCCGGATGCCGCTGGCGGCGGGAACCGCCACGTTCCCGCCGCCAGCGGCCCGCGGCATCAGCGGAAGGGCGGCGAGTAGAGGAGACCACCGTTGGTCCAGAGCTCGTTGAGGCCCCGCTCCAGCTTGAAGGGCGTGTCGGGTCCCAGGTTGCGCTCGTAGATCTCGCCGTAGTTGCCCACGTGCTTGATCACCCGGTAGGCGAAGTCGTTGCTGATGCCCAGGCCCTTGCCCAGCTCGCCCTCGACACCCAGGAAGCGCCGAATGTCCGGGTTGTCGCTGTTCTTGAACTGGTCCACGTTCTGCGAGTTGATGCCGAACTCCTCGGCCTGGATGGTAGCGAAGACGATCCACTTCACCACGTCGAACCAGGTCGAGTCGTTGTTCTTGACGGCCGGTCCCAGCGGCTCCTTGGACAGCATCTCGTCCAGGATCACGTGGTTGTCAGGATCCGAGAGGACCGCCCGCCGCCCGGCCAGCTGCGACTTGTCGCTGGTCACCGCATCGCAGCCGCCCGATTCATAGGTAGCATAGAGCTGGTCCGCATCTTCGAAGGTCTTGGGCGTGAAGCTGGCGCCCAGGGCGCGCATCCGGTCGGTCAGCACCATCTCGTTGGTCGTGCCGCTCAGCACGCAGATGGTGGCGCCGTCCAGGTCCGCCAGGCTCTTGACGTTGCGGTCCTTGCGGACCATCACGCCCCCGCCGTCGTAGAAGGTGGTGGGCAGGAACTCCATGCCGTTGACGGTGTCCCGCCCCAGGGTCCAGGTGGTGTTGCGGATCAGGACGTCCACCTCGCCGGACTGGACGGCGGTGAACCGCTCCTGGGCGCTGAGGGGCCGGAACTCCACGGCGTTGGGATCATCAAACAGGGCCGCGGCGATGGCGCGGCAGAAGTCCGCATCGAAGCCCGTCATCTGGCCGCTGGGATCGAGGTAGCTAAACCCCGGCAGCTGGCCGTTGACCCCGCAGATCAGCTTGCCCCGGCTGAGCACCACCTGTAGCCGGCTCTGCCCCGCCTGGTCCCCCGTTCCCCCGCTGCCGCCGCTTCCGCCGCCGGACGAACCGGCCGGCTGCGAGCCGCCGCTGGAGCAGGCCGCCGCCACCAGGGCGACCGCCGCCACCAGTGCGGCGGTGGCCAGCCGAATGCGCCGTAACGACAAAAAGACCACCCCCAGGAAACTGGTGCGTTGAGGAATCCCGCGGGCCCAGGGACATCAATCGGCCCGCCGCCGCCGGAATTCGGCGATAGATCCTTGTTTTCGGCAGAAACCGGTCAAGCCCTGCTGCTGCCAGCAGCCGGGCGACTGTTTTCGGCCGCCCCTGGGCCGCCAGGCGGCGGTCCCGCGCCTGCAGCACAGGACCGGACAGGCACCCGCGGATGGCTGGTTCGGCGGATCGGCCCGGTTCGGCGGGACGGCGGCTTCCCGCAGGCTTGTAATCCAGCCGGCCGGCATGTATAAATATCCGAAAGCACCATATCCGGCTCTGGCGATGACGGGACCCGGAGGTACCCCCACGGCCGGGACAGAGAGCCGGCCCCGGCGGCTGCAAGGGCCGGCCCGGCCCGGTGCCTCGACCCACCCCTGAGCCGTGCGGCAACGGCCGTGTTCGCCTTGCAGGACGAACCGCCGCAGGAAGAACCGGCCCGAACCGCACCGGCGCCCGCCCGTTACGCGGGCCAGGGGATGGCGCCATCCCGCCATCCCTCAAGACCGGATGGCTGGCAGGTCAGGCGGCTGGCAGGCCTGCCGCCGGCGGCCGCCACGGGTGGTCGACCCCGGCCCGGATCGGGCGGGTCGTCGCAGTCGGCCCCCCTTCGCCCCGGCTCCGTCGCTCCTTCGCCATCGAGCCTGGCGGGGAGGGCGCGGCACGGATCGGACCACGCCCTGCCGCGACCGGCCGTCCGGTGAAGCAAGGTGGTACCGCGGTACCCCCGCCCTTGCAGGGCGGGGGTTTTTGATTCCCCGGAGCGGCGGCACCGGGACAGCCCCTGCGGGGCTTGCTGAACCTGGGGCGGCCGCCCGCCCGGACAAACCGAGGCGCGAAGCACACCCGAAGCAGCAAGCACATCCCAGGGAGGTGGCCTCCATGACCGGCCTTGACATCCCGGTGGCCCTCATCGGTGCCGGCAAGATGGCCGAATGCCTGATCGCCGGCTGGGTCGATGCCGGGTTCGACCCCAAGGCCCTGGCCGTGACCAACCGGCGAAACGACCAGCGGCTGGCCGAACTGGCGGCCCGGTACGGCGTCCGGGCGGAACGCGACAAGGGTGCCGTGCTGGCCGGCGCCCAGGTGGTGCTGATGGCGGTCAAGCCCGCCGACATGGCGGTGGCGCTGGAGCAGGTGGCGCCCTACCTGGATCCCGAGGCGGTGGTGGTGTCGGTGGCGGCGGGCATCCGGCTGGAGGACATGGCCCGCCGCTTGCCGGGTCGCCGGCACCTGGTGCGGGCGATGCCCAACACGGCCAGCCGCTTGCGCCAGTCGGTCACGGCCCTCTGCGCCGCGCCCGCGTGCAGCGAGGAAGCCTTTGCCAAGGCCCGGCGGCTCTTCGACCTGGTGGGGGCCACCGTCGAGGTGGACGAACCGGCCTTCGATGCCGTCACGGCCCTGAGCGGCAGCGGCCCCGCCTACGTCTACCTGCTGGTGGAGGCCATGCTGGCGGCCGCCCATGACCTGGGCCTCCCCGCCGAGGTGGCGCGCCAGCTGGCGGTCTGGACGGTGGTAGGGGCGGGCAGCATGCTGCGGGATACCGGCCTGCCGCCCGAGGAACTGCGCCGCCAGGTGACCTCCCCCAACGGCACCACCGCCGCCGCCCTGGCGGTGCTGGAAGAGATGGCGGTGCCCGACGCCGTGCGGCGGGCCGTCCACCGGGCCGCTGCCCGCTCGGCCGAACTGGCTGCCCTGATCGCGGCGGCCGGCCCGGCCGCGACGGTCGATGCCGCGGCATCCTTCGCCGGTGCTGCCGCCGGCCACCCCGGCCACCCGGGGGACCCCGGCCACGCCGGCCACGCCGGAACAGGCGGCGCCACCCGGGACCGTTGAAGCCCGGCCAGGCGGCGTGGTGTACCATGGAAGGGTGAACCCGGGCTCTCCAGGGAGACGGGCCTTCAGGACCGTGCTCCCATGGCGGTTCAGGGCCCGGACCGGATGGGGCGGCGGTGCGGCCTGGCCCGGGGTCTGGGCCGCAGCCTGGTCGGGGGGAGACATGGGAATGCCCCAGCGTCTTGACGAGCCGGCCATCCAGGAGCGGCTGGCGTCCCTGCCGGGGTGGGAGCGCCAGGGCCACACCCTCCGCCGGGTGTACCGGCTGGCTTCCTTCCGGGACGCCGTCTTCTTCGTGGGCGTGGTGGCCGGGCTGGCCGAAGGGATGAACCACCATCCCGACATCGACATCCGTTACCGGCAGGTCACCCTGGCCCTGACGACCCACAGCGCCGGGGGCCTCACCGATCTGGACTTCGCCCTGGCCGAGGCCATCGACCGCCACACCGCCCGCTGGCGGGGTGCGGCCGGGGAAGGATCGGGCCCATGACTCGCCGGGAAGTCCCGGTGCCGGGGGCCGCGGTACCGGGCGGGCAGCCCGGTGCACAGCGGGGCGAAACCCCTGGGGGCGGGGAGCCCCGTACACCCCAGGGCCGAACCCTTCCGGGCAGGGGGCCCGGAGCGCCCCAGGGCGGAACCCCTCCGGGCGGCGAGCCTGCGGGCGGCACCGGCGCGGACCCCGGTTCCGGCCACGGCGCCGATCCCGACGCTGCCGGTCTGCCAAACCCGGGCCATCCCGACGACGCCATCCCCTTCCGGCGCCACCTGGGCATCCAGGTGGTCCAGGCGGCGGCGGGGCGCGCCCTCCTGCGCCTGCCGGCCCGGCCCGAGATCGGCAACCGCTTCGGGAATGTCCACGGCGGGGCCCTGGCCACCCTGGTGGACGGTGCCATGAGCAACGCCATCCTGTCGCTGCTGCCGGCCGGCGACCGCATCGGCGGGACCATCGAGCTGTCCATCCGGTTCCTGGAGCCGGCCCGGGGCACCGTCATGGCCGAGGGACGGGTCCTGCGGCTGGGTGGCCGGATCGCCTTTGCCCAGGCCGACGTGCGGGATGGCGCCGGCCGCCTGGTGGCCACCGCCCAGGGCAGTTATGCCCTGCACCGGCACCGGGCGCCCGAGCGGTCCGGCCCCGCGCCCGGCCGGCCGGACCAGGCGGGACGCCGGTGGGCGTGACGGCTGCCGTACGCGGCGCGGGCCGAGCCCCCGGCGGCCCGCAGCCGGCCTGTGCCGCACCGGACGCGACGGCAGGCCGGGCTTGATGCGGCGACGAACCTGCCGGCTGGTACGGACGGAACGATTCCATTGCCTGATCTGGAGGGTCCAAGCTTGCCTCCAACCTCCTCGGACGCAGGGGACGCAGGACGAAGCGGCGCCGGCCCCGCCATGGCGAGCCTGCCGCGGGAACGGGCGACCCGGGTCCAGCTCAAGCCGGGGCGGGATGCCGCCCTGCGCCAGGGCCGGCTCTGGGTCTACCGCACCGACGTCTACACCGTCTCGGACGACGCCTACGACCCCGGGGACATCGTCCAGGTGGTGGACGCCCGGGGGCGGTTCGTAGGTAAGGGTTACATCAACCCCCGGTCCATGATCTTCGTCCGCCTGCTCACCGCCGACCCGGACGAAGCCATCGACCGCGCCTTCTTCCGCCGCCGCCTCGAGCGGGCCCTGGCCCTGCGCCAGCGCCTGCAGGCGGCCCAGCCCGACACCGACAGCTTCCGGCTGGTCTTCGCCGAGGCCGACCTGCTGCCCGCCCTGATCGTCGACCGGTTCGCCGGGGTGCTGGTGATCCAGACCCTGGCCCTGGGCATCGACCGCTGGCAGCCGCTGCTCGTCGAGCTGCTGGACGAGCTGGCGGCGCCCCAGGGAATCTACGAGCGCAACGACGTGCCGGTCCGGGAGCTGGAGGGGTTGCCCCAGCGGGCCGGGTTCCTCAGGGGCCGGTTCGACCCGCGGGTGGTGATCCGGGAAAACGGGCTGCCGCTGGTGGTGGACCTGGCCCGGGGGCATAAGACCGGCTACTTCCTGGACCAGCGGGACAACCGGGCCGCCCTGCGGCGTTACGTCAAGGGGGCCCGGGTCCTGGATGCCTTCTGCCACACCGGGGCCTTCACCTGCCACGCCCTGGCCTACGGCGCCCGGGAGGTGGTGGCGGTGGACATCCAGGAAGAGGTCCTGGCGGTGGCCCGCGAGAACGTGGAGCAGGTGCGCCGGCAGCTGGGCAGCGGCGAGGCCCGGGTGACCTTCCACCACGCCAACGCCTTCGACTTTCTGCGGGCTCGGGCGGCCGAGGGCGACCGCTACGACGTGATCATCCTCGATCCCCCGGCCTTCGCCAAGAACCGCCAGGCGCTGCCCGGTGCTTACCGCGGGTACAAGGAGGTCAACCTGCGGGCGATGAAGATGCTGCCGCCCGGCGGGATCCTGGTCACCTGCTCCTGCTCCTACCACATGACCCGCGACCTGTTCGAAGAGATGCTGCGCGACGCCGCCCGGGATGTGGGCCGGCGGGTCCGGATCCTGGAGCGGCGGGGTGCCGCCCCCGACCACCCCGTCCTGCTGGGGGCGGGGGAAAGCGACTACCTCAAGTGCTACATCGTCGAGGTATGGTAGAGGGGGCTTCCCGCCCAACAGGCACGGGTTGAACGGGCACGGGCTCGACCCGCACGGGCCGGGACCGCCCCCCGGTGCTAGCGGCCTAAGAGATCTTGCAGCGCCGGTTCGACCTCCGGGAACCGGAAGCGGAAGCCTGCTTCCCGGGCCCGGCGCGGCACGGCCCGCTGGCCGCTCAAGAGCAGGGCGTCGGCCATCTCCCCCAGGGCCAGGCGCAGGGCAACGGCCGGCGCCGGCAGCCAGGACGGCCGGCGCAGCACCCGCCCCAGGGCCCGGGCGAGGTCCCGGCTGGTCACCGGCTCAGGCGCCGTGCCGTTGAACGGGCCTTCCAGGTCCGGCGTTTCGATGAGGAAGGCGAACAGGGCCACCAGGTCGTCCAGGTGGATCCAGGGCATCCACTGCCGCCCATGACCCAGCGGTCCGCCGGCGCCCAGCCGGAAGGGAAGAACCAGCCGGGGCAGGGCGCCCCCCTCCCGGGCCAGGACGAGCCCCGTCCGCACCAGGACCACCCGCACGCCGGCCGCTCCGGCCTTGCGGGCCTCGGCTTCCCAATCCACGCAGACCCGGCTGAGGAAGTCGTCCCCCGGCGGCGCTTCCTCGTCGATCACCTCGTCGCCTCGGGGCCCGTAGTAGCCCACCGCCGACCCGCTCACCAGCACCGCCGGCCGGGGCTCGGCCGCCTCGATGGCCTGGACCAGCGCCCGGGTGGCCTGGATGCGGCTTTCCCGGATCCGCTCCTTCTGGCGCGGGGTCCAGCGGCCGGCGGCGATGGACTCCCCCGCCAGGTTGACCACCGCCCCCGCGCCGGCCACCGCCTCCCACCAGCCCGGCCGGGGGTCCCCGGACGCTACCGGTTTCGCCGTCCAGGACAGGTAGCGCAACGGCCCTCCGCCGCCATCCGCCCCCTCCCCGGCCGCCGGGCCGGCCGCCGTACCCGCGGGCCCGCCCTTGGCCCCCCGGGTGAGGATCACCACCTCATGCCCCTGCGCCTGCAGCCGGCGGGCGAGGGCCGATCCGATCAGGCCCGTGCCGCCGCTGATCACCACCCGCATGGTTGTCCCTCCCTCGCGGCCCCTGACCCTCTAGACGCCCTCTAACGTCGACCGATCCAAACGATCGTCGCGCCGAGATTCCCGCTTCCCACATAACGGCGCGGGTCGTCGCCACAGCCCTTTTAGGCCCGGCGGCTCACAGGCTGCTGCCGCAACTTCCCAATCCTTCCAGTTCACCGTCTGGACCGAGGGTCCCTGCTCCGCCGTTGCCGCGGCCACCGGGCGGGACCCTCCTCAGGGTACGTGCTGTCCCTTCGGAGCCGGCGGCGGGGTGCCCCCGGCCGGGCCATCCTCCGGGCACCTGCCAGCCCCTTGAGCCGCGGCGCGGCATCGGCAACGTAAATTAAAAATTTTTATTGTGTGATTGACATATTCGATTATCCCGTTCATCATCGTCATGGAAGCCTTCCCAGGAACGGGAGGAGGAATCCCCGTGTCCGCCAGCGGCACCCCCACCGGCGCCCCGGCCCGCGACGCCTCGCCGGCCGGGCCTCCGGCGCGCCAGGCAGCGCCTGCACCCTCAGCGCGTGGACCTTCCCTCTGGCGCCACCGCCCCTTTGTCGTGCTGTGGCTGGCCCGGATCGTCTCCGTGGCCGGCGGCATGGCCAGCATGATGGCCATCCAGTGGTGGGTCCTGGAGACCACCGGCTCGGCCCAGCGGATGGCCAGCGTCAACGCGGTGGCCGCCCTGGTCATGGCCGTGGCCGGCCTGCCCGCCGGCGTGCTGGTTGACCGCTGGCACCGCGGCCGGTTCTTCCTGGTTCTCGAGATCGGGCGCGGCCTGGTGATGGCCGCCCTGGCCGCCCTGCTTTTCACCGGACAGGCGAGCCTTCCCGCGGTCCTGGTGCTTCTCGCCGTGGACGCCGCGGGCCTGGCGCTCTTCATGCCCCTGAGCAGCGCCATCTGGCCAGAGCTGGTGCCGCCCCAGCAGCTGGCGGCGGCCAACGGCCTGGTGGCCACCGGCGAGAGCGTGGGCCGCATCGCCGGACCCGCCCTGGGCGGCATGCTGGCCAGCCGGCATGCGGGCTGGGCCGCCCTGGTCGACGCCGTCTCCTATGCCGTCTCGGCCGTGGCCATCCTGCTGGCGGGGGCCCTGGGCTGGAAGGCGCCTGCGGGGTCTTCGCCGGCCGAGGGCGCCGCCGGCCGGTCCGTAGCCCCATCGGAGGCCGGTGGTCCAGCGGCGCCCCGGGCAGGCCGTGACGCCGGCAGGCGCCCGGCGGGCCCGGCCGGGGGCCCCCACGGGTCCTTCGCCGGCCAGTTCCGGGAGGGGTTGGCGGCCGTCTTCGGGCGGCCCGACCTGGGCCCCTTCTTCATCCTGGTGTCGGTCCTCAACCTGGCGTTCGCCGCTTCCTTCGTCCTGATCCCCGTGGTGGTGCAGCGAGTGCTGCAAGGGGGACCGCAGGTTCTGGGGTGGATCCAGGCATCCTTTGCCGTGGGCGCCTTGACCGGCGGCCTGCTGGCGGGAACCGGGCGAGGGCCGCGCCGGGCCCGGGGCTGGATGCAACTGATCGTCCTCCAGGCCCTCCTTTGCACCGTCCTGGGCTCGAGCCGCTGGCTGCCCGCCAGCATCGCCGCCGGGTGGGTCTTCGGCGTGGTCAACGCCCTGGTCAACGTGGCCGCCACCACCATGCTCCAGCAGGCGGTGGCGCCCGGTCTCCGCGGCCGGGTGTTCGGCCTGCTCTACACCGTGGCCATGATCCTGCAACCCCTGGGCCAGATGGCCGGCGGCACCCTGGCGGACCGGGTTCCCGTCCCCAGCATCTTCGCCGCCACGGCGCTTTTCACCGTGCTCGCCCTGGCCGTAGCCTGGTGGCGGGCCCCGGCCATGCGCACCCTGCTGGATCGCCCCGCCGCCGGGAACGCCGCCGCGCCCCGGTCCGGGGCTGTGGAGGTGAATCTCGGATGAGACCGCCCTTTGAAGTTCCCGCCCGCTGCCCCCACTGCGGCCACGGCCTGGAGGTCCGGGAGGTGGTCTGCCCGGTGTGCGCGACCCAGATCCGGTCCCGGTACCGGCTGAGCCCCTTCGACCTCCTGGATCCGGAGCAGCGGCGGTTTGCCCTGCTCTTCCTGCGGGCGGCCGGCAACCTCCGGGAGATGGAGCGGCTGCTGGGGGTGTCGTACCCCACGGTGCGCAAGAAGCTGGACGAGATCATCGAGGCCCTGGGCGGCCCGGCCGCGGCGGGCTCCGGCGCAGGGGGAGCCGGTTCGCCCGGCGCCGATTCCCCCAGGGCACGAACCCGGCAGGCCATCCTGGAGCGGGTGCGGCGGGGCGAGCTGGCGGTGGACGAGGCGCTGGAACTGTTGAGCGGTGCGGGTCCGGCCAGCGGCCCGGGGCCCGGCTCCCGCCCGGCAGCCGGCTTCGCCGGCGGCCTGGACCTTGAGGAGCACCCTGTTCGGCCTGGGGAAGGGGAGGAACCGCAATGAAGGAGCACACGGCCGGGTCCCGGCTGGTGGAAGGCGTGCGCCGGGTGGAGGTCCACGGCGGGCGGCTGGCGGTGCGGGTTCGTCCGGGTCCCGGGCTGTACTGGGAGGGGCCGCCCTCGCTCGTGGCGGAGCGGGAGGGCGAGGCCCTGGTCCTGCGCACCCCCCACCCCCGCCGCTGGACGGGCTGGATCGGGCCCGAGGAGCAGCTCGGCCTGACCTTGCCGCCGGCGGTCGAGGCCCTTGTGGTGCGCTGCACGGGCGAGGTCGACCTGCGGGATCTGGACCTGGAGGCCGACCTGCACGTGCGGGCGGGTGATCTCAGGGCCTCAGGCTGCCGCGGCCGCTGGCGCATCCGCACGGGCGCGGGGGACGTCACCCTGGTGGGCCAGCAGGGGGACCTGGAGGTGCAGACGGGAGCCGGCGAGGTGGCGGTGCGGGGCGGCCGGCTGCGCAGGGTGCGCATCCGGACCGGAGCCGGCGACGTCTTCTTCGACGCGGAGGTGGAGGCGGAGGCCGAGGTCACCACCGGGGCCGGCTCCGTCGACCTGCGGCCCCGCAACCAGGGGGCGGCCCGGGTGCAGGCGCGGTCCGGGTTCGGCAACGTGGTCCTCGACCTGGCCGGCGTGCGGGGCGGGCGCCTGGAGCTGCAAACCGGGGCGGGGACGATCCACCTGCCCGGGGGGATCCACGTGGGCCGCCGGGGCGGTCTGGGCCAGCGGGTCGTGGACAGCCTGGGGCCCGGCGAGGGCACCGTGGAGATCACCACGGGAGCGGGGAACATCCGGGTGGTGGGCTACGGCGCGGCGGACCCCGCCGGCCGGGGTGAGGGCGCCGGATCGGTGCCGGGGCCCTCAACGGCTCCGCCCGCCGGACCGGCCCGGCCGGAGGATCCGGCCCCCAGACCCGGCCCGGCCGGAGCCGCCTCGCCGCCACCGGGAGCGGAATCCAGTCCTGGGCAGGCCGCGCCGGGGCATCCCGGCCCGGGCGGTGCTGCCATGGGCTTCGCCTCCGGCTCCGGCACCGGTGCGGCCGCCTCCGGCGGGACTCCGGCCCCCGCAGGAACCCCCGAGGCCCCGGGGGCCCGGGGCGACGCACCCGCACCGGCCAGGCCGTCGCCGCCTCCCAAGGGCGGCGGCCGCGGCCCCTACCACCACCCGCGCCAGGTGCTGGAGGCCCTGGCCCGAGGGGAGCTCACGGTGGAAGAGGCCGACCGCTGGCTCGAGGCCCTCGAGCGCGCCGGTAGGGGTGGCGAAAGAGAGGCCTGACGGCCCGGCCGCCTGCCGGTTCAGGACACGCACCGCGCCCCGCCTGCCGCCTGCGCCATGCATAGTCCTGGAAAGCCGTGGGCACCTTGGAACCGGCGCCCCACCACGGGAGCGGGTCACCCCTGCGGAGGGTGGGGCGCCGGGGAGGGTTCGTCCCGTGCACGTGCTGATGTTCGACCCGGCCAGCACCACCTGGCATTACGGGTACATTCCCGGCGCCTCCCGCACCCCCACCCAGGGCACCCTGCGACCGGTCAGCGCCACCCTCTGGTTCGGCATCGTGCTGTCGCTGCTGCGGGGGGCGGGGTACGCCCTGCCGTCGCCGCCCTCGGGGGAGGCGGCGTCGGCGCTGGTCAGCTGGGACCGGGAGGGCAACGCCTCCGTCTTTCCCCTGGGGAAGAACGCCGCCGACCGCTGGACGGAGCTCGGCCACGTCCTCCACCGCGTGGCCCAGTCGCTGATCGAGGATCCCGAGGCCTGGGAGACGGCCATCATCGAACCCGAGGGCGGGGGCAAGGGCTAGCCGGCCGTTCCCCCACCCCCGCGCCCCTTGTCGCGGGCCCCACGACCGGCTTGCCCTTGGCACACGGGTCCTCGGCAAACCGGCGATGCTGCCGCGGGCCCGCCTTTCATCCCCCGCAGCAGGCCCATCCGCTGGTGGCGGGCGGCAGCCCCAGCCGGATCCGGACCTCTGCCAGCAGGGAAGGCACCTGGGGGATACAGGGGCATTCCCTCAGGATTTCGGACAACCAGAACGCAGCTTCCGCCCACTGCTCGCGTTCCATGGCGACCGCCGCCCGGTCAAAATAGGCGTGGGCGGGATGGACCATCACCCGCAGGTGGGACCTTCCACCCCGGCCGGGTTGGGGCCGCCAGGCGACGAGGCCCCACCGGGCCAGGCGCCGCAGCATCTGCTGGGCGGCACGGCGAGAACATCCCCAGACTCGGGCGATCTCGTCCACGGTGACCAGTGCACCGAACGGCTCCCTTCCAAGCTGACCTTCACCGGCACCGGCGGTCTCGGCACCCCGCTGGCCCAACCAGTGGGCGAGCGTGATGAACCGGTCGAGGACAAGCCCGGTCTTGCCCGTCGTGCGGGCGGGGGGCTTATCTCGAGCCGCTTCCTTGCTCCGCGATTGATTGGGGCTCCGTAATGGATTGCGAGGTCGCGGATTCATCGCTCATCCCGCACAGCATCCGGCGCAACAGGCAGAGGCGCCGGCGGGCTCGCAGCAGCCGGAACCCGGCTCGTCGCTGCTGTAGCGTTCCGCTACGAAGAAGACTTCCCAGCGGTGACCGTCAGGGTCCTCCACCCAGAATTTTTCCTGCCGCGAGTAGCAACACAGGACATCCGTTTCGGCCTTCGCCTTCAGGCCGCTGTTTTGCACCCTTTGCAAGGCGGACCGGACGGCGGCGACCGATTCCACTTCGATCCCAAAGTGGTACCCTGGGGTGGCCGGTGGCGCCGCACCTTCGCCGGTTTCTGCCGCCTTCGTTGCGGTCAACGCAAGATTGAGGGCGGGCTCGTCCAGAAGAAACTGGGCGTAACCGGGTAGCACGCGGCTCGGCGACCGGCCCAGGAAGCGCCGGTAGAAGTCGACGGATGCCGCAAGGTCGGTGACGGGGAGGCCGACGTGAACCCGCATTCGGACCACCTCCGGGGGATTTCTGTTCCCATGGTGCAAGGCAACGGCCGCAGGGAAAAGTGAGAGTTCTGTTGCCCATCTTGCACGGTTTAGGACCCCCGGAGGCCTCCGGTGCGGTTGGGCTGCCGCTCGGCGTCCGGTCCCGCCCTCGTCAAGGCCGGTTCCCCGTCAGAGCCCGCCGAAGGGTCGTCACGAAGGCGGTCGCCGCATCCACCACCGCGCGAACCCTCGCCTGTTCGTCTGTGGACGAGCTATCCCGGGCCGCCTCCTCGATCCGCTCCACCAGGGCGGAGCCCACGATGACGCCGTCGGCATGGGCGGCCAGGGCCCGGGCCTGCTCCGGCCCCGAGACGCCAAAGCCGATGGCCACCGGCCGCGGCCCCGCCGACCGGACGCGGTCCAGCCACGCGGGCAGCTCCTCGGGCAGGTTCCTCCGCGCCCCCGTCACCCCCGTCACCGAGACGCAGTAGACGAACCCGCCCCGCCCGGCTGCGGCCCGCCGCACATGCTCGGGCGAGCTGGTGGGCGCCACCATGGGGATCAGGTGCAGTCCGGCCGCCCGGAAGGCGGCCTCGGCCCGGCCCCGCTCCACCATGGGCAGGTCGGGGACGATCACCCCGTCCAGGCCGGCGGCGGCCAGGGGGCCGGGGTCGTCCAGCAGGCCACGGACCAAGAGGGGGTTGGCGTAGGTCAGCAGCACCAGGGCCCCGTCCACGCCCTGGACCCGCAGGTCGCGCACCAGATCCAGGACCCCCGCCAGCCGCACCCCGCGGGCCAGGGCCTTCTGGGTCGACTGCTGGATGGTGGGCCCGTCGGCCAGGGGATCGGAAAAGGGCATCCCCACCTCCACCACGTCGGCGCCCGCGGCGAACAGCGCGGGCACCAGTTGCCGGGTGACCGCCAGGTCGGGGTGCCCAGCCGTGACGTACACGATCAGCGCCGCCCGCCCCTCGGAGCGGGCCCGGGCCAGAGCGCCGTCAAGGCGGTTGACCGGCTCGGCCACCTCCGCGCCGGCCGCCACCCCACCGGCCGCCGGCCCACCGGCCGCCGCTCCACCCCCTACCGCCCCACCGGCTACCGCTGGATCCACCGGCTCTCCCCCTTTCCCCGGGACCCCGCCGGGCGGGTGGTCCCGCAAGCCGCTGCAGGCGCCATGGGGCGCGCGGCCCCGGCCGCCGCCGCGGGCGCTCCGGCCGCGGCAGCCACCGGCGCCGCTCCGGGCATCCCACGCACCACAGGTCCCGCCGTGATCCCGGCTCCCGCTGGGGTGCCGGGCACGGGGCGGCCGGCGTCGTGGCTCGGCTTGCCGGCAGGACCGCTCCGGTTCACGGCTCGGCCAGCGCGGCCCCGCAGCCGCGCCACCTCGGCCACGTCCTTGTCGCCCCGCCCCGACAGGCTGACCACCACCACGCTACCCGCCGGCAGCTGGGGCAGCAGGCGCCGCAGGTAGGCGACGGCATGGGCGCTCTCCAGCGCCGGGACGATTCCCTCCGTCCGGCAGAGCAACTCGAAAGCTTCCAGCGCCTCCTCATCCGTCACCGCCTCGTACCGGGCCCGGCCGCTGGCCTTGAGGTAGGCGTGTTCGGGCCCGACGCCGGGGTAGTCCAGGCCGGCGGAGACGGAGTGGGCCGGCTGCACCTGGCCGTCCTCGTCCTGCAACAGGTAGCTCAGGGCCCCGTGGAGGATCCCCGGCCGCCCGGCCGTCAGGGAGGCCGCGTGGCGCCCCGTCTCCAGGCCCTCTCCCGCCGCCTCGACCCCGATCATGGCCACCTTCGCGTCGTCCACAAAGGGGTAGAACAGGCCCATGGCGTTGCTGCCCCCGCCCACGCAGGCCACCAGCACGTCGGGCAGCCGCCCCTCCTTCTCCAGGACCTGCGCCCGGGCCTCCCGCCCGATCACCGACTGGAAATCCCGAACCATGCGGGGATAGGGGTGGGGACCCACCACGGACCCGATGATGTAGTGGGTGTCCCGCACGTGGGTCACCCAGTGGCGGATGGCCTCGTTGGTGGCATCCTTGAGGGTGGCCGTTCCCGAGGTGACCGGCCGCACCCGGGCGCCCAGCAGCTCCATGCGGAAGACGTTCAGCTCCTGGCGGCGCATGTCCTCGGCGCCCATGAAGACCTCGCACTCCAGCCCCAGCACCGCCGCCGCCGTGGCCGTGGCCACGCCGTGCTGCCCTGCCCCCGTCTCGGCGATCACCCGCTGCTTGCCCATGCGCCGGGCCAGCAGCGCCTGGCCCAGAGCGTTGTTGATCTTGTGGGCCCCGGTGTGATTCAGGTCTTCCCGCTTGAGGTAGACCCGCACCCCCGGGTTGCCGCAGGCGGCCGCCAGCCGGTCCGCCCGGTAGAGGGGCGTCGGCCGGCCGCAGAACTCCGCCAGGTAGCCGTCCAGCTCCGCCCGGAAGGCCGGGTCCGCCGCGGCCTCCGCATAGGCCCGCTCCAGTTCTTCCAGGGCGGGGATCACCGTCTCCGGGACGAACCGGCCCCCAAAGGGCCCGAAGTAGCCCCGGGCGTCGGGCCCCGTCCCGGGGCCTCCCGGGGCCGCTGCCCGCTGCGCTGCGTGGTCGTGCATCGCCCTCTCCCTCTTTTCCTGCCCTGCTCGCTGGCGATAGTTTCCTTCCCTGCATGCTGGCGATGGTTGGTGCTGCCGCCGATCCAGGCGGCGGTCACCGCCACGGTCCCTTCCTATCCCGGGCCAGCCCATCTCTTGTCCCATGGCTTGCCGGCGGCTTGCCCCGAACCGGCTCGTGGCCGCCGCCGGCCGCAGCCCGGGCGGCGGCGATGAAGCGGGCGATCCGCTCGGGATCCTTGACCCCGCGGGCCCGTTCCACCCCGCTGGAGACGTCGACGCCCCAGGGGCGCACCACCCGCACCGCCTCGGCCACGTTCTCGGGGTCAAGCCCCCCGGCCAGGATCAGCGGCCGCCGGCGGGCCAGGCAGGCGGCTGCCGCCCAGTCGGCCCGCTGCCCCGTTCCCCCGCGCCGGCCGGGCACCGCCGCATCCAGCAGCACGCGGTCGGCCCGGGTGGCCAGGGCCTGCTGCAGGTCGGGGGGCCGCCCTTCCCTGGCCGTGGTCGTAGCTGCGCCGGGGCGTCCTTCCCCGCCGGCGCCGGCGGCTTCGCGGGGGCCCCCGGCTTCACCGCGGCCCGCGGCTGTCCCGACCGGGGCGTCCCTCGCCGCCGCCGCCACCGCCCGGATCACCCGCAGACCCTCGGCCTGGAGGGCAGCCACCAGGTCCTCCGGCTCGTCGCCGTGGAGCTGGACGTGGGTCAGCCCGGCCTGGCGGGCAGTGGACAGGATCTCGGCCAGCGAGGCGTTGACGAACACCCCCACCAGGGCAGGGCGCGGCCCGAAATCGCCGGCGGAACCGGCCTCGCCGGTCCCCGCCGGTACCCGCTCCCGCGGCAGCCCGGCCACGATACGGGCCACGGTGGCCGGGTCGACCTGGCGGGGGCTCGGAGCAAAGACGAAGCCTAGGGCGTCGGCGCCCGCCTCAAGGGCCGCCCGGGCGGTGGCCGCGTCCCGCAGGCCGCAGATCTTGATCCAGAGACCGGCCGTGCTCACCGCTCCCCACCTCCCGGCAGCGCCTTCGGGGCGCGGTCCCTCGCCGCGCCGGGCCACCGGCCCGGCGCCGCGTCCCGCAACCGGACCCGTGCCGCCTCCGGCCACCGGCCCCCGGCGCCCTCCGGCCGTAAGCCGCCGCGGCCGCGGCTCACGGAGCCTCACCCCCTGCCCCGGCCGCCAGCTGGCGAAGCCACCCGGCCGGATGGCCACTGCGCATCAGCGCCTCACCCACCAGCACGGCGTCGGCTCCCAGGGCGTGCAGCTCCCGGGCCCGCAGGGGGGTGGCGATGCCGCTGGCGGCCACCCGGATGGCCTCCTCCGGCAGGAGGGGCACCAGTTCCGCAAACCGGCCGGGGTCGAGGGTGAAGGTGTCCAGGTCCCGGTGGTTCACGCCGATCAGCCGCGCCCCCGCGGCGACGGCCGCCTCCACGTCCCGGCGGTCGTTGACCTCGACGAAGGGCTCGAGGCCCGCCTCTTCGGCCGCCCGCACCAGCCGGGCCAGCGACCGGGGCGGCACGATGCGGGCGATGAGCAGCACGGCGTCGGCCCCGGCCAGCACGGACTCCAGAAGCTGGTACCGGCTGACGATGAAATCCTTGCGCAGCACCGGCAGCCCCAGGGGCCGCACCCGCCCGAGATCCGCCACATCGCCCTGGAAGTGATCCGGTTCGGTCACCACGCTCAAGGCCGCCGCACCGCCTTCCACGTAAGCGCGGGCCTGCGCCTCGGGGTCAAAGCTCCCGCCCCCGGTGCCTGCCAGGCGCCCGGCCGCCGGCGAGGCCCGCTTGATCTCGGCGATCACCGCCGGCGCCGGCCGCCGGCGCCCTCCGGCCAGGGCCGCCGCCAGGCTGCGGCGGGGTTTCCGGGCCAGCACCTCTTCCACCGCCCGCTCCAGCACGGCCTCGGGCCGCCGGGCCTGCCGCTCCGCCAGGCGCCGCTCCACGCTGGCCACGATGGCGGCCAGCCGGCCCGCCAGGGCGCCCTGGGTCATCCCGCCACCTCCCCTGCCGGCCGGGGGGCCAGCGCCTGGGCCAGGCGCACCCACTCCTCCAGCTTGGCGGCCGCCGCACCGCTGTCCAGGAGCCGGGCCGCCTCGGCCACCCCTTCCCGCAGGTCGCCCACCCGGCCGGCGGCCAGCAGGGCGCCGGCGGCGTTGAGCAGCACCGCGTCCCGGTACGGCCCCCGGCGGCCCTCCAGGACCTGGCGGGCGATGGCCGCGTTGCGGGCGGGGTCGCCGCCGGCAATGGCCTCCAGGGGGTACACCGGCAGCCCGGCGGCGGCCGGTTCCACCGTCACGAGGGACACCTGCTGCCCGTCCACCCGGCCCACCAGCGTGGGACCGCACACGGACATCTCGTCGAGGCCCGGCGCCCCGTGGACCACCAGGGCCCGTTCCACCCCCAGCTCGGCCAGCACCCGGGCCACCGGCTCCACCAGCTCGGCCGCGTAGACGCCCAGCAGCTGGTAGCGGGCCCCGGCCGGGTTCGTCAGCGGGCCCAGCAGGTTGAAGATGGTCCGGATCCCCAGCTCCCGGCGGGGGCCGGCGGCATGGCGCATGGCCCCGTGGAGCCGGGGCGCGAAGAGGAAGGCGATGCCCACCTCGTCCAGGCAGCGGCCCAGGGCCGCCGGATCCAGGTCCAGGGGCACGCCCAGGGCCTCCAGCACGTCGGCGCTGCCGCAGCGGCTGGAAACGGACCGGTTGCCGTGCTTGGCCACAGGCACCCCCGCGGCCGCCGCCACGATGGCCGCCAGGGTGGAGATGTTGAAGGTGTGGCGGCCGTCGCCCCCGGTGCCGCAGGTGTCCATCACCCCTTGGCGCCGGGTGGGCACCGGGGTGGCGTGGCGCCGCATCGCCCGGGCCGAACCGGCGATCTCCGCCGGCGTCTCCCCCTTCATGCGCAGGGCCACCAGGTAGCCGGCCACCTGGGCCGGGGTGGCCGCCCCGGACATGATGACGTCCATGGCCGCTTCGGCCTCGGCGGCCGTCAGGTCGCGGCCCGAGAGCACCCGGGCCAGGGCCGCCTGCAGGGCGTTGCTCTCCATTCAGGACCCCTCCTCCACCCGTGGGGACGAACCGGCCGGCACCGCCTGCGGGTCCGCAGCCGCCGGCACCGCCGCCGGGCGGCCCTGGGGCCCCGGCGGCGTGGGCCGGGGCTGCACCCGGCGGCGCTCGGCCTGGAGCCGGCCGGCAATGGCGAGGAACTGCTGGAGAATGTCCCGGCCCTGGGGCGTCAGCACCGACTCGGGATGGAACTGCAGGCCGTAGACCGGCCGGTGCCGGTGCCGCAGGCCCATGATCAGGCCGTCGGCGGTCCAGGCGCAGGCCTCCAGCTCGGGGGGCAGGCTGGCGGGGTCGACCACCAGGGAGTGGTACCGGCCGGCCTCCAGGGGCGAGGGCAGGCCCGCCAGCAGTCCCGTGCCGTCGTGGAACACCGCCGACGCCATGCCGTGGACGGGCTCCGGGCCCCGCACCACCCGGCCCCCCAGGGCGGCGGCGATGGCCTGGTGCCCCAGGCACACCCCCAGCAGGGGGCGACGGGCATCCAGCCGGCGCACCACCTCCATGGAGCAGCCGGCCTCGTGGGGAGTGCAGGGCCCCGGGGAGAGGACCACCGCGTCGGGATCCCGGGCCTCCACCCCCTCCCCGTCGATGGCGTCGTTGCGGAAGACCTCCACCCGGGCACCCAGCTCGGCCAGCAGCTGGACCAGGTTGTAGGTAAAGGAGTCGTAGTTGTCGATCACCAGCACCCGCAGGCTCACGCGGGATGACCCCCTTCCCCTGCCGCCACCGCCGCGGCCGCGGGCCCGGCGGGCGCCCCCTTGGCGACGGGGCCGGGGGCAAGGGGCCCGGTGACCGGGCCGGAGCCACCGGCCGGGGACGAACCGGCGGCCGGGCCCCCGGCGGCCAGCCCCCGGCCGCCGCCGGCAACGCGGGCGGACGCCAGCGCCGGGCCGGGTTCGTCCGGCAGACGGGACGTTGCCTTGCCCAGGGCGGCCGCCAGGGCCAGGGCCCGCAGCCCCGAGCGGGCCTTGGCCTCCGTCTCGGCCCACTCGCCCTCCGGTTGCGAGCCGGCCACCACGCCGGCCCCGACCTGCAGGAACCCCCGGCCGGCATGGAGCACCAGGGTCCGGATGGCGATGCACATGTCCAGGTCGCCGTCGTAGCCCAGATACCCCACCGCCCCGCCGTAGGGGCCGCGGGCCACCGGTTCCAGCTCGTCGATGATCTCCATGGACCGCACCTTGGGTGCCCCGGTCAGGGTGCCGGCGGGAAAGCAGGCGGCCAGGGCGTCCACGGCGTCGCGGCCTTCCGCCAGCTCGCCGGCCACGTCGGAGGCCAGATGCATCACGTGGGAGTAGCGCTCCACCGCCATGAACCGCTCGACCCGCACGGTGCCCGGGCGGCACACCCGGCCCAGGTCGTTGCGGCCCAGGTCGACCAGCATGGTGTGCTCGGCCCGCTCCTTGGGATCGGCCAGGAGCTCACGCTCCAGGGCCCGGTCGTCCTCCTCGCCGGCGCCCCGGGGCCGGGTGCCCGCCAGCGGCCGGGTCAGGGCCCGCCGGCCCTCCACCCGCACCAGGAGCTCGGGCGAGGCGCCGAGCAGTGTGGTCTCCCCGTCAAAGCGCAGGAAGAACATGTAGGGGGAGGGCGAGATCGCCCGCAGGGCCCGGTAGAGGTCGAGATCCTCCGGGACCGCGCTGCCGGCACCGGCAGGTCCCGCCGCCGCCGGCACGCCCCCGGCGCCGGCGGGCCCGACCACCGCCGGCCCGTCTCCGGCGCCCGCTGCGGGAGGCCAGGCGAACTCAAGCCGGCGGGAGAGCACCACCTGGAACACGTCCCCGGCCCGGATGTACGCCTGGGCCTGGCGCACCGCGGCGAGGAAGTCCTCCGCCGCCATGTTGCTGTGCAGGCCGGCCGGGACCACGGCCTGCGACCCGGCGCCGCCGTCCAGGCGAAGAAGGGGCCGGGGCGGCAGGGGCGCTTCCAGGGCGGCCAGGGCTTCCTCCAGCCGGCGCCGGGCGGCCCGGCGCGCTTCTTCCTCGGACCGTCCGGGAAGGACCAGCACGGGCGCCATAAGGTAGAGCCGGTGGGTGCGGTGATCCAGCACCGCCAGCAGGGCGCACTCCATGAACCGGGCGACGGGGAGCAGGGGATCGGCGGGGGGCCGCCCCGGCAGCCGCTCGAGGAAGCGGACGGCATCGTAGCCCAGATATCCCACGGCTCCGCCGGCGAAGCGGAAGCCGGGGGCGACCGGGCGCCGGGGGACGAACCGGCGCAGGGCGGCGAAGGGGTCGGCCGGCCCGGGCGTGACGTCGAGGACGGTACCGCCGGGTTCGTCCCGGTGGTAGACCACCGACCCCGAGCCGGTGCAGACCAGTTCCCGGACCGGCCGGGCACCCACGTACGAATAGCGCCCCGACCGCTCGCCACCGCCCAGGCTTTCGAGGATGAATCCGGGCCCGTCGCCGGCCAGCCGCCGGAACAGGGTCACGGGCGTCTCCTGATCCAGGGCCAGCTCCAGAACCAGGGCCGCGGGTGCACTTGCCATGGCGGTCTCCTCTCCCTTCCCTTGGCGGCCGCCCGGTGATCGGGGGCCCGAAAACAAGCGGCGCCTTCCGTCCGGGGACGGAAGGCGCCGTTCCGTGGTGCCACCCCAATTAGGTCCACCGGGCGCGCACCCGCCTCGCGGCCGGCTGCCTCGACAGCGGCCGGGAGGCGGCAGGGTGCCTGTCGGGGACCGCGGTGCCGGCTGAAAGGACCGCGCCGGTGCCTGGGGGTGCCTGGGCAGCGCGATCCAGGCCGGCCCAAACAAAAAATCCCTTTCGCCTTCGGGGCGAAAGGGTGCTTCCGCGGTGCCACCCGAGTTAGGCCGGTGGGCCTCACTCGTTCGGGTACGGGCTTTACGCCGATACCCTCCCCCGGGTCACGGTGGGGGCTCCGGCAGGGCCTACTGGCGGCCGGGCAGGACGGGCGCCGCGTTCGGCCTGCGGCTTGCGGGTCCATTCAGCGTGCCCTGTGACGGACCGGCCTCGCACCATCCCGGATCCCCGGGTCGCCGGCTCGCTGGCCGCCGGTACACGCCTACTCGTCCCGCGCATTGCCTTTGGCGAGCTGAGCTGTTGCCTCGGATTGTAGAAGGACCCGCCGCAGATGTCAACTCAGTCGCCTCAGTCGCTGCCCAGCTCGTCGGGGAAAGCCCCCAGCACCACAAGGACCTGCAGCTCCTGCCCGTCCCGGTTGATCCGGAGGGTCACCCGGTCCCCCACCCGCTTCCGGTCCAGGTAGGCCACCAGATCGGGCACATCCCGCACGGCCTGCCCGTCCACGGCCAGGATCACGTCCCCGCCATAGGGGATCACCGTGCCGCCCAGGCGCCGGGGCTCGGCGGCCCGCAGGCCCGCCCGGTCCGCCGGGCCTCCCGGCACCACCTCGGCCACCTGGATGCCGTGGTCGACGGCCAGGCCGCGCTCCCGGTAGGAGGCCGGATCCACCGCCACGCCGCCGATGCCCAGCCACGGGTGCTGGACGGTGCCACCGGCCAGGAAGAGGTCCAGCTCGCGCTTGAGGATGTTGATCGGCACGGCGAACCCGATGCCGATGGACCCGGGCCGCGACTCCACGTTGGAGAGGATGGCGGTGTTGATCCCCACCACCTCGCCGCGGGCGTTGACCAGCGCTCCGCCCGAGTTGCCGGGGTTGATGGGCGCGTCGGTCTGGATCACCTCGCGGATGATCCGGCCGTTGGGCGCCTGCAGGTTGTTGCGGTGCAGGCCGCTGATCACCCCGGTGGTGGCCGTCTTGGGCAGGCCGAAGGGGTAGCCCACCGCCATGACGGGCTCGCCCACCGCCAGGGCATCGGAGTCGCCCAACCGGGCCGGGCGCACCTGGCCGGCGGGCAGGTCGGCCTGTAAAAGCGCCAGGTCGTGGCTGGGGTCCTGGGCCACCAGGCGCGCCTCCACCTGGGTGCCGTCGTCCAGCACGATCCAAAGCCGGGAGGCGTTTTCGACCACGTGGTAGTTGGTCACCACGTGGCCCTGGTCGTCGATCACCACCCCTGAGCCCGAGCTCTCCTCCTGGACGATGCCGAGCCAGGGGCTCACCCCTCGGGCGGTGCGCACCACCCGCACCACCGACGGCGCCACCTGGGCGTAGACCTGCGAAAAATCGACGACGGGCGCGCGGGGACCGCCGGACGGGGCAGGCTCCGTCACCGGGGTTTGCACGCCGGTGCCCGTCCCCGTTCCGCCGGACCCGGCTTCCGGAGCCCGGCCTGGCGCGGCCGCCAGGGGACCGGCCGTCACGGCATACAGGACGAGCCCGCCCCCCAGAAGGCCGCCCACCAGGGCGGTCACCAGCCGGGACCACCAGCCATGCCGCTCCTCGGGCCGATGCCGGGCGGCGACATCGCCAGTGTACGGGTCGTGACCGCCGCCGTCCCCGCTGCCCCCACCGTACCGGTCGCCGCTCCACCCGCCCGCCTGGGAGCGGGCCCAGGCGGGGCCGTCGCTGCCCGAGCGCTCATCGCCGCCGCCGGGTCCGGGCTGATCCGGCACCGCCGGCCGGGGTGACTCCGGGTCCGGCCCGGACCGGCCCGGCGGGTTCAGGGGACGGTAAAGCTGGCTGCCGTCGTTGAGATCCATGGCGTCCGGCTCCTTCCCGCGGGCAGCCTGCACTGGGCCGCCCGCCCAGCTTCCCATGCCATGCCACCGCAGCCGTCACCGAGGTCATTGTAACCCGGCGGCCCGGGCCGGCCGTTGCCGAATGGGCAAGAGGCTGTAAACGTTCTGTAAACGTGGAAGCCAGAGAAGACGATGGGGCCGGGCTTCCGCTCCGGGCCCCACCGCTGCGGGCCGCAGGGCCGGCAGGGCCAGGGCCGCGTGGCCGCCGGCCGGTCCGGCCCCACCGTCCCCTTCCTGTCTCGTCCGGTCCCGTACCTTCTCTAGCAGATGTCCCCGTCCGTCTCGTCAGGGCCGACGATCTGACGACGAACTCCCGCTCCTCCAACAACCTGCGCGGTTTCTGGCAGCCCATTACCGGCGGAATCAAGGAAGGCGAGACCTCGCGCGAGGCTTGCGTCCAGGAATCTATGAAGAAACGTCCCTGAGGGTGCGGGCTGAGGAGGTCCACCAAATTCAACCATCGTCTCCAGCCATTCTTCCGGGTGGCGGCCGCGCCCATCGATGGAGCCATTCAAGACGAACCGGCCCCAGGGCCCGGGGCACCCCGCCCCCGCCCGCGCGCCCGTTTCCGGTCACCACGGAGGCCGGGCGCCCCCGGCCCCTATCACGGTGCCGCCGGCGTTCCTGCCACCGGTGCCGCCGCCGCATCCCCCTGGTACAGCGGCACCAGCTCGCAGATGGCGTTGTAATCCGGCTCGCCGCAGTAGGGATCGCAGACGCCCATGGGGATCAACACGTTACCCTCAGGCCAGTGGACCTGCAGGTTGCCCGGCCGGATGCGGCTGATCCGCACCCGCCCGCGGAACTCGCCGTGGTCCGAACGCAGAAGGACCGGATCCCCGTCCTTCAGCCCCAGGCGCTCGGCGTCTTCCCGGGCCATGAACACCTGGTCGCGGCGGGCACCCGTCAGCGGGTCCACCTCGTCCCACACCATGCTGTTGAACTGCTTGCCCCGGCGGGTGCTGACGCGGAACCGGCCCTCCGGTACGTCCTGTTCGGGCAGCGGCGCCGCCACGAAGCGGGCCTTGCCGTCAGGGGTGTTGAACCGGTTCCCCGCGCAGAGCAGCGGCCCGCCCCACTGGAACTGGTCGCCCTTCTTCCGCAGGTGCTGGATGCCGTCGTACAGGGGCACCGTGCGGGCGATGTCCTCGCGGATCTGCTGGGGGCCTTCGTAACGAATGAGGTGCGCCCGCGCCGGGTCGACCCGCTCGGCGATGCGGACGGGGATCTCCCACTCGGGCCGGGCCTCGCCGATGCGGCGCCCGGGGATCTCCGGGCTGAAGATCACCCGCCGCTCGGTGGTGGTCTGGGTGACGCCCCCCGGCGTCTCGTAGCGGGTCGCCCCGGGCAGGATCACGTTCACGTCGGCCGGGTCCAGGAGCATCATGGGGTTGATCACGATGTCCTGGAAGACCCGCACCGGCACCCGCTCCAGGGCGGCCCGGACGTAGGCGGGGTCGGGCAGCGTCTCCAGGAAGTTGCCGCCCGCCGAGTAGAGCACGTCGATCTCCCCGCGGGACATGGCGTCGATGGCGGCGGTGGCCGTCAACCCGGGCCGGGCCGGCACCTCGAAGCCCCAGATGGCCTTCATCGCCTCCATGGTGGCCGGATCGCCCACGGGCCGGCCCATGCCGTAGCTGTTGGGCACGGCGCCCATCTCCGCCCCGCCCTGGACGCCCGAGTGCCCGCGGATGGGCACCAGGCCGCAGTGGGGCTTGCCGATCCGGCCCAGGGCCAGGGCCAGGTTGGAGATGGCCAGCACGTTGTGGGTGCCGTGGCGGTGCTGGGTGACGCCCATGCTCCAGACGGTGATGGAGGTGCGGGCCGCCGCGTAGAGTTCGGCGAAGCGGCGCATCTCCGCCACCGTCGTGCCCGCCGACTGCTCCAGTTCCTCCCAGGACAGCTCCCGCAAGAAGGCCGCCAGCTCGTCGAAGCCCGCGGTGTGCTCCCGGATGAAGGCGTGATCGAGACGGCCCGTCTCGACCAGGTGCTTGAGCGCCCCGTTGAAGAAGGCCACGTCCCCGCCCTGGTTGATCTGGAAGAACTCGTCCATGATGCGGGTGCCGAAGAGGGCGCTCTCCACGCTGGAGGGAACCCAGTAGCGCTCCAGCCCCTCCTCCCGGTAGGGGTTGACCACGGCCACCCGGGTCCCGGCCTTCTTGGCTTCGTAGAGGTACTTGGTGGTCACGGGCTGGTTGTTGGCCAGGTTCGTCCCCACCAGCACGATCAGGTCGCAGCCGATCCAGTCCTTGTAGGAGACGGTAGTGGCGCCGTAGCCGATGGTCTTGGCGAGGGCCGAGGTGCTGGGCGCGTGGCAGATGCGGGCGGCGTTGTCGATGTTGTTGGTTCCGAGGAACCGGGCCACCTTCTGGAACGCGAAGTAGGCCTCGTTGGGCATGCCGCGGGAGGTCATGTAGAAGTAGAGGCGGTCAGGGTCGCGATCGATGGTGCGCCGGATGCGGCCGGCCACCAGATCCAGGGCCTCGTCCCATGAGACCCGCCGGTAGCCCGGCTCGCCCTTGTGCCACACCATGGGGTAGGGCAGCCGTCCCAGTTGCCGCAGCTGGCGGCTGGTCAGCCGGCGCAGGGCGGCCGGGTCTTCCAGCACCCGCGGGTCCACGGCCGGCATGGTGTTGAGGCGCAACATCTTCAGCCGGATGGTGCACAGGTGGATGCCGTCGATGGTCCAGTCCCGCAGGCCGCTGGTGCCGAGAGAGCAGCCGTCGCAGCAGCCGTCCCGCAGGATCCGCCAGGCGTAGCCCAGCTGATCGCGGTTCTCCCAGATGGTCCTGAGGATCTCCAGGTAGTGGTTGGGCCGCTGCTGGCCCATGCCGTAGGGCACAAGCCCGGCCCAGTTCCTGCGGTCGAACCGGCGGCGCCGTCCCTGGCCGGCGCCCGGCCGCTGCTGGGGCTCCTGGCCGGCGGCACCGGAGGCAGGCTCAAGCTCCGCCGCCATGACCGTCCCTCCCTTCCCGGGGCCCCACCGGCCCCGTTCCATTGCCTGAAGCCGTTCCAACCCGTTCCGTCCCGTCCTGGGCTCCGCTGCGTGGCCCGGCGACCCCGGCCCCCGGCGGCAAGGCAGTGGCCGCCGTCCCCGACGGTAGAGCGGGGGCCGCCCTCCCCAACGGCAGGGCGGGGGCGCAGGTGGCGAGCCACCGTTCCAGAGCCGCTGCCGCCGCCACCAGCTCCGCGGAGCCGAATCCCGGTGGCAGCCGGGTGATCACCTCCCCTGCCGGTTCGGTCTTGGGGTCGCCGGTGACGATCTCGGGCCAGCCGGCTCCGGCGCCCCCTTCCACCAGCACCAGATCGGGCAGTTCCCCGGCCAGTTGCCGGTATGCCGCCACCAGCCGGGCAATCCAGCGGGTCCAGCCGGGGGCCGCTCCGGCCGGGCCACCCGGGGTTGCCGTCCCCGGGGCAGGCTGGCCGGCGCCGCCGGCCGGTCCGGCCTCGACGTCCGGGCCCGTGACGGTGCAGCCTGGGCCCGTGCCCTCAAGGCCCAGCAGCCGCAGGGCGGCCTCGCCGGGCCCCACCAGGGCCACGGCGGCGGCCCCCGCCTCCGCCAGCCGCTGGCTGTCGCTGCCGGGAACGTCCAGCGCGAAACCATGGGCTGCATGCTTCACCGCGAGGACCCGCAGGCCCCGGGCGGCCAGCAGGGCGATGAGCCCGGCCGCCGCCTGGGTCTTGCCGCTACCCGAGCGGCCGGTTACGGCCACCACCGGCGGCAGCGCGGGGGCGACGGGCCCGGCGGCAGGGGCGAGGGCTTGAGGGCGGTCCCGGCCCCCGGCGCTGCCGGGCCAGGCCCGGTGGTCGCGGCCCCCGGCACTGGCGGGCCGGGCCCGGTGGTCCCGGCTCGCCAGGAACCAGTCCGGCCAGCACCGGTCCTCGGGCGCCTCCAGATCCAGAGCCTCGACCCAATTCCCCGGCTCCGGCACCGGCTGCCCGGCCCGCCGGTACAGCAGGGCATTGGCCTGGCCCACACCCACCAGCCGCCCCCTGGCGGGCACCAGCGGCTCCACGGTCTCTGCCGCCCGGTCCAGCCGGGCCCACAGGACCCGGGTCCGGTCGCTTCCCCGGGGCCAGGGACCGGCCAGTTGCACCCCCACCACCGGGCGGGCGATGGCCCGCTGCCCGGCCAGGCGAAGCAAGAAGGGGCGCACCAGCACCTCGAAGACGGCCAGGCAGGCCGCGGGGCTGCCCGGCAACCCCACCGCCCACACCGGGCCCAGGCGCCCGGCGAAGAAGGGGCCACCGGGTTTGAGATCGATCCGGCCCAGCACCCGGCGGCAGCCCAGATCCAGCCAGGCGCGGGCCACCCGGTCCCGGGGCCCCACCGACACGCCGCCGGTGGTGATCACCACGTCGGCGCCCGCGGCGACCGCCCGCTCGAGGGCCGCCCGCAGGGCGGCCGGTTCGTCGGGAAGGATCCCGGCCGCCTCGACCAGAAAGCCCAGGGATTCCAGGGCGGCGGCCAGGGTGAGGAGGTTGCTGTTGGGCACGGCGGCGGGCTGGGCTGGGGGTGACCAGCGGCCCGCCGGCACCAGCTCGTCCCCGGTGGCGAAGAGCAACACCCGCGGCCGGCGGCGGACCTTCACCCAGCCCACACCGGCGGCGGCCAGCAGGCCCGCCAGCCGCGGGGTGATGCGCTCGCCCTCCGCGACCAGCAGCTGGCCGGGCAGCACGTCTTCCCCCGGCGGGGCCACGTGGCGGCCCGCCGGGAGCCAGGTGGCCACTTCCACGAATTCCCCCGCCCGGCAGGCCTGCTCGATGGGCACCACCACGTCCGCACCCCGCGGCAGCAGGGCGCCGGTGGACACCTGCCAGGCTTGGCCCGCCCCCACCTCCTGCCCGGCCACCGGACCTGCCGGCTCGTCCCCCGCTCCTTCGCCAGATCCAGCGGGCCCGGGTCCCGGCCCCGCATCCACGCCGGCCCAGCGGCGCCCGGCCAGCCGCATCCGGGCGGGCCGCCCGGGTGCCGCGCCCGCCAGGTCGGTGGCGCGGCAGGCAAAGCCGTCCATCATCACCCGCGGCGCCACCGGCACCGGCCAGGGCGCCTTGACGGGCTCGGCGGCGATGCGGCCCGCCGCCCGCACCACCGGCACCTGCTCGCCGGGCACGGGCACGGCGGCATTCAGCAGGATGGCGAAGGCCTGGTCCAGGGGGATCACGGTCACGCCTCCCACCGGTCCGCGGCCACCTACCGGCAGCCGGTTGTCCCGCCTGGCCCGGCAGACCCTGCCGGGCCGGCGGACCCGGCCAGCCCGGCCGGTCCGGCCGGTTCCGCCCCCGGCCTAGCCCGGGGTGGCGGCGGGATGGCCCACCCGGGCAGCGCCTGTGTAGACGTTGAACCGGTCGCCCCGGGCAAAGCCGATCAGGGTCAGGCCGAACTCGCGGGCCGCGTCGCAGGCCAGGCTGGACGGGGCGGAGACGGCCACCACCACCGGGATGCCGGCCACCACCGCCTTCTGGACGATCTCAAAGCTGGCCCGGCCGCTGACCATGAGGATGGTGTCTGCCAGGGGCGTCCGCCCCTGCAGGAAGAAGTGGCCGATGAGCTTGTCGGTGGCGTTGTGGCGGCCGACGTCTTCCCGCAGGGCCAGGAGCCGCCCGTCCAGGTCGAAGAGGGCTGCCGCGTGCAGTCCGCCCGTGCGATCGAACAGCGCCTGCTGCCGGCGCAGGGTCTCGCCCAGGGTGGCCAGGACCTCTGGCCGGACCATGGCGGCCCGGGGCTGCGGCAGGACGCAGGCCCCCCGGCTGTGGATGGCCTCCAGCGATGCCTTGCCGCAGACGCCGCAACTGGAGGTGGTGTAGAAGTTCCGTTGCAGGGTCCGTGGTTCGACGGTCACACCCGGCCGCAACCAGACGTTGACGATATTGTACTGCTGGTCGCCGTCCACGCCGGGATCGGTGCAATAGGTGATGGCTGCGATCTGGTGGGGGTCGTCCAGGAGTCCTTCGGTGAAGAGGAACCCGCCCGCCAGCTCGAAATCGTGCCCCGGCGTCCGCATGGTCACGGCCACCCGCACCGGTTCGTCCTGGCCGGCCGGGCGCAAGCGGATCTCCAGGGGCTCTTCCGTCACCAGCACGTCGTCGGCCCACCGGCAGCGGCCCTGCTGCCACCGCTGCACCCGCCGGCGGACCGTGCTGGCCCGCACCGCCTCCACCGCCGTTCCCCTCCCCCACAGGTGCACGCGGTGTTGCCAGGCATCATTCGACCAGGCCCTGGCACCTCAAGCCGGGCCGGGGCCGTGGGCCGCCCCCGCTCGGAAAGCGCCGCCCCGCGGTGGGAGCCGCTGGCCCGTGGTTTGAGCGGCCGCCCCGCTACGTTAGACTTGATTCTACCAGAAGGACCCAGGGGCGCAAGGTCCTGGCCCCGGGGGTGCCGGACGTCGAAGCCCGGCCGAAGGGTCGGGGGTCCGGCGGGCGGAGGATTGTCAGGGGATCAGGGGTTCGGGAGTCCGGGGGTCAGGGGTAGGGCGGTCCCGGTACCTGGTATGCCCAGGGAAACGGGCCCGAAGAGGAGCGGAACCGGACCAGGGGGAGAGAACTGGATGAACCGGCTCCACCCGCCGCATCCCGGCAGCCAGGAGGATAGGCCGCTGCCCACTGCCGGCGTCAAGGAGACGGGGCCGCTGCCCGCCGCCGGCGTCATCCTGGCCGGGGGCCTCAGCCGGCGCATGGGCCGGGACAAGGCCCTGCTCCCTACGCCGGACGGCCCCCTGATCCTCCGCATCGCAGGCATCCTGGCCTCGTTCTGCGCCCAGGTGCTGGTGGTCGACCGGCCCCCCGGCCGTTACGGTGGTCTGGGCCTGCCGCTGGTCCTGGACCGTTACTCGGGCCTGGGGCCCCTGGCCGGCCTCCACGCGGGCCTGGAGGCCATGGCCTACCCCTACGGCCTGTTCGTCGCCTGCGACATGCCCGGCCTGACCCCTGCCGTGGGTCGCTTCCTACTAGGTGAGGCGCTGGCGGCCGCTGCCGCCGGCGGCGCGCCCGACGCGGTGGTCCCCCTGCGGGATGGGCGCCCCGAACCGCTCCTGGCCGTCTACTCCCGGCGCCTGGCGCCGCGGGTCCGGCGCCGGCTGGAGCAAGGGGGCGGTCCCCTGCGGTCCCTGCTGAACGAACCCGACCTTCGGGTGCTCTGGGTGGCCGAAAACCGCCTGCGCCAGATCGATGCGGCCCTTTCCGCCCTGACGAACCTGAACACCCCGGACGACTGGGCCGCCTGGACCCGCCGGATGTCCCCTCCCGCCGGCTCGTCTACCCTGTGAGGGCCTAGTAGGGCCGTGGCGCCGCTACCAGGACCTGGGACATATTGGGAGGAGTGGGGCGGTTGCCGCAGATCCAACGAGTTGGTCGCTTGTTGCTGCAGTGATTGTGATGCAGCCCAAAGATGAGGTTCGGCGCCGGAACTTCCTGCTGGTTCAAATCTCGTCATATATCGACGGCCACATATTCTGCTGCCTCCTTGCCAGCCGACACCACCGTCGGAAAGACGCGCGTTCCATCCCGTAGAGCTCCGGTCCCGCGCTGGCCGGTATGACCTGCTCGGGCTTCGACCCGTACGGTTCCACAAGCTCCAAATCATAGTAGACAGCTTCCTTAGGTCATGTAGGAACGCCACAGCAGGTGGCGAAGGGGATTAGGGTAATCGGGGTCAGCCTCATGGCGCTAATGGAGACTGACAAGAAGGCAGCCGATAACCTGTGAACGGAAGGCGTGATGCCCTTGCAAACGATACAGTGAAGATGCATCGACGTAATCCCTTGCTGTACGGTCGCGCGCTAAGGAAGGGATGAATGGTGAAGAAGATGGTGGCCACGGTGATGATCGGAGCGGTCCTGGTCGGTATGGCCGGATGCACATGGGGCCGATTCGAATCATCGGTGTCGGAACAGCCTTCGGAGCAGGTTGCCGGTGGGAGCCACTCCGAAGAGTCCGAGGCGGTGGACGCCAAACCGCTGGAGCTTCCTATGTATGACGTTATCGACCAGGAAGAGATGAAGGTTCCCACCGCGAAGCTGGGCGAGGAGCTTCAGGTCGGGCCGGTGACAGTGATAGCACGGCTGCAATGGGCGACCAATTTCCCAATCGATGAAGACAAGCTTGCCCTATTCCAGATTCGTGTTCGCGTTGAGAATCTATGATGGGAAATGATCCCCCGATGCCGTGGATGTCGTTGAAACCAGGAAGTGCGGGGGGCCTCCTCCAGGAACGCGGGGAATTCCGAGCTGGGCACAACCTGATCCGCCAGTCCCGGGTGGTGCGTAGCGGGTCACCCATTCCATCCCGATGCGACTTCATGTGTGCAACGTCTCACCGGATGAGCCCGTTCCCACCATCCATCATCAAGTCAAGCTGTCTCTCCTCCCCTCCGCGCGAGCACGCGAACCGCCCGGCGCACCCCTATGGGCGGAAGGATGAGGGGAGTACAGGCAAAAACGTCGGGCCGAGCCCAGACATTAAGCACCCCCAGGCCGGGCTGCACCCCCCCGGTAGTCCACCCCACCAGTGCCCCGCCCTCGCCCCACGACGCCCGCCCGTCCCGCCCCGCCCCGGGCAGGGGCTACCGCCCCGGGCGTTGAAGTCCCCGCCGGGGATCGCCGCCCTCCGGCCTGGGGACGGCGGGCGGCAGCGTCACGGGAGGGATCGGCATGATCTGGGACCGGGATGGGGAGACCGCGTCCCGGGAGGCGTTGCGGCGCCTGCAGCTGGAGCGGCTCCGGGCCACGGTGGAGCGGGCGTACCAGCGGGTGGAGCTGGTACGCCGGCGCATGGACGAGCGGGGCCTCACGCCGGCCGACATCCGCCACCTGGAAGACCTGCCCCACCTGCCCTTCATGACCAAGCAGGACCTGCGGGACCACTACCCCTTCGGCCTCTTCGCCGAGCCCCTGGACCGGGTCGCCCGGATCCACGCCTCCTCGGGAACCCGGGGTAAGCCCACGGTGGTGGGCTACACCCGCCACGACCTGGAGGTCTGGGCCGAGTGCGTCGCCCGCTGCTTCTGCATGGCCGGCGGCGAGCCGGGCCACATCCTGCACAACGCCTACGGTTACGGCCTCTTCACCGGGGGCCTGGGCCTGCACGCAGGTGCCGAGCGGGTGGGCGCCACCGTGGTTCCCGCTTCGGGAGGCAACACCGCCCGGCAGGTTCTTCTGATCCGGGACCTGCAGCCCCACGGCATCGCCTGCACCCCCTCCTACCTGCTCAACCTGGCCGATTACATGGACGAACACGGCCTGGACGCCCGGGCCACCAGCCTGCGTTACGGCATCCTGGGCGCCGAGCCCTGGTCCGAGTCGCTGCGCCAGGCCCTGGAAGAGCGCCTGGGCATCGACGCCGTGGACATCTACGGGCTCAGCGAGGTGATCGGGCCAGGGGTCGCCTGCGAGTGCCGGGAGGCGAAGGACGGCCTGCACATCAACGAGGACCACTTTCTCCCCGAGGTGGTCGACCCCAGCACCGGCGAGCCCCTTCCCCCCGGCGAGTACGGGGAGCTGGTCTTCACCTCGCTGACCAAGGAAGCCTTCCCGGTGATCCGCTACCGCACGGGCGACATCGCCGCCCTCTACCCGGAACCCTGCCGTTGCGGCCGTACCCTGGTGCGCATGAGCCGCGTCAAGGGCCGGGTTGACGATATGCTGGTCGTGCGGGGGGTAAACGTCTTCCCGTCGGAGGTGGAGTACCAGCTCCTCCGGATTCCCGAGCTGGCCCCCCATTACCAGCTGGTCGTCGACCGGGGCCGCGCCCTGGACCGGATCGAGGTGTGGGTCGAACCGGCGCCCGCCGTCACGGCCGCCTGGGGCGGGTTCGACCCCGAGGCCGAGGCGGCCCGGCGGTTGCAGGAGCAGGTGGAAGACGTGCTGGGCGGAGCCCTGGGCCTGCAGGTGGCGGTCCGGCTGGTGGCGCCGGGGTCGGTTCCCCGCAGTGAAGGGAAGGCCGTCCGGGTGGTCGACCGCCGCCAGGTGAGCCGGTGAAGTCCGGACCCGCCGGGCCGGCCACGCCGCGGGGCCGGTCCCCCCGGCCGGGTCCGGGTGGGGCCCAGGTGCCCGCCGGGCTCTGGGACCGGATCGCCGACGATCCCTTCTGCCGGCGGCTGGGCATCCGGCTGGATGACTTGCGGCCGGGATACGCCCGGCTGTCCATGACCCTGGGGCCCGACATGGTGAACTTCCATGGGGTGGGCCACGGCGGCGCCGTCTTCGCCCTGGCCGACGCCGCCCATGCGGCGGCGTCCAACAGCCACGGCATTCCCGCCGTGGCCCTCCATGTGGCCCTTCACTACGTGGCGCCGGCCCGGCCGGGCGATCGCCTGGTGGCCGAGGCGTGGGAGGAGGACTGCGGCCGGCGGACGGCCCTTTACCGGCTGGAGGTTCGCCGGGCGCCGGACGGGCGACTGGTGGCGGCCGGACAGGGCCGGGTCTTCCGGCAAGGCGAGGAGGGCGATGCGGCCCGCCCGCAGTAGGAGAGGCAGCGTGGGGAGGTTCGGCAATGAAAGCCATCCTGGTGCGACAACCGGGCGGGGTGGAAAACCTGGTGATGGGAGAAGTGCCCGACCCCGAGCCCGGACCCGGCGAGCTGCTGGTGCGAGTGCGGGCGACGGCCCTGAACCGGGCCGACATCCTGCAGCGGAGGGGTCTGTACCCGCCACCCCCCGGGGCCAGCCCCCTTTTGGGCCTGGAGGCCGCCGGGGAGGTGGTGGCGCTGGGCACGGGTTCCGAGGGATGGCACCCCGGAGACGGGGTGTTCGCCCTGCTCCCGGGGGGCGGCTACGCCCAGTACGTCACCATTCCGGCTGCCATGGCCCTGCCCATCCCGCCCAACCTCAGCTTTGAAGAGGCGGCTGCCATTCCGGAGGCCTTCCTCACCGCTTACCAGTGCCTGTTCTGGATCGGCGGCTTGCAGGCGGGTGAATGGGTCCTCATTCATGCCGGTGCCAGCGGCGTGGGCACGGCCGCCATCCAGCTGGCCCGGGATGCGGGCGCCCGGGTGGCGGTGACGGCCGGCACCGAGCCGAAGCTGGAGGTCTGCCGGCAGCTGGGCGCCGAGGTCGCAGTGAACTACAAGCTCGGGCCCTTCGCGCCCGCCATACGCGAAGCGACGGGCCGGGCCGGGGTCCAGCTGATCCTGGACTTCGTCGGCGCACCCTACTGGGAGCAGAACCTGGACTGCCTGGGCATGGACGGGCGGCTGGTGCTCATCGCCACCATGGGCGGCGGGGTGATCGACCGCTTCGACCTGCGCCGGTTGATGGGCAAGCGCCTGCAGGTCACCGGCACCACGCTGCGCTCCCGCAGCCCGGAATACAAGGTGCAGCTGACCCGGGAGTTCGCCGGGCGGTACCTGCCCAAGCTGGCGTCCGGGGCGATCCGGCCGGTGATCGACCGAATCTTCCCCTGGGACCAGGTCCGCGAAGCCCACCGCTACATGGAGCGCAACCTCAACACGGGCAAGATCGTGCTGCGGGTCGAGTGAGGCACCGCCGGCAGGCGGCACGTCCCAAGGCGGGGTCCCCCGCACCCCTTTCCGCCGGGACCGTCCCGGCCCGGGCCGCGGCCCCGCGTTCTAGCGGTTCCCGCGCTGGGAACCGTCTTTTTTTGTCGAGAAACCGGGTGGACGAGCAGGAATCGCAGCGAAAGGCGCGAATAGGCGAATCCAATCTCCCGGGAGAGAAACATCGTTTCGTATTAGGAAACGAAAATCGCCACCGGGCGGTGGCGGGGAGGTGAGGGCCGCGCCACGCTCAACCATACAGTCGCTGGGGCGTGCCCTGCGCCTGCTGCAGCAGTTCTCCCCCTCGCACCCCGAGTGGAGCGTCGGGGAACTGGCGGCGGCCGCCGGGCTCCCCAAGGGCACGGTGTCGAAGATCCTGGCCACCTTTCAGGAGCATGGCTACCTGATCCAGGACCCGGTCACCCGCCGGTACCGGCTGGGCCCCGCCCTGCTGGTGGCCGGGCGGATGGCCGAGAACGGGCTCGACATCGCCCGGCTGGCCCTGCCCTTGCTGCGGCGGGTCACCGAAGCCAGCGGCGAAACGTCGATCCTGATGGTCCAGGCCGGATGGCGCAGCATCTGCCTGGCGAAGGTGGATAGCCCCCACCCCGTGCGAATGGCGGCGGAGGTAGGCCGGTTTGCGTCCCTGCACTCCGGGGCGTCCAACAAGCCCATCCTCGCCTATCTGCCCGAGGAGGCGATCGACGCCTACCTGCGCTCGCCCTACTTCGTGCGGCGGGGGCCCCGCACCATCACCGACCGGGAGCAGCTGCTGGCCAACCTGGCCGAGATTCGCCGGCGCGGCTATTCCGAGAGCGATTCCGAGGTGGAAGTAGACATCCAGGCTTTCGGAGCCGCCGTCTTCGATGCGTACGGGTGGGTGACCGGGGCCATCAGCATTGCCGGGCCCCGGCAGCGGCTGGCGCAGCGACCCGCGTCCGCCATGGTGGCCGCCGTTCAGGATGCCGCCCGGGAGCTGAGCCGCCTCCTGGGGTGGCAGGGAACCTGGCCGGCCCCCTGGCCACCGGCCCGGCCCGGGCAGCGGAGACGATCCTCGACCCCATCCTTGCCCTGACGTACCCAGCCCGGGCGGGCGGCGGCGCGGCAAACGCCGGCCGCCGTGAACCCCTAACGTCCTTGTCTGGAAAGGAGGCCCCTTCATGCCTCGGATAGCCCAGATGGTGAGATGGCTGGTGGGCCGTCGGATCCGGACCCTGCGCCAGGCGGCACGGGCCGGCGCGCACGCCCGCGCCCGGCAGCGGGTGCTGGCTCTCGCAGCGGCCGTACTGATACTGGCGGGATGCGGCGGCGGCGCCACCGGCGGTGGCGGCGAAGGCGCTTCCACGCCGCCGGCGCAGGGCGGCGCCGGCGGGCCGGTGACCATCACCATCGGCATCAACGCCGACCCGCCCAACCTGGACCCCGCCATGTCCAGCGCCCTGGTCGATCGTTACGTGCAGAACAGCATCTTCGACAAGCTGTACGATCTGGACGAAAACCTGCAGGTGGTGCCCGAACTGGCCGAGTCCCTGCCCGAGGTGTCGGAGGACGGCACGGTCTATACCATCAAGCTGCGCCAGGGCATCACCTTCCATGACGGCACGCCCTTCAACGCCGACGCCGTGGTGTTCAATCTGCAGCGGTACCTGAACCCGGATTCGGCCCGCTACAGCGAGCTGTCGGCCGTCGACCGGGTGGAAAAGGTGGACGACTACACCGTCCGCATCGTCCTGAAGCAGCCGTACAGCCCGCTGCTCTACACCCTGACAGACCGGGCCGGCATGATGGGCTCGCCCAAGGCCATCCAGGAGGCGGGCGACCAGTTCGGCCAGAACCCCGTGGGGACGGGCCCTTTCAAGTTTGAAAACCGGATCAAGGGCGACCAGATCGTCCTGGTCAAGAACCCGGACTACTGGCGGGAGGGCCTCCCCAAGGCCGACCGGATCGTGTGGAAGGTGGTCACCGACGACAACATCAAGGTGGTCAACCTGAAGGCCGGCCAGCTGGACATCATCGACACCGTCCCGGCCCAGTCCATCGCCGACCTCCGGTCGGTCCCCAACCTCAAGGTGGAGATCGGGCCCGGCCTGGGCTTCCAGGGCATCTACCTCAACACCGAGAAGGAGCCCTTCAACAACCCCTACCTGCGCCGCGCTGTGGACCTGGCCATCGACCGGTCCACCCTGGTGCAGGTGGTCTTCCAGGAGACGGCGGAACCCGGGTACGGTCCCTTCCCGCCGTCCAGTCCCGCCGCGGCCGCTTCCGGGGAACCGCCCCAGCGCGATCTGGACCAGGTCAAGGCCCTCCTGGCCCAGGGCGGCCACCCCGAGGGCTTCCAGTTCACCCTCAAGACGGCCACCGGCCCCGTGACCCAGCAGGTGGCCCAGGTCATCAAGGACATGCTGGCCGACGCGGGGATCCAGATGGAGATCCAGCAGGTCGAGTTCGGCAGCCTGCTGGACGACACCGATAACGGCAACTTCCAGGCTGCCGCCCTCGGCTGGAGCGGCCGCCCGGACCCTGACGGGAACATCTACCCGTGGCTGTACACCGGCGGCAGCCAGAACGACTCCCGCTACAGCAACCCCGGCGTCGACCGGTTGCTCGACGAGGCGCGGCGGGTCCTGGACATGAACCAGCGGGTGGAGCTGTACCGGCAGGTCATGAAACAGGTTCATCAGGACGCGCCGTACATCTACCTGTACTACCCGAAGAACGTCAAGGCTTACTCGGCCCAGATCCAGGGCTTCGTCAACTACCCCGACGGGATCATCCGCACGGAGAACCTGACCAAGGTGCGGTGACCGCGGCCCACGCCGACGCCGTCCCAACCGCCCGCGGCCCGGGCCCCGCAGGGCTGTCCCGGCTGCCCGGGCCATGGCGGTACTCCCAGCACCCGGAGTCGCCGGGGCGGGGCGACCTTCGCCCCGCCCCGGCGAGGGGAGGTGAACCTTTGCTTCAGTTTGTGGCTCGCCGGCTGCTGCTGAGCCTTCCCGTCCTCATCCTGGTCACCTTGCTGGTCTTCGTCCTGATCCATGTGGTGCCGGGCAACCCGGGCCGGGCCATCCTGGGTCCGGAAGCCTCGCCCGAAGCCGTCGCAGCCTTCAACCGTGCCCACGGCCTCGACCGGCCCCTACACGTCCAGTACCTCACCTGGCTGGCCGGGGTCCTGCGCGGGGATCTGGGCCGGTCCCTGGTCGACGGGACGCCCGTCACCACCCTGATCGCCCAGCGCCTTCCCGCCACGGTCGAACTGGCCGTGGGGGCCATGCTGGTGGCCACCCTGGTCGCCATACCGGCAGGGATCCTGGCCGCCACCCGCCAGGGTACGGCGGTGGACCACACGGGCACGGTGCTGGCGCTGGCCGGCCTGTCCATGCCCCAGTTCTGGCTCGGGCTGCTGCTGATCATCTTCTTCGCCGTGCGGATGAACTGGCTGCCGGCGTCCGGTTACGTGCCCATCACCGTGGATCCGGTGCAAAACCTGAAGACCATGCTCCTCCCCATCGTGGTCACCGGCCTGCGGGAGTCGGCGGTCCTCATGCGCATGATGCGCTCAAGCCTGCTCGAGGTCCTGCGGCTCGATTTCGTCCGCACCGCCCGGGCCAAGGGATTGGGCGGCTGGGGCGTGATCGTCCGCCATGCCGCCCGCAACGCGCTGGTCCCCGTGCTCACCGTCAGCGGACTGCAGCTGGCCGGGCTGCTGGGCGGGCTGGTGATCACCGAGCAGATCTTCGTGATCCCAGGCTTCGGCCGCCTGATCGTCGACAGCATCTACAGCCGCGACCTGATCACCCTCAAGGGAGCCGTCCTGGTGGCCGCCACGCTGGTGGTCCTGGTCAACCTGGTGGTCGACATCCTCTACGCATGGCTCGATCCGCGCATCAAGGTCACGGGAGGGAGCCGGTGATGAGCCTGCACCCCGAGCCCCTGCCGGTACCGGAACCCGGCGGTGCCTCCCCGGCGGCACCGGCGGCCCCCGCCAGCCGCCCGGTCGCCGGCTGGCGGCGGCTGCTGCGCCGGTTCGTCCGCCACCGCCTGGCCGCCCTGGGGGCCGTGGTCGTCGCCCTGCTGGTGGTGGTGGCCGTCCTGGCCCCGCTGCTGGCTCCTTACGACCCGGCTGAACCCGACTACGGGGCCATCCTCCAGCCGCCGTCGGCCCAGCACCCCCTGGGCACCGACGAGCTCGGCCGCGACATTCTGTCCAGGCTGATCTACGGCGCCCGGGTGTCGCTGCTGGCCGGGCTCATCTCCGTCGGGCTGGCCCTGGCCATCGGCCTGCCCATCGGCGTGGTGGCGGGCTACTTCCGCGGCTTCTGGGACGAGTGGTTCATCATGCGCCTGACGGATGCCTTGATGGCGTTCCCGTCCCTAGTCCTGGCGCTGGCCATCGCCGCCGTGCTGGGTCCGAGCTTCGGCAACGCCATGATCGCCATCGGCATCAGCCTCTCGCCCACCTTCATCCGGCTGGTCCGCGGGCAGGTGCTGGCCGTGCGGGAACTGGAATACGTGGAAGCGGGGAGGGCGGTGGGCGCCGGCCACCTGTGGCAGATCGGGCGCCACATCTTGCCGAACATCCTGAGCCCGGTACTGGTCCAGGCCACCTTGAGCCTGGCCGCCGCAGTGATCAGCGAGGCCAGCCTGAGCTACCTCGGCCTGGGTACCCAGCCGCCCGATCCCAGCTGGGGGTACGACCTGAGGACCGCCCAGGGGTACCTGCACGTGGCGCCGTGGATGGCGTACTGGCCCGGCCTGGCCATCTTCGTCACGGTGCTGGCGTTCAACCTGCTGGGCGACGGGCTGCGCGACCTGCTGGATCCGCGCCTCAGGTCCTGATCCGGTCCGGCCCGGTCCGGCGGCAAGGCCCGGACCACCGGAGGCACGCCGGGCGGTACACCCGCCCGGCCGCGCCGGGATGATAGCACGCAAGGATGGCACGAGGAGGGACCCCGGTGTCGTGGGAGCGATTATGGCAACTGGCCGTCGCCTTCGGGCAGAGCGGCCTTCTGGGATTCGGCGGCGGGCCGGGCGTGGTGCCGTTCATCAAGGAGCAGGTGGTCGATCGCTACCACTGGCTGGATGAAGCGGGCTTCGCCGAGACCCTGGCCCTGGGCAACGCCCTGCCGGGCCCCATCGCCACCAAGCTGGCCGCCTTCATCGGTTTCAAGGTCGCCGGGCTGCTGGGGCTTCTCGTGGCCGTCACGGCGGCGGTGGCCCCTACGGCCATCGCCATGATCGCCCTGGTAGGCGTCTTTCAGGCCTACCGCCACTCTCCTGCGGTGGCAGGAGCCCTCAATGCGGTCAAGCCGGTGGCGGTGGCCCTGATGTTGCAGGTGGCATGGGACCTGGGCACCCGCTCCTTCCCGGGTGTGGCCACATGGGTGGTCGGCGTCGCCAGCACCGTGCTGCTCTTCGCCGGCGTCAACCCGGCCCTGGTGGTGGCCCTGGCCCTGGTCGCCGGGGCCGTGTTCCGGATCTAGCGGCGCCTGCGCCGCAAAAGCCTTCCATAAACAACAGGCTTGGTGAGGTGAGCTCCCGTGATCGATCCCGCCCTCACGTCGGATCCCGGCCGGCCCGTGTGGGCGACCCGCGGCATGGTGGCGTCCGGCCAGCCCCTGGCCACCGCCGCCGGGCTGGAGATGCTGCTGCGGGGCGGCAACGCCGTGGACGCCGCCCTGGCCATGGCCGCCGTCACCAGCGTGACCATGCCCGAGATGTGCGGCCTGGGCGGTGACGCCTTTGCCCTGGTGTACGACGCCCGCACCCGCACCGTGACGGCCTTCAACGGGAGCGGCCCGGCCCCCCTGGCCGCCAGCGTGGAACGGTACCGGGCCGCCGGCTACACCGAGATGCCCTTCGAAGGCTGGTGGTCGGTGGCCGTTCCCGGTGCGGTGGGCGTCTACCTGGAGATGCACGCCCGGTACGGCTCGCTGCCCCTGGAAGAGGTCTGGGCGCCCGCCATCCGCTACGCCCGGGAAGGATTCCCCATCGACGCCCGGCTGGCCGCCAACATCGCCGCCGGGGCGGACAAGCTGGCGCAGGATCCCGCCGCAGCCGCCGTGTTCCTCGCCGCCGGTTCCCGCCCCCGGCCGGGTACCATCCTGAAGAACCCCGACCTGGCCCGCAGCTTCGAGCAGGTGCTGGCCGAAGGGGCCGAGGGCTTCTACAAGGGAACCCTGGCCCGCCGCATCGGCGAAGCGTCCCGCGCCGCCGGCGGCCTGCTGACCGCGGAGGACATGGCGGCCTTCGAGGTGGAGGTCTACCGGCCCCTGGTCACCACCTACCGGGGATACCGGGTCTTCGAAACGGCACCGCCGTCCCAGGGCCTGATCCTCCTGGAAATGCTGAACCTGGCGGAAGGCTTCGACCTGTCCGGCGGGTCGCCCACCGATCCCGACGTGGTGCACCTGCTGGTCGAGATCAAGAAGCTGGCCTTTGCGGACCGCAACGCCTACCTGGGCGACCCCCGCTTCGTGAAGGCGCCGGTGGAGAAGCTGATCAGCAAGGCCTACGCAGCCCGGCGCCGCCAGGATCTCGACCTCCGGCGGGCCAACAACGCCCCCTCGGGGGGCGACCTGGACGGGGACACCACGTCCTTCGTCGCCGTCGACGGGGAGGGGAACGCCGTCTCCTTCATCCACAGCATCTCCGCCCTCTGGGGTGCGGGCGTGATGGTGCCGGGCACCGGCTTTCTGATGAACAACCGGGCCGGGCGCGGCTTCGTCCTCAGCGAGGAACACCCCAACGGCCTCGCACCCGGCAAGCGGACCATGCACACCCTGAACACCTATCTGGTGACCCGGCCGCAATCCCCCGATCCGGAAGGCCCGGAGGGCGGTCACCCGCAGCCCGCCGCCGCCCCGGAGCAGGGTGCCGGCAGCTCCCGGCAGGATGCAGGGCGGCCTGCCGGCGACGGCGAGCTGGTCCTGGTGGGCAACACCCCCGGCGGGGACGGCCAGCCCCAGTGGAACCTCCAGGTGCTGGTCAACGTGCTGGACTTCGGGCTCAACGCCTACCAGGCGGTGGCGGCGCCCCGCTGGACCAGCTTCCCCGGGACCGATCCCATCAACCTCAAGGCGCCCCTTGAGCTGCGCCTTGAGTCCCGCTTCCCGGCCGAGACGGCCGCGGAGCTGCTGCAGCGCGGCCACGTCCTGCGCGGGATTGGCCCCTGGGCGGCCGGCGGCTCGGCCATGCTAATCCGGGTGCTGGAAGGCGGCGTCTACGAGGGCGCTGCGGACCCGCGGGACGGCGGGGTGGCCCTGGGCTTCTGACGGAACCAACCTGCACCGGAAGGAGGTGCGGCGGCATGAGGATGCAGGCGGGCCAGACCCCGCCGCCGGGCAGTGCGCCACCGGACCGGCCGGGCCGGGACACACCGGCCTCCGGAGGCGAGGACCGGCGCCGCGGGGATGCCGGCCGGGAGATAGCGGTGGAACGGCGGGCCGGTTCCACCGCCCCGGTGCTGGCGGTCGAAGATCTCTGGGTCCGCTTCCGGACCGAGGACGGCCCCTTTGATGCGGTGCGCGGCGTGACCTTCCATGTCAACCCCGGGGAAACGGTGGCCCTGGTGGGTGAGAGCGGGTGCGGCAAGAGCGTGACGGCCCTGTCCATCATGCGGCTCCTGCCCGAGCCGCAAGCGCAGATCCGGCGCGGCCGGATCCTCTTCGGCGGCCAGGACCTGGCCCGGGCCACCGAGCGGGCCATGCGCCAGATCCGGGGCAATCGCATCGCCATGATCTTCCAGGAGCCCATGACCAGCCTCAACCCCGTGTATACCTGCGGGGAGCAGGTGGCGGAGGCCATCCGCACCCACCGGCGCTGCAGCCGGAAGGAAGCCCGGGAACTGGCCCTGGAAGCGTTTCGTCAGGTGGGGATCACCGATCCCGAGCGGCGCCTGGACCAGTTCCCCCATGAGCTCTCGGGCGGGCTGCGGCAGCGGGTGATGATCGCCATGGCCATCGCGTGCCGGCCGCAGCTCATTATCGCCGACGAGCCCACCACGGCCCTCGATGTGACCATCCAGGCCCAGATCCTGGACCTGCTCCGGGACCTGCAGGCCCGGCTGGGGACCAGCATCCTGTTCATCACCCACGACCTGGGCGTGGTGGCCGAGATGGCCGACCGGGTGGTGGTGATGTACGCCGGCGAAGTGGTCGAGCAAGGTCCCGTGCAGGCCATCTTTCGCCGCCCGGGGCACCCCTACACCGCCGGTCTTTTCCGCTCCATCCCCCGGCGGGATACGCCGCGGAAGGCCCCCCTGCCGGCCATCGAAGGGGTGGTGCCCCACCCGTCCCGGAGGCCTCCGGGCTGCCCCTTCGCGCCGCGCTGCCCTGAAGCCCGCGGCGTGTGCCGGGAGCAACCGGCGCCCTGGGTGGAGCTGGGCGACGGCCACGGCGCGCGGTGCTGGGTTCATGTCCAGGAGGAGGCTCGGGAGGTGACGGCCCGGTGAACGCAGTGCTGGCCAGCGCGCCCCAGGAACAACGCTTGCAAGGCTTTGCTGACGGGGAACCGCTCCTCGAGGTGCGCGACCTGAAAAAGTACTACCCCATCCGGCGGGGGCTCTTCGGACGGGTCGAGGGCTTCATCCGGGCGGTGGACGGCGTCTCCTTCACCCTCCGCCAGGGGGAGACCCTGGGACTGGTCGGCGAGAGCGGCTGCGGCAAGACCACCCTGGGCCGGACCATCCTGCGCCTGCAGGAACCGACGGCCGGGCAGATCATCTACCGCGGCCAGGACCTGACCCGCCTGCCACCGGCGTCCATGCGCCGCTTGCGCCGGGAAATGCAGATCATCTTCCAGGACCCCTTCGGCTCCCTGGACCCGCGGATGACGGCGGGCCAGATCGTGGCCGAGCCCCTGGTGGTCCACGGGGTCCCCCGGGCCGAGCGCCAGCGGCGGGTGGCCGAGCTCCTGGAGCGGGTGGGCCTGTCGCCGCAGGACGCCCGCAGGCTGCCCCACGAGTTCTCGGGCGGCCAGCGCCAGCGGCTGGGCATCGCCCGGGCCCTGGCCCTCAACCCGCGCCTGGTCGTGTGCGACGAGCCCGTCAGCGCCCTGGACGTGTCGATCCAGTCCCAGATCCTCAACCTGCTCATGGAACTGCAGCGGGAGCTGGGGCTGACCTATCTGTTCATCGCCCACGACCTCAACGTGGTGCGCCACGTCAGCGACCGGGTGGGCGTGATGTACCTGGGGCGCCTGGTGGAACTGGCCGGCGCCGACGAGCTGTATGCCTGGCCGGCCCATCCCTACACCCAGGCCCTGCTGTCGGCCATCCCCGAGCCCGATCCCGAGCGGCGGCGGGAGCGGATCGTCCTCCAGGGGGACGTCCCCAGCCCGGCCAGGCCCCCCAGCGGCTGCCGCTTCCACACCCGCTGCCCGCTGGCCCGGGAGCATTGCCGACTGGAAGAACCGGCCTGGCGGGCCGTCCGGCCCGGCCACTGGGTGGCCTGCCACTTTGCCGAGGAGGCTCTCGGCCGGACAGCCGGGTGAGCCCCCGCCCTACCGGGAAGCGCCGCCCTGCCACCGCCGTGAGCTTTCGCCCGCAGGGACGGGCGGCAGTCGCGCCACCGGCCTTCGGGCCTCAGGCCACGGTGGCCGCCGTGGCCGGCACCACCTGGGTGCCGGCCCGCCCGTCCACCACGTCCATCGCCCGCTCCAGCGGCCCGATGGCCGCCCGGCGGCCCGTGGCCTCGACGAAGCGAAGCACCGCCTCCACCTTGGGGCCCATGCTGCCCGCCGCAAAGTGGCCTGCGTCGCGGAAGGCAGCCAGCTCGGAGGCGGTGATCCGCTGGAGCGGCCGGGCCCGGGGGGTTCCCCAGTCAAGGGCGACGTGCTCCACGTCCGTCAGGACGAACAGGCCCGTCGCATCCAGCGCCACCGCCAGCCGCGCCGCCGCCAGGTCCTTGTCGACCACTGCGTCCACCGGCTCGTCGCCCGCCACGGGCACCCCGCCACCGCCGGCGGCCACCACGGTGACACCGGCCGCCACCAGCTGGGCCACCACCGCCACCTCGGCAATGGCCACGGGGTCAGGCGACGGCACCCGGCGCCGCCAGCCCCGGCCGGCGTCTTCCGCCACCACCCAGCCCCGCTCGCGGGCCAGGGTCCGCGCCACGTCCTCGGGGTAGAAGGGGCCGATGGGCTTGTCCGGACGGGCGAAGGCCGGGTCGTCCCGATGGACCAGGGCCCGGGTCACCAGCACCGCCGTGGGCCGCCGGATGCCCCGCCGTGCCAGGGCACGCTCCAGCGCTTGCTGGAGCATGAACCCCAGCAGCCCCTGGGTCATGGCGCCACAGGCATGCAGGGGCAGGGGCGGGACGCGGGCCGCGGCCTCTTCCTGCTGGATCAGCAGGTTGCCCACCTGGGGGCCGTTGCCATGGGTGATGACCAGGCGGTCCCCCCGGGCGATCAGCGCGGCCAGCTGCCCGGCGGTCGCCGCCAGGTTGGCCGCCTGCTCTTCATAGGTGCCCCGCTGTCCATGCCGCAGGATGGCGTTTCCGCCCAGGGCCACCACCCAGAGGGGCCCCCCGGCCCCGCACCCGGCCCCACCGTCATCGCCCGGCTGCGGCGATTCCATGCCCTTGTCCGTGCCGGAGGCGGGTCCGGCTTCCCCGGCCTGCCTGCCCTTCACGCCTGCCACGCCCCTTCTCCTGCCACGCCCCTTCGTCACCCCGCGAGCCGTGCGGTTGCCGCCGGGTGCTACGCCCCATGCTTCTGCACGAAGGCCACCACCCGGCAGAAGGCCGCCTCCCCGCCCTCGAACTTCCACGGGAAGCAGCCGATCCAGACCCGCTGGTTCAACACCCGGTCGATGTCCCCGCCCACGTTCTCCACGTGGACCAGGTCATGGGGGAAGAGGAAGTTGTGCATCAGCTGGAACTCGCGGTCGGGGAAGATCTCGTCCAGCGGCCGCCCCAGCTTGCGCTCCGCCTCGCGGGCCAGGTCGGGCCGCAGCTTGCGGATGATGGTGTTCATCGGGTGGTCGGCCGAGCCGGCGTCGATGCCGATCCACCGCAGTTCCATGGACAGGGCCCACTCGGCAAATTCCCGGGTCGGGCCGGGGTGCTTACAGAAGTAGCGCTCCTCGTCGGGGCGGTCACCGTGGTTGTAGTAGTGGTGGTAGCCGGTGTGGATGATCAGGATGTCCCCCTTGCGCACCTCCACCTTGCGGATGATGTGTTCCGGGGTGTAGATGTCGTAGTCCCCCACCTCGTCGCTGATGTCGACCACCACGCCCGGGCCGAACAGGCGGTCCAGGGGCAGGCTGGCGATGTCCTTTCCCCCGGTGATGAAGTGGATCGGCGCATCCAGGTGGGTGCCCACGTGCAGGGTGGTCTCGATCTTCTGGCCGCCCACCCGGTCGAAGGCGGGCCGCTTGATCCACTTCACCACCGGGCCGTCGTAGCCGACGAAGGCCGGGGTGTCCACACCCCAGGGATGGGACAAATCGATGAGCTCGACGTGACTGAGATCCACGGGCACTACGGGCTGGTTCATCGGCGCGCCTCCTTTACCCGGTTCGGAGCTGGGTTAGGGTGACGGCGGGGTGAACCCTTTGTGCTGTGTTCACAAGGGACAAGCGGCGGGAATGGGTCGAGCTGACTATCTGCCGTTCTCGCCGTGGGCCGGGCCGGCACCCCCCTGGCGGGCGTGGTCCCCGCCGGCATCCCGGCGGGCGGCCATCCACAGCCCCCAGGCCAGGTCGACCCCCGAGGAGTGGCCGGTGCGGAACAGGCGGCGGGCTGCACGGGGGACGGCAGGGGCGTCGCCGGCCCAGAGGGCGGCCAGCAGGCCGGCGGCCGGTTCCGGCAGCTCGCCGTCCAGCGCGGCATCCAGCAGGGCACGGCTGACGGGACCCGTCCGGCGGGCCGCCTCGTTGCGGAGCCAGGCCGCCCAGCGGTGAAAGGCGGCGGCCCCGCCACCGCCGCCCGGTCCGCCGGCGGTGGCCGGTTTCCAGGTCGGGCTTCCCGGCGGATGGGCCGACCTCCCCGGCCGGGCGCCGGCCCGCCAGGCCCAGTAGGCGCTCCAGCCCGCCAGCCAGTCGTCGCCCGACGGGGTCAGCCCCGGCCCGGCGCCCAGCAGGGCCATGGCAGGTTGAGCCGCCTCTTCCCAGCGTCCCGCTGCCACCGCCCTCTCCAGACGCGCCACTGCTTGGGCCAGGGGCTTCCAGCCCGGTGGCGGTGCGACCGCCAGCAGGTGGCCCAGCACGGCCGCGGCTCGGCGCCGGGCCTTGGCCGCACCCCGCGCCCCCCCGGGGGGAGACCACCGCCGCCACAGGCCAGGCGGCGGAATGGCCACGGCCGCGGCGCCCCTGCCCGCCTGCCCACCCCCTCGCCCCCAGCGGACCGGGTCGCCTACGGCCAGCCACCGCCGCCAGCCGCCGTCATGGGGCGCCGCGCTGCTGCTGCCAAGGGCGGGCATGCGGCCCGGTCCCGAAGGCAAGCGCAGGTGCCACGGACCCGGCGGCAAGGAGCCGTCGCCCAGGGCGATGACCGTCACCGGGGCACAGGGGGCCGGGGCGGCCGGGGGAGCCGGGACCCAGGGGCCGGGGGCGGGTTCGTCCCATCCGGCGACGCCCTCGGCGTACACACCCTGCCGGTGCACCGCGACCACCCGGCCTGTGAAGCGAGGGGGCACCCGGCCGCCGGCTTCGGCTTTCCTGCCGTCCACCGCCCGGGCACCCCCTTGTCATAGTCCCTGACCGTACCCCGGGGATCGTACCCCGTCGCCAGTTCGGCCGCCTTCATTCGCCGGTCCGGCCGGCATTCATTGCCACAGCGCGCCGTCGGCCCGAAGGCCGCGCACCGCCCCGCCGCCTTCAGTCGTCGCCGCCTGCGGGCGAGGGCGCGGGTTCCGCTACACCCGCTTCCTGTCCCGCAGCGCGGTTCCGGTCGAAGGCGACGAAGATCAGGTTGAGCAGGATGCCCGCCACGGCCGCCGTGGCGATGGCCGGCAGCTTCATCCCCCAGATGGGAATGTTGCCGCCCTCGAAGGCGTTGCCGCCCAGGCCCACCACCAGGATCACCGCACCGATGGCCAGCTGCCGCGGGTCAAAGAGGTTCACGCGCTCGGACATCATCAGGGCGATGCCCTGCATGCCGATGACGCCGAAGAGATAGATGGCCAGCCCACCGGTGACGAACTCGGGCAGCGTGCCCACCAGGGCCGACAGCTTGCTGAAGAAGCCCAGGATCATGGCAATGGCGCCGGCCGCGATGAGCACCGCCGTGGAATAGTTCCTGGTGATGGCCATCAGGCTGTTGTTCTCGCCGTAATTGGTGCCCGACGACGCCCCCAGCATGCCATGCACGATGTCCGCCAGGCCGTCAAGGATCAGGTTCAGGCCGATCAGGTTCTTGATGCGCAGCGGGCGCTGCCGCTTCTCCTCGGCCAGGCGGTCGATGTACAGGCTGATCTGGTACAGGTGGGCCGTGCTCTCGGGAATGGTGGCGATGGCGATGGGTGCGATGGCCAGGATGGCCTGCCAGGCGCCGGGCGCCGTGAAGGCCGGCAGCTGGAACCTGGGCAGGGCGAACCACGGGGCCTCCAGCACCGGGGTGAAGTCCACGTGGCCGGTGGCAGCCGCCACCACGTAGCCGCAGGCGGCGCCCAGCAGAACGGGCAGCATGCCCAGGAGCCCCCGCCCCTGCAGGTACACGGAGAACAGGATGGTCAGGACCAGGGTCAGCAGGGCGATGCCCCAGTTCTTCGAGGCCATGTCCATGGCCGTCTTGGCCAGGGCGATGCCGATGACGATGGCCACCGCCCCCGTCACCGCCGGCGGCAGCACCCGGTCGAGCCGGGCTTTGCCGGCCCGCTGGATGAGCCACCCGCAGATGGCGTTCAGCACGCCCGTGGCCACCACGCCCACCTGGGCCACGGCGAGCCCCCAGGTCTGAGCCACCGACTGCACCGGGGCGATGTAGGCGAAACTGCCGCCGTAGTAGAGGGGGATCCGGCCCCGGGAACCCACCACGGCCACGATGGTGGCCAGGCCCGAGGCAAACAGCGTGACCCCCACGTCAAACCCCGTCAGGATGGCCACCAGCACGGTGGCCGGGAACATGGTCAGCACGTGTTGAAAGCCCAGGCTGACCAGTGCGCCGAAGGGCGGCCGGTCCTGGGGGAGATACCCCACCACCCGTTCCCGCTCTGCCGCCATTACGCAACGCCCCCCTGGGAGATGCCCGGCACCTCCCCTACATTATGGAAGAACCCGCCCGCCCCTGGGCCGCGCCCGCCGCGGGCGCGGCCCAGGGGCGCACTTCCGGCGCCATTCGGCACCGGGAGGTGACTTCCTCTTGGCGACCATGCGTTCGCCCCGAACGGTTCGCCGCCTTTGTTGCCGTTCCGCAATCACCTCCATGACAGTTTGTGTGGCTTTCACCAAAGATCGGACCGCTCCTCCGGGGAAAGGGGATCCCACCAGCCCCTGCGGAGGGCGGTCGCCGCGGCGCACCGCCCTCCGCAGGGGGGCACGGGAGGCGCGTCCCGATGACAACCCTGCCACCGCCCGGGCAGGCCGCGCTCGTCCGCAGCCTGGTCCGCCCGGGATCCTACTTCGACTCCATCACCCTGATGCAGCTGCAGCGGCGCTTGCGGGAGATGCCGGGCATCGAGGAAGCCGGAGCCGTCATGGCCACCGCGGCCAACAAGCAGCTTCTCGCCATGGCCGGCCTGCTGGACGAGGTGGGGGCCGCCGCGGGTCCCGGCGACCTGGTGGTCGCCGTCCGCGGCGCCGACCCGGACCGGCTGGAGGCGGCGCTGGGCCAGGTCGACACCCTGCTGGGGCAGCGCCCGGGTGCCTGGGGCGCCGCCGGCCGCCCGGCGCAGGCGGCCGGGTTGGTCCCGCCCGGCCCGGCGGGGGAGGCCACGGGAGTCATGGCCCGGGAACCCGCCGGCCCGCCGCCCCGCACCCTGCGCCAGGCCGTGGCCCTGCTGCCCGGCGCCAACCTGGCCCTGATCTCGGTGCCCGGCCGGTTCGCCCGATGGGTGGCGGAAGAGGCGCTGGATCTGGGCCTGCACGTTTTCTGTTTCTCGGACAACGTCCCCCTGGACGACGAGGTGGCCCTCAAGGCGCAGGCCGCCCGCCGGGGGCTGCTCTTCATGGGCCCCGACTGCGGGACCGCCCTGATCGCGGGGACGGGGTTGGGGTTCGCCAACGCCGTGCGGCCCGGACCCGTCGGCATCGTCGCCGCCTCGGGCACCGGCCTGCAGGAGGTGGCCTGCCAGCTGGATCGCCTGGGCGTGGGGGTGCGCCACGCCATCGGCACCGGCGGCCGCGACCTGCACGAGGCGGTGGGCGGTGCCACCTTCCGGGCCGCCGTGGCGGCCCTGGCCCGCGACCCCGGTACGCGGCTGATTGTGGCTCTATCTAAACCGCCGTCGCCGGCCGTCAAGCAGCAGGTGCTGGAGGCCCTAGCCACCTGCGGCAAGCCGGTGGTGGTTCACTTCCTGGGTGAGCCGGACCAGCCCTGCCCCACCCTGGCCGCCACGGCCCGGGCGGCGGCGGCCCTGGCGGCTCAGGACGCCCGGACGCGGGATCCGGCCCCCCGGGCCGCTGGCGGCTCGACGGAGTCGACCGGATCGCCCGGCGCCGGCCGGCAGGCGGAGATCGAAGCCGGGGAACTGCTGGCCCAGGCCCACCGGCTGGCCTCCCGGCTCCACCCGGACCAGCGCCGGGTCTGGGGCCTGTACGGCGGCGGAACCCTCTGTTACGAGGGACAAGGGCTGGTGGAGCGGCTGGCCGGGCCCGTGGCCTCCAACGCCCCTCTCCCCGGCCGGGCCGCCTACCGGCCCGGGGAGCCCGTCCCCGCCACCCACCTGCTGCTGGACCTGGGAGCCGACGAGTTCACCGCCGGCCGGCTCCACCCCATGCTGGACGCCGAGACCCGGCTGCGCTACCTGGCCATGGCCGCCCGGGATCCGTCCGTGGCCGTGGTCCTCCTGGATGTGGTCGTGGGCTACGGCGCCCATCCCGACCCCGCGGGCGAGCTGGCCCCGGCCATCGTGGACGCCCGGGCCGCGGCGGCAGCCTCGGGCCGCCACCTGGTGGTGGCCGTCGCCCTCTGCGGCACGGGCGCGGATCCCCAGGGCCTGGCGGAACAGGCCCGGCGCCTGGAGGCCGCCGGGGCCGTGGTCCTGCCTTCCCACGCCGAGGCCGCGCTGCTGGCGGGGTGTGTGGCGGCTCTGGCCGCCGGCAGGGCCATCGATCCGGCCGGCCTGCACCGCTGGCTGGTTCCCCGGGGGGATGCCGTCCTGCCGGCCGCCGCCGGACCGGGCAAGACCCCGCCCACCGGGACCGCCGCCGGCACCGGGACGGCTGGCGGGGACGACCCCTCCGGCGGCCTGCTGCAGGGCGTGGTGGCCGTCAACATCGGCGTGCCCCTCTTCGCCGAGAGCCTGGCCCAGCAGCAGGTGCCGGTGGTCCACGTGGACTGGCGCCCGCCGGCCGGGGGCAACCCGCGGCTGCTGGAAGCGCTGCGGCGACTGCGCAGCTGAGGAAGCCGGCCTGCCTGGTGCCGGTTCCCGCCTGCTGCGTTACCGCCGCGAGCCCCCGGCCGCCGGGGACCGGCCGCCACGGGCGTCCTGGGAACCTGCACGGACAATCCACGGGAAGGTGAGCGCCGTGTCGCAGGTCGATACTGCCAATGCCGAGGCCCTGCGCCGTATCCTGGAGGCTCACCCGGTGCTGGTGGGGGTAGCCCCTGCCGGCCGGGTGGTTCCCGGCCTGACGGAAGGCGTGATCCTCCACGCCGGCCCGCCCATCACCTGGGACCGGATGTCAGGCCCCCTGCGCGGTGCCGTGATCGGCGGCATCCTCTTCGAAGGCTGGGCCCGGACGGAGGCCGAGGCCGTCGCCCTGGCCGAAAGCGGCCAGATCCGCTTCGAGCCCTGCCACCACCACCAGGCGGTAGGGCCCATGGCCGGGGTCACCACCCCCTCCATGCCGGTGTGGGTGGTAGAAAACCGGACCTTCGGCAACCAGGCCTTCTGCAACCTGAACGAGGGGCTGGGCAAGGTCCTGCGCTACGGGGCCTACGGCGAGGAAGTGCTCCAGCGCCTCGCCTGGATGCGGGACGTGCTGGGCCCTGCCCTGGCGGCGGCCCTGGAGTCCCTGCCCGGCGGCCTGGACCTCAAGATGCTCATCGCCCAGGCCCTGCACATGGGGGATGAGGGCCATAACCGCAACAAAGCGGGATCGGCCCTGCTGCTGCGGGCCCTGGCGCCCGCCCTGGCCCGGAGCGCCGGGGCAGGCCGGCCGGGGCTCGGGGACCGGCTGGCGGAGGTGTTCGACTTTCTGGCTGCCAACGAGATGTTTGCCCTGAACCTGGTGATGGCCGCCTGCAAGGCCACCATGGACCCCGCCCACGGCATCCCGGCTTGCTCCCTGGTCACCGCCATGGCCCGGAACGGAACGGACTTCGGCATCCGGGTGAGCGGCCTGGGGGACCGGTGGTTCACCGCTCCCTCCCGCGTGCCCCGGGGCCTGTACTTCCCGGGCTTCAAGGCCGAGGACGCCAACCCCGACATCGGCGACAGCACCATCACCGAGACCGCCGGCCTGGGCGGTTTCGCCATGGCCGCCGCGCCGGCCATCGTCCAGTTCGTCGGCGGGAGCCCCCGGGACGCCCTGCAGGCGACCCTGGACATGTACGCCCTCACCGTTGGGGAAAACCCGGCCTTCGGCATCCCCGTGCTGGACTTCCGGGGCACCCCGACCGGCATCGACATCCGCAAGGTGGTGGAAACGGGCCTCCTGCCCCGCGTCAACACCGGCATCGCTCACAAGGAGGCAGGGGTCGGCCAGATCGGCGCGGGGCTCGTGGAGCCCCCCATGGAGTGTTTCGAGCAGGCCCTGCTCGCCCTGGCCGACAGCATCGACCCGGAGTCCCAGGCTACGGGATCCTGACGAATCCCTGGCTGGCTCGGAGGGACCGGCAGGTGAGTCGTCCGGTGGCGCCGGTACAGCAAGGGCGGCCCTGAGGGGCCGCCCTCCATGCTCGTCTGGGCAATCTAACATGCGGGTCCGGGCCTCTAACCCGCCTGTTCCGCTGGCGGCCTCTCGGCCCGCGCCTCCCGGATCCGCTCCGCCAGCCAGTTGGGGTCGATGGGCATGTGATCGACCCGGATTCCGAAGGGCTTCAGAGCATCTTCAATGGCGTCGGCGAACAGGGCCGGCACGGGGATCACCCCCGCCTCCCCCGCGCCCTTGATCCCCAGGGGGTTCAAGGGCGAGGGCGTTTCCACATGGGCCGTCTCGATGGGCGGGATCTCCGCAGCCGTGGGCAAGAGATAGTCCATGAAGGAGGCGTTGAGCAGCTGGCCGTGCTCGTCGTACATGAGCCGCTCGTAGAAGCAGCCGCCGATGCCCTGGGCTACGCCCCCGTGGATCTGCCCGTCCAGGACCAGGGGGTTGATCACCTTCCCGCAGTCGTGGACCACCACGTAACGCAGGAAGCGGGCCATGCCCGTTTCCGGATCGACCTCCACCAGCGCCGCGTGGCAGCCAGCGGCAAAGGTGCCGCGGGGCGGGGCGTAGTAGCCGGCGGCTTCCAGGCCGGGCCCCTCCCACTCCTCCGGAATGGTCCCCCGCAGGGGGTTGGCGGACCGGGCCACGTCCCCCAGGGCCACGGCCCGCTGGGGCGCCCCCTTGACCCGCACCTTCCCCTCCGCCAGCTCCAGGTCTTCCGGCCGGCACTCCAGAAGCCCCGCCGCCACCTGGAGGGCCTTCTCCCGGACCTTGACCGCCGCATTGTAACAGGCGTTGCCCGCCACCACCGCCCCGCGGCTGGCGAAGGTCCCCGTGCCCCAGCCGAACAGGGCCGTATCGCCGGTCACCACGGTGACGTCCGACGGATCGACCCCCAGCTGCTCGGCCACGATCTGGGCGAAGGTGGTGGCGTGGCTCTGTCCCTGGGTGCCCACGCCCGTGGCTACGAAGACCTTGCCGCTGGGTTCCACCGTTACCCGGGCGCCCTCGTAGGGGCCGATGCCCGTCCCCTCCACGTAGAAGGCCACGCCCAGGCCCACGTAGCGGCCCTCGGCCCGATACCGCTCCCGGACCTCCGGCCAGCGGTCGTATCCGATGAGCTCCAGGCACTTCTCCAGCACCGCGGGGTAGTTGCCGCTGTCGTAGACCAGGGGCGCGTTGTCCTGGTAGATCAGGCCCACATCGTAGGGGAACTCGTGGGGCTGGATGAAGTTCCGCCGCCGCACCTCGTTGGGGTCGAGGCCCAGGTGCTCGGCGATGCGCTTGATCACCCGCTCCATGACGAAGACCCCGTGGGGCCGCCCCGCCCCCCGGTAGGGGCTGGTCTGGGTCTTGTTGGTGTAGACCGCCTTGAACTCGGCCCGGTAGTGGGGGATCTTGTACGGCCCCGGCAGGGTGCACTCGGCCACGATGGGGATGATCAGGCCGTAGGCGGCATAGGCGCCGCAGTCGTGGAGGAACACGGTCTGGAGGGCCAGGATGCGCCCCTGGTCGTCAAAGCCCACCTCCACGTCGTGGATCTGCAGCCGCTCGTGGTTGGTGGCCACGAAGTGCTCCCGGCGGTCCTCGATCCACTTGACGGGCCGGCCCAGGCGCATGGCCGCCCAGGGGATCAGCACCTCTTCGGGGTAGAACATCATCACCTTGCAGCCGAAGCCGCCCCCCACGTCGGGGGCCACCACCCGCACCCGCTGCTGGGGCAGGCCCAGCGTCTCCGCCAGCCCGTTGCGGATGGGAATGGGGGCCTGGGTGGAGTCCCAGACCGTCAGGCTGCCTTCCTGGCGATCGAAGTGGGCCACCACGCCCCGGGTTTCCAGAGGGGAGGCGGCCCCCCGCTCCAGGGAAAAGCGGGCCCGGATGACGTGGGGCGCCCGGCGAATGGCGGCGGCGAAGTCGCCGCGTTCCTGCACGTAGTGGGCGGCTATGTTGTCCCCCAGTTCCGGGTAGATCAGCGGGGCACCGGGCCGCGTAGCCTCCTCCAGGTCGACCGCCGCCGGCAGGGGCTCGTACTCCACCTCGATCAGGTCCAGGGCGTCTTCGGCGATGTAGCGGCTCTCCGCCACCACCAGAGCCACCGGCTCCCCCACGTGGCGGACCACCCCCGGCGCCAGGGCGTACTGGGTCCGGGCCCGCAGGGTGGGATGGGGGATCAAGAGGGGCAGGGGCCCGGCCAAAGGCCCCAGGTCCTGGTTCGTCCACACGGCATGGACGCCGGGCAGGGCCCGGGCCCGGGAGGTGTCGATGCGGAGGATCCGGGCGTGGGCGTGGGGGCTCCGCAGGATGGCCGCGTGCAGCATGCCCGGCAGGTGGACGTCATCGACGTACAGGCCCCGGCCGGTCAGCAGGCGGGGGTCCTCGTTGCGCGGAACCGGCAGGCCGAAGGAACGGGTGGTCATCTCAGGCGCCCTCCCCTCCCGCGGGCTGGTGCCGCGGCACCGCGGGCACCCCGGTCTCCGCCAGCAGGCGGGCCGCCCTCTTGACGGCCGCCACGATGTGCTGGTAGCCCGTGCACCGGCACAGGTTGCCCGACAAGGCCTCGCGGATGGCCGCCTCATCGGGGTCGGGGTCCGGGTGGTCGCGGAGGAACGCGGCCACCGTCAGCAAAAACCCCGGCGTGCAGAACCCGCATTGCAGGCCGTGGGTCTCGCGGAATGCCTCCTGGACGGGGTGCAGCCTTCCGCCGGGGGAGGCCAGGCCCTCCACGGTGGTCAGGTGGGCGCCGTCGGCCTGGACGGCCAGCAGCAGGCACGACCGCACGGGCTCCCCGTCCCAGAGCACGGTGCAGGCGCCGCAAACCCCGTGCTCGCAGCCCACGTGGGTGCCGGTCAGCTCCAGCTCGTGGCGGAGGAAGTCGGCCAGGAGCATCCGCACCGGCACCTGCCGCCGGTAGCGGATCCCGTTGACCCAGACGGTGATCTCCCGCCGGGGTTCGGCGGCCTCCAGGGCCCCGGAGGACTGCGCCCTGCCGGCTGCAGCCGCCGGCGAGCCGGGTTCCACCTCCCGGACGCCCCCTTCTCCCGCCGCCCGCTCCAGCCCGCCAGGGGCCTGCCCCGGCCGGCCCCCCGCGTCCGGCCGGGCCTCCGCCGGGCCCGCCGGCTGCCGCGCGGCGCCCGCCGGGTCCATCGCCGCGTGATGCGGCGCCGGTTCGCCGGTCCCGAAACCGTACCGTTCTGCCGTCACCGGCCCTCACCTCCGCCGCTCGCCGGCACCACGGCCCGCCGGGCCGCCTGATCCAGGGCCCGGCGCGCCAGCACACCCGCCAGCTGGCGCCGGTAAGCGGAGCTGGCGTGCAGGTCCGAATCGGGTTCGACCTCGTCTTCCACCAGGGCGGCCGCCTCCTTCCAGGTGGCCTCCCCGGGTTCCCGGCCGGCCAGGAAGGCCTCGGCCCCGCGGGCCCGGCAGGGGACCGGTCCTACCCCCGCCAGGCCGAGCCGGGCCCGGGCGATCCGGCCCTGGGCGTCGAGTTCCACCACCGCCGCCACCGCGGCCAGGGCAAAGTCGCCGTGCCGGCGGGCCACCTCCACGAAGGCCCAACCGGCGCCCGGCGGCAGGTGGGGCAGCCCGGCACCCACCAAAAGCTCGGTGGGCTCCAGGGTGGTGGTGAAGTAGGTCAGGAAGAACTCGGCCGCCGGCACCTCCCGCTCGCCTTGCGGCCCCCGGGCTCGCACCACGCCGTCCAGGGCCACCCAGACCGCAGGAATCTCGGCGGCCGGGTCGGCGTGGGCCAGGCTGCCGCACAGGGTGCCCCGCTGGCGGATGGCCGGATGGCCGACCCAGCCCATGGCCTCGGCCAGGAGCGGGCAGTGGCGGCGCACCAGCTCCGACCGCTCCACCTGCCGGTGCCGAACCAGGGCCCCGACCTCCAGCCGGTCGCCGGCCAGGGTCAGGGAGTCGAGCCCCGGGATGCGGTTGATGTCGATCAGCGCCGCGGGCCGGGCCAGGCGGAAATTCAGGAGGGGAATCAGCGACTGCCCCCCCGCCAGGATCTTGGCCTCACCCCCGTACCGGCCCAGCAGTTCCACGGCTTCGTCCAGCGACCGGGGGTCGTGATAAGCAAACCGCGGCGGCTTCATGGCACGTCCCTCTTTCTCCCGCCCATGGCCGGGCGCGTTCCCGGCCCCTCAGGGTACCGGAGGGTTCGTCCCGCCGGGCGGTCGCCCCTTTGGTGGGTTTTCCTAAAGACCCTTGAGGAGAGTTAGCGATTTTTTACGAGAACGCCGGGCTTCATGGCAGGAACCCGCCGGTCGCCGGGCCAATGACCCTCTTCATGCGGGGAAGCCCGCTTTAGGCAGGGCAAGCCGCTTCATCCGAGGTAAGCCGCCTGGGGGAGGGGTGCGGATGACGGGGTTTGCCGGCGGCAGCCCGGGTCCCGGCGGGGCCGCCGACGCCGTGACCCTGGCCGAGGTGCTGCGCCTGGAGCCGCTGCGCGAGATCAGGGTGCTGGCCGGGAACGGATCACTGCACCGGCCGGTGCGCCTGGTGAACGTCATCGAGGTGCCCGATATCGTCGACTGGGTGCTGGAAGGCGAACTCCTGCTGACCACCGGCTTCACCTTCCGGGACGACCCGGGCCACCTGGCGAAGCTGATTCCCGGCCTCGCGGCCAAGGGAGCGGCGGGCCTGGGCATCAAGCCCCGCCGCTACATGGCCGAGGTCCCGGGTGAAGCCATCCGCCAGGCCGAGGAGTGCGGCCTTCCCCTGCTGGAGATCCCCTACCATCTCTCCTTTTCCGAGGTCATCGGCCCGGTGATGCAGGCCATCGCCCACCGCCAGGCGGCGGCCACCCTGGCCGCGGACGGTCTCCAGCGGGAACTGCTCGACCTGGTCCTGCGGGGGGCGAGCCTGGACGACCTTTGTGCCGCCGTGGCCCGCCACCTGGCTCGCCCGGTGTGGATCGAGGACGCCGCAGGAGCCCTGGTGACCCAGGCCGTGCCGGGGCTGCCGGGCCCGCCCCCGTCCCTGCAGGAAGGCGGTACCCCAGCGACCGTCACCCCGGACCCCGCGGCCGGCCTTCAGCGCGGCCCGGCCTGGCGGGTTCCCGTCGCCTCCGGCGGCCGGTTCTTCGGGACCCTGTGCGCGGCGTCGCCCGGCCGCCCTCCCCTGGCCGTGGAGGCCGGCCTGCTGGAGAGGGGGGCCGCCATTCTGGCGCTGCAGTGGGGCAAGCAGGCCGCGGTGGTGGAAGTCCAGCGCCGCTTCCGGACGGAGTTCCTGGACCGGCTGCTGTCGGGCGATCTCCCCCACCCGGCGGAAATGGCGGAGCGGTGCCGCGCCCTGGGTTGGGACCTGAACCGCCCCCACACCGTGGTGGTCTTCGGCCCCCTGGCACCCCCCGGCCCCGGACCGGCGGCCGGTCGTCCGGACGCGGCCGCCGGGCAGCCGGCCCGCGGGAGCGCCGGTTCGTCCCCCCGGGACGAACCCGGCCCGGACCGGGACCTGCAGCCCCTGCTGCGGGCGGTTGAGATGGTGCTCTCCATGGAGGGCGGCGAGCCGGTGGCCGGCATCCGCGACGGCCTGGTGGTGGCCCTGATCCCGGGCGACCCGGCGGATCCGGCCGGGCGCCACCGCATCCTGACGGTGGCCAAGGCGGTGCTGCGTTCCTATGCCTCCAGCACCGGTGCCGCCCGGGGGTCGCGCGGCCCGCTGCCCGCCGGCCATGGCCCCGCGGCCGGCATCCCCCCTGCCACCGGCGGCGCTCCCGGACCCGACGTCCGGCGGCCGGTCCGGGACGGCGGGCCGGCCGGGGCGCCCGGCGGGGGACCGTCCACCGGCTGGGGGAACGGGACGGCGGCGGCCGCCGCAGGTGTAGGGCGGGTGGCACCCGGCCCCACTGCCCTAGCCCGCAGCTACCGGGAGGCTCGCACCGCCCTTCAGGCAGCCCGGGCCACGGCCGCCCACCGGGACGGCAGGGCCGAGCGGACCGGCATCGCCGGGCGGGCCGGCATCCCCGGGCGCACCGCCGCCGGCACCTCCGGCAGCTCCCCCCGGCGCGCCCCTGCCGGCATCCCGGGCGGCTCTCCCGGGCGCGCCGCCGGACGAGCCCCTGAGGCCGTCCAGTTCTTTGCCGAACTGGGCATCCTGCGCCTGCTGCACCACCAGCCCCGGGAGGAACTGGCCGGCTTCGTGGCCGACCACCTGGGCGCCCTGCTGGCCTACGACCGCCGCCATGACGGCAAGCTGCTCGAGACCCTGGAGGCCTACTTCCGTTACGGCGGCAACATGAAGCGGATGGCGCAGGCCCTCTACACCCACTACAACACCGTGGCCTACCGGCTGGGGCGGATCCGGCAGATCACCGGCCTCAACCTGAAAGACCCCGACCAGCTGTTGAGCCTGCAGGTGGCTCTTCATGCCCTGCCGTTGCTGGACGGCATGCCGGCATGGGAAGGGCCCGCCCGGGAACCGCGCGACGCCGCAGCCGGCGGCCCGGGTCCCGGCCGGCCCTCCCTGGGACGGAGCGGCCAGGAAGGTCCGTGAGCCGGCGGGCCCCTTGGGTCACCGCGGCGCTTAGGGCCGGTGACCGTTGCGCTCCGCCGGATCGGGGGAGCGGGGCGAATCCGGGGAGCGCGCGGGGCGCGGCGGGCGGGCCGCCCGGTCGAAGCGCGGCGCCCGCTTCTCGAGAAAGGCCCGCACGCCCTCGCGGAAGTCGTCCTCGTCGATGTAATAGGGCACCGGCTCGCCGGCCGGATCGGGCGGCGGAGCGGGCTGGGACAGCAGCACCGAGCGCTTGGCTGCCCGGATGGACGAGGGCGAGAGGCGGGCCATGTTCTCCGCCAGCCGGCGTGCGAAGGGGTCGACCTCTTCGTGGGGCACCACGTGGGTCACCAGGCCCACCGCCCGTGCCTCGGCGGCGTTCAGCAGGCGGCCGGTGAAGAGCAGGTCCTTCGCCTGGTTGGGCCCCATCAGGGCCACCAGCCGCCGGGTGAATTCGGGGCTGAGCATGATGCCCAGCCGGGCGACCGGCATCCCCACCTGGGCCCGCTCCGAGGCAACCTGGAGGTCGCAGGCACAGGCCAGCTCGAAGGCCGAGCCCAGGGCGTAGCCGCCGATGGCCGCGATCACCGGGTACGGCAGGCGCTCCACCTTGCTGATGGTCTGCTCCATGGTCAGGAAGCAGCGCCGCACCTCGTCGATGGTCATGGTGGAGAACTCCTTCAGGTCCGACCCGGCGGAAAAGGCCCGCCCGCCCTCACCCCGCAGGATCACCACCCGCAGGTCGCTGTACCGGCGGGCTTCCTCCGCCAGCCGGTCCAGGATGCCCCCCAGATCCCGCCACATGGCGAAACTGATGGCGTTGTGCTGCTCGGGCCGGTCGATGGTGATGGTCACCACGGCACCGTCCTCGTCGACCCGCAAAAACCCCATGCCCTCGCCCCCTTCCACGGCCCCGGTGTCCCGCCGCAGCGCCGCGCCGGTCCGGCCGGCGCCGCATCCATGTTCACTCCCGGCGCTTTCATCCTCGGCGCTGGCCGTCCAGCGCCCGGTGACCGGCGGGACTTCCGAAAGGGTTCCACCAGGGACCCAGCAGACCCTTGTGAACCCTTTACAACCTTGGCGGCACCCCTTCGGGCCGCCCGGCCCTGGCAGGAAAGGGCAGGCCGGATCCCGAATGGCCGCCGCAGGATGACGCGGGGGCGGGGTGCCGGCCCGCCCCCACCGGGGGGGAGCGTCATGGACGGGATGCCTTCCGCGGCCGCCCCGGCCCCGGGGCCGGGGCTCAACCCGCTGGTGCGGCGGCGGGTCGAGGAGGGCCTGGCGGACTGGGAGGGATTCTGGGCCCGCGAAGCCCGCAAGCTGCCCTGGTTCCGCCCGTGGGACCGGGTCTTCCAGCCCGAGCCGCCTTCCTTCCGCTGGTTCGCCGGGGGCCTGACCAACCTGGCCCACAACGCCCTGGACGTCCACCTGGAACGGGACTGGGGCGGCCACGCGGCCCTCATCGCCCTGAACGAGCGGGGCGAGCGCCGGGTGTACACCTATGCCCAGCTCTGGCACCAGGTCCGGCAGGTGGCGGCCGCCCTGCGGGGACTGGGCGTGCAGCGCGGCGACCGGGTGGCCCTCTACATGCCCACCATCCCTGAAGCCATCTGCACCATGCTGGCCTGCGCCCGCATCGGCGCCATCCACATGGTGGTGTTCGCCGGCTTCGGCAGCGCCGCCCTGGCCCAGCGCATGCAGCTGGCCGGGGCCCGGGTCCTGGTGACGGCCGACGTCACCTGGCGCAAGGGCCGGGAAATCGACCTCTGGGGGCTGGCCGTGGACGCCCTGGCCACGCCGGGCTGCCCGGTGGAGCGGGTGGTGGTGCTGCCCCGCAGCGGCCGCCACCTCGCCCTGACCCCGGGCCGCGACATGACCTGGGACCAGTTCCTCTCCCTGGCCGCCGATGGCTCGCCCGAGGTGGAGTTGATGGAGGCCAACGAGCCCGCCTTCATCCTCGCCACGTCGGGCACCACGGCCCAGCCCAAGCTGGTGGTCCACAGCCAGGGAGCCTACCAGGTGGGGGTCTACAACGCCGCCACCATGGGCTTCGGGCTCCGGCCGGGAGACATCTGGTGGTCGACCTCGGACATCGGCTGGATCGTGGGCCACGGGTACATCGTCTACGCTCCGCTGCTGGTGGGATGCACCACCATCGCCTATGAGGGCGCCCTGGATCACCCCGGGCCCGAGACCTTCTACCGGATTCTGGAGGAGAACCGGGTGACGGGAATCTTCACCGCACCCACCGCCGTGCGGATGCTGATGGCCTACGGCACCGAACCGGCCCGCCGGTTCGACCTGAGTTCGGTGGAGCGCGTCTTCTGCGCCGGCGAGGTGCTCAATCCCCCGGCCTGGGACTGGCTGCAGAACCGGGTGTTCGGCGGGCGGGTCCCGGTGATCGACCACTGGTGGCAGACGGAGACCGGGGCACCGGTCACCGGCAACCCCTACGGCATCAGCCTGCTGCCCATCAAGCCCGGTTCGGGGGGCATCGCCCTGCCGGGGCGGGAGGTGGAGGTGCGGACGCCGGAAGGGGAGCCCTGCGGCCCTGGCGAGAAGGGCGTCCTGGTCATCACCCGGCCTTTCCCCGGCTTGACGGCAGAGCTGTGGGGTGATCCCGAGCGGTACGCCTCCGATTACTGGGGGCGCATCCCCGGGGTCTATTTCACCGGCGATGCGGCCGCCATGGACGAGGACGGCTACGTCTGGTTCAGCGGGCGCAGCGACGAGCTCATCAAGATCGCCGGCCACCGCATCGGCACCATCGAGGTGGAAACGGCCTTCCTGCGCCATCCGGCCGTGGCCGAAGCGGGGGTGACGGCCCGCCCGGACCCGGTGCGGGGCGAGGTGATCGTCGCCTTCATCGTCCTCAAGAAGGGCCACGAGCCGTCTGCCGCCCTGCGGGAGGAGCTCATCGCCACCGTCCGGCACCACCTGGGCCCCGTGGCCGTCATCGGCGACCTCCACTTCGTGCCCCTCCTGCCCAAGACCCGCAGCGGCAAGATCATGCGGCGGGTCCTGGAGGCGGTGGTGCTGGACCGCGACCCCGGCGACATCTCGACCATCGAGGATGAAGGGGCGGTGGAGCAGGCCCGCCAGGCGTGGCAGGCCATGCGGGCCAGCCTGGAGTCGGACGCGGCCGGGACCTGACGGGACGAACCGGCCCCTCCGGCCGTGGCACGGGGGGCGGTATCCGTGGCGCAGGGCCCGGGGAAGGTCCAAAGCCCCCCGGGCCCGGGGACGGCCCAATGCCCCTTGGGGCGTCACTTCCGGGGTGGCCCGAACAGGGCTTAGCGGGCTTGCGGGCCCGCGCCGGGCGCTTCACCGGGCGGCGGGGGCTCCGGCTCCGCCCGCCGCCCGGCCTGCCGGCGCCGGGCCGCAGGTGATCCGGGGACGCCGGGCGCCGCCTCCCGCACCCAGGGCCCCAAGGCCAAACACCGCCGCCGCCAGCACGCCCAGGGCGGCCATGGCCGACCAGAGGAGCTCCGGCCCCCCCTTGCCCAGCAGCGCCCCGCCGATGGCCGGCCCCAGGGTCCAGCCCATCCCGAAGAGCAGGCTGGCCGCCGCCTGATAGCGGCCGCCCTGGCCGGGCGGGGCCATGGCGGCGACCCCGGCCTGCAGCAGCGGGGTGAACATGATCTCGCCCACCGTCAGCACCGCGAAAGCCACCAGGAACAGGGCGACGGGCTCGGCCACCAGGATCAGCAGTGCCGCCACCGCATAGAGCAGCGCCGCCAGCACCCGGCGCGGCCGCGGGCTGTATCGCTGCAACCACCGGGTGGCGGGGTACTGCAGCAGGGCGATCATCGCGCCGTTCAGCGTCCACAGCCAACCATACCAGGAGACTTCGCCGAACCGCTGGTTCAGGTCCAGGGGCAGGTTCGACCCCATCTGGCTGTAGATCAGGTTCATCACCAGGGCACCGGCGGCCAGCTGCCAGAAGGCCGTGTGGGAAAGGGGCGGGAAGAACGCCAGGAACCCGCGTAGGACCCGGCGGCTCAGCCCGGTGCCGCCGTCGGTCCGGCCGGAGGAGCGGGATGCGGAAGGCGGTTCGACCGCCTCGGGGCGACCCGGCCCCGTTAGCCCCATTTGGGTCCTCGTTGCGACCGCCCGTTCGGATGCCGCTCCGACCGCCCCGCGAGGGTCGCCCCGCGCCGGCGCCGGTTCGGCCTCCCCGAGGCGATCCGGCCGCGCAGGCGCCGGCGCCGGTTCGGCCGGGGCCGCGTTCGTCCCCGGCGGCTCGGTGGCCGGAACCGGCCGGGTCCCGGTCCCGGCAGCAGCCTCCCGCAACGCCGGCACCCACCGGGCCACGATGGCGGAAAACGCCAGGAAGGACAGGCCGTCCAGCAGGAAGATCAGCCGGATGTCCCGCTGCACCACGTAGGTGCCCAGCACCGGCCCGATGGCGATGCCGGCGTTGGACAGCAGGTTCATGATGCTGTAGGCCTCTTCCCGCCGGCGCGGCGGCACCATAAGCCCCGCACCGTGCAGCAGGGCGGGGAACGATCCCCAGACCATGGCGCTCATCAGGGCGTAGCAGAAGGCGAAGGTCCACGGTCCCGGCGCCCAGCCTGCCAGCGTCACCGCCACCCCGGCGCCCGCCAGGCCTGCCACCACCACGGGCTTGAAACCCAACCGGTCCGCCAGCCAGCCCGCCGGCATCCGGGCCACCAGGGAGAACAGCCCGGCCGTGCTCATGATCAGGCCTACCTGCTCCGGGGGAAGGCCGTGGACCCGCTGGAGGAACACGGCGATGAAGGGGAAGAAGAAGCCGTCGCCCAGGGCGCTGATGAACCGCCCCGCGGCCAGGGCCCAGAAGGCCGGGGTCATCCTTCGCTCCGTCTCCTCTCCGCCGGCCGGCGGTGGCCGCGCCGGCAGTCTACGACTGATGGTAGCCCAGCCGCCCCACCGGACCAATGGGAAGGCCCATCCAGGCAGGAAGGCCCATCCAGCCGGCCGGCGCCCCGTTCCGGCGCCCCGTTCCCCCACCCCGCAACGGCAGCCCCGCGCGCCCGGCCGCCGCCCGCAGGCGGGTATAATCGTCCCCCGTTTCGGCATCCTGACCAGTGCCAGCGCATTGGGGAGGGTTGCCCATGTCCGCCGATCACGGCCGGACCCAGCGTCACGGATCCACGCCCCGCCTTGCGGCCGGCGGGTCCCTGGCACCAGAGCCCGGACCCCGCGGAGCCGGCGCGGCCCCGGCCGTGGCGCCCGGGGCGCGCCGGGCCGGCACCCCGGGGGCCGGCACCCTGGACCTGAGCATCACCATCGGCGGCGATGCCGGCCAGGGCGTGGAGTCCAGCGGCGCCGGCTTCACCAAGGCCCTGGCCCGCAGCGGCCTGCACGTCTTCAGCGTCACGGACTACCGCTCACGGATCCGCGGCGGCCACAACTTCTACCAGGTCCGGGTGGCGGACCGGCCGCTGTACTCCCACGCGGACCCGGTTCACGTGCTCATCGGCCTGACCGAGGAGACCATCAAGATCCACCTGGACAACCTGGCGCCCCGCGCCGCCGTGATCTACGACGAGGAATTCCGCCACGTGGATGCCGATGCGCTGCGGCGGCACCACGTCCAGCCCGTGCCCCTGCCCCTGAGCGAGGTGGCCAAAAAGCACGGCAGCAAGGTGATGATGAACACCGCCGCCCTGGGCGCCGCCGCAGGGCTGATGAACTACAACATCGAGTACCTGGAGTCGGTCATCAAGGAGAACTTCGCCAGCAAGGGCGACCGGGTGGTCGAGGCCAACCTCAAGGTGGTGCGGGAAGGCTGGAAGCTGGCCCGGGACGCGGCGGGCGACTTCCCCTATACCCTGCCCGACCCGGGAGGCCGGACGCGCCGCATGGTCCTGCACGGCAACCACGCCTTCGCCCTGGGCGCCGTGGCGGCCGGCTGCCGGTTCGTCGCCGCCTATCCCATGACCCCCGGGACCAGCCTGTTCGAGTGGATGGTCGCCCACGCGGACGAGCTCGGCATCGTCACCAAGCACGCCGAGGATGAGATCGCCGCCATCTGCATGGCCATCGGCGCCGGCCACGCGGGCGCCCGCAGCATGATCACCACCTCGGGCGGCGGCTTCTCCCTGATGGTCGAGGCCCTGGGCATGGCCGGGATGGTCGAGGTCCCCGTGGTGCTGGTCGTCTCCCAGCGCGGCGGCCCCTCCACGGGCCTGCCCACCCGGACGGAGCAGGGCGACCTGCTCTTCGCGATCCACGCCTCCCAGGGCGAGTTCCCCCGCATCGTCCTGGCCCCGGGCACGGTGGACCAGTGCTTCGAGGCGGCGGTGCGGGCCTTCAACTTCGCCGAGCACTACCAGACGCCCGTCATCGTCCTGCTGGACCAGTTCCTGTCGAACCACCTGCGCTCGGTGGACCCGGACACCTTCCGCTGGGAGGACGTCCGCCACGACCGGGCCACCACCCTGACCCACGAACAGCTGGACCGGCTGGACGGGCCCTACCTGCGCTACAAGGACACCGATGACGGCATCTCGCCCCGGGCCATCCCCGGTCACCCCCGGGCGGTCTACGCCATCACCACCGACGAGCACGACGAGGAAGGCCACATCAGCGAGGAAATCCGCAACCGCCGGCAGCAGATGGAAAAGCGCATGCGCAAACTGGACACGGCCCAGGCGGAGATGCGCGGGCCCACCTGGTACGGGCCGGAAGACGCGGACCTGACCTTGATCTGCTGGGGTTCCACCTACGGGCCCTGCCGGGAGGCGGTCGACCTGTTCAACCGCGACAAGGGCGAGGGGGCCCGCCTGAACCTCTTGCACTTCACCGACATCTGGCCCTTCCCGGTGGAGCAGACCCTGGCCGAGCTGCCCAAGATCCGCCGGGCCGTGGCCGTCGAGCAGAACTACACCAGCCAGTTCGCCCGGCTGCTGCGGATGATGACGGGCTTTGAGGTCCACGCCACGGTGAACAAGTTCGACGGGCGGCCCATCGCACCCCAGGAGATCCTGACCCAGATCGAAGGGGAGGTGCCGGTCCATGCCTGAAGACCAGGAACGCGGTACGGGCGGCGGGAGGGCCCGCAGCGTGCCCCCGGCCGGCCCGGCCGGAGAGGGGGGCCAGCCCTCGCGCGCCCGCCCCGCCGCCAGCGACTTCCACGGGGCGGTGAAGCGGCCGGCCTCGCCCCACGGCGCCGGCTGGGGCAAGACCCAGCGGGTCGACCCCGACCTGGGCGGCGGCCGGGGCGGCGACGGAGCGTCGCTGGGTGCCCGTGGCGCCGGCGCGGGCGGGCCGGACGCGGCCCGCAGGGAGGTGCCCGGCGCCCCCCCAGCCGGCGGGGCGGGCGGAGCCGCCGCGGGGGTCGAGGGCGGGTATGTCCCGGCGGGGGAGGTTCCACCCAGCGCCTTCCGCGGGGGTGAAGCCGGCGGCACGGGGGCCGGCCTGGGCGGCGCCCGGCCCGCGGCCGGCGGCAGCCGCACCCCCTCCCGGGTGGCCGTGGCCGACCGGGCCGAAAGGCTGACGGTCAAGGCTTACGCCAGCGACCACCGGCCCACCTGGTGCCCCGGCTGCGGAGACTTCGGCATCCTCACCGCCCTGAAGAAGGCCCTGGTGGATCTGGAGATCTGGCCCCACGAGGTGATGATCGTCTCCGGGATCGGCTGCGGCAGCAAGCTGCCCGACTACATCAACGCCAACGGCTTTATGACCATCCACGGCCGGCCCCTGGCGGTGGCCACGGGCATCAAGCTGGCCAACCCCAGGCTGCACGTGATCGTGGTCCACGGCGACGGTGACGGCTACGGCATCGGAGGCAACCACTGGCTGCACACCATGCGCCGCAACGTCGATCTGGTGGACATCGTGGAGAACAACCAGATCTACGCCCTGACCAAGGGCCAGTACTCGCCCACCAGCGAGCGGGGGTTCAAGACCACCACCTCGCCCACCGGGGCGCCGGAAGACCCGATCCTGCCCACCCGGGTGGCCTTTGCCGCCGGCGCCAGCTTCATCGCCCGGGGCTTTGCCGGCCAGCCCAACCAGCTGGCGGACATCATCGCCGCCGCCATCCGGCACCGCGGCTACGCCCTGATCGACGTGCTCCAGCCCTGCGTGACCTTCAACAAGCTGAACACCTACGACTGGTACGCCGAGCGGGCCTATTCCGTGGAGGAGGAGGGGCACGACCCCACGGACCCGGAAGCCGCCTGGGCCAAGTGCAACGAGTGGGGCGACCGCATCCCCATCGGCATCCTCTGGCGCAACGACCAGGCGGTGCCCTATGAAGAGCGGGTGCCCGGCCTGGCCGGCCGGCAGCCCATCGTGGAGCGGCCCCTGGACGACCTGGGCGCCGAAGGGCTGGAGCGGCTCAAGCAAGCGTTCTTGTAGTTCGCCTCAGGGCCGCCCCGCGGCGGGCGGTCGTGGCCGTCCTGCCGGGGTCCGCTGCCCTGCACCGAGAAAGGAGGTTGCCGGCCGTGCCCGCCGACGCCGAAGCCATCTACCGCGACGTGCAGCAGCGGGGCCGCCTGGGTTCCGTGGAGGAAGCGGTCACGGTCACCCGGATGACCCTGCAGAGCCTGGCGGAAGTGCTGGGCCAGGAAGGGGCCCGGGCCCTGGCGGCCGCCCTGCCGCCGGAGCTGGCCGCCGAGCTGGGCCGAGCTCCCCAGAGGCCGGACCCCCTGATCGACCGGGAGGTCTTCGTCGGCCGGCTCGTCAACCGGATGGACACGGAATACGGCTACGACCAGACGGTGGGGGGCCTGGACCTGGTGGCCGCCTACATGGACGACGACGCCGCCACCCGCATGCAGGCCGTGTTCGGTGCCCTCAAGCAGCATCTCGATCCCGGGACCGCCCGGCAGGTAGCGGCGGCCCTGCCGCCGGAGATCCGCGACTGGTGGGAAGCCGGCTAGGAAGCCGGCCAGGCGCCCGGCCGCGGCAGGCCGGGGACCGCTGGGGCCCCCGGGCGGACCCCGGCAGAACCGGTCCGGGGCGCGCCGGGCCGGGCCCGCGCCTGCCGGCCGCCCCCCTCACCCGCAGAAGACGCGCATGAACCAGGAGAACAACCGGTACTTGCGCCGGTACGGGTACCAGAGGAGGCTCGAGACCAGCTTGCCCGCCAGCCAGCCGGGTTCGACCAGCACTGCCGACGGGTAGGTGAAGGCCTCCAGCCCCGCCCGCCCGTGGTAGGCGCCCCAGCCGCTCTCCTTGACACCGCCGAAGGGCAGGGCCGGATGGGCGAAGTGGATGATCACGTCGTTGATGCACACGCCGCCGGCCTCAAGGCGCGAGGCGATTTCCCGGGCCAGCCGCCCGTTGCGGGTCCAGACGCTGGCCCCGAGGCCGAAGGGCGAATCGTTGGCCAGGCGCACCGCCTCGTCGGCCGAGCGGAAGCCGGCGATGGCGATCACGGGACCGAAGGTCTCCTCCCGCATCACCCGGGCCTGGGGGTCCACGTCGACCAGCACGACGGGCGGGACGAACCGGCCCTCGAAGGAAGGCACCGGGGTCAGCGCCCGGGCGCCCCGGGCCAGGGCGTCCTGGACGTGTTCGCGGACGATGGCCACCTGGCGCGGGGTGGTCATGAGCCCCAGGTCCAGATCGGGGTCGGCGGCCACCCGGGCGGGGTCGCCGCCGGTACCCTCGGGCTCGGCCCGGCGGAGGCGGGCCAGTTCGTCCAGCACCCGGTCGACGAACCGGTCCTTCACCGCCTCATGGACATAGATCCGCTCCACCCCGATGCAGGTCTGGCCGCAGTTGGCCAGGGAGCCCCACACGGCCGCCCGGGCGGCCCGGGCCAGGTCGGCATCGGGGAAGACGATCATGGGGTCCTTGCCGCCCAGCTCCAGCACGCTGGGCGTCAGCCGCTGGGCCGCGGCGGAAGCGATCCGCCGGCCGGTGGCGGTGCTGCCGGTGAAGAAGACGAAGTCGGGCCCCGCATCGAGCACCGCCTGGCCCACCTCGGCGCCGCCATGGACGACCTGGACCACTCCCGGCGGAAAGCCGGCCATGAAGAAGGCCTCCTCGATGGCGCGGCTGATGCCGGGGGTGACCTCCGTGGGCTTGAGGATCACGGTGTTCCCGGCCAGCAGCGCCGTGGCCGCGGGCACCACCGCCAGGTTGAACGGATAGTTCCAGGGCGCCACTACCAGCACGCAGCCGTAGGGCTTTCGCTCCACGTAGGGGATCTTGCCGAAGAGGAGAAGCGACATGGGCTGTCGCTGGCGGCGCAACACCCGGGGCGCCAGCTTCTCCGCCGACTTCAGGGCGTCGGCGGTGGTCAGCAGGTCGTGGACCAGCGCTTCCACCAGGGGCTTGCCGGTACCCGCGCTGATCACCCGCGCCAGTTCGTCCCGGTGCCGGACGATGTACCGCCGCAACCGGGCCACGCAGGCCACCCGCTCGCGCACGGGCAGCTGCGCCCAGGCCGGAAAGGCGGCCCGCGCCCGGGCCACCACAGCGGGGATCTCGGCGACGGGCGTCCAGCCGGCGGGCGCCGGGGCGGGCCCTCCCCCCGCGGCACCGGTGGAACCGGTAGGCGGGGCAGGCGCGGGGATCGCCGAGGCGCCGGAAGCCGCCGCCAGCCCGGCAGCCGGCGAGCCGGTGGACGGCTGGCCGGCCGGAGCCGGTCCGGGGGCCGCTGCGGCATCGCTCAGGGGCGCCGCCCGGGCCGTCCCCGGGGCACCCCCTTGGGGATCCCTGGGTTGCATGCGCATCCCCCCATGCCAATAACTCTTCGCACGCGGCGCCGCCGGAGGAGGGTGGGGCAGGACGGTTCCGCCGCTGTTTCGCCTCCTCCGGGGACCTCTCAGCGAAGGACGTAGGTCGCCAGCAGCCGCTGCACGTAGTAGATGTCCAGGTCGCGGTGGAAGGTCTTGACCAGCGGCTCCCGGCTGCCCGCCAGCCAGATCTTGAGCTCGGCCTCCAGGTCCAGGTGGCCAGCCGTCTCCACGGCAAACCGGTTGATGCTTCGGTACGGGATGGACAGGTACTCCACCTTCTTGCCGGTGAGCCCCTGCTTGTCGACCAGGATGAGGCGCTTGTTCGTGAAGATGAAGAGATCACGGATCACCTGGTAGGCGGCCTCGATCCGCTCCCCCTCCGCCAGGAGGACGCTGTATTCCTGTTGAACCCGCTCCAGGTCGGCTTCCCCGGCGTGGCCCATCATGCGGCCGATCCAGCTCACGGGCGGCTCCCTCCCCACGGCGTGCCCCGGGCCGCGCCCCCCGTCACCCCGCGCCGCCGGAACCGGCTACGGACGCGGCCTCGCACAAGCGGGTTCGTTTTATACATTAAAGGTACACGGCAAGGGGCCGGGGCTTGACCGGCAAGATGCCCGCATCACCGAACGGGTCTGCCCTTGCGACCGGCGATGCCCAGCCCCGGGAAGGAGCGCCCATGCGAATCCGGCCCGGTCAGATCGTCGCCCACCCCGAGCTCCCTCTCCGCGGTCTGGTGCTGGCGGTCCGCACCAACCCCGCCTGTCTGATGCCCGTGGTGGTCGTCCGCTGGGAGAACGGCGTGGTGGAAGAGCTCGATGCCCTGCGCTGGGGCCCCCTGGAGGACGCCCCGGACGAGGAGGACCCGCCCGGCGGCTGACCGGCCGGCGCGCCGCCGCCATACCCCGCAGCCAAGGCCCATCGGGCCTCGCCCTGGCAGGGCTCGGGACGGCCCGGTCCAGGCTCCCTTCGGCAGCATGTCCTCTTGTGACGGCCATCACGGCACCGGCCCCGGGCGATCCCCTAGTCTAAAAGCGACATCCGAACCGGGACGGACCTGGCGCCGCCGGGCCGCCACGGCCGCACCCGGCGCACCAGGCAGGAAAGGGAGGCAATTCCCATGGGCGTGCGCGTCTCCCGCTGGACCCTCCCCTATTTCACCGCCGCCCTGGTCTGCTTCGCCGTCGCCCAGGCGGTCCTGGCCCTTGGCTGGGCCTACCCGGAGGCAGGCCTCGGGGCTCCGCCCACCCTGGCCGTGGTCCACCTCCTGACCATAGGCTGGCTGAGCCTTTTGATCCTGGGCGCCCTGCAGCAGTTCGTACCCGTCATCACCGAGCGCTCCCTGGCCAGCGACACCGCGGCGGCCTGGGCTTTGGGCCTCATCCTGACCGGCCTGGGGGGCATGGTGCTGGGCTTCCTGGCGTTGCCGGGCGGCCCGCTGGCCGGCAGCACGGCTTCGGACCCGGGCCCGGCGGGTGGGTCACTGGCCGTGCCGGCGCCCGCGCCGGCCCTGCGCAGCGGGCTGCTGGTGGCGGCGTTGCCTGCGGGCGGCACCCTGGTGCTGGCCGGCTTCGCCGTCGCCGCGGTCAACCTGGCCATCGGCCTCTGGCGCGCCCGGCCCCTGGTCCTGCCGGCGCGCTTCGTGGCGGTGGGCCTCGCCTTTCTCTTGCTGACGGGCGGCCTGGGGGTCAGCCTGGCTCTGGTCCTGGCCCTTCCGGACGCCGCCGGCCGCCACTTGTCGCCCGCTCTCACGGCCCAGCTGCTGGCGCGCGGGCTCCCCCTGCACATGGCGGCGGGCCTTGGCGGCTGGTTCACCCTGACGGCCATGGGCGTCGCCTACAAGCTGCTCAGCATGTTCACCCTGGCGCCGGAAGAACGCGGCCCCGTGGGGCGCTGGGTCCTGCGCCTGGCCGGCACGGGCCTGGCCGTGGCCTGGCTGGGCGGCCTGGCATTTTTGCTGCTGGCCGCAGCCGGCGCCACCGGCCCGGCGGGGGCCGGGACTCCGGATCCGGCGGGCGCCAGCACCCCGGCGACCGGCTCCCCAGGTCTCACAGGGACGGATGCGCTGGCAACCGGACTGGCAGGCCTGGCCACCGCCGGCTGGGTCGCCGCCGGCGCGGGGGTGCTGCTCTACCTGTGGGACATGCGGCGCCTGTACCGCCAGCGCCGGCGGCAGGCGCTGGAGCTCAACGCCCGGTACGCCCCCATCGCCTTCGGGGCGCTGGCCGCGGGTGTGGTGTTGATGGCCGCCGGCGCCTTCCTGGGCCGGCTGGCCGGCCTGGCCCCGGCGCTGGTGTACCTGCTGCTCTTCGGCTGGCTCTCCGGCCTGGGGCTGACCCAGCTCTACAAGATCGTTCCGTTCCTCACCTGGCTGGAAAGGTTCGGACCCCGCCTCGGGCGCGGGCCGGCCATCCGGGTGCAGGACCTGGTCAACGAGGACCGCGCCCGGCCCTGGTTCTGGCTTTACTTTGCGGCGGTGGCCGCGGCCACCGCGGCGGCCCTGGCCGGCTGGGACGGCCTCTGGCGGGCCATGACGGGCCTGACCCTGATGAGCACGCTGGCCATCGCCCTGGAGCTCTGGCGGGCGCGCCGGGCCGACCCCAAACCGCAGGCAGCGCCGGTTCCACCCCCCTGGCTGGGGGAGCGCGGGCGCGCCGGCGGCGCTGCGGGCCGGGTTCCACCAGGGGGAAGCGGGGGCCTTCCGCCGGTTCGTCCCGGTGAGGGCGCCGTGCAAGGGAGGTGAAGGGCGTGGCGGAGCCCATCGTGACGGAGGACGACATCCGCGAAGCCTTGATGGACGTCATCGACCCCGAGCTGGGGTTCAACATCGTCGATCTGGGTCTGATCTACGGCGTCACCGTGGAAGACGGCAAGGTCCACATCGTGATGACCATGACCACCCCGGGCTGCCCGGCCACCAACTACCTGCAGGAAGGCACGCGGGAACGGGCGCTGGCGGTCCCCGGGGTCAAGGAGGTCGACGTCCAGGTGGTCTGGTCGCCGCCGTGGACGCCCGACCTGATGAGCGACCGGGCCAAGCGGTTCTTCGGCTTGATCGAAGGCTAGACGCTGCCGGTGGCGGTCGGTGACCGCGCCGAACCCGCCTTCGGCGGCGTGTCGGCCCTTCGGCAACGCGGGCCGGGTCCTCAGAGACCCGGCCCGCGTTGTGCCTGCCCGCGCCGCCCGCGGCCAAATCCGCGGGCGGCCCGCCTATTCCGGCCGCCAGAAGGTGACCCGCCAGGCCCCGTCCGGATCCCGCTCCGCCCGGTGCTCGAACCCCTTGCGCTTCATCACCCAGTAGAGGGGCACGGGCTCGAACCCGACGATCAGCACGAAGGGCTGGCCCGGCTTGAGGCGCGCCACGTTGGCCATGATGTCCCGGAAGGGCTCCTGGCGGCGGGCGAAATAGGGCCGGACGTCCATGACCAGCGGCTCCACGCCCGCGGTGGCCGGCGTGGCCGCGTGCTCCTGTCCCTTTCCGCCTGCTCCGGGCTGTCCGGCAGGGTCAGCCGGTTCGGCCGAACCCGGCACCGCCTGGGCGGCCGGCTCACCCCTCGCCGGCAGGGCGGCCGAACCCCGGGAACCCGGCGCCGCGCCGGCCCGCCAGATGCGGATGATCACCGAGCCGTCGTCCTGTTCCGCCATGGCGTATTCGAAGCCGCGCTCGTCCAGGTGAGGCAGGAGGAACATGGGCTTGCGGTCGTTGTGGGCCTGCAGCACCTGGCCGGGCTCCAGCTGGTCCAGGGCGGACAGGATCCGCACCATGGGTTCGGGCGGCTGCAGCCCGCGGTTGTCCAGCTGAAGCGCCGGTTCGGCCGGAGAGGGTGGCAACCGCAGGCCCCCGCCCGCGGTCCCGCCCGGCGCAGCCTGCCCGTTCGGCGGAGCCTGCGCGCCGCCCGCCGCCCCTGGGCGTTCCCCGGCTGGTTCGGCCCGGCCGGCACCCTTGCCCCTGCGGAAGAACATGCTCCCCACCTCCTCGTCTCCTTGGCACGTTTCCTCAGGGCGATGGTGCCCAATGGCGGGGTGCGCCGGCTGTGATGCCCGTCACCGGGCGCCTAAGGAGTTGACGCCGTCCGGTAACCACCGTGCGACCGGTCCCCGCCCGGGATCCTGCCGCCGGGCGGTCCAGACGCCGGGCGTGGCGGCCGGCCGCTCCCACCACGCCGGGCCACAGCGGTCACGGCGAACGCCGCGCTCGCCGGGCCCCGGGACGGGACGGCCCACGGCCCGGGGCCCGTTGCCCCGCCGTGCCCCATCGCCCCGCCGGCCCGCGGCTGCCGCCGGCGGTGACGGCCGTCACAGCCCGGCCGGTCCGCCTTGGGGCAGGGTAAAAGCGAAGGGAACACGGAGGTGACGGATGATGCCGGTCCCCACGCAGATCGCCGGCCCTGAGCGGCTTGCCCGGGGGCCCGCACCCGCCCCGGCAGGTCGCCCGTCCCCCGCTAGCCAGGATGAAGTGCCATCCCTGACTGCCGCCGCCCAACCCGCTCCGCCGGCAGCCCCGCCCATGCAGCGCCCGGCGGTCCCGGACGGGGAGGCCGGGGCCGGCGCGGCCGCAGAGACGGCGCCGGCCGACTCCCTGCTGGGGCGCTACGTCAACCGCTACCTGCTTCCCCGGGTGGCGCTGACGGTCATCAGCCTGGCCTCGCTGGTCGGTGTTTACCTGACCCTGCGCGCGCAGGGCATGCCGCCCTGGCTGGTCGTGCCGCGCTGGGCGGGCCTGGTAGGGCTTGGCATTCTGGCCGGCGGCACCATGTGGTGGTCGCGCTTCGTCGTGCCCCGGGACACCCAGCCCGCCGCCGTGGCCCGGCTGGCGGCCGCCCAGGCCCGCCACTACCGGCCCCTGATGGCCGGAGGACTGGTGGCGGCGCTGGCGGGCGGCGGGGTCTGGGCCGCCTGGGTCGGCCCGGTGGCCGCCGCCCGCGGTTGGGTCGGGCTCTGGCTGCTCGTCATCGGGCTCTACGGCGGCCTGGTCGCTGCCACGCTGGCGCTGTCAAGCCTGCCCGACGGCGAAGCCCTGGCGGCACGCCGCCAGGCGCTGGCCGTCCTCTGGTCCGCCACCGCCCTCCTGGTTGCCATGGGCCTTCTGGACGCGGCCCTGACCTTCGGCACCTGGTGGCCGGCCTGGGTCCTGCGCCCCCTTCACCTGGGGGCCTTCGGCCTCTGGCTGGGCGGGGCCGTGTGGAACATCTTCGTCGCCGTGCCCGCCGCCCGGGACGAGCTGGCCTTTGCCACGGTGGCCGCCTCGGCCACCCAGCTGGAACGCTTCCGCAAGCGGGTCCGGGTCTTCCTGCCCCTGCTGCTGGCCACCGGCCTTGCCCAGGCGGCCGCCTATGCCGGGTGGAACCCCTTGGCCTGGCCCGGGAACTGGGTGGGGCGCCTGGCCCTGGTCAAGCTGGGGCTGGTGGCGGCCCTCTTCGTCATCTTCATCACCTGCCCCCTCTGGCGCGCCTGCTCGCCGATCAAGGGGATGTGCGATCTGGAGGAGCTGGCCGGTCCGGCGGCTGGAACGAGCCCGGGCCGCGCCTCGCGCCGGCGAGACGAAGCGGGCCGTCCAGCCGCCGCCTCCCTGCCTGGGGCGGCTGCGGCCGCCCCGGTGCGGCGTCTCGACCGGCGCGGCGCCGGTTGTGCCGGGTTCGTCCACGTGGAAGAAGCCCTGGCCGGCATGGCACCGGGCGAGCTACTGGAGCTCTTGAGTTCCGATCCCATCTCCTGGTGGGAACTGCCGGCCTGGCTCGAAGTCCACGGGCACCGGCTGCTCTTCCGCGAGCGGCGGCGCGTCTGGCCCTGGCGGTATTTCCGGTTCCTCATCCAGCGGGGGGCGGGAACGTCGCCAGGTCGTCAGGTAGCCAGGTAGCAAGGTAGCAAGATAGCAAGGTAGCAAGGTCGCGAGGTCGCAAAGCGGCAACGTGGCAACCTGGCGCCGTAGCCACGTAGCGGCGTGGCCATGGTCACGGGAGGCTATAGGAACCCGGCGCGAGCCGGGCACGCGGAAACCGGGGCACGAGGACGGCCCCACAGGAAGCCGGGACTTGTGGTGGAACGGGACAGGGGGAGACGACCGTGCTGTGGAAACCCCGCCAGGCCGAACACGGCCCAGAGGCGCCGGGAAGCGAGGAGGCCCGCGAGGACATCGCCGGCGGCCACCAGGACGCCGGCCGCAGCCGCCGGGAACCAGGGGACGGGGCCGGGCGGCCTATCCCGCCGCCACCCCTGCAAGGCAGACGCCCGGCGGCCGGCGCGGGCCGGTCGACCCCCACCCCCCGCTCCGGCAGTCCCGGGGCGCCAGTCGGGCCGGCTGCTCCAGCGGTTGAAACCGGCAGCGGGCGGGTTCCAGCCGGCCCTGCCCTGCCCTCCCGGGAGGTTCCCGCGGTCCCGTCCCTGGTTCGCCTGTTCGTCCAGGCCCTGCGCGAGCTGGCCGCCGCCGGGGAACCGGAGCGGGCCTGCATGATGGCGGCCCAGGCCTGGTCCCTGCTGCGCCACGACTTCCCCCGGGAAGCGCAGCGCCTCAACGGCCTGCTCCACGCCTTGACCGGTGCGACCCACCCCCGTCACGCCGGCCATTGAGATGGGAGGAACCTGCATGGCCCGACAACGAGCGTGGCAGCAGCTGGCCCGCCGCCTGCGCCGGGCTGGCCAGCGCCCGACCATCCAGCGTGTGGCGGTCTACGAGGCCCTGCTGCGCGCGGCCAGGGCGGGGATCCATCCGACGGCCGACGAGGTGCACGCAACCCTCCGGCCGTCCCTGCCGACCTTGAGTCCCGTCACCACCCGGCGGGTCCTGGCCGCGCTGGTCGAGGCGGGGCTTGCCCGGCGGGTGGTCATGCCGGGCGAGCCCGACCGCTACGACGGGGATCCGGCACCCCACGCCCACCTGGCCTGTGTGCGCTGCCACCGGTTGCAGGACGTGGCGCTGCCCGAGCTGGACGAGATCGTCCGCCAGGTGCGGGAACAGACGGGCTTTTTGATTACCGGCCAGGAACTGGTCCTCGAAGGGCTGTGCCGCCACTGCCGTCACGGGCGGCCCAGTCCCCCGGCTGCCGCCGGTTCCCCAGAAGCTCCCGGCGGTTGATCCCCGGCGCACCCGGTGGAGGGGCCCGGTGCGCCGAACCGGTCGGTGGCGGCGGAAGGCCTGTGCCGCCGGCTCCCGTCCCCGGCCCCCGCCCCCCGCTCCCCAGACCCCGCCCTGTCCGCCGGCCCGGTCGTGACGGATGGCCGGGGATATGGGGACTTTCTGCACGGGCAGGCTTCGTCCGGTGCCCCCGAGCCCCTTTTTCCGTTGCTTTTCTCCCCCTCGTCCTGCATCATGGGGCCATGGAATGTCAACCCACCTGCCACCGGTGACCGGCGGCGGGAGTACCACGGGCAGCCGTGGCGCACAGTAACGTAGAACGCAGGGGCGGAAAGGACAGGAGGGGGATCGTGGCCCGCGACGTCTTCCCCGAAATCCACGAGCCGGCGCCCGTACGCTGGCTTTTGGCCCATCCGCGGGCTGGGTGGGTATGGTTGTTGCCGCGCCTCTGGCTCGGGTGGCAGTGGCTCCATGCCGCCCTTGGCAAGCTGGGTGACCCGGCGTGGACCGGTCCCCAGGCCGGCGCGGCCCTGCAAGGGTTCATCCAGGGTGCTCTCCAACGCGCCCAGGGCCCCCACGCCGAAGTCACGGGCTGGTATGCCCGGTTTCTCCGCGATGTGGTGCTCCCCAACGCCGCCTCGTGGGCCAAGCTGGTCGCTTACGGAGAGCTGCTGGTGGGCATCGCCCTGCTGGCCGGCATGCTCACCGGGATTGCGGCCTTCTTTGGGAGCTTCATGAACTTCAGCTTCATGCTGGCGGGTACGTCCAGCGCAAACCCGGTGATGTTTGCCGTCGCCACCGCCCTGGTGCTCGCCTGGCGGGTGGCGGGATGGATCGGCCTGGATCGCTGGCTCCTGCCCCTGCTCGGCACGCCGTGGGAGCCGGGGCGCGCCTTCCGGCGCTAGGAGCCACCACCACCCTGGTATCGACGGCCGGGGTCTCCAAGGACCGGTGGGGCCCCCTACCCGGCACGGTTACCGGGTAATCAACCGGGGGTGGGGCAGCGTGCTGTTTGCTGCGCTCCTCCTGGCTGCGTGCACCCTGAGCGGGGCACTATGCATTGAAGCCCTGGGCGCCCGGTTCAGAATCCGGCGCCTTGGCGGCGAACCGATCGGCCATCGCTCGCACTGGCCACGGGTGTCCATCGTCGTGCCGGCCCACAACGAAGAAGCCCATCTGGAACCGACCGTTCGCTCCCTCATGGCACAGGACTACCCCAACCTCGAAATCGTGCTCGTGGACGACCGGTCGCAGGACCGGACCGGAGCGATGATGGACGAACTGGCTCGCCAGGATCCGCGTATCCGGACGCTCCACGTGCGGGATCTCCCGCCGGGGTGGATGGGAAAGAACCACGCCATGTGGGTCGGAGCTCGTGCGGCCACGGGCGAGTGGCTCCTCTTCACCGACGCCGACGTCTACATGCACCCTGACACGGTCCGCCGTGCCGTGGATCACGCCCTTCGCCACGGACTTGACCACCTCACGGTGGCGCCTCTTCTGACGGTTCGCGGTCTGGCCCTGGCGGCCTGGGTCGGTCTCTTCACCCTTCTGTTCATCGCCTCGGAAAGACCCCATCGGGTCCGGGACCCAAGATGCAGGCACGGGGTCGGCGTCGGTGCGTTTAACCTGATCCGGCGCGCGGTGTACGAGGCCATCGGCACCCATCGTGCCATCGCGCTCCGTCCCGACGACGACCGGCAGCTGGGCCGGCAAGTGAAACGCCACGGCTACGTACAGGACATGCTGGTCGGCGGCGAACGGATCCGCGTCGCTTGGTACCACACGCTTAGGGAGGCGTTCCGTGGCCTAGAAAAGAACACGCTCGCAAGCATGAACTACCGCTGGGACATCGCGCTGGTCGGGCTGGCTGCCGTCGCCCTGGCGATGCTGTTGCCATGGATCGCGCTGATCCTGGGCGCCGGGTGGATCCGGTGGACAGCGGCTGCCGCGATCATCGCCATCGCGGCGGGCTACCTGCTGGCAAACCCGCCTCCCTTGTGGCGCGGTCTTCTCGTCCTGCCCGTCGGGTCCGTGGTACTGGTCTACGCTTTGGCGCGGGCGCTGGTGGTTACCGCCCTCCGGGGCGGCGTCCACTGGGGTGGCCGGTTCTTCCCCCTTGAGCAATTGCGGCAGAACACCACGCAGAACGCCTCGCTGTGACGTGCCGGTACCGCCCCAGGGGGGCGGCGCCGGCGTCCAAGGGTCGTCAGCAGCAAGATGCAATCGCCGATACCGTTCGCGTCTCCACCCTCCCCGGAGGAGCGGTTTGCCCAGCAGCCCCCACCGGCTCCACCGGCTTCCCCTGTGACCCCCATCACCGACCGCACCCGGCTCGCGCGGTACGCTGGAACCGGCAGAGCCAATGGCCTGACAACAGGAGGAAGCCGGCCCATGAACAAGCGCGACGTGTTGCAGCAGCTGGTCCGGGTGCGACTGGCCGACGGCAGCAATCCGTTGGCAGACGGTCGCATCCAGGACGTGCTGGTGGAAATGCACGGCGAGCGAGCCCACGTGGCGATCCTGATCGATGAGAACTGGGACGGTGGTTCGCCGCCGGCCGACACCCAGGAGCGCCTGCGGCAGGCGGTGATGGCCATGCCGGGTGTAGCGTCGGTGCGCATCGTCCCGCGGCCACGCCCCCGCGCCCGCGGGGTGACGGTGCCCGGTGCCACGCCCGCTCCGGCGGGAGGGGACGCCCCGGCCCGGAAGCTGCCCGAGGGCCTGCAGGGCGCCCGCTTTGTGGCCGTGGCCAGCGGCAAGGGCGGCGTCGGCAAATCCAGCGTCAGCGTCAACCTGGCGGTGGCCCTGGCGCGGCGCGGCCTAAGGGTGGCCATTCTGGATTGCGACATCTACGGCTTCAGCGTCCCGGCCCTGATCGGCCTGGAACGGGCGCCGGCCCTGGACGACGACCGCAAAGTCATTCCTGGTCACGGCCACGGCGTCGACGTCATGTCGATGGACTTCTTCGTCCAGAACAACAGCCCGGTGGTGTGGCGCGGCCCCATGCTGGGCAAGGCCCTGCGCCAGTTCCTGTTCGATACCGTGTGGAACCATCCGGACGTGGTGGTGCTGGACCTGCCCCCGGGCACCGGGGACATGGCGCTGGACGTGCAGCAGCAGTTCCCGCCCATGGACGTGCTGATCGTCACCACCCCCGACCCCTTCGCCGCCCGGGTGGCCGAGCGGGCGGGGTCCATGGCCCAGAAGATGGGTCACCGGGTGATGGGCGTGGTGGAGAACATGGCGTACCGCCAGTGCAGCGGCTGCGGGCAGCGGGAATACCTGCTGGGGCGCGGCGGCGGGGATGCCGTGGCGGCGGCCCTCGGCACGGAGGTCCTGGCCCGGATCCCCATGGAACCCCCGCCGCCCGGGCTGCGCCGGGACGGCCTCTTTCCCCCGGAATCCGCCGCCGGTGCTGCCTTTGCCGAGCTGGCCGCCCGGGTCGCCGAACGCCTGGGGGTGGGCGTCCCGCAGCCGGCCGGGGCCGACCGGGCTCGCTGACGCCTCTTGCCCGTACGGGGCGGCCGGGTTCCTCCCAGGCCGCCCCCGCGCTGTGCGACGCCAGTCCCCTCCCGTGGGCCGGCCCGCCCGACCGCAGCCGTTGATCTGGGAGGCGCGCAGCTTGACCAGGTGCAGGAGCGAACGCCCGAGCCCGCTCCGGGCCACGAAGCTCTCGAGCGCCCGCATGGCCTCCACCGCTCCAGGTGCCACGGCCGCATAGTCGACGCGCATTCTACTCCTCCTCCCCTGAGCCATTCCGGCGTTGCCAAGGGGCAACCCGCAAGCCGTCCCGAGGGGGCGGCAGAAATGTCACAGCGACGCATGCCGCCGGCAGCCTGTCCGGCCGCATGCGTCGCCGTTCACGCGCTCAAGGGACTGCTCACTGCGCTCAGAGGACCGCTCACTGCTCAAAGAACTTGCGGTTCTTCTCGATGTAGCTCTTCCACTGCTCGGGGACCTCGTCCTCGTCGTAGATGGCTTCGACGGGGCAAACGGCCGCGCACGCGCTGCAGCCGATGCACTCGTCAGGGTTGATGTACAACTGGTCGTCGCCCTCGTAGATGCAGTCGACGGGACAGACTTCCTGGCAGGACTTGTCCTTCACCCCGATGCAGGGCTCGCAGATCACGTAGATCACGGGTCTCACCTCCACCTTGACGGTAGAACCGGCCGGCGCCGGCCGCCGTGACGCCGGTCACGCCCTGCCGGCACCTGGCGCGGGCAGGTCACACCTTGCCGATGCGCACGCGCCAGGCTTCGGGGCCTTGCTCAAGGTATTCCCACTCGAACGCGCCGGGATGCTCCGCAGCGAACTGGTAGTACAGCGGCTTGGGATCGTGATCGTTGACCAGGATGAAGGCCTGGCCCGGCCGCATCGCCTCGTAGGTGGCAAAGATCAGCTGGTGGCGCTGGAAGGGTGGCAGGGCGCGAACGTCGAGCTCCGGCGTACCGTCCTCCTCCGCGGCGGCTCCCCCGCTCGTGCCCGCCTCCCCGCCGGCCTCCAGGGCTGCACCCGTCAGCCGCTCGTGCATGCCTTCAAGCAGGGCCTCCAGGTCCTCCGCCGGTTCTTCCATCAAGACGGGAAGCAGGGCGTCGTTCTCCTCCGCCGCGTGGCTGATGAAGAGGGCCGTCAGCGCGGACGCCAGGGCGACGGCCTCCAGGGCGTCCCCGGCTCCCTCCAGCCGCCGCAGGGTCTCCTGGATCGTCCCGTGCTCGGCCGTCAGCCCCTTCACCAGGGCGCGCCCCGCCTCTCGCCGGGACGCGGCGGCGTAGAGGGTTTCCTCCTCGGCCGCGGCGTGGGGCAGGATCTCCTGGCGGACGTACTGCAGCACGTTCTCCAGGGCCGGACGGTACGGCTCGCCCCGGCGGACGGCCGCCACCAGGGCGTCCAGCCGCCCGTCCAGCTCCCGGGCCATGGCGTCGTGGTGGGCGCGGATCCGCGCCGCCACCGTTTCGTTGCGCGTGGTCACGTGGACCCCCTCCTTCGCAGTGCGACCCTGCGCCTGCGGGTCGATGCCAGCGTAGCGCCGGCGCGCCGGCCGAGGCTGTGATAGCAGTCACAGCCCCGCTGGACCGGCATGGTACCGTTACAACGGTGACGGTCGCCGCCGGCGGAGACAGCCTGGGCAAGGAGGAGGCCGCCGATGACCGGGTACGAGCTGATCGTCTACGTCCACATCCTTGCCGCCATGGTCTGGGTGGGCGGCATCCTGTTCCTCAGCCTCGTGGTGGTGCCGGCCTCACGGCGTTATCCCCAGGACGTCCGGACGCGCCTTTTCACCGACGTGGGGCGCCGGTTCCGGGCGGTGGGATGGACGGCCCTGGGGATCCTGGTGGTCACCGGGTCCATCCAGATGGCGGCCCGGGGGGCCACCCTGGCCAACGTGCTCAGCGGTACGTTCTTCGACAGCCCCTGGGGGCGGGTGATGGGGGCGAAGCTGCTGGCCGTGTTCGTCATGATGCTGCTGACGGCCATCCACGACTTCGTGGCCGGTCCGGCCGCCGAGCGGGCCGCCCGCAGCGGAGCGGATGCCACCGCCCTGCGCCGCCGTTCGGGGCACCTGGCGCGCCTGACGGCGCTGCTGGCGCTCGTCGTGGTGTTCCTGGCGGTGCAGCTGGTCCGGTGACGGGCCGTTGCGGGCGGCCGGACTGCCGGCCCGTCATGGCAAGGCGGGGGTAGCCCGGCTACCGGCCGCCGGGGGCCGGCGACCAGCCTGTCGCAGCGATGGGCCGGTGGTGGGCGAGCGGGTTGCCCGGCCGGCCGCCCCGGAAGCGGCCCGCCGGGGCGGCCGCCAATCCTCAGGCGGCGTTCACACCCGCCTCAGCGGAGACTCAGGATCCTCCCCCAGCATCGGAACTGAGCACCGCAGCGCGCTCCGGGATCACCAAGGAGCGGAGCGCACCAGCGGCGGGGATGCCGGCGAGGGCGGAGCGGTGCGCAACTTCCGAAAGGGGAGGGACCTCCGATGGCACGTCCAATGAGCGGTCCCCAGGGCCGCGCGGCACAGAAGAGGCGGCGTACTCGCGGATGGCTGGCGCTGCTTTTGGGTCTCAGCCTGGTGGCGGTGACGGCCTGCGGCAGCACCGCCGCCGGCGACAGCAACAAGGGGCAGGCGGGTTCGTCCGGTTCGGGTACGGAACGGGCCCAGCAGGTCGAACCGGCCCGTGCCGATGCCAAGGTGGTGGCCGCCGATCCGACGGCGGTCCCGGAGCCGGTCGGCAAGCGGCCGCCCAAGACGGTGCGCATCGACCTGGAGGCGGTGGAACTGGACGGCCAGCTGGCCGACGGCACCACCTACACCTACTGGACCTTCAACGGCCAGGTGCCCGGGCCCATGCTGCGGGTGCGGGTCGGCGATACCGTGGAACTGCACCTGAAGAACTCGCCCCAGAGCGGCCAGATCCACTCCATCGACCTGCACGCGGTCAACGGCCCCGGTGGCGGCTCCGTGGCAACCCAGGTCAAGCCGGGCGAGGAGAAGGTCTTCACCTGGAAGGCGCTGAACCCGGGCCTGTACATCTACCACTGCGCGTCGCCCCACATCCCGAGCCACATCGCCAACGGGATGTACGGCCTGATCCTGGTCGAGCCGGAAGGTGGCCTGCCGCCTGTCGACAAGGAGTTCTACATCGTCCAGGGCGAGATCTACACCGACCTGAAGCACGGCGAGAAGGGCCATGCCGGATACGACTATGAGGCCCTGCTGGACGAGGAGCCCAACTACGTGGTGTTCAACGGCGCCAGCGCCTACTGGACGGGCGAGCGGGCGATGAAGGCCAAGGTGGGCGACCGAATCCGGATCTTCGTCGGCAACGGCGGCCCCAACCTGATCTCCAGTTTCCACGTGATCGGTGAGGTCTTCGACGCGGTCCACGACCAGGGGGCCACGGAAGCGGTGCACAACGTGCAGACCACGCTGATCCCCGCGGGCGGCGCGGCCTGGGTTGAGTTCACCGTCGACGTCCCGGGCACCTACACCCTGGTGGACCACTCCATCAGCCGGTCCATCGACAAGGGCGCCCTGGCCCAGATCGTGGTGGAGGGCGATCCGAACCCCGAGGTCTTCGACGCGCCCGAGATGACGGCGGACGGGCACTGACCCCGGTCCCTCCGCCGGCCCTGACCGGGCGGACGAACCAGCCGCGGCGATCCGGCGGCCCCCGCCGCCGGATCGCCCTTTCGCTGGGGCCGGTATCACGCCCCATCCGCGCCGGGCAGCCCGATGGACGGGGGCACGATGGACGGGGGCAGCCCGACGGACCGAGCCGGCGGAACCCGCGGAGATGCGGAGATCGTTCGCCAAACGGAGGTGCTGGTCGTGAGCCACCTGCCGAAACCCCCGGATGCCGCCCGCGCCCGCCCACCCATCGACTTCGACCGCGCTCCCGTCATCCTCATCTGGGAGACCACCCAGGCGTGCGATCTGGTCTGCCGTCACTGCCGCGCGTCGGCCCAGCCTCACCGCCACCCTCTGGAACTGACCACGGACGAGGCGCGCCGGCTGGTCGACGAGGCGGCGGAGATGGGGACGCGCCTCTTCGTCTTCACCGGGGGCGACCCGCTCAAGCGCCCGGACCTGAACGACCTGATCCGCCACGCGGCGCGCCGGGGCCTGCATCCCTCGGTGACCCCCAGCGCCACGCCCCTTTTGACCGCCGAGCGCATCCGGGCCATGGCCGAGGCCGGCGCCGAAGCCATCGCTCTCAGCCTGGACGGGGACGAGGCCGCCCTTCATGATGCCTTCCGCGGCTGGACGGGGTCCTTTGCCCGCACCCTGGAGGCGGCGCGGGCGGTGCGGGAGGCCGGGCTCCGCCTGCAGATCAACACCACGGTGACCCGGCTCAACTGGCGGCGACTGGACCGGATCGCCCGCCTGGTGGCCGAGCTGGGCGCCGGTCGGTGGAGCGTGTTCTTCCTGGTGCCCACGGGCCGGGGCGCGACCTTGGAGCCCCTCGACGCCGCCGAGCACGAGGCGGTGTACCGCTGGCTGGCGGACCTGGAAGGCAAGGTCCCCTTCGCCATCAAGACCACGGAGGCTCCGGCATACCGCCGCGTGCTGGTCGAACGCGGCCGGCCGCCGCGTCCGGCCATCGGCGACGGCAAGGGGTTCTGCTTCGTTTCCCACACGGGTACCATCTTCCCCAGCGGCTTCTTGCCCCTGGCGGCGGGCAACATCCGGACCAGTTCCCTGGCGCGCATCTACCGGGACAGCCCGCTCTTCCGCTCCCTCCGCGACCCCGCCCAGCTGAAGGGGAAGTGCGGCCGCTGCCCCTTCCGCCAGCTGTGCGGCGGGTCCCGGGCCCGGGCGTACGCCTTGACGGGCGATCCGCTGGCGGAAGAGCCGACCTGCGCCTACGATCCCAGCACCGGAACCGCGGCGGTGGCGGAGCTGGTGTTCGCCGGGGAAAGCGCCTGAGTCCGGGCGGCCGCGCCGCTTGAGTGCGGCCGGTCCTGCCACCTGGGTACGGCCGGTGCTACCGCTTGGGTGCGGCCGGCGCTGGCGCCTGAGTGCGGCGGACCCTGCCGCCTGGGTGCGGTCGGCCCAGCCGCCCGGGTAAGGGCGACCTCGGGCGGCGGCCGGCCCTGCCGGCGGCCGGTCTCCCCGGCTCCCCTGCAGGGGGAGCCGGGCAGTGGCGACCCGGGCTTGCACCGGTGTCCTCCCGGCCCGTCATCTGGGCGGGGCCGTCCGGCGGGGCCAAGGTGGCCCGGTCGGGGCCGGGTTTGCCCGGGTTCCCGTAACCGGATCGGGCCCCGCTCCCGGGTCCCTGCCGGGTTGGTACCGTTGAAGCTGGTCTGCAATGCACACCACCGCCGCCAGTCTTTCCTGGCGGCCTTCGCATTTGGGGGCGGTTTGCATTTGCGTCCGGGCCACCATTTCCTCAGGTGCCGCTCAGCTTTGCCTTAAGTACCCTTCAGGATCGCCTGCCACCATGGCCTTGTGGACGCTGATCCAGCCAACGTCACAGGAGGTGCGGCAGTGATGGGAACGGGCGCATTGGACCGCCGGGAAGCGCGCGGGAGCGGCGGGGGGAACCTGCCCCCGGGCCAGGGTGCCGCAGGCGGCACGGGCGGGCACGGGGGCAAGGTGAAGACCCGCCGGCGCTGGTGGATGCTGGCGGGCGTGGTGGTGCTGGGGCTGCTGCTCTGGGCCGTCTACCCCATGGCCGGCGCGTCCGGTTCGGGCAACGACGGGACCCCGGCAGGAGCCGGTTCGTCCGCAGCCGGCACCACCGGCAGTGCCGAAGGGACCGGCCACGGCGGCCAGGGAGGCGGCGAAGCGGCTGCGGATTACACCATTTACCCCGCGGGCACGGGCTCGGAGGGCCAGAAGGCGCTGCCCGAGGGGCAGCAGCTGGCCCGGTACCGCGTGGAGAATGGCGTCAAGGTCTTCGAACTGACGGCGCTTCCCGTCAAGTGGTCCGTGGGCGACAAGGAATATGAGGCCTGGACCTTCAACGGCACGGTGCCCGGCCCCCAGATCCGGGTCAAGGAGGGCGACCGGGTCCGCATCATCGTGAAGAACCAGCTGCCCGAGCCCACCGTGATCCACTGGCACGGGCTGGCCGTACCCAACAAGATGGACGGCGTGCCCATGGTGACCCAGGATCCCATCCCGCCCGGAGGCCAGTTCGTCTACGAGTTCGTGGCCCGGCCGGCGGGAACCCACATGTACCACACCCATCACAACACGATGAAGCAGAAGGGCATGGGGCTCTATGGAACCTTCATCGTCGAGCCCAAGGACCCCGAGCCCTGGAAGTACGACGCCGACTACAGCCTGATGATCTCCGACGGGCAGCTGGGCTACGTGATCAACGGCAAGTCCTTCCCCCACACCGCGCCGATCAAGCTCAAGGTCGGCGAGACGGCCCGCTTCCGGCTGATGAACATCGGCGACCAGGTGCACCCGATGCACCTGCACGGGTCGGACTTCACCATCATCGCCAAGGACGGCCAGCCCCTGCCCCAACCCATGAAGGCCAACACCCTTGACCTGATGCCGGGCGACACCTACGACGTCCTGGTCAACTTCGACCGCCCGGGCACGTGGGTCTGGCACTGCCACATCATCTCCCACGTGGAAGACGCCCAGGGCAACATGATGGGCCTGATCCAGGTGCTCCAGGTGGAGGAGTAGGTATCGCCGTTCCGGAAGTCACGGGCGCGCGGAAGTCACGGGAGGGCGGCGCTGCCAACCCAGCCCCTGCGGGTCGCCTGCGGGTACGGGATCGCAAGACCAGGAGAACCGGGAACTGAACCAGGAAGAACCAGCAAATGACCGAAACGGTCTAGGCAGGGCACGGATGATCTCCGGGGGAGTGGCGGCCTGGCGGCCGGTGCTCCCCCGTTTTGGCCATAGTGCCTCGCTATGGCCCGATTTGCCGGTACGCGGCGGGATCGCCGCCGGCATGGGGCCTGCCGCTCCTGGCTGCCGCTACCGCCCGTCGCCCCCTCGGGGTCGCACCCGCCAGCGGCCGCTGGGGTCCCGGGTCACCAGTCCCTGGCGCTTGAACTCGCTGATCACCCGGCTGACGCTCTCCCGGGCGGCCCCCACCAGGGCCGCGATCTCCTGGTGGGTGAGCTGGTCGCCCATGTGCTTGACCAGGACCTCAAGGACCCGGGTGCGCAGGTCGCGCCAGACCAGGCTGCGGATGCGATCCTGCAGGTAGCGGATGCGTTCTTCCTGGGCCATCAGCAAGGCCATGGCCAGATCCCCGTGCCGGCGCACCAGGTCGAGGATGGCCTCCCGGGTTACCGTCCCCACCACGCCGTCCTGGATCACCTCGGCGGTGGCGGGGTAGCCGCCGCCGGTGAAAAGCCCCACGGCGGGGAAGAGATCACCCGGTCCCAGAAGATGCATGATGTACTCGCGGCCCTCGTCGTCGACGGCCACGATCTTGACGCGCCCCTGGCGCAGGAGGAACACGGCCTTGACAGGCTCGCCCTCGCGAAACAGCACGTCGCCGGCGTGGCACGGTCGCCAGCGCACCTGCTCGGCCACCCGGGCCACCAGCTCGGCGGGCACCTGGTCGAAGGGGTGGATGCGGCGCAGAGCGGCCACCACCGCCTCCCGGGTGTCGAAGGCCCCCCGCCGGGAGGGCAGTACGGGCTGGTCCATGGGGTCCATGACGATCCTCCCCGAGTCTTCCCCAGCATCAGTTTTCTCCCGCACAGCCCATTCCTGCCAGCGGGGCCGGGGCCGCGTTGCCGCGCCGGCGCCTCCGCTGTCCCGTGCGGCGCCCTGGCGGGGCTGTGCCATCCAGGTGCCGCGCCCTCGCGGGGCCGCCGCGTGGCGGTGCCTCGCCAGGGCAGGGTTGCGCCGGCCCGATGCCGCGCGGGCGCGGCCAGGTGCCATGCCATTGCGGAGCTTCCGCCAGCGCGGTACGCGGTCGTCGAGGTATCGAGGTGTCGTGGACAGGCGCGGGTGGGCCTGGTCACTCTGCCGGGCCACGATGGTGGCAGGTCATGGTCGCTCGCTTCGTCACCTCGCGCGGTGCCATGAGCCGGCCCGAAGCCGTTCCCAGCGCCACCCTGTGACCCAGCGCACTGCGGGGCGGGCAGGCTGTGGGGGATGATGAGGGCGAACTTACCCATGGAACCAGCACGCGGGGCCGGTGGCACGCGGCGTGGAGGGCGCAGGGTGAATGCACAAGGTACCGAGAGAGGTGGGCAGCATGACCCGTGAACCCCAGGCTCCCCAGGGCGGGACCGCGGGGCATACCCTTGAGCCGGCAATGCCCCTTGCCCGGCCCGTGGACGAACCCGAACCCCGCCCCCGCCAATCCGAACCTGGCCCCCGCCCGGCCGGGGGAGAAGCCGAAACAGGCTCTCTCGCCGCAGTCGTCGCGGATGGCGGCCCGGCCCGGCGGGCGGCGGCACCGGAGGGCCCGCGGACGGCCCAGGGAGCGGCGGTCCCGAGAGAGGGGGCCGCTGGCCCCAGCGTGGCGGCCCCCGGGAGCCGGCGCCCCAGCGTGCCGGCCTCCCAGCGCCGGAAGAACCGGCACTGGCCCTGGCTCCCCTTTTTCGACCTGGCCGTGCTGGCCGCCCTGGTTCCGGGCTTCCTGCTGGGAGGCGTGCTGGCGGCCGCTGCCTGGCAGGGATGGAGCTGGGCTTCCGCCTACCCTGCCCTGGCCCAGGCCCACGGCCACGCCCAGCTGGTGGGCTGGGGCGGCGCGCTGATCCTGGGGGTGGCGTTGCAGTTCCTGCCCCGGCTGCGGGGCAGCACGCTGAGCGACCCCCGGCGCATACCCCTGGGGTTCATGCTCCTGGCCGCCGGTCTGGCCTTGAGGGTGGGTGGCCAGGCCCTCGCCGCCCTGGTGGCAGCACCAGCTGCGCGGGCAGCGGGCCTCTGGATCCTGGCCGCCGGTGCCGCCCTTGAGGTGGTGGCGGCGGGGTTGCTTGCCGGGCTGCTGGCCCGTTCGTTGCGCCAGGGCCCGCCCCTGGGCCAGAAGAAGGCCTTTGCCCAGGTGGCCCCCCTGTTCGTCCTGGCCGGCGCCAGCCTGCTGGCCGGCCTCCTGTTGTGGACTCTAGGCGCCTTCAGCGCCGCAACCGCGGCGCTGCGGGCGGCCGCCGGCTTCAACCCGGCCGCCGGTGCGGGAGCGGCGGCGGCTCCCGCCAGCCTCCCCGCCGCCGTGCCGGCCACCCTGCCGGGGCCGGTGGATGCGGCGGCCCTGCGCCTCACCCTGTTCGGTTTCATCGGCACCATCTCGGTGGCCATGTCCGCCCGGGTGTTCAGCCTGTTCTTCCGGATTCGCCCGGCACGACCCGGGTGGCTGGCAGCGGCCGCCGGCGCCTTCGGGGGGGCGCTGCTGCTGGATACGGCAGCGGGAATTGGCGCCCTCCTCACCGGCCGGCCCGCATCGCCCGGGGTGTCGGCAGCCGCCGACCTGGCCTGGGGTGCAGCCCTGGTCCTCGGCACCATAGGGGTGCGCGTCTTTGAGCCCCGGCTGGTGTTCCCCGGCGATAAAGGGGGCTATCGCTGGTGGCGGGATCCCGCCGGGGTGGCCGCCGTGCTGGCCTACGTCTGGGCGCTGCTGGCGGCATTGATGCTGGGGCTCCGGGGTCTGGGAACGCTGGGCGTGCAGGTGGCCGCCAGCACCCCGCCCGCCGACGCGCCGCTCCATGCCGTGGGCGCCGGCTTCATGACCCTGCTCATCATGGGTGTTGCCCCCACCATGCTGCCGGGTTTCGGCGGGGGACGCCTGCGCAGCCGCAGGGGGGTCGCCGTGGCCGTGGCCCTGGCAGCTCTCGCGGCCCTGTTGCGGGTTCTGCCGGGCCTTGGCCAGACCCTGACGGGACGGGCCGCCCCCTGGAGCACGCCGGTCATGGCCCTGGCCGGCGCGGCCGGCCTGGGTGCGGTGATCGCGCTGGTCCTGGTTCTGCGGGCCAGCTGGCGGACCGCGGGAGCCGCCGGCGACCGGCACCACGACACCCGCAAGGGGCGCTAGGAACCAGACCAGTCTTCAGGGGCGGGTTGCCCGGCCCGCGACCCAACGCGGTCACCCAGGGCGGCGGGCGGGGCCGTGCGATCTTGGGACAGAGCCCCCGCCCGTCATGGTGATCGGCTCCGGCGGGGGGCAGTCACGGGGTTACCGCCACGACGTTGCAGCCCCCCGCTCTACGGTACCGCCGGCTGCGTTCCCGCCGGGTCGTTCGAACCCGCCGCCGCATCCAGCAGCGGCCCCCAGCGCAGGCCGGTGTACAGGGTCAGGCCCGCCAGCACGAGCACGACCGCCTCCGCCGCCACGGCGTGGCCCATCTGGGCCAGGGCCACGGCCGCCGCATTGGCCGCGAAGTGGATGCCCACCGCCGCCAGCCACAACACGGCACGCCGCTGGACCCACGCCGCCGCCACCAGGATGCTGAGGCCCACGTGCAGGGTAAGGGCGGCGGCCCGCTCGACCAGGGCGAGTACGGGGGCCAGCATCCCGCCCTCCAGGGCGGCTTGCCGCAGCTGGTCGAGCGCCGCCCCCGCCTCGGGGGGCAGGGTGGGCCACCCCGTCCCCGGGACGGCCCCGCCCCCGGCATCGGCACCACCCCCGCCGGCGCCCAGCAGCGGCAGGGCCAGCAACGCGATCCCCGTGCCCAGCAAGGAGAGCCCCACCAGCACCGCCGCTTCGAAGCCGCCGTGCCCGACCCCCATGGCCGCGGCATCGGCCAGCCGGGGCCTCCGGACGGCCACCCGATACGCTACATAGCGCCCCGCCTCTTCCCAAAGGGCCGCCGTCAACGACGCCAGTAGCCCTGCCGCCACCACGCCCCAGCGGGCGGTGGCCCAGGCGCTGAAGGCCGGCTGCCACGGCAGCCGCAGGACGCCCTGAAAGACGAGGAACGTGGCCGCCCCCACCAGCGCCACCCGGGCTCGCCAGCCCCACCGGCGATACCCGGCGACGAACACGAAGGCGGGCAGCACGATGGCTCCCGCCCCCGCCACCATGTAGGCCACGGCGATGGCCCGCAACGGATCCCCCACTCCGTCTCCCCCCAAGGACTCCACCCGAGCCCGGCGCTTGCCGGTTCAACCCAGATTGATCCAGACGCTCTTCACCTCGGTGTAGTGCTCCAGGGCATAGCGCCCCATCTCCCGGCCGATGCCGCTCTGCTTGAACCCGCCCCAGGGGCTGGTGGCGTCCAGCAGGTTGTAGCCGTTGATCCACACCGTCCCCGCCTTGAGGCGGTGGGCCACCTTGATGGCCTTCGCCACATCCCGCGTCCAGATCCCCGCCGCCAGCCCGTAGGGGGTGTCGTTGGCCCGCCGCACCACCTCGTCCAGGCTCTCGAAGGGCAGCACCGTCAGGACCGGCCCGAAGATCTCCTCCCGGGCGATAGTCATGTCGTCCCGGCCCAGGAACACCGTGGGTTTGACGAAATAGCCCGTTCCGGCCTCGGGGTTGGGCTCCCCGCCCACCAGCAGCTCGGCCCCTTCGGCGCGTCCCTTTTCGATGTAGCCCAGCACCCGCTCCATGTGGGTTTGGCTGATCAGGGGTCCCATCTGGGTCATGGGGTGGATCCCCGGCCCCTGGCGCAGCCGGCCCGCCCGCTCGGCGATGGCTCCCACCACCCGGTCGAACTGCTCCTTGTGGACGAACAGGCGGGAGCCGGCGCAGCAGACCTCACCCTGGTTGAAGAAGATGCCCATCATCGCCCCCGCCACGGCGCTGTCCAGGTCCGCGTCGGGGAAGACGATGTTGGGCGACTTACCGCCCAGCTCCAGGGTGACCCGCTTGAAGTCCCGGGCCGCCGCCGTCATGATCTTGCGGCCGACCCCCGGGGAGCCGGTGAAGGAGATCTTGTCGACCCCCGGATGCTCCACCAGCGCCCGTCCGGCGGGCTCGCCGTAGCCCGGCAGGACGTTCACCGTCCCCGGGGGGAAGCCGGCCTGGCGCACCAACTCGGCCAAGCGCAGGGCCGTCAGCGGCGTCAGCTCGCTGGGCTTGAGCACCACCGTGTTCCCCGTGGCCAGGGCCGGCGCCAGCTTCCAGGAGGCGATCATCAGGGGGAAGTTCCAGGGCACAATGGCCCCCACCACGCCCACCGGTTCCCGCCGCGTGTAGGCCAGGTACTCGCCGGGGAAGGACACGGGCAGCGTCTCCCCCGTCCACTTGGTGGCCCAGCCGGCGAAGTAGCGGAAGTGTTCGACGGCCAGGGGGATGTCCGCCATGCTGGTCTCGGTCACCGGCTTGCCGGTGTTGAGGGACTCCAGCTGGGCCAGCTCCTGGGCGTTCTCCTCCAGAAGGTCGGCCAGCTTCCAGAGCAGCCGCCCGCGCTCCGCCGGGGGCAGCTTCCCCCAGGTGCCCTCCAGGGCCCGCCGGGCCGCCTGGACGGCCAGATCCACGTCCTCCTCCCCCGCCTCGGCCACCTCGGCCAGCGGCTCGCCCGTGGAGGGGTCGGTCACCGTCAGGTAGCGGCCCGAGCGGGGCTCCTGCCACCGCCCGCCGATGAAGAGCTGTTTGGGCGAGCTCAGCCACTGCCGCAGGGATGGGGCCACGAAGGGAAGCTCCAGGGTCTGCGACCGGGACGAACCCGGCCCCTCCCGCGAACTCATGCGCCGGACCCTCCTCCGCCAGCCGCCAGGCCGCCCGGGCCCGCCCCAGCGGCCGGTTCGTCCGCAGCGCCGGTGGCCTCTTCCACCTGGTCGGCGGCCAGCCGGTAGACCTCGGCCAGGGACTTGCCCCGGGCCTGCTCGATGCGCTGGGCCCGCAGGCTGAACTGCTTGATGGCGTAGTCGATGAACTCCTTCTGGTCGACCTCGAAGGGATGCTGGCCCCCATAGGCCGCGTAGATCTCGTGGGTCACGCCCAGGGCGTAGGGGAGCAGGTAATTCAACCGCCGGTCGATGACCTGCCAGATGGCGTCGTCGGCCGCCACCAGGCGCTGCAGCAGGAAGACCCCGTAGGCCAGGTGCCGGGATTCGTCCCGCTGGAAGTTGCGGATGCCCTGGATGAAGCCCGGCATGACCCCCTGCCGCTGGAGGGTGCGGTAGAAGGCGTAGTAGCCTGTCTCGGCCAGCACCCCCTCGACGATCAGGTTGTAGGTCACCGAAGCCTCCGCCTGGGCGGCTGGCGAGGGGTCTTCCAGCAGCCGGTTCATCGCCCGGGGCAGCTCCTCGTAGAAGATCCTGCGGTAGCTGGGGGTGTGGTAATGGTGCAGGTCGGCCCCGGAGACCCCGGCCACCTCGTCGAGGAAGCGGCGCATGAACTCGGTGTGCTTCGCCTCCTCCCAGAGGAAGGTGGTGAGGAACATCTCCTCCTCCAGGCGGCCCTCCCTGGCGATCACCATGATGAGCGGAAGGAGGTCCAGGGTGACGGACTCTTCACCAGCTGCGAACAGCGACACCAGCCGCAACAGGGCATCCTTCTGGGCGTCGCTGAGCAGGTGCCAGTCCTGCCGGTCCTGGCTGAGGTCGATGGCCCGCGGATCCCAGGTGCCGAACTTCTTGGCCTTGTGGTAAAGCCGCATCGGCGGCAGGTCGTGGTTCAACCCGCGGCTGCTGGTGGTGGTGAAGGCATCGTGGCGCGCCACCGCCACCGCCGGGCGCCCCTGGCCCGGCTCCGGCGCGGCGCCTGCCGCACCGGGCGTCACTGCACCGGCCATGTGCATCCCCGTCCTTTCCTGGCGATCTGGCCCCGCGATCCTCCCGGGATCGCCGGCGATGGCTCCACCCCCCAGGGACCCATCTTGCCGGCCAGCCCGCCGCCGTCACTCGCCGGGGATCAGCACCACTTTCGTCGCCTCGCGGCTGTCGAACAGGCGATATCCTTCGACGGCCTCCGCCAGCGGCAGGCGGTGACTGATGATCACCTCAGGGTCGATCCGGCCCCCCGCCACCAGGGCCAAGGTGGCGTCGATGTCCCGGTGGATGTTGGCCAGGCCGATGCGGAAGCTGATGTCCCGGGTCAGGCTGGTGGCCAGGGGGAAGGGGAAGCTCTCGGCCGTGGTGACCCCCACCGCCGAGATGCGCCCGCCGCCCCGCACCAGCTCGAAGGCCAGGGCCACCGTCCTGGGACCGCCCACCGCCTCGATCACCACGTCGGCCCCCAGGCCCCCCGTCAGCTTGTTGACCTGGGCCACGGGGTTGGTCTCGCTGGCGACGATGGGAACCGCCCCCAGCCGCTCGGCCAGCTCCACCCGGTCGCGCAGCAGGTCGATGGCCAGGACCCGGGCCGCTCCCTGGGCAAGGGCGCTCTGGATCGCCATCAGGCCCACCGGCCCGCAGCCGATCACCGCGACCGTCTCTCCCGGCTGCAGCTGCGCGTTGCGGACCGCGCCGTAGGCGGTGGTGAGGATGTCCCCGCAGAAGAGGGCCTTCTCGTCGCTGAGCTCCCGGGGAATCACCCGCAGGTTGACGTCGGCATAAGGCACCCGGATGAACTCGGCCTGGGATCCGGGCAGGTTGCCGAAGGCCACCCCGTAACCGAACACCCCGTATTCCCGGCACTGGTTGTAGGCGCCCTTCCGGCACATGGGGCAGTGACCGCAGGCGGTGTGGAAGGTGCCCACCACGCGGTCTCCCTTGCGGAAGGCCTGGACGCCGGGTCCCACCTCCTCCACCACGCCGGTGAACTCGTGGCCGCAGACGGACCCCGGCACCATGCCGGGGATGTGACCGTGGTAGATGTGGAGGTCCGAGCCGCAGATGGCGCAGCGGGTGACGCGGACGATGGCGTCACCGGAATGCTGGATCTTGGGCTCGGGGACGTCTTCGATGGCCACCTGGCCCACGCCGCGGTAGGTGACAGCCTTCATGTCAGGCCACCCCTCCCTCGCTCCGGCCGCACCGCCGGGGTCGTCATGGGGCCTTTATGGGGCCGCCATGAGGCCGTCATGCCACCCCTTCGGGGAACTCCGTCTCCACCCGCTGGGCGGAGGTCACCAGCTCCTTGGCGGCGATGACGTAGCCCGACAGCACCCCCATGTCGCCCTTGAGGATCTTGAGCTTGCCCCGCATCATGGCCGCCAGCGGGTCCAGCTGGCCGTCCATCACCTGCTTCCAGGTGTAGGCGTCGGCGCTGATGACGTAGGGAACGTTCTCCAGGTCATCCTTGCCGCCGATGCGGGCATCCCGACACTCGCCCTGGTAGAGGTCCAGGATGATGGCCCGTTCCTCCTCGATGCCCAGGGACGGGTCCGCCTCCAGGACGAAGGCCAGGGGCCACTCCCAGGTCCGGGCCGCCTCGCGATAGTTGGGGTTCGCGTTGATCTGCTCCTTGTAAGCCTTGGCCCACTCCTCGGAAAACGCCTGGTACGCCACCGGCCATCCCCTCCCGAAAACGCGCGGTTCGGAATTGGAGCGAACAGATCACCGAACGGATCACGGGAATGGAACCTGCCGCACCGGTACCGGCATGCCACCGGCCTGCCGGCCCCCTCGCTTCGCTCTCCCGCCGGTCGGCCGGATCCCCCTACGGCCATCCCGTGGCGGCTGTGGGGTCCCCGTCACGGGTGCCGGCCGCCCCTTCCCCCTCGACCGGACGAACCCGGCCGCGGCGGGCAGCCGGCCGTGGCCGCCACCTGGGCGATGAGCGCTCCGGCCACTTCCGGCCGTAACACCCCCTTCGCGATGTACAGCAGGAAGGCGTCGGCGATGGCCTCCGGGCTCTGGGGACCGTCCGGCCGGTACCACACCGTGACCCAGTTCATGGCCCCGAAGCCGAAGAGGCGAAGAAGCCGCAGGTCGACGTCCGCCTGGAAAAGCCCTGCCGCAGCGCCTTCCTCCAATGTACGAGCCCACAGCGCCTCATAGGCATCCCGGGCGGCCACCACCTGTTCGGCCGCCTCCGGGCTCAGGTAGCGGCTCTCCTGCAGGATCACGGCGACGAAGTCCTGGTGCTCCAGGCACGTCAGCAGGTGGGTCCGCAGCCCGGCCCAGATCCGCTCGGCCACCCCGGGACCGGCCGCCGCCATTGCCGCCTCCACCCGGCGGTGGACCACCTGGATCCCGTGCAACATCACCTCGAGCAGCAGCTGGTCCTTGTTGCTGAAGTGGTAGTAGAGGGCTGCCGGGGTGACCCCCAGCGCCGCCGCCAGATCCCGCATGGTGGTGGCGGGGTACCCCTGGCGGGCAAACAGGCTGGCCGCCCGCCGGAGGATGGTCTCCTGTTGTGGTGCCAGGATCTTTCCCTGTGCCAACGCCGTCCCCCCAACCGCCGGTTCACCTCACCGGGCCGGTCCACCGCACCGGGCGGTGGCCGGATTGCCAGCCGGGTTGCTAGCAGGATTACTTAACGTTTATTAAGGGTACATTGGGGTTTCTTTTTCGGCGCTCCCTCGCCAGTTCCTTCCGGATCCCGGGCCAGAATCCTGCCCTGAACTGCCCCGGCCAGCGCCGCAACCCGTGCCCGCCGGCAGGTAGCGGGGGCTAAGCGGGCAGCGTGCCGTCCCCGGTGGTGCCGGGGGCCTGCACCGCCGGGCGGCCCCGCCGGTTCTTTCTGCGGGGACGTACCGACGTACCCAGGGCGCGCCGTCGGCCGGCAGCGACCCGGTGACAGCGCTCCGCCCAGGGTGGACAATAGCGAAGGCAGATCTCGACCGGCCGGTCCTGCGCCGATCCCAGGGGGGAGGGCCGATCCCGGCCAGAGTCCGGTCCCTCCAGGCTGAAGTCCATGCCTGGAGGCCAACAGGGCGAATGCCCGGCGGCCCCTGGGGCGAGCGACCGGCCCAGCCAGAAGCCCGGCCCTCACCGGGGGGTGGATACGGTGGAAATCCAGGCCACGGCTTGGGGTGGCGACATGACGTCCTCTCGGATCGGCATCATCGTGCTGGCGGCCGGTCAGGGGACCCGCATGGGGCGGCTCAAGCAGCTCCTGCCCCTGGGCGATCAGCCCCTGGCCCAGCGGGTGATCGACGCGGCCCTGGCCGCCACGGCAGGCCCGGTGGTGGCCGTCCTGCACCCCGCCGTGGCCGCGGCCGACATCCCCCGGCGCCCCCACCCCTGCCTCCACCCGGTGGTGAATCCCTGGCCCGAGCAGGGCCAGGCCCGGTCGCTGCGGCTCGGCTTGCGCGCCCTCCTTCAGGTCGAACCCGCCCTGGCGGCCGCCATGATCGTCCTGGCCGATCAGCCCTTCATCACCCCCGGGGTGCTGGCGGACCTGGCCGGGGCTTTTGCCCGGGCGGTGAAGCAGGCGGCCACCGGTTCGGCCCCGGGGGGGGCCTCCTGGCCGAGCGGCGCTCCCGTCGCCGCCCGCCCCTTCTGGCAAGGCCGGCCGGGCCACCCGGTGGTCATCGGCCGGCCCCTGTTCGCCGGGGTCCTGGCGCTGGCGGGCGACGAAGGGGCCCGGCCGCTGCTTCAGCGGTACCGGGACCGCGTGCTCGGCTGGCCGGCACCGGGACCGGAGGTCACCCTCGACGTGGACACCTGGGCAGACTACCTGGCCGCCTGCCGGCTGCTGAAGAAGGAGGAACAGCCGTGACCTCGCCACCCCGCCGGCCCGCACCGTCACAGCCCCCTGCCTGGCGGGCGCTGCCTTTGATCCCAGCCCGGGACGAGGGCCTTTGGACCGCCCTCATCCTGCTCCTCTTTGGCCTGGCGGCCTGGGGCACCCGCGTCCCCTGGCTCTTCGCCTTCGGACCGGCCCTGGTCTTCCTGGGCTACCTGGCCCGGGCCCGGCTGGCCTATCTGGCTGGACCGGACCGGCTCCTCATCCAAACCCTGCTGCGCCGGCGGGTGATCCCCTACGCCGCTATCCAGCGGGCCGAATACCTGGAACTGGCCGGGGGCATCCGCCTGCTGGCCACTTATGCGCCGGGGTACGCGGTGGGCTGGTTCTACCTCAGCGGCCTGGGCCGCCAGCTGCTGCTGGGCAGCACCGACCGGGGTCCCGCCGTCCGCCTGCACCTGCACCGGGGCGCGGTGATCGTGACACCGCAGGACCCCGTGGAGGCGCTGGCGCTTCTGGAGGAACGCGGGGTGCCCCTCGACGCCCCCCGCTGGGTCCTCAAAGAAGTGCGCCGCCGCCGCAAGGGTGGGCGCGGTTAGCAACAACGCCACAGACCCAAACACCACCAGGAGGATAAATTTCCAGCACGCCGAATCTGGCCCAAGCCGAATTGGGCCGGTGCGCTCCTGTTTCACAGAAAGGGCGACGGCCGATGCTCAGGAGCCGGCGGCACCCCCCGCAAAGCATCGGGATCGGAATCCTGATCCTGTTGCTGCTGACGGGTTGCACCCCAGGACGCGGCAGCCAGCCGCACGAGGGAGACGGTCCACCGCCAGGTGAGGGCAGGCAGGGGCAACTGCAGCAGTTGGAGCAGGTGCCGCTGACGCCCGTGGATGTCGACTTCGTGAATCCGGACACGGGTTTTGTCCTCGGCGAGGACGGCTGGCTGGCCAGGACGGAAGACGGCGGGGCCTCCTGGCACGTGATCCACCAATTCGGCGAGCCGGTCGGCGGCATCGACTTCGTCTCGGCGAGCGTGGGCTGGGCAACGACCCGCGACGTCATCTGGTCGACGACCGATTCGGGCGCGTCGTGGACCAGGGTCCAGACGCCGTTCCCGCCGGGCTTCGTCGACCTGGTGGGCGAGGGCGTGGCCTGGGCGACCGACGACCGGTTCCGGTTGTACCACACCACCGACGGAGGAAAGCGCTGGGAACCCAAGACAAACCCATGCACTTCGCTCGAGAATCCGGCAGCCTGGTCGGCCTCCTTCATCGGCTCCAATGACGGCTGGTTCATTTGTGGGAGCGATGAAGGTATGGGTGGCGAAACCAAGGTGCTGCTGCGAACGGCGGACGCTGCCCGTACGTGGGAACGCATCGCGGCGGTCGAGCGCGATGGCGATGAGGTGCCGGGCGGCCTCCCCGCGGGTGGCTACGTGGGCGACCTGTTCTTCCTTGACCCGAAGACGGGTTGGTTTGGAACCACCCGGTATGGCGAAGTATGGCATACGCAGGACGGCGGGAAGTCTTGGCAAAAAGTCAACCAGGGGCCGTCCGGCGTGCGGGCCTTTATCGAGCTGGACTTTATCACGGCGGAACTGGGCTGGGGCCTTCTCTTCGTGCAGGGCGACGGCGGCTGGCGCCTGGCCCGGACGCGGGACGGCGGCGTCACCTGGGAGACGGTCAACGTCACCGTCGGAGCACCGCCGGCACCGGGTTCATCTTGACCCGCCACCTGCCTCCTGGTTCCCAGGTCCCTCAGCGGACGGAGCCCCCACCGGCGGTGGAACCGGCACCGCCCGCTCCTTCACCGCCCCTCTACCGCCGGGCCGGCAGGGGCCGGGCCGTTGCGGAACATCCACGACGTTTCCCGCCAGGGTGGCGTCGCCCCCCGTGGCGCAAACCGGGACCCCTCCCGCGAATATCCTTTGCCGAAACGAGCCTGCCGGCGAGCAACCGGCACGGGGGCGGTCCCCAGCCGGCGGGCTCTGGGGGATGCCCGTTCCGCCCATCGCACCCTGTTGCCTTAACGACCGTTCGGTGGAACCGGCCCAGGGCCCGCAGGCTGCTCGCGGGCCGGCCGGGCGACCGGCGGGCGGTGCCGGCGCGGCGCGAGCGCCGCGATGGCCCACCCGGCCCGTCGCCGCCCCGGCGGACCCGCCCGCCGCCCTGAAAGCGAGGGGGGTTTCCATGGCCATGGCCACCCTGCCCCCGCGGCAGGCGGCCACCCCAACCGGCCGGCGGGTTGACCTGTCGGCCGCCTGGTGGTCGTCGCCCCGGTGGGCGGAAGAGAAGAAGCGCATCAAGGCGGAACTGGCCGCCCTGGAAGCTGGCATCACGCCCCGCAAGCGGCTGCGGGCCGTGGTCCGCACCCTGGCCCGCCACGGCCTGCTCTACCTGCTCCAAGACCGCAATGCGGTGAAGGAGCTGGCCGGCACCGGCCCGGGTAGCCCCCAGGACCTGCGCTTGCGCCAGATCGGGCGGCGGGTGCGGCTGGCCTTCCAGGAGTTGGGCCCCACCTTCATCAAGCTGGGGCAGGTGCTCGTAACCCGGCAGGAACTGCTGCCCGAGCCCATCACCATGGAGCTGGCCCAGCTGCTGGACCAGGTCCCGCCCATGCCCTTCCCCTACATGGCCGTCCTGCTGGACGACGAGTTGCCCGACGGCCTGCAGACCTTTGCCTGGATCGACCCCGACCCCATCGGCTCGGCCTCGCTGGCCCAGGTCTACCGCGCCCAGCTGCGGGACGGCCGGCCCTGCGCGGTCAAGGTGGTTCGTCCCCTGGTCGACAAGCTGTTCCAGACGGACATCGCCAACATCGCCAAGCTGGCCCGGCGGCTGCAAAAGCTGCTGCCGCCGCCCATGGCGGCCTCCTCCGACCTGCCCGGGGTGATCCGCGACTACTACAGCAGCGTGGCCAGCGAACTGGACATGCGCATCGAGGCCCGCAACACCAAGGAGGGCCGCGCGATCGTCGAGGAATTCGCCACGCTGGCCGTACCCGAGGTCTATCTGGCCACGCGGCGCGTGCTGGTCACCGAATACATCGACGGGTGGAACATCAAGGACTTCCCCGTCGACTTCTTCACCTTCGAAGAGCGCTTCGAGCGCATGATCGACCTGGCCCACCTCTACATCAAGGAGTTTCTCGACGGGCGCTACCACGCCGACCCCCACGGGTCGAACCTGATGGTCTGCCGCCACACCAGGAAGGTGTACGTCATCGACTGGGGCATGGTCGGGCGGATGGACGCCCTGCACACCGAGGCCATCTTCCGCCACCTGCTGCACATCCGGCTCAACCAGGCCGAAGACGCCGCCGAGGTGATGCTGGACGTCTTCGAGCCCACGCCCTATACCGACGCGGGCCGCCTGAAGGACCAGCTCCGGTCCCTCTACATCCAGTACGTCGACACCGAACAGGCCGGATCCCACAACTGGGGCCATCTGCTGATGGAAGAGATTCGCATCGCCATGGAGAATCATTGCCGCATCCCCGCCGGTCTCTCCCTCTGGGCCAAGGGGTGGTCGGCGGCGGAGGGCACGGCCCGCTGGCTCTGCCCGGAGATCACCTACCACACGGTGGTCGAATCGGCCGACGTACAGATCCTGCGCCGGCTGCTGGCGCGCCGGTTCAACTACCGGGCCAACGCCGCCTGGATTGCCGAGGCTTCGGAGCTTGTGGCCACGCTGCCGCGGCGGCTGAACAAGATCCTGGAGCGGGCGGCGTGGAACGACTTCAAGCTGCCGGTGGAAGGGAGGCTCAGCGAACAGGCGACCCGGAACCTGAACCGGATGGTCAACCGCGCCACCCTGGGCCTGATCTCGGGCAGCTTCTTCCTGGGCTCCGCCCTGCTGGCGGCCCTGGGCGGCGGCACCCTGGACCGGATTCCGGGGCTGGCGGCGGTGACCACCACCGCGCTGTGGGGATCCCTGGGGGTTGGCGTGTACACCGTCTGGCGCGTGTTGCGGTCGAACAAGGCCTGAAAGGCCGAGAGGGAGGGGTGAAGGACCATGTCCATGCAGCATGCAGCCTCCGGCCCGGGCGGGGCCGGGATCGCCCTGGCCCGGGATCCGGGGGGTCCCAGCACAGGAGGAGCGGGGAGGGGACCCCAGGGGGTTCCCGCCCGCCCCGGTGGCGGCTTCCGCGCCTGGAAGGCCCAGCGGCCCTTCTGGGGAGCCACCTTGAGCCTGATCGCCGGGTTCCTCATCCTGTGGATGCCGCTCAACCTGTTTCCCTTCGCGTTCCTGCCCGACACCCTGATCTTCTTGGGATATCTCTTCTCCGGGCTGGTCATCGCCACGGCCATCGCGGGCTTTCTGCTCCCGGCGGCGTCGACGTACCTGGGCATCCTGGTCATCCTGTTCTCCATCGTATCGATCTTCGGCGCCCTGGGCGGCCTGTTCGTGGGAGCCATCCTGGGGATCCTCGGCGGGTCGCTGATGGTCGCCTGGCAACCGGTGATCGTGACCCCCGCGATGATGAACGGGCAGGCCCATGGCGCCGGGGGTGCGACCCCTGGCGAGGACGCGGCGGGCCCGGGTTCCGCCGGTACAGCCCGGGGCCGCGGCCGCAGCGGCACCGGGCTGTACCAGGTGCCGGCCGGCGCCACCGTCCATGCCACCGAGCTGGTACCTGAAGAAGAGATCCGCCAGCGGCCCTGGCTCCGGTACTACCCTGCCGGGGTGCGCCCCCACCTGAACTACCCGGAGATCCCCCTGCAGCGGCTGCTGGAGCGGGCGGCGGAGATGCGGCCCCGGCAGCCGGCCATCCACTTCTTCGGCCGCACCATGACCTACGGCGAGCTGAACCAGCTGGCCGACCGCTTCGCCCGGGGGCTGGCCAACCTGGGCATCCGGCCCGGCGACCGGGTGGCCCTGATGATGCCCAACTGCCCCCAGTTCGTCATCGCCTACTACGGCGCCCTCAAAGCGGGGGCCGTGGTCGTCAACTGCAACCCCCTCTACAGCCCGCGGGAGCTGGAATTCCAGCTCAACGACAGCGGCGCCCGGGTCATCGTCGCCCTGGACCTGATGTATCCCACGGTGCGGCAGGTGGTCCACGCCACGCCCCTCGAGCGGGTGCTGGTGACGCGGATCAACGAGTTCATGTCGCCCCTCCTGGGCCGGCTCTACCCTCTCAAGGCCAAAAAGGACGGCACCTGGGTGGAGATCGGGCGGCATGAGAACGTGCTCTGGTTCGGCCGGCTTCTCCGGGAGGCGCCCCCCGCACCGCCGCCGGTGGAGGTTCAACCCGACGACCTGGCCCTCTTGCAGTACACCGGCGGCACCACCGGTACGGCCAAGGGCGCCATGCTGACCCACCGCAACCTGGTGGCCAACGTGCTGCAGACGGCGGAATGGACCCTGCGGGGCCGCTGGGATGAGGCGCACCAGCAGGTGATCCTGGGCGTCATGCCCTTCTTCCACTCCTACGGCATGACCACGGTGATGAACCTGGCCATCGCCCTGCAGTGCGCCATGGTGCCCCTGCCGCGCTTCGAGGCGGAGATGGTGATCAAGGCCATCGCCAAGTACCGGCCCACCATGGTGCCGGGAGTGCCCACGATGTACGTGGCCTTGATGAACCATCCCAAGTTCCACAGGATCGACGTCTCGTCCATCGAGGCCTGTGTCAGCGGGGCGGCTCCCCTGCCCCTGGAGGTGCAGGAGCGCTTCGAGGCCAGCACCGGCGGCCAGCTGGTGGAAGGGTACGGCCTGACGGAGGCCTCGCCGGTCACCCACGCCAATCCCCCCAACGAGTACAAGCGCAACGGGACCATCGGGCTCCCCGTGCCCGACACCGAGGCCCGCATCGTCGACATCGAGACCGGGACCCGGGTGCTGGGGCCGGGCGAGGTAGGCGAGCTCATCATCCGCGGTCCCCAGGTGATGAAGGGCTACTGGAACCGGCCCGAGGAAACGGCCCGAACCCTGCGGGACGGCTGGCTCTACACCGGCGACATCGCCACCATGGACGAAGACGGCTTCTTCCGGATCGTGGACCGGAAGAAGGAGATGATCATCAGCGGCGGCTACAACGTCTACCCCCGCGAGGTGGAAGAGGTCCTCTACGAGCACCCCAAGGTCCTGGAGGCCGCCGTCATCGGTGCCCCCGACCCCTATCGCGGCGAGATGGTCAAGGCCTTCGTGGTGCTCAAGCCCGGCCAGACCGCCACGGAGCAGGAGATCATCGAGTTCTGCCGCCAGCGCCTGGCCAAGTACAAGGTGCCGCGGGCCGTGGAGTTCCGCAGCGAACTGCCCAAGACGCTGATCGGCAAGGTGCTGCGCCGGGCCCTGCTGGAAGAGGAGCGCCGGAAGCAACCCGAGGGCAGCCCCGCGGCGCCCTCCCAGGGCACCGGTTCTGCGGGAACCGCCGCCACCGAAAGCGCCGTCGAGGAAGCGGGCCCCGGGCGTACCGGCGCAGGCAGCGACGATGCCGGTGCCGCTGGCACGGCTGGCGGGGGAACCGGCGCCCCGGCCGGCGCGGCGGCTGCGGGCGAACCGGCCGGCGGGCCGGGCCACCTCCCGCCCGAACCGCCCGCCCGCCTGGTCACGCCGCAGGAGCTGCTGGAGCCGGGACCCCAGGGCGAGGCCGCCGAGGGCGAAGGCGACTGGCGCAAGTGGTTCCGGTAAGGCCCAGATCGCACCAGGCGGGAGGTGACCCTATGCCGGCCAGCAACGGGCGCCGCATGACGATGGAAGAGCGGATCCAGGCCTTCTTCCGGCAGAGCGGCGGCCCCAACAACCCGCAGATCCCCAAGCTGGTCGAAAAGCACCTGCTCTACGGCAAGGACCACGGCATCCCCGGTTACCGGGAGACCTTCGCCGACGCCTTCATCGACGCCGTGGTGGGCGACCCCTCGCTGCTTTTGATCTACGAGCGGCTGCAGCGCTGGCGGGCCCAGCGCCAGCGGGAGCGCCAGCAGGCCGGTGGGGCCGGAGGAAGCACCGATCCGGAACTGTTGCGGCGTTTGGAGCGGCTGGAGCGGGAGGTGGCCCGGCTGCGGGAGGCCGTCGAGCGGCTCGGGTAGAGCGTCTAGGTGGAACGGAATCAAGGCGAGGCGCCATGTGCAGCCGGGCCCGGGGATCCCAGGCCCCCGGGCCCGCCCCTACGTGGCCCGCCGGGGGGACGCACCTCCGGCGGCTCGCGACGACGTCAGAGCCTCGTCGAGCCGGAAGATCGGGAATGGGGAGCGAAGATGGGGATCGCCCGGTGTGGGGGAGCCGGGCCGGTTCGGGTGGGTGGACCAGCACACCACGCGTCACGGGGAGGGATCGCCCCATGCGATCCGGCACGGGGCGGGAGCGGGCGAAAGCACCTGCCCGCCGGGACGGCGGCCGGGTGTTCCGGCCTGGTGACCTGTTCCTCCGTCGGGTGAAGGGGTTTAGGCTGGTCCGGTGCATCCTTCCGGGGTTTGACAGCCGGCCCCTGGGTCTGAGCCGGCGGGCAGCCGGCGCCTTCACCGCCCTGTTCTCGCTTCTGGCGTCCACCCTCACCCCGGTGGCTGAGGCCCTGGCCCCGGCCGCCGCGGCCGCGGCGCCGGCGGCGGCCGCCCTGGGCCTGGCCGCGGCGGCCACCCTGGTTTCTCCCGCCCGCCCGGCGGAAGCGGCTCCCACGGGCTACGTGCGGATGAGCGACGGCGTGCTCATCGCCGTCAACGTCCGCATGCCCGACGATTACGTGCCCGGGCGCAAGTACCCGGCCATCTTCCTGATGGACGGCTACGACGGCGGTTCCTCCAGCGGCACCACCATTGCCGGCGTGGCCGACAGCCGCACCCAGCTGACCTGGATGTTCAACCCGCACTACGTCACGGTGCACGCCTCCATCCGCGGCACCGGCTGCTCCGGGGGCGAGTTCGACCTGTTCAGCTGGCGCACGGCCGTGGACGGCCGGGAGGTGATCGAGTGGATCGCCCGCCAGCCGTGGTCGAACGGCAAGGTGGGCATCATGGGCCACTCCTACAGTGGCCTGACCGGTTTCATGGTGGCCGCCACCCAGCCGCCCCACCTGGTGGCGGTGACCGTGTCCGGGCTGATCGACGACCTGTACCGGGGCATCGTGTACCCCGGCGGCGTCTCCAACTACGGCTTCCCCCTGCTCTGGACGGGCATCATCCGGCCCGCCTACGAGCTGGGCGGCGGCGTGGCACCGGGCATCCTGGCAGCGGACCATGTGTGCGCCCAGAACGTGGCCTCCCACCGCCGCAACCTCGCCGGCGACCCGATCCTCCAGGGGCTGGCCTCGGACACGGACAACGACTGGTACCGCTCCCGCTCGCTGATCACCTACGCCGATCGGATCCGCGTGCCCATCCACATCACCGGGGCCTACCAGGACGAGCAGACGGGCCCCCGCGGGCCGGCCCACCTGTGGGAAGCGGTGCAGGGCGTGCCCAAGCGCCTGGTCCTGACCAACGGCGTGCACGGCACCCAGATGGACCCGCCCGAGATCTGGAAGGACCGGCTGGCGTGGATGGACCACTGGTTGCGCGGGGTCGACGGCGGGTTCGGCACCCTGAGCCAGAAGCGGACCTCGGTGGTCACCCTGCTGGAGCTGCACCGCCAGGGCGGCGTGCTGGTGTCCAACGGCCGGAAGGTCTCCCGCACCTTCCCTCTGGAGGATACCCGCTGGACCAGCTGGTACCTGCACGGGGACGGAAGCCTTTCCACCACCCCGCCCGCCGCGGCGGAAGAACCGGCCCGCTACCTCTCCGGCCCCGGCCGCCACTCCTGGAGCTACCAGCTAGGGCCGTCGGCGGGCCCGCCCCTGACCACCGCCCACCTGCCCGATGAGGTGGAGTACCACAGCGAGCCCTTTGACCGGCCGGTGCTCATCGCCGGACCCATCACCGCCACCCTCTACCTGTCGACCACGGCCCCCGACACGGAGCTCTTCGTCCAGCTGATCGACGAAGGGCCCGACGGCAGCCGCAGCTACCTGCAGCGGGGCCTCTTGCGGGCGGCCCACCGGGCGGTGGACTACAGCCAGAGCGACTACGCCGACAACGTGCTCTACCGGCCCCACCATCCCCACACCAACGCCGAGCTGGTGACGCCGGGACAGGTGGAGGAGTACCTGATCGAGATCTTCCCCGTGGGCCACGTCTTCCGGCCCGGCCACCGGCTGGTGGTCAAGGTCCATGCCCCGCCGCTGCTGGACAGCTATTACCTCTACGTCCCGCGGCGGGTGCCGTCCATCAACACCATCTACCACGACCCCCAGCACCCCTCGCGCCTGATGTTGCCGGTGGTGCCCCTGACGGGCGTGAAGCTGGGACCCGAACTGCCCTGCGGCGCCCAGGTGGGGGTGCGGTGCATCCCGGCAGGCAGCCGGGAGTTCCTGCCCGGCGGCGGTGATCCGGGCTCGAGCGGCGGCACCCAGCCGGCCCCCTCGGCCCGCCTCACCGGCCAGGGGCACGTGGAGATCCGCATCAGCTCCGGCACGCCGCTGCGATAGAGGGCCAACCCGCAGGCAGCGGCGCTGCCCTGCGCGTCAGCGGGCTCCGCCGCCAAGCGGGGTGCGTGGCACGCTGCGGGTACACAGTGCGCTACGAGTGCGCGTCACGCTGCCTTCGGTGCCTGGCCAAGGACGGGGCGAGGCCCCGGCATGGGGGGCCAGCAGCAGGGGGAAGCCGGGTGCCCAAACCCCCGCCCACGGCGAATCCGGGCGGCGGACCCGCCCCGAGGGAACGGCGAAACCGGGCGGTGACCCGCCCCGGCGGAACGGCGAAACCGGACGGCGAACCCGCCCCGCCCACGGCGAATCAAGGCGGCGACCCCGCCCGGGACAAGCGGTGGTGGCCGGCGAGCCGAAGGGGGGCCACGCCATCCGGCGTGGCCCCCTTTTCCTACCGGGCTTCTCGTCTCGTTCCTGCCGGGCTTCTCGTCTCGCCGCGGGTTCGGCGCTCGGCCGCGCCATGATCGCCATCGACCCACGATGGATCCGGTGAGCGTGCCGCGTTCAGCGGGGTGGCACCGGCGGGGCATGCCCTCTGTTTCCGGGGCCGGGCCAGGCTTCGACCTCCGCCCGGGACGGCATGGAAGGCTGGGCGCCGGGCCGCGTGACGGAAATCCCCGCCGCCCGGGTGGCGAATTGCAGGGCTTCTTCGACGGGCCGTTCTTCCGCCAGAGCCACCGCCAGGGCACCGGCGAAGGTGTCCCCCGCCGCCGTGGTGTCGACCGCCACCACGGGTAGCGCCGGAATGGCCTGGGCCGCTCCCGCCGGCGGGACGTAGAGACAGCCCCGCTCGCCCAGGGTGACCACCACGTGGATCCGGCCCTCGCCCAGGCGGCGGGCCGCAGCTTCCAGCGTCCCGGTCCCACCCGCACCCGCCGCCCCCGCCGCTGGCCCCGCCACCGGCCGCCCGGGCCCGGGGACGGAAGAACCGCCCACTGCCCCTGGGGCCGGAGGCTCTGCCGGGGAACCCGAGCCGGGCGGGCCGGCCTCCCCGCCCACCAGCGCCCACAGCTCATGCTCGTTGGGCACCAGCCAGTCCACCGCCTCCAGCAAGCCGGGCGGCAGGGGATCAGGAGGGACGGGAGCAGGCGTCAGGATCACCGTCACCCCCGCCGCCCGGGCCACCCGGGCGGCCTGTTCGACCAGGGGCAGGGGCGATTCCAGCTGCAGGAGCAGCACCCGGGCCGAGGCGATGCAGCGGCGGGCCGCGGCGTCCAGTTCCTTGAAGTGGGCGTTGGCCCCGGGAACCACCACGATCCGGTTGGCCCCACCGGCTTCCACGGTGATGGCGGCCACACCGCTGGGTCCCGGCACCCTTCGCACCCCCGCGGTGTCGATGCCCTCGGCCCTGAGGGCGGCTACCAGCTGGTCGCCGAAGGCGTCGTCCCCGGCACAGCCCAGCATGGCCACCGGCGCCCCGAGGCGGGCGGCCGCGACGGCCTGGTTCGCCCCCTTGCCGCCGCAGGCGGTGAAGAACCGCTCGCCGGACACCGTCTCGCCCTGCTCGGGGGCGCGGCGGCAAACCACCACCAGGTCCATGTTGAGGCTGCCGGCCACCACCACGGCCGGCCGGGACGCGGGCGGGCAGCCCGCCGGCCGGGATCCGGCCTGAAGTGCACGATCGTCCCGCGTAAAGGACGACGGAGCGCACCCGCCGCCTTGCGGTTCACCGGAGTCGCCTTGCGGTTCAGCGGTGCCGTCTTGCGGTTCCATCACGGACTCCCCCTGCCGCCCCCGGGGTGCTCGGCCTTCCTTCCCAGGGGGTCTCCGGTTGCCACCAGACTTGCCCTCGGGTCCTCCGGCCGGGCGCAGGCCGGCGGGGTCCCAGGCCGCCTTGCCCTTACGGCGCTCCGGCCCGGGGCTGGCCAGTGCGATCCCAAGCCGCCTTGCCCTCAGGGCACCTCGGCCGCCGCCTGGTTGGCGTGGTCCCAGGCCGCCTGCCTGTCCGTAGCCGTCCAGCCCGACGGCACAGCACCCGGCCGCTGGGCCACCCACGCCGCCACGAATCGCCCCAGCCGGGCGGCCGCCTCGGGACCAAGGCCCGCCCGGAGGCCGGCCAGCATGCCGGCATTCCAGGCATCGCCGCAGCCCGTGGTGTCGATCACCTGCGGCACGGGCAGCGCCTCGACCCGCCAGCGACGGCCCAAGGCCACCCCCCAGGCGCCCCGCGGGCCGGCCTTGACCCCCACCAGGGGGAAGAACCGGCCGAGCCGCTCCGCCGCCCCATCCCTGAAGGCCCCGCCCGCCAGGACCGCCGCCTCCTCCTCGTTGGCGAAGAGGATCGAGGCCCCCTGCCACTGTTGCAGGATGCCCTCGGGTCCCTGCCGGGCAAGGAGCGCCGCCGACGAAGCGTCGACGGCCACGGGCACCCCCGCCTTCAGCGCCCGCGCCATCACCGCGCGGGCCGCGTCCCGGGCGCCCTCCCAGAAAAAGGAGTAGCCGGTGAGATAGCAGAGGCCGGCCCCCTCCACCAGGCCGGGCGGCAAGTCGCTGGCCTCCAGGCGGTGGTTGGCCCCCGGGCCGATCACCATGGACTTCTCCCCGTCCGGTCCCACCAGCGCCAGGATGACGCCCGTGGGCGCCTGGTCGTCCCGGACGGCCCGGACCTCCACGCCCTCGGCCTCCAGGGCGGCGGCCAGTGCCTGGCCCAGGGGATCCCGGCCCACCCGGCCGCAAAACACCACGGGCACCCCCAACCGGGCCAGCCAGGCGGCGGTGTTGGCCGCCGAGCCACCCTGGCGGGGGTGCAGGGCGCCCCAGGTGTCACTGCCGCGGTGCAGTCGCTCCGGAACCTGGACGACCAGATCCAGCACCAGGTCACCGGCCACCACAACGGGCCCCTGCCGCCGGATCGGAAGAAAGGGGCGGCCCGCCGGAGGCACCGGGCGCCCTGACGGCCGGCCGCCCGCCGTGCCGGCGGGGCGTACCCCCGTGGTGTCCAGCCCTGGACCCCCTCCATCCATCGTGGTCACCGCAGCGCCGGCCGCCCTCCCCGCCCCCGGGCGGCTGGTTCTTCCGGCCCGGGGCCGGCCGGGAAGGGCGGGAGCCCGCACAGGCTGCGGGCAATGGCTGCGCCCAGCCGGGCATTGTTCAGCACCAGGGCCCGGTTGGCGGCCACCGTCCGTCCCCCGCTCAGGGCGTGGAGCCGCGCCAGCAGAAAGGGCGTGACCGCCTTGCCCTTGACCCCCTCTGCCGCCAGGTCGGCCTCGGCCTGGGCCAGCCACCGGTTGAACTCCGCCTCGTCCACGGCGTCGGCGAGGGGAATGGGATTGGCCACCACCACGGCGCCCGGGAGCCCGAGAGCCCGCCGGGCCCGCAGCACCGCCGCCGCATCGTCCGGGGAGTCGATGCGGGCGTCCACGGGCAGTCCCGTGGAGCGAAGGTAAAAGCCCGGAAACTCGCTGGTCCCGTATCCCAGCACCGTGACGCCATGGGTCTCCAGGTACTCCAGGGTCGCCGCCACGTCCAGCACCGTCTTGGCCCCCGCCGACACCACCACCAGGGACAGCCGGGCCAGGGCCGGCAGGTCGGCCGAGATGTCCAGGGTCTGCCCCCAGCCGCGGTGGACCCCGCCCAGGCCGCCCGTGACGAACACGTCGATGCCCGCCCAGGCCGCCACCTGGGCTGTCGACGCGACGGTGGTGGCGGCGCTGCGCCCGAGGGCGCAAAGCACCGGCAAGTCACGGATGGACGCCTTGGGCAGGTCGGGGCTCCGGGCCACCCGCTCCAGTTCCGCCCGGTTCAACCCCACCCGCAGGCAGCCGTCGAGAATCGCCACCGTGGCCGGGACGGCACCGGCCCGCCGGACCTCCTCTTCCACCGCCAGGGCCATCTCGAGGTTGTCGGGATATGGAAAACCGTGGGCGATGATGGTCGACTCCAGGGCCACCACCGGCCGGCCCCGGCTCAGCGCCTCCCGCACCTCGTCCCCCAGGTGGAACCGGGGCGGTTGGGAACCCGGCTGGAACCCGCCCTGGGGCCCGGTGCGAGTCCCGCTCCGGGAAGGGGCGGGTGGCGCCGCTGGTCCGGTCGGGGCCGGTGGGCCGCCGGGGCCCTCCTGTCGCGCCGGGGACGCCCCGCCCTGGGACGGGGTCTGGGACGGGGTCTGGGACGTCATCCTCGTGCTCGCTCCTCCTCGGCCCGGGGGTGAATGGGGCCCGGCCGGTCGCGGAGGAACCCGCCCTTCCGGCCGTACCGCACCGCCTGCACCTCCGCCAGCAGGCTGCAGGCGATCTCCTCGGGCGTCTCGCCCCCGGTGTCAAGCCCCACGGGGGCATGGATCCGGGCCAGTTGTTCCTCCGCCGGCTCGATCCCGCGCCGGCGAAGTTCTTCCAAGAGCCGCTCCGCCCGGTGGCGGGGGCCCAGAAGGCCAATATACCGCACCGGGCTGTCCAGAACGGCCTCGAGAAAGCCCGCGTCCTGCAAGAAGTTGTGGGTCATGATGACCACGAAGGTGCGATCATCCAGGGTGACGTGGCGCCTCAAGTCCTCGGGGTGGGTGCGCACCACCCGCCGCGCCCGGGGGAACCGGTCCGGCCGGGCAAAGGACGGCCGGCTGTCCGCCACCACCACGTCGTAGCCCAAGGGCGCCGCCGTCTCCACCACGGGCACCGCGTCGTGCCCGGCCCCGCAAACCAGAAGAACCGGCGGCGGCAGCACGACCTCGATGAAGAACTCGCCCCCGCCCGGCACGGCCAGGGTGCCCGTGCGGCCGGCGGCCAGCCACTGGCGGGCCGCGGCGGCGCAGTGGGCGTCCAGCTCCGGCGAGCCCAGGGAGCCTTCGCTGCTGCCGTCCGCCCACACCACCAGCTGCCGGCGGGGGACCGACCGGCCGGCGCCGCCCCCCGCCGGGCGGCCGGTCCCGCGGGCCCCCGTCGCGCCGGCCCCGGTCGCGCCATCCCCCGCCGTCCCAGGCGGCAGGGCTCCCGGGGCTGCGCCATCACCGGCTTCACGGGGGACGCCGTCCCCCTCGCCCGGCCACGCCGTACCGCAGCCGGCCACCGCCCCGCTCGCGTCCGGATCGCCCGCGGCGCCCGCTGCCGGCTCGGCGCCCGCCGGGTCCCGGGGTTCCAGGGGGGGCAGGGGCACCACCACGGCCAGGCGATGCCCCTGCTCCCGCCAGCGGAGCACCTGCCCGTGTCCGGATTGCAGCGGCTCGATCAGCACGTCGACCGCCCCGTTGCAGCCCAGACCCAGGCCCCAGAGGGCATCGTCGTCGGCCGTCATATCGTACCCGACCCGCCGGGGTCGCCCCGTGGCGATGACCTCCGCCGCCACCGCCAGGACGTCGCCCTCCAGGCAGCCGCCGCTCAGGCTCCCCACCGGCTCCCCTGCGGCGGGGATCCACATCCGGGCCCCTTCCCGCCGGTAGGTGGACCCCCGCGCCCGGGTGATGGTCGCCACCGCGCCCGCCCGGCCCTCCTCCAGGGCCGCCAGGATGGCTGCCGTCACCGCCTCCATGGTTCCACCCCTCTCCCGGACTCTCCCGAAGGCCCTCGCGTACGACGCTCCGTATCCACCGCGCCGCCTACCCACCCCCGGCGCCGGCGAACCCGACCTCGCCCACCGCCGGCCCCACGCCGGCCACCGCCGGCCCCCACGCCACCTCGAGCCATACCGCCGGGCCCCGGCTCCGAGGCCGGCCAACCCGACGTCGCCCCGCTCCGTCCCCGCCGCCGCCCGGCGCCGGCCCGAAGGGCGCCCCCAACCGTACCGCCTGGCGCCGCCCCCACACCGGCCCCCACGGCGCCCTCAACGCCGGCCTACGGCTCGCCCCGCACCGAGGCCAGGATCTTCTGCAGCTCCCCCCGGTCGAGCCGCTCTACGTCTTCCACGTGCTTGAGGACGCAGCCCAGGGTCGCCTCCACCGTCTCCTCGTCCAGCTCGTCCCGGTGCAGGGCCACCAGCGCCCGGGCCCAGTCCAGAGTCTCGGCCACCCCCGGCGGCTTGTTCAACCCGAGGGTGCGGAGCTTCTGGATGAACCGGACGATCTGCTCGGCCAGCCGCCGGTTGATGCCGGGCAGGCGGGCCTCCACGATCCGCGTCTCCTTGGCGAAGTCAGGGTAGCCGATCCACAGGTACAGGCACCGCCGCCGCAACGCCTCCGACAGCTCCCGCACCCGGTTGGAGGTGAGGACGACAAAGGGCCGGTGCTGCGCCCGGATCGTGCCCAGCTCGGGAATGGTGACCTGGAAGTCGGCCAGCACCTCCAGCAGGAAGGCTTCGAATTCCTCGTCGGCCCGGTCGACCTCGTCGATGAGGAGCACCGGCGCCCGGTCTTCCCGGGTGATGGCGTCAAGCAGCGGCCGCTTGAGCAGAAACTCCGGGGAGAAGATCTCGGCCTCCCGCTCCGCCGCATCCCGCCGGTCACCCTCCTGCATCCGGATCCGCAACAGCTGGCGGGGGTAGTTCCACTCGTACAGGGCGGAGGCAGCATCGAGCCCTTCATAGCACTGCAGGCGAATCAGATCGGTCTCCAGGACATCGGCCATCACCCGGGCGATCTCCGTCTTGCCCACGCCGGCATGCCCCTCGATGAGGAGGGGCTTCTCCAGCCGGATCGCCAGGTGGATCGCCGTGGCAATGGACCGGTCGCCGATGTAGCCCCGTTCCTCCAGCCGGGTCAGGATGTCCTGAACGGCCTCATGCACCCCCGTGTCCCTCCCGCAGGTTGGGGTTCCGCACCCCGTGCTCCGTTGGGTTGCATCAGGAAAGGCCATTCGCTGCCCGCCACCCGATTCCCCCCAGCCCGGCAGCTTCCACGGCCCTTCGGGGGGCCGGCTCAGGTCTTTGGCAGCCGGCCGCCGGGCACCGCCCCGCCCCCTTGCCCCCACCCCTTCCCGCCCCAGGAGCCGGGGCCGGCAGGAAACGGGGCGGGTTTCAACTAAGTTATTTACCGTTAGCAACAATCTTGGGAGGTCCGCCACCGCACCATGAAGCGCCGGCCCGCACAGCAGGGCAAGGACAAGGGCCTGGCCGCACCTTCCGGCAGGCCCCAGTTGCTGCGGCTCCACAACCGCACCCTGATCCTTTCCCTGCTCCGCCAGCAGCCGCTGTCCCGGGCCGAACTGTCCCGCCGGGCCGGGCTGGCCTTGCCCACCGTATCCCGGCTGGTCGACCAGTTGATCCGCGACGGGCTGGTGGAGGAAGGCCAGAAGCAGGCCACGGGTGGGCGCCACGCCACCCGGCTGCACCTGCGGGCGGAGGCCGGGTTCGTCCTGGGCGCCGAGCTGGGCCGGGACCAGATCTCCGTGGTGCTCAGCGACCTGCAGGGCAGCGTCCGTGCCCAGGCCGGCCAGCCGCGGGCCGAGACGGCCGAGCACGACGTGGCCCGGCTGGCCACCATGGCGGGCGGCCTGTTGAAGGAGGCCGGGGTGGATCCCCGGCGCCTGGTGGGCATCGGGGTGGGCGTGCCCGGCCCGCTGGACGCCAGTGCCGGCACGGTGATCCAGCCGCCCAACTTCCGCGGCTGGTCCTATGTGCCCTTGCGGGACCTGCTCCGGGAGCGGTTCCGGGTGCCGGTCTGGATCGAAAACGACGCCAATGCCGGTGCCCTGGCGGAGCACGTGCTCGGCTATCCCCAGAGCCGCAACCTGGCCTTCGTCCTGGCCGACGCGGGCGTCGGCGCGGGCCTGGTGCTGGAGGGCCAGCTTTACCGCGGGGCCGGCGGCGCCGGCGAGCTGGGCCACTGCCCGGTGCAGCTGGGCGGCCCGACCTGTCCCTGCGGCCGGCGGGGCTGTGTGGAGGCCATCGCCTCCACCGATGCCATGCTGGAACGCTTCACCGCCCTCCGGCACGAGCCTGCCGGCCCGGCGCCCGCCGGTTTCGAGGACCTCCTGGCGGCCGAGGCGGCGGGAGATCCCCTGGCTCGCCAGGTGCTGGCCCGGGGCGGGCGGGCCCTGGGCGCCGGTCTGGCCATCCTGGCGAACCTGGTGAGCCCCGAAGTGGTGGTCCTGGGGGGCAGGTCCATCCGCAGCCCGTCCTTTCTCCAGGCGGCCCGCCGGGAGCTGGGGCGCCGCCGGTTCGGCACGGGGGAGGTGAAGCTGGCCACCACCCAGCTGGGTCGAACCAGCGTGGCCCGCGGGGCCGCGCTGCTGGCGCTGCAGGGTCTCTTCCAGTCGCCCTTCACCATGGGTGCTGAGGCGCTGCCCCCCTCGGGGCCGGTGCCCCAGGGGGCCGGGGGCTGACCGACGAGGCGACCCGCCCTTTAGGGATGGGCTGCTGCGACGATGCGGCAGGCGATCCCCAGGAGGGGGGTCCCGTCCAGACGAACTCCGCCCGGAGCCGGAGCCGGGCGCGAAAAGGGGGAGCTACGGTGAACCTCGTCACCTGGTTCAAGCAGCGGGCGCTGGGCCGCTGGGCCCGAACCCTGACCATGCTGCTCGCCACGGCCGTGCTGGCCACCGGCTGCTCGCTCCCGTCCGCCGGTGGCAGCCAGCCCTCCGGTTCGACCGGCGGCAGCGAGCCGGCCGCCGGCGGGCCCGGAGGCGAGAAGGTGACCATCCGCCTGGCCACCTGGGCCCATGCCGAGGAAGCCAAGGAGCTGCAGGCCATCCTGGACCGGATCAACGCCGAGAGCGACCGCTGGCAGATCGTCCACGAGCCCATTCCCAGCGACTACGCCACCAAGATCCAGACCATGCTGGCGGGCAACACCGCCCCCGATCTCTTCTGGCTGGCCCAGGAAGACGTGATCCCCTTTGCCGCCACCGGCGTCCTGCTCAAGCTGGATGAGCACCTCCAGGGCGATTCTCGGCCGGCGGCCAACCTGAGCGACTACTTCGAGCCCATCCTGGGCGCCTTCACCCATGAGGGCGGGGTCTACGGCCTGCCCTGGATCGCCCAGCCCGTGGTCCTGTACTACAACAAGGCGCTCTTCGACGAGGCCGGCGTGCCGTATCCGGACGAGACCTGGACGTGGGACACCTTCAAGGAGGCCGCGGCCAAGCTGACCCGCGACACCAACGGGGACGGCAAGCCCGACGTCTACGGGTTCACGATGAACGGCTGGCCGCCCTTCGCCATGTTCGTCTGGCAGGCCGGCGGCGACATCGTCGGCGAGGACGGCCGCACGGCCCCCATCGACTCGCCGGAGGCCCTGGAGGCGGCCCGGTTCTACCAGGAACTGATCTACAACCCCAAGTACGCGGTGCCCGAGGACGTCATCGCGGAGCAGGGCTTCGCCGACATGTTCAAGGCCGGCAAGGTGGCCATGTTCATGGGCGGCGCCTCCGACGACCTGGACCGCGTGCCCAACCTGGACGTGGGCGTGGCGCCGGTGCCCAGCGGCCCCAAGGGCCGGGTGACCTTCGCCTGGACGGCGGCCACGGTGGTCAACGCCCGCTCGCCCCACGTGGAAGAGGCCATCGACGCCCTGATCGAGCTGACCGAAGGCATCCACCACTGGAAGATCGTCGCGCCGCGCAAGTCCCTGGCGACCCGGGAGCACCTCCTGGAGTCCGAGCCGCGGAAGGAAAAGGCGGCCGACGTGATCCTGCAGTCGCTGGAGTTCATGCGGCCGCTGCGCATCGTGCCCCAGTACAAGGCCTTCGATCAGGCCCTGTGGGAGCAGTATCTGGATCCCCTGTTCCACAAGCAGGGGAAGCCGGAGGAACTGGCCCCCAAGGTGCGGCCTGAGCTCGAGAAGATCCTGCAGCAGGAGTCGTGACCTTAGAACCCGGCGGCGGCGGCGCCGCCCGGCAGGGGCCGGGCAAGGACCCTGCGGTCGCGGGGGCCGGTCGGAGGGCCGGCCCCCGCGGCCCCCGGCGAGTGACGTGGCGCGCGATGGGCGAGCTGGCCGATCGGGGGCGAACCGTGTCCCGGGGGCCGGCGTCCCGGGACGACCGCGGGATCGGCCGGAGGCCGGGCGGCGCCGCCGGTCTGCCGGAAAGGAGGGGGTGGCGGTGTGGTCGTGGTACGTGGACGCCCTGCGGGATTATGTGGCGACGGTCATCCTGCTGGGCATCTTGATGCTGCTGGTCTACGCCGGCCTGCGGGCCCTGGGGCGTAGCCGGGAGACCGCCCTGGGGTTCACCTTCGTCCTTCCGTGGCTGGTGGGCTTTATGGCCTTTCAGCTCTTCCCCTTTGTCGCGTCCCTGTACCTGGCTTTCACCGACTACGACGTGCTCACGCCGCCCCGCTGGGTCGGCCTGGCCAACTTCGCCCGCCTGCTGGACGATCCCAAATTCGCGGCGTCCCTGAAGTTCACGGCCCTCTATGCGCTCTTCAGCGTGCCCCTGGGCATCGCGGGGTCGCTGGCCTGTGCCCTGCTGCTCAACCGCAACATCAAGGGCGTGGGGTTCTGGCGCACGCTGTATTACGTGCCCGCCGTGATTCCCGCCGTAGCCACCGCGGTGCTCTGGCGCTGGCTGCTGTCTACCGATGGGCTGGTCAACGCGGTGCTGGGGCCCGTCTACGCACTGCTCGGCATGGAGAAGCCCCGCTGGTTTTTGGACCCGGGGACCATCCTGCCGGGGTTCGTCATCATGAGCCTGTGGGGCGTCTTCGGGGCCAACACGGTGATCCTGCTGGCGGGCTTGAAGAACATCCCGCGGGAGCTCTACGATGCCGCGGCGGTGGACGGCGCCACGGGCTGGGGCCGGTTCCGCCACGTCACCCTGCCCATGCTCAGCCCGACCCTTTTCTACGTGCTGGTCACCGGGCTGATCGGCGCCCTGCAGATGTTCACCCAGGCGTTCTTCATCGAAACGCCGCGCTCCACCGTCACCTTCCTGCAGGTTTACATCTACCAGGAGGCCTTCGGGCTCCGGCACATGGGCTACGCCTCGGCCATGGCCTGGGTCTTCCTGCTGGTGATCCTGGGGTTGACGCTGCTGGTGTTCCGCTCGTCACCCCTCTGGGTGTATTACGAGAGCGAGGTGCGAGGTGAGGACCGTGCCGCGCGAGGTGCAAAGGCGCCTGGCCGACGCCTTCACCTATTTCGTGCTGGCCTTCGGCGGCGCCTTCGTGCTGGTGCCCCTGCTGTGGATGATCAGCACGTCGCTTAAGGGGCGGGACCAGCTCTACGTCTACCCGCCGCAGTGGATCCCCTCGCCGGTGCGGTGGGAGAACTACGTGGAGGTCTGGACCACCCTGCCCTTTGCCCGGTTCTTCCTGAACAGCCTGTTCATCACCATCCTGGCCACGGTGGCCGAGGTGGCCAGCGTGGCGGTGGTCGCCTACGGCTTTGCCCGCTTCAACTTCCGCGGGCGCCACTTCCTGTTCATGTTGATGCTGAGCACCATGATGCTGCCCAGCGTGATCGGGATGATCCCCACCTTCCTCATCTGGCGCGAGCTGGGGCGGCTCGACACCTTCACCCCCCTGACGGCGCCTGCCTGGTTCGCCTGGGGGCCGGCCAGCGTCTTCATGCTGCGCCAGTTCCTCCTGAGCCTGCCCAGGGACTTCGAAGACGCGGCGGTGCTGGACGGGGCCGGGCCCCTGCAGGTGCTGCGGCACGTGGTGCTGCCCATGGTCCGCCCGGCCCTGCTGGTCATCGCCCTGCTGGCCTTCCAGGGGAACTGGACCAACTTCATGGCGCCGCTGATCTATCTCAACACGCCCGACAAGTTCCCCGTGACCCTGGGGCTCAAGTTCCTGGAGACCTCCCTGGGACCGGGCAGCGAGGCGCCCATGTGGAACCTGATGATGGTCGTCTCGCTGCTGGTGGCGCTGCCGATCCTGGTGCTGTACGCCCTGGCCCAGCGGGCCTTCATCGAGGGAATCCGGCTAGGCGGGACCAAGGGCTGATTCCGGAAAGGAGTTGTACCGGTTGCTGCGCGTTCTCGATCCACAGCACGCCAGGGCCTATCTTCTGGGGCCCTTTGCGAAACACCCCGGGAACCCCATCCTGGGTCCCCAGGGCACCACCTGGGAGGCCAAGGACGTCTTCAACCCTGCCGCGGTGGTCAAAGACGGGCGGGTGTACATGCTCTACCGGGCCGAGGACCACACGGGCCCCGGCCAGTGGAACGGGACGTCCCGCATCGGCCTGGCCGTCAGCGACGACGGGATTCACTTCGAGCGCTACCCCGACCCGGTGCTGGAACCCACGGAACCGTACGAGCTGCCCGGCGGCTGCGAGGACCCGCGGGTCGCCTGCATCGACGGGCGCTACTTCCTGACCTACACGGCCTACGACGGCACCTCCGCCCGCCTTTGCCTGGCTACCTCGGACGACCTGGTGCGCTGGGAAAAGCACGGCGTGCTGTTCCCCGAATGGGACGGGGGAACGGGCCGGGTCTGGTCCAAGTCCGGGGCCATCTGCCCGGTGAAGATCAACGGCCGCTACGTGATGTACTTCGGGGACACCTCCATCTGGATCGCCACCTCCGAAGACGGCCTGCGCTGGCAGCCGGAACCCGAGCCGGTTCTTCAGGTCCGCACGGCCGGCGACGCCTTTGACACCCTGCTGGTCGAACCCGGCCCCTCGCCCCTGGTCACGGACCGGGGCATCCTGCTGATCTACAACGCCGCCCACCGCCTGGCGGACGCCCCGCGGGTCCGCAGGCGGGTCGAAGCCGCAATGGCCGGGAACGAGGCCGCCGGCCCGGCTACCTGGCCCGAGGGAGAAGAGCCGGCAGCCGCTGGCGAGCCCCCCGCCTACGGGGGACCCGCGGGCTCGGGCTATGTACGTTACGCCGCGGGGCAGGCGCTGTTCGACCTGAAGGATCCGCGCAAGCTGATCTGGCGGTCGGAGATCCCCTTCTTTGAACCCGAAACGCCCGAGGAGATCCGCGGCCAGGTGGACCACGTGGTCTTCGTCGAAGGCCTGGTCGAGCACCGCGGCACCTGGTTTTTGTACTACGGGATGGCCGATTCCCGCATCGGCGTGGCCACGTACCGGCCCCAATCCTGACATGAGGTGAAGCCATTGGCCAGCGAGATCCTATCGCCGATCCAGGGCGCGGCCCCCCAGCCGGGGGCCGCGCTGGGTGCCGGCATACGGCCCGGCGCCCCGGCCCGGCCGGCCTCGTCCTTCTGGCTGGGCGTCAACTACTGGGCCAGCGGCCAGGGGGTGGCCATGTGGCAAGACTGGCAGCCTGAGGCCATCGCCGCCGAACTCCGGGCTCTGGCCGCAGCCGGCTGCCGGGTGGTCCGGTTCTTCCTCAGGTGGGTCCACTTCCAGCCTGAAGAGGACCGCGTGGACCCCACCGCCCTGGCCCGGCTCAAGGCCTTTTGCGACCTGGCCCATGGGGTCGGCCTGGCCGTCATCCCCACCTTTTTCACCGGCCACATGAGCGGAGAGAACTGGGACGTGCCGTGGCGGCGGGGTCGCTGCCCCTACACCGACCCGGCCATGCTGCGGGCCCAGGTGCGCCTGATCCGGGCCGTGGCCGAGGCCATCGGGCACCACCCCGCGCTGCTGGCCTGGGATCTGGCCAACGAGCCGGACATCTTCGCCCGGCCGCCCTCCCCCGACGCCGGCTGGCTGTGGTGCCGGCTGCTCTACCGGGAGCTCAAGGCCGTCACCCCCTGGGTACCGGTGACCCTGGGGATCCACGTGGCCTCCCTTGTGGACGACTGCGGCTTCCGGCCTGCCGACGTGGCCGAAGCGGCGGACTTCCTCTGCATGCACCTCTACCCCATCTACTCGCCCTGGTGCCCCGATCCCGTGGGGACGATCCGGCCCAACCTGCTGGTGCCCTTCGGCGACCGCCTGGTGGCCGCCATGGGGCAACGGCCGGCCCTGGCCGAGGAGTTCGGCGGGACGACCCTGATGATGTCGCCCGCCCGTCACGGCCGTTACGTCAGTGCCGTGCTGGGCAGCCTGCTCCTCCACGGCAGCATGGGGGCCGTCGCCTGGTGCGGCCTGGATTTCCGCTGCCAGGAAGACCTGCCATACGACAGCACTCCCTACGAGGTGGCCTTCGGGATCCTGGACGACCAGGGCCGGCCCAAGCCTGCCGGCGAGGCTTTCCGCCGCTTCGCCCGGCTGCTGGAGCGGCTGCCCGAGGGACTGGTGCCTGCCCCGCGCCCCGCGGCCATCCTGCTGCCCGAGCGCTATTACGAGAACCAGGACCCCGACATCACGCCGGAGCGCAACTTCGCCGTGCTGTTCAACGCCTTCGTCCTGGCCCGGCGGGCCGGCCTGCCCGTGGACCTGGTACGCCCCGACGCCGACTGGACCGGTTACAGGCTCCTGATCGTCCCCTGCCTGCCCCGGCGCAACAGCCTGTCCAACCGGACGTGGAACCGGCTGCGCCGCTGGGTGGAGCAGGGCGGCACCCTCTACCTCTCCTACGACGGGGCCGCCCTGCCCGGGATGGAGGCCGTCTTCGGCATCCGCATCGAGGACGCTTACCCGCGGGAAGCCGTTCACGGGCCGGGCCCGTGGGATCTGGTCCTGGACCTGGACCTGCGGCCGGAGCCGCAGAGCGGCCCGGAGAGGCGGTGCGGTCCGGAGCCGCGGTGCGGCCCGGGGCCGCGTGGCGGTCCGGAGCCGCGGGGCGGCCTGGAGCCGCAGACCAGCGGCGAGGGCAGCCGGGACGGTGGTGACCAGGCGGGCGGTCGCGCGGACCGGACCGGCGAGGAGCTCCGCCAAGGCGGCGCTGCGGCGGCCGGCGGCGCTTGTGGTGGTACCCATGGTGGTACCCGGATCGTCCACCACGGTGCCGCCGCGGCCGGTGACGCCGGCGGGGGCGGCAACGACGCTGGCAACGGCGCCATGGCGGGGGCCCGAAGCGACGGCGGCATGGCCTGGGTCGGGAGCGAACCCTGGGACGGTGGCGGCGTTGGGAGCGGCGGGTACCCCCGCGACAGCGGTGGGGCTGCCGCACTGGGGACACTGGCGCACTCCGGCCTGCAGCCTGTGGTCCGGCTGATCCCCGCGCCCCGGCCAGCCCCCCGCAAAAGGCTGGTGGCCTCGCCCGCCGGCGCCCGCGTAGCCGGTTGGATCCGCCCGGCCCCCGCCACCGGCACAGGCCCAGCGGGTCCGGTGCACCCTCCGGCCGCCGCGGCCCACGGCGGTCACCCCACAGGGCCCCTGGAGGAACCGGCCGTGTTCGTCCACCGGTATGGGCGGGGATGGGCGGTGCTGGTCACCGACCCCCTGGAATGGATCCTGGCGTGCACGCCCGGCGCCTATGGGAGCGAGGCCCACGGGAGCAGCGCCTGCGGGAGCAGCGCCTACGGGAGCAGCGCCTACGGGAGCAGCGCCTGCGGAGTCGGCGCCAGCGGGAGCGGTGGCGAACACCACGGGCCCGAATACCGCGGGCCCGAACCACACCGCGGGTACGGGAGAAGCCAGGATGGCCCCGGCAGCGAGGGGAGCGCAGGACCCGAGGGCGAAGCGCGGGCTGAAGCACCCGCAAGCTCTTCCGGCCTCGCCACCGCCGGCCGCACCCGACCGGAACAGGTGTACCGGCTGGCCGCCCGCCTGGCCGGCATCGTCCCTGAATGGGAGGCCGATCACGCGGATGTGGAGGTGGGGGTTCTGGTCCAGGGTGCTCCGGGCCAGCCCTGGGCCGGCGGACCAGGGCCGGGCAGCCGGGCGACCGGAACCGTGCCCGAAAGCCTCCCTCTCAGCGTGCCCGCCCGCTATCTCGTGGTGGTCAGCCACCACCCGCAACCCGTGAGCGTGGTCCTGTCAGGGCTGGCACCTGCCCGGCTGGTCGACGCCGAAACCGGCGCCACCCTCTACGCCCGCTCGAACGGCCGAAGGCCCGTACCAGCCCCCTGGCCCCGCGCCGCCGTTCCCGACCCTGGTGCCAGGCCGGCTCCCGGCACCAACTGGGCCGCGGAGGCCCCTCCGGCGGGCGCAGGTGCTCCCTACCCCTTGAGCCATGGCGCGAGCCATGGCGAGGCGGGGCGCTGGCAAACGCCCCCCGTGCGGCTGGAACCGGGCAGCTGGCGGGTGTTTCGCATCGAAGACCTGGACCAGGAGATCCCCCGTTGCGATCCAGATGTTGCGATCCAGGTTCATCACAGTTGACAGCCAGGTCCGAAGGTACTGAACAGCCCGCTCAACGATGACGGACACCCCGGCCGAACTCCCGGCCGAAGCCGGAGCCGGCGCCGGCGCCCGTCCGGGACAGATACCGGCGGGCGCCGGGCCGGTTCCTCCGGTGAAGCTGGCGGAAGGTCGAAGGATGCCGCCGTAGCCACAAGGCCAGTTCAACCAGGCTTTGCAGGCTGTGGGCCGGCGCCAGGACGTCGATGTGGGGCAGGGCCACCTGCATGCCCCGGGCCAGCGGTTCGTAGCGAGGATCCCCCGCCAGGGGGTTCATCCAGACCACGGCCCGCACCCGGCGGCGGCACCAGCGCAAGGCCCGGTCCAGCAGGTCCAGGTTGCCCCGGTCGAGCCCGTCGCTGATGACCAGCAGCACGGTGTCGGGATCGAGCAAATAGCCGTACCGCTGCGCCAGGGCCCAGAGTCCCTCGCCGAGCCGGGTTCCGCCGGACCAGTCCACGGTCACCGTCGCGGCCCGGGCCATGGCGATCTCCGGCCGCGGGGTGCGCAGGACAGACGTCAGCCGGGTCAGCCGCGTTCCGAGGGCGAAGGTTTCCACCCGCCCGCCCTGCTGCTGCAGGCCGTGAAGGAAGTGCAGGAAGAGCTGGCTGTAGACGTCCATCGACCCGGACACGTCCAAGACGGCGACGAGGCGCAGCTGGCCGGGACGCCGGCGCCGGCGCGGCCAGCGGAACAGGTCGCCCGCCTTGCGGGCCGCCTCCCTGAGGGCACGGCGGCCATCGATGGGGCCCTTCCGTGCCCGGACGAACCGGCGAGACGGGCGCGTGGCCAGCCGGCGCCCCAGCTCGCGGGCCGCGGCCATGACCAGGCGGCGGCTGGCGTCGTCCAGCACATGGACGTCGCGGCGGGTGAGGACAGCCAGGGGGCTGTAGCCCCCGGGGCTTCCTCCTGCCCGTGCCCGCCAGGCGAGGCTGCTGGCTGGCGCGTCCTCTGACCCGGGGCTGCCTCCCTGGCCGCCGGGTCCCTGGCCGCTCGGCCCCTGGCCGCCCGGCGCCTCGCCTCCCGCACCCGCAGCCGTGGGATCGTGCCCGCCCGCATCCCGCTGGCCCGGGCCCCGGCTGGGCTCATGCCCTGCGGTGTGCGGGTCATCCGGATTCGGGCTGCCTGCGCCTTGAGCTCCCGAACCCCAGCCGCCGCCGGGGGTATCGGGGCCGGGACCGGTGGCGTCACCGCGGGCACCGGGGGCACCGTCCGGCCCCGCCAGGGACACGGTGCCCGCCGGCGAGAGCAGGACCATGATGAGGTAATCCGCCAGCTCGGCCGGATCGGCCATGAGGTCCGAGCCGTGGGGGTCATATCGATCCCCGGGCCGGCCGGGAAGGGCGGTGATGTCTGGCACCAAAGGGTCCACCCCGGCCAGGCTGGGGTCATGCACGGGGAAACCTGTCGGCCCGTACGGGGAACCCAGGCCGGGGATGGAGCCGGGGCCGGCGGCGGCCATTGCCTCGCTGGGCGAGGCTGCGGTTGCGGCGGTTGCACCGGCGGAGGGTACGGTAGCGGCATCTGCGCTGGCGGCAGCTGTGCCTCCCGCGGTGGCGTTGGCGGACGCGGCGCCGGCCGAGGCCGCGTTGGCGGCAGATGCGCCGGTCAAGTCCGCAACTGACGGGGGCACACCGCTCGGCGGCTCGCCGTCACCCACCCCCCAGGGGCCACGGGCGGGATCGCCCGGATATCCTGAGGAGCCTGAATCCGCCACCGGGCCTGCCTGCCCCGGGCGCCGGCGGGCCAGCCATTCGGGCAACCGCCGGTTCACCGGTTCACCCCAGAAGAAGGCATCAAGCGCCCGCTCCACGACAGCCAGGTGCTCGGGCCGGCGGGCCAGGACCACCCGCAAGGCCGCTCGCACTTCCGCCGGATCCTCAAGGTCCACGTGCTCGAGCGCAGCGAGGACGTTGACCGCGTCGGCCGGGCTCGTGGGAACTCCCGCGGCCCGCAAGCGACGCACCAGGTGGATCACGTGGTCCCGCAAGGTCTTGGACGGCGCCTCCAAGGGATCATCCCCCCAGCCATGTTTCCGGTGATGCTTTCGGCGATCCTTTCGGCGATGTCTTCGGCGCTCTTTTCGGGGCTGGTCCGCAGGACCGGCTTGTTATGCAGCGGTTTCCGGTTGTTCGTGCAGCCGCGCCCGTAGGTGTTTCTGTAACCGTTGCCGCAGTCATTGTCCACCTACCCTAATGTTTTCTGTCGACCTCCGAACTCCCCCAAACCCCTGGAGGTCGACAGCAGGACCCACGTTTTTCCACCCCTTTGCCAGCAAGGCTTCGTCGCCTATTTGCATACATGAGGACCCAGTTGACCATTTTCTGGATCGACAGCACTGCCGTCGGTGAAGCCAAGAAGGACAAGGCTTCGGCGGGGCGAATAACGGGTTTGTAGGGTACCTATGACTCGGGTTTGACATCGCGGCGCCACCCGCCAGGGAGAGGGGCGCTGTGTTTGTAGGGTACCTATGACTCGGGTTTGACCGGCCGCATCCGCTGGCAAAGCGGATCAAGGTCAGCAACAAGTTTGTAGGGTACCTATGACTCGGGTTTGACTTGTGCACGCCCGCGACGATGTGCTCGCCCTCGTGGGTTTGTAGGGTACCTATGACTCGGGTTTGACGCGACCTGAACGACGGATGGCAGCGGGGCCTCCGATGTTTGTAGGGTACCTATGACTCGGGTTTGACCGTTGACGGCCCTGCTTGGTGCCACGCCGCCCCAGGAACCCGCATGAATCAAGGGGTTTCCATGGGGCGGCGGTTCTTTTGGGTCAAAAGTGTAGTGCCACGTGTATTCGGGAAACACTTGTATGGTAAGCACGAACATGCTATGATGGTTGTGCCATGTTCATCCGCCAGAAGACCTTCAAGAACAAAGACGGCTCCACCCGCACCTACCTCCAGCTCGTCGAGAGCGTGCGCCAGGGCGGCCGCGTCCGCCAGCGGGTGGTCGCCACCCTGGGCCGGCTGGAGGATCTTCAGGACGGCCGCCTCGATGCCCCTCATCGAGAACCTGGCCCGCTTCTCCCAGAGCACCTGGCGTCGGCTCGAAGAACAGGCCGAACGTCTGAACGTCCGCTGGTCCAAGCAGTGGGGACCGGCCCTGATCTTCGAGCGCCTCTGGCAGGAGGCAGAGCTGGACAAGGCCTTCGCCGCCCTGCTCGAAGACCGCCAGCTTGCCTTCGATGTCGCCGAGGCCGTCTTCACCATGGTGCTCAACCGCCTCACCGACCCCTGCTCCAAGCGCGGCCTGGTGCGCCAGTGGCTGCAGGGCGTCTACCGGCCCCAGGCAGAGCAGTTGGAACTGCACCACTACTACCGGGCCCTGGATGTGTTGGCCGAGCACAAGGAGGCGATCGAGGATCGCCTCTTCGCCCGGGCTCGCGACCTGTTCTGGACCGAGGTCGACGTGGTGATGTGGGACTGTACATCCAGCTACTTCGAAGGCCGAGGGCCGGAGGGGTTGGCTGCCTACGGCTATTCCCGCGACAAACGCCCGGACCGGCCCCAGCTGGTGGTGGGCGTGCTCATGACCCGGGACGGCTACCCCATCGCCCACGAGGTCTTCCCGGGCGATACCGCCGACAAGGCGACCGTGGCGACCGTGCTGGATGCCCTCAAGCGGCGCTTTCACCTGCGCCGGGTGATCTTCGTGGCCGACCGGGGCATGGTCAGCCGTCCGATCCTGCGGGCCATCGAGGAGGCCGGGATGGAGTACATCGTCGGCATGCCCCTGCGTCGGCACCGGGCGGCCGAGGCGGTCTTGAGCCAGCCGGGACGGTATCGCAAGGTGAACAAACAACTCCAGATCAAGCAGGTGACCCACCAAGGCCAGCGCTACATCCTCTGCCACAACCCCCTGCAGGCCGAGCACGACCGCCAGGCCCGGGAGGCGGTGCTCGCGCACCTGAAGCAGCGGATCGAGCGCGGCCAAGCCAAGGATCTCCTGCGGAACCGCCTCGTGGCCCGTTACCTCAAGGCCCTGCCCCAGGGCGCGTTGGTGGTGAACACCGACGCCGTCAAGCGAGCCACCCGCTACGATGGGAAGTACCTGCTGCGCACCAACACCGACCTGGAACCGGAGGCGGTGGTCCGCGCCTACAAGGATCTCTGGCGGGTCGAGCGCGCCTTCCGCACCCTCAAGTCCGCCCTGGACTTGCGGCCGATGTTCCACTGGACGGAGCGGCGGGTCCGGGGGCACGTCATGGTCTGTTTCCTGGCGCTGGTGCTGGAGAGCCTGTTGTTGCGCAAGCTCCGCCAGCAAAACCCCGAGGCGAGCTACGAGGACGTGCTGAGCGACCTCGCCCAGCTCCATGCCGTGGCGGTGGAACTCGACGGCGAGACCTACCTCACCCGGACCGAGCTGGTGGGCCAAGCCTACGAAGCCTTCAAAGCCGTAGGTCTGCGGCCGCCGGCGCGGGTGCAGCCGATGCCACGTCCCGCCACGACCCCCGCCGGGTAGTGTAGTGGTACGCAGTCCCCGTGTGCCCAAGAAAGCCTTGTGTTTCAAGGGTTCTCAAGGATCACGGTGTCAAAGTCGAGTATGAGGGATCGAAACATCGGGCACTCGGGCCACGGCCAACGCTGGTGCGGTCGGTTTGTAGGGTACCTATGAGGGATCGAAACTACTGCGGCCACACTGGCCGTGTCAAGCTGGCTGTCGTTTGTAGGGTACCTATGAGGGATCGAAACGAAGGGATGGATGCCTCTCGTTCATGCGTGGTACGCGTTTGTAGGGTACCTATGAGGGATCGAAACTGGCCCATGGGGCTGGTGGTGAAGATGCCCCAGCCCCGCGTTTGTAGGGTACCTATGAGGGATCGAAACAACGCCTCCGCATTGAGCGGGTCGAGGCCGTCCGAGCGTTTGTAGGGTACCTATGAGGGATCGAAACCGCAGGTCGATGAGCGTATCTCGCAGCGACTCATTCTGTTTGTAGGGTACCTATGAGGGATCGAAACCGGGAGTACGCGGAGTGGGCCGCCTTTTATGCGGCCGGTTTGTAGGGTACCTATGAGGGATCGAAACCCATCGCAGAGCGTCACCTCCCAATTGTCATCGCCGGTGTTAAACTGACCCGGGATCGCCGGGTAAGAATTGACCCACCCCCCAGCAAAGACACCTTCCAAATCCAGCCACGGAGCGGGAGGTGTCCTCGGCAACATGCTGGGAGGTGGGAAGGTGAAACGCCTATACGAGCTTCATGGCGAGGGTCGGTCCATCCGGGAGATCGCACGAATCCTCGGGATCTCCCGGAACACGGTGCGGCGGTACTTGCGTGCCACCGAGGTGCCCAAGCCGGCCCCTCGGGCGGCCCGCGGCTCCAAGCTCGACCCCTACAAGGAGTTTATCCTGCAACGGGTGGCGGAGGGAGTGGAAAACTGCGTCGTCCTTCTTCGCGAGCTGCGGACCCAGGGTTACGAGGGGGGCTACACCATCCTCAAGGAGTTCGTCCGGCCCCTGCGTCGCCCCCGCTCCATGCCGGGCACCGTCCGGTTCGAGACGCAGCCGGGCCAGCAGACGCAAGTGGATTGGGGCAGCTGTGCCTATACGCTGCCGGACGGCACGGACCGGCGAAAGTGGGTCTTCGCGATGGTGCTCAGCTGGTCGCGGGCCCTGTACGTCGAGTTTGTCGACCGGGCCGACACCGCGACGTTCATCCGCTGCCATCTGAACGCGTTCCGGTACTTCGGCGGGGTACCGGAAACGTGCCTGTACGACCGGACCAAGCTGGTGGTGTTGGGGCTGGATGAGAACGGCGAGCCCAAGTGGAATGAACGCTTTCTGGACTTTGCCCTGCGGCTGGGTTTTGCCATCCGGCTCTGCCAGGGCTACCGCCCCCAGACCAAGGGCCGGGTGGAAAGCGGCATCAAGTACGTCAAGGGCAACTTCTGGCCCGCGGTTCGGTTCACGGATCTGGATGACCTGAACCGGCAGGCCCTGGCGTGGTGTGATACCGTGGCCAACGTCCGCATCCACGGCACCACCCATGAGCGGCCCGTGGACCGGTTGGCGATCGAACGAGGGGCCTTGCGGCCGTTGCCCCCGCAGGAGCGGCTTAGGCCGTGGCTGCGCGAGCAGCGGCAGGTGGGCCGGGACGGTTACGTACAGTGGGAACGGGCGTGGTACGGCCTGCCGTGGCCCTGGCGGCCCGGCCAGCTCGTCCAGGTCCAGCCGGGCGAGGGCGTGGTCGAGCTCTGGGTCGGTGACCAGCGGGTGGCGGTGCATCCCCGAGCCCTCCGGCCGGGCCAGCGCTTCACGCACCCGCAGCAGTGGGCGGGGTTGTCCGCGAAGCGTGGCCGTCCGCGGCCGGAGCCCCGGGCGGTGCAATGGCCCACGGTGGAAGTCGAGCGACGGTCTTTGAGCACCTACGAGGCTCTGGCCGAGGCGGTGAGTCGGCGATGATCGCCCTGGAGAAGGCCCGGCAGTACCTGGAGCAGCTGGGCTTGAGCCACGCGGCGGCGGTTCTCGAAAGCCGCCTGGAGGCCGCCGCCCAGAAGCAGCTCCCCTACCCCGACTTCCTCGTGGACCTGCTGGGCCTCGAGGCGGCGGCGCGCCGGGAGCGCTACCTGCGGACACGGACACGACTGGCGCATTTGCCCTTTCACCGCACCCTGGAGCAGTTCGACTTCGGGTTCCAGCCGTCCGTCGACGAGCGCCAGATTCGCGAGCTGGCTACCCTCGCCTTCGTCGCCGACGCCGCCAATGTGATCTTCCTCGGACCACCAGGCGTGGGCAAAACCCACCTGAGTGTGGCTCTCGGGATCAAGGCGATCGAGGCCGGTTACGGAGTGTACTTCGTGCGGGCTCACGAGCTGCTCGAAGACCTGCGCCGCGCCCAAGCCGAGCACCGACTCGACCGACGCATGCGAGTCTACTTGGCCCCCAAGGTGCTGATCATCGACGAATTCGGGGTCTGGCCCTACGACCGGGCTGCGGCGACCGCCCTGTTCGCCCTGATCTCGGCCCGTTATGAACGGGGCAGCATCATCTTGACCAGTAACAAGGGCTTTGCGGAGTGGGGCGAAGTGTTGGGCGATTCGGTGATCGCCACCGCCATCCTCGACCGGTTGCTTCACCACAGCCACGTCATCAACATCCGGGGCGAGAGCTACCGGCTTCGGGAGAAGAAGCGGGCGGGACTGTTCGGCGGAACCCCACCCCGAAGGGAGGTGATGCCACAGGACGGCTCTGCGGAGTAAGTGACCCGAAGGGGTGGGATTTCCTAAGCGCTTGTCAAGGTGCAGACGGCGCGAACTGTGGTAGCTTTAAAGTTGGGGGCACCCCTACGGGGAGCTGGGTGGCTCAGCCGACCCGAACGTTATCCCCCGGGTGCCCTTCACGATTGCGGCGGGCGCGCCGCACGGAGTCGGGAACGGTGTACGCCTGTGCCAGGCGCCGAGCCGTTTCCCGGTCCACGGGCGTGCCGTGTGCATCGCGCAGGACGTACAGCCTTCCGTCCCTTCGCACGGCATACAGCCGGTCGGCAAGGTGCACCGCCACGACGCACACGGCCTGCGTGTGGTGGTGGCCCTTCTCGACGAGGCAGCGGCAATAGAGCCGGGCGAGTTCGGGTGAAGTTGACCCGGTTTCGTGGACAGGTTGAGGCTTACGCGACAACCCCTTCCTGTGGCTGAGCCTTTCGCTCCTGGATCCAACGCTCCTCGTACTCGTAGGGCGAGAGGTAACCAAGTGCCGAGTGACGCCGCCGCCGGTTGTAGAACCCTTCGACGTACTCGAAGATCGCCATGCGCAGTTGATCCCGTGTGGCCCAGGCTTGGCGGTCGAGGAGCTCCCGTTGCAGGGTCGCGTAGAAACTCTCCGCCATCGCGTTGTCCAGCGCATCGCCCACGGAACCCATTGATCCGGCGATGCCCAGGACCTCCAAGCGGCGGGTGAATGCCAGCGAGGTGTATTGCACGCCATGGTCCGAGTGGTGGATCAGACCGGGCCCCGGCCGGCGACGCCGTACCGCCATGGTGACGGCGTCGACCACCAACTCCGCCACGGGCCGGTCCCCCATGGCCCAGCCCACCACGGCGCGGGAGAAGGCATCCACCACCGTGGCCAGGTACAGCCAGCCTTCCTCCGTGCGATGCTGCGTGAGGTCCGCCACCCACACCCGGTTGGGGGCATCGGGCACAAACTGCCGACCCAGCCGATCAGGGTAGACGGGGCGGCGGGGATCCCGGAGTGTGATCCCCCGGGTCCGGCGCCGGTGCACGCCGGCCAGCCCCATAGCCCGCATCAGCCGGGCGACCCGCTTCCGACCACAGCGGACCCCATGCGTCAACCGCAGCTCTGCATGGATGCGGGGCGCGCCATACGTGCCCCGGCTGCCAGCATGGATGAGCCGGATCCGCTGGCTCAAATCCGCGTCCTCCTGGGACCGTCTGGAGGCACCCCGTTGCCGCCATGCGTAATAGCCACTCGTCGAGACGCCCAGGACACGGCACAGCGTGGCCACCGGATGGTGGGCCTTCTCCTGCTCGATGAACCGAAACACGGTCACCGGTTCCGTCGGCTCTCCTGGGCAAAAAAGGCTGCGGCTTTTTTTTAGATTTCACGCTCCTCCCGCAGGATCCGGTTCTCCCGCCGCAGCCGGTTGAGTTCCTCCCGTTCGGCGGTCGTCAACCCGGGGCGCTGCCCCGCGTCGATCCCGGCTTGCCGAACCCACTTCCGCAGGCTGGCCTCCGAGACGCCGAGGTCGGCGGCAATCTGCTGGAGCTTCTTCCCACTCTCCCGGACGAGGCGGACGGCTTCGGCCCGGAACTCGGGAGGATACGGCGGCTTGGTAGCCGGCATGGGGATCACCCTTTCCGGGGCTTACGCCCCAAGTATCGGGGTGTCCACTAAACCGGGGCAAGTCCAAATACCCCGGGTGGCCCCGGACCCCGTAGCATCACCGGCGGCCGAACCTGCAGCACCCAGGGACGCTTCGAGCCGTTCAATGGCAGCCGCCGCCTCACCAGGCAGCAGAGTTTCGGGTTCGATCCCGGCCACCGAAAACCGGTCGGCCTGGATCAGCCGCGCCGTATGGTGGCGAAGGAGGCGCCGGACCTCCAGCGATGCGGTTTGTCTGTGGCGTTGCAGGCGGACGACCGCCCGCCCCCATGCACCCCGAGCCAGATCGACCCAGCGCCCCCATTCGGCACCGTCGCGAGGCCATCGGCCGGCCGCGATGGGGAGATTAGCCGCCCGCACGAGCCGGAGGAGTCCCTCCACGTCCATCTCGTCCAGTACGCCTGGGGTCCATAAAGCCTGCCATGGGGTGTCGGTCTCCAGGTCCGCCAGCGTTCCATGGTGATCCGCGATGTCCCGCGTCAACGCCAGCAGCCGGTCGACGGCCAGCGTGGCCGAAGGGGTGACGGTTCCGCCGGCACCCGCCTGCACGCCGGGGCCCCGGTTCCACTGAAGAACCAGCGCAGCGAACAGGGCGGCTCCGACGAAGGCGTGGGGGCCCACGGGTCCCCTGCGCTGGGGATCCAGCAGCCGTTCCTGCCAGCTGCGACGTGCTTTGCCGGCATCGTGCAGCAGGCCCGCCAGATAGAGGAGTTGGTCGTCCACGGAGCCCTGCGGATCGCCCGCGCGGCGGGCCACTTCCACCAGGTGATCGACCAGGGGGTAGGCGCGGCCCCCCTCGGGAGGCCGCGCCACACACCTTTCAAGAGGTATCCAGCCTCGCACCGTATTCATTCCTGGCGGGAACCTCCGCCTGCCGCCCTTCCCGTGGACTCTGTGCCCGAATCAGAGTCACTCTACAGCTCTACCAGAGACAGACCAGCCCGTCGGAACAGCGCACCCAGCGCACGGGCGGATCGTATGGCCCCGGGGCCGGCCGGAACCGCAGGCTCCCCCCGTTGGGCTCGTAGAGGAAGCTCATGGAGCGCCGAAAACGCCGGCCACCAAGGTGGGTGTGAAGGACACCGCCCACGCGGGCATAGACCCGTCCGGGAACGGGTTCAACGCCCGCCACGACATGGGCAGGCACCACGGCGGGTGACTCCACAGGCTCGCCGTCACCCGCCACCTCGGGGGCCCAGTCCAGTTCCTCGGCTTCCTCCACCGCCACAAACCGCGGCACCGTCAAGGCAAAGGCGGAGCCGAGGTATGTCGGGTAGACGCTTTGCTGGTTGCGGATGCGTTCCGCCAGGTCATCAGCGTCAGGCCCAGCGTAGTAGACCCGGTAGGCGGGTTCCACCACCAGCTCGATGGCCGTAGGCCGGTTGAAACTGTCGCTCCCACCCAGCCATCCCTTTCCCAGCAAGGATAGCTCCTGGGAGCGGGTGCGAATCGGGCGCAAGCACCGGACGCCCGTCCAGGCTTCCCGGGTGGTCCACTCGGGCAGCCCCAAAATGGCCCCCAGCATGCCCCTTAAGGCCGTGCGGGTTGGGAACGGATAGGTGGCATGGGTCACGGCGGTGTCCGGGCGCCGGTAGTGGGCGATGGACCCGGCGACGTCAAACACCAGCAACGGCAAGGACCGTGCCATGATCACCCCACCTACATGGCGGGCTGGGGCTCGCCGCCCAGTTCCCGCAGCGCTGCGTCACCCTGCAGCTGGAAGGCCGGGTTGAGCCAGTAGCGGACCCGGGCAATGCGGTCCTGAAACTCCAGCAGGCGCTGGCCGAGAACCTGGACATCCAGGCTCACCTCGGCAACCGACGTGGGCCGCGACGGCTGGAGCCAGGCCTCCCGGCCCGGCTCCAGCCGAACCAGGCGGTCCAGGTCGCCGATGCGGAAGAAGGGATCCTGGTACTCCACGTGGAGCAGGAAGAGCGGCTCCTGGATGCCACGGCCCCGGGCCTGGCGGAAACGGGTCCCCTTCCAAAGGCCCTCCAGCACCAGGTCAACATCCTCGCTGGATAGACCGGTCTCCTTCGCCAGGGTCGCGTTGATGATTCCATGCATGGCAAAGACGGCGAAGGGAACGATGTAAGTGGTCCAGATGGTGCCCTGTTCCTTGCCCCGGTCATCCTCGGACGCCATGACCACCGTTCCCTGCACATACCGGCTCTCCACGGGGTGCAGGGAGTGGGCCCAGGCGAACTGCACCGGACCGGTGAGGTGGAAGGACACATCCCGAACAGAGTAGACGACACCGAAGGCCCGGACGTCGAAGGCCTTGCGCGGCAACTCGGCCCGCGCCTCACCAGGGCTGATTCCGAGGACCTGTTCCGCCAGAGCCTTGCGCCCCAGCAGCTTCCCGTCGGCCGACCGGGCCTCCCGGACATAGATGTGGCGGGTACCGTCACCCCCATCCGGATACCGGGCCAGGACGTAATCCCGCACGTCCCGCTTGATGCTGACGTCCGAAAGGCTGATGCGGCCGTCCTCCTCGTCGAACAGCCGGCGGGCATCGCTATCGTTGAGCGGATCGCGGTTGGGAATACCATCCTTCACCGACTTGACGAAGAGCAGCTCCCCACTTCGAACGGCCATGGCTTCTCCTCCCCGCTTTGCACTCGATTTGCTTTCTTACTTGAAGATGGGTCGGGTCCCCTCGGTTACACCTGTGAGCCCGTCATGCGGTCGCGCCGGGAGTCTCGTCCTCCAGTTCCCCGGCGGGTTCCCCGCTCTCGCTGCCGGCGCCCGGGCGGTTGGCATCCGCCAGGAGGTAGCCGGCCCAGAAGCCAGCCAGGAACCGGTCTGGCTGCGCCTGAACCTCACGGCGCGCCTGTTGCGCCTTGACCAGAAGAACGCCGTTCAGGTGGCGAAAACGCTCCGAAAGGGCCATATTGAGCCGGGCAGCATACTCGGGGAATCGCGTAAGAGCCCGCGTAATGATGGCCTCAGGCGTCAGGTTCGTGCCGAAGGTCATCACCCGGTGCTTGAGAAACTCCTTCCCCCGAGTGGCTGCATAATACTGCCTGGAAAACTGCCGGGTCAGGTCGCCAATGGCGAAGCCCAGCTCCTCCACATCCTGCAGATCCAGTTCCTGTGGGGGAATGGACCGCAGCTCAGCCTGCAACTCCTGCCAGGGGCGAATGGCAAACACCTCCCCTGCCGGCCACTGGCCGGCGATGTCGCGATGATAGCGCTGCCAGAAATCACGAAACACCACGTACAGGCGAATCTCGGCCTGCATGCGGTACATGGCCTGGCGGTCGCCCAGCCGGTGAGCCAGCTCCGTCAGGCGAAGCGCCAGGTTGCGTACGAACCGCCGGTAAGAGATGGGCCGCCGGCGCAGTACGGCCTCCATGCCCTGCCAGACGTAACCGGGGCCGTAGGCGTTGATCAGCAGCGAAGGAAGCGAGCGTAACCGCCGGAGGGCTTCATCGGCGAACCGGTTGCCTCCCCGGATCAGCTCCTCGTGGGTGCTGACCACTTCATACAGGGCATCGCGAACCTCCGACGCGACCGCGGGGACTACATCCTCGATCATCGCCCGCAGGTGGATATCACCCCGTTCCGGCGCACCGCTGAAGTAGACCAGCGTGATGCGGTAATGGTCGGTGAAGAAGTCGTCAGCCACAGCAAACTCAAATCCGGCGACGGACTCCAGGTGCCGGGTCCAGCCGGCCTCCCCGGTCCGCATGTACATGAACCCCGTGCAAAACTGCTCCACCGCCTCAGGATCCCGGAAGATGCCGTCGGACAGAGGCAGAACAAAACCCGTTCCGTAAATGGTACCGGGCATCCGCCCCCTTTCGGCCATCTCTCGCCCGCCGGGGCTGTCGGCGGGGGCGAACAGCTCGCGCGTGAGCCACAAGGGCAGCGGTCGCGTCAACGCGTTAAAGACCTGGGCTCCCTGGGTCAGGGCTGCGTAGCAATCGGTGCAAAGGGCAGCACCCTCCACCAGTTCTTCCTTGGCAAGGGTCTCCGGAAAGGGGGCCTCCCACGTTGGTGCAAACCACGGCCAGGCCTTGGAGTAGATCGAAACCACATCGCCTTCACGGTGGCACAGGGTGCACGTACCCTGCATCTGACCCAGGGTCGCGCCTTCCTCGGCCTTCGCCGCCCATACCAGGGGCACCAGGGCGGGCAGGTAAGCCACCACCCGCCGGCCGGGGTATAGCCGGCTGGCCCCCAGTTCCACCACGGTGTTCGGGTCGGCAGCAGGGCCCTCCATGTAGCGATAGGGCCCCTCGCCGGTGACGGGCACGATCAAAAGGAGCCCCATGACCTTACGCCCCTTGCCAGCCTTGCCTAGGGACGCACCCGTCACCATGGCCGCGGCAGCCCTGGCGACAACACCGACGGCGGCATCCGGCCGGTGCAGGGTCCTCTCCCACCGGCCCTGAATGAAGCGTTCCACCACACCCCCGTCGTGGAACGCCGCCAGGTCGCCTTCGTAGATGATGTAGGCCGGAACGGGGTAGCGGCCCTGGGCATGGCGGGGGTTCCCACCCCGGGGCAGCGTAAAAGGGGCGGCGACCGCGATGTCCAGTTTGGTTTCGACCACCTCGCTCTTGCCCTGGACGCGCCGGGCCGTCCAATCCTGGAGCGGCCACGCCGCAACGGGCTTGTCGGGGTGGCTCTCGTCAACCTCCACGATGATGACGTTGCAGAAAAACCCCACGGCCTGCGGGCTGCCTACGTCCGTGATGTCCAGCAGGGTTTCCCGGGCCGCCGCGCTTTGACCCAGAAAGGGGCGCCCCAGCCGAACAAGGTTCTCAATCAGCACCCTCTTTCACCTCCCTGCTCACTGCCACCTCTACCGCGGGTGCGGTCTCCTCACCGTTGCGCAAGGCAGGGACGGGCTCCTCAGCAGCGCGGCCATTGCCCCGTGACGGAGTCTGAGCTCGTGCGGACACGAGGTCACACAGCCCGAACCCCTGGGCGTTCTTCGAGCCGAAGCCGGCTTCCAGTCCCAGGGCAATCAGGGCGGGGTCGCCCGTTGCCTCGAAGGTGCCGGTGTAGCCCTTGATGATCCCGTGGCGGAACCGGGCCACATGGCCGCGGGCGGTGCCCCACCAGCGGATCTGAATGCCCGGCCCCTCGTAGGTGCGCCCGGTGAAGGCCTCCCACTTGCGAACCAGGTTCTCGGCCACCAGCCGCTCGAACTCCCCGCTGCGCGGTTCGAAGAAGTACGTAAAGCGGCTGCCGTCGGGCCGGTTCACGGTGCTGTATACGGTGATGGGCGTCCGCGCCCGCAGGGTGACGGGCGGGGTGATGGAAGGCAGCTCTTCAAAGCGAACCGACTCGATTTCCACCAGCTGGCTGCCAAGCCGGAGCGTGCCCAGCTGCAGGGCCCGGGACGCCAGGGCATGGACCACCGGGGCAAAGGGCGAGCTCACCGTGAAGTGGACGCTCCCGGCAAAGCGGATCGCCTTGCTGCCGTTGGGCCCGTGGAGGCCGCTGCCGTTGTTGGGGCCGTTGCCGTTGTTGGGGCCGCTGCCGCCGCCGGTGTCGCCAGTGATGTTGACGGCGTTGGAGCCGGTGCCGGAGGCGCCGCTGGTGCCGCTGGCACCGTCGAGGCCCGTGCTGGCCGCACCGCCGGTTCCGCTGGCGAGGCCAGCCCCACCGGTACCGCCGGCAATGCCGCCACCGCTGGCATGCGTAGTGCCGGAGGTTCCGGCCGTACCGGGGATGCCAGCGGTGCCGCTGGCGCCGGTGGTGCCGCTCGCTTCGCCCTTGCCGTTCGGGCTGCCGTCCGAGCCCCGGTCGCCCCGGGTCCCCCGCCCAGCAGCCCCTCCGGGCGACCGCTCGATGGTGTACATCCCCTCCAGCCGGGAGAAGGTGAACATCTTGTACCGGCGGGCACCGCGGGTAAAACCCTGGTCATGGAGGAACCCCGCCACATCGGTGCCTTCGAGAAGGTGGTAGACCAGGCCCTGGAGCAGGCTGTTGTACTGCAGCGGCAAAACCAGCTGGCCCGAAACCGGTCGCAACTCCATGATGACCCGCATGGATGACTCCCCCCTGCTCCCCCCACTGGGGACATCGGTCGGCTGCCCCTCACCCTTAGGCTCCACGGACCCGTGTCCAGCGCCCCCCACCGGCAGGACCCGTGGCGCACCGCCTCACCGCTCCGCGCCGGCCCCGAGGCCCCGTTCGTCCGGCCGGGTTCGTCGGTACAAACCCGCTGCGCGCCACCTCCTTTCCAGCCCGCACGTTAAGCCCTTGCGGTATCTCCCCTCGGGTATCTCCAGGTGTCTTCAAAGGTACGGAACCCGGGCTGACAAAACGTGTCATCGCCACCCGCGCCCTTGGCTGGGCCTGCAGCCGCCCTTGCCAGGCCCAGGCCGGCGTGGCCACCCTTGCCTGGCCTTAGCCGGCGCACCGCCCTTGCCTGAGCCCGCCCACCGCGCCGCCCTCGCCGGGGCCTGACCGGCGCCGCCCTCGCCGCCGGAGCCGTCCTCTCCGGAGGCCCCCTTGCCGGCGCAACCACCCTGCGGACCCGGCCCTGCCCGGCAATGCCGCCCGCCGGCACCCCGCGGCACCGCCTCACCGCTCTTGCAGGAATTCTGGCCCGCAACACGCCCAGGGCTTGGTCCCGGCGCCGTCAGGCGGGGACCACGGCCCGCCACCGGCCCGCCACAGCCCGCCGCCGGCCCGCCGCTCCGGCCCGCCGTCGGGCAGCAACCAGGCCCCCCACCAGCCCTGGGTTGGGACCGGCACCAGGCCGAGACCACGGCCCGGCGGCCGCCCGGAGCCTTTCCCCGTTACGGGCTCGGGTCCGCGGCCCGCCCAAGGGCCGGCCGCTCCGGCTCGCCATCAGCGGTAGACGCGCGCCATGGCCGCCGCTTCCGCAGCCATGGCCTCCCGCAGCGAAGCGGGTTCCAGCACCTCGACCCCAGCCCCAAACTGCAAGAGCCAGCGCATGATTTCTTCCGTTCCGAGCACCCGGAAGGAGAGCACCAGCGATCCGTCCGGTTCTTCCCGGGACTCCTGGCTGGGATGCCAGGTCCGGCCCCGGACGTAACGGGCCTGGGGCGGATGGAACCGCACCACCACCTTCTGGCGCTCGGCGCCCCTCTGCAGGCGCCAGGCCTCGCCAAAGTAGACATCGGGGGAAAAGCGATCGGGGGTCGGAGGAGGGAAGGTTTCCGCCAGCACCTCGATCTCCCGGATCCGGTCGACGGCAAAGGTCCGCACGTCCTGGCGCCAGCGGCAGAACCCCGCCACGTACCAGGCGCCGTCGTAATACCGCAGGTGGTACGGTTCGACCAGGCGCGTGGTCTCCTGGTCCCGGGAGGCGGTGTAATACCGCAATCGGACCACCCGGCACCCCTCGATGGCGGCCCGCAGGGCCCCCAGCCGCTCGCCCACGGCCTCCGGGTCGCCGCGGGCCGGCTCGAAGAAGAAGGACACCTGGTGGGCCAGGGACGCCAGGTCGACCGTCACCTGGTCCGGCAGCAACTCGGGCAGCCGGTTCAAAAGCGTCCGGAAGGCGTCTTCCAGCCCGTGGGCCCGCACCGCCTCCAGGGCCTGCAAGCCCAGGACCAGCGCCAGGGCCTCACCGGCGCCCAGCCGGGCCAGCCCCGCTCCCACCGGCGGCTGCCACCCCGGGTCCGCCAGGTAATACCCGTTCCGGCGCCGGTCGAACTCCAGCGGAGCGTGCCAGTCGTCGCGCAGCACGTCCAGGTCGCGGTGGATGGTCCGGGAGGTGACCTCCAGTTTCTCCGCCAGGGTACGGGCATTGGGATAGCGTTTCGCCCGCAGCTCGTCGACGATGCGCACCAGCCGGTGGAGCTGGGCACGGTTCATCGGCATTTGGTCCCCCCATCCCCAGGAACTCCCCCGAAAAACGGTAAAAACTCCCCCTGTGGGATATGACGCCCCAGGAAAGAATTCCAAGGGATGGGTCAACTTCCTGCCGAATGTTGCCGCGAATTGTCGCCTATTGGCCGAATCAGCAAATACGTACAAAAGCGCCGGGCATGCCGCTCGAGGCGGCCCACCCGGCGCAACGACACCGCCACCGGCCCAAGAAGGCCGGGCAGCCGATGAGACCAGCCCGACGGGTCGCCGGCTCTGACACCCACCGGCCCCTAACCCCGCCCGGCTCTCTCGCGCTCCGGACGAACCCGGCCCGCGACCTGGACAAACAAGGCCCGGGACCGGGACGAACCCGGCCCCGGGGCCGGCATCAGCGGGGCGCAAACATCAGGCGGTACAGGGCCCGAGCGTAGATCCGGACGCAGCGCACCAGGTCGTCGATGCTCCAGTACTCGTCGGGCTCGTGGGCCAGCTCCCGCTGCCCGGGGAACAGCGGGCCGAAGGCCACGCCGTTCCTGAGCACCCGGGCGTAGGTACCGCCGCCGATGGCCAGGGGCCGGGCCGCGGGATCCCCCGCCTCCTCCCGGTAGACGGCCAGGAGCCGGCGGACGATCTCGCTGTCGTCGGGCACGTGGTGGGGCGGCATGTCCTCCCGGGATTCAAACCGCCAGCCGGTTCCCGCCAGGGCGGCCACCACGCGCCGGGCCAGGTCCTGGGCCGAAGCCGTCACCGGGTAGCGCACGTTGCAGTCGGCATAGAGGATGGCACCCGCCGTCCCGGCCCGCCCAGCACCCCGGGAGGCCTCGGGCGCCGCCGCCTCCCCCGGCGCACCGGCGGCAAGGCTCGCCGCCCCCTGCAACGGATGCTCCCCCACCAGCCGGATCAGGCCCAGGTTGACGGTCAGCGGCCCCGACACCTGGTCCGCCACCGCGATCCCGAAGCCCGAGCCGTCGGTCCGTGCCCCCGCCCCGGCCAGGAACGCCAGGTCGGACGAGCGTGGCAGGGCGGGCCCCAGCGCCCGCGCCAGGGCGTTCAGCAGACCGGCCACGGCGTTGATGCCCTTCTCCGGGTGCATCGCATGGGCCGCGGCACCCCGGGCCTCGACCACCAGCCGTTCCCCCTCCACCCGGGCCGTGATGCGGGCCCGCCCCGGGCCGCCGCCGTCCTGGAGGCGGCGGGCCAGTTCGTCCAGGGAGGGGGCCCCGGGCCCCTCGACGGCCAGTTCTGCCACGGCATGTTCGGGTACCACGTTGACCCGGGTGCCGCCCTCCAGGCGGAGCAGGCGGGCGCGCCAGCCGGTGCCCGCGGCCTGGGCCTCGCCGGGCAGCTCCAGGCTGAGGCGGAAGGTCCACATCCCCTTCTCCGCGTTGACCAGGGGGAACATGGCGTCGGGGCTGAAGCCCAGGGCGGGCTGGGGCTCGCGGGCGAAGTAGTACTTGACACACTCGAAACCCGACTCTTCGTTGCCGCCCACCACCAGGCGGGCGCGGCGGGCGGGCCGCCGGCCTTGGGCCAGGGCCAGATCGGCCACGGCCTTCAGCGCATAGAGAGCCGCCACCGTGGGGCCCTTGTCGTCGACGGCGCCACGAGCGTAGATGCGGCCGTCGTGGATCTCCGCCCCGTAGGGCGGGTAGGTCCAGCCCGTGCCTTCGGGCACCACGTCCACGTGGCCGAGGACGGCGATCCACTCCTCCCCCTCACCGATCTCGGCATCGACGGCATAGCCGTCGAGGTTCCGGGTTCGGAAGCCCATGGCCTCGGCATGCCGGCGGATCCACTCCAGCGCTTCGGCCACCCCGGGCCCGAAGGGCTGGCCGGGGGCCGGTTCGTCCTGCACGCTGCGGATGCGGCAGAGGGCCTGGACGGCCTCGATCATGGCCTGGCGGTGCTCGCCCAGCCAGCGGTCGAGCTCGGCAACGAAATGGGCCTCGCCGGCAGCATCCTCGCCGGCCAGACGACCATGCCCGGCACCGCCTGCGTTCTCGCGCACCTCACCCTCGCCTGCCACGGCTGGCACTCCTTCCTGAATGGCATCTGCCCGGCGCGGCATCGGCCCGGGGCGGGTCTCAGGCCTGGGCGTGCCAGAGGACCCGGCCCAGGAAGTCCCGGGCCCGCGGGTGCCCGGGATCGCGGAAGAACTGCTCCGGCGGCACGTCCAGCAGCACGCGCCCGTCGTCCATGAACACGATGCGGTGGGCCACCTCCCGGGCAAAGCCCATCTCGTGGGTGACCACCACCATGGTATACCCCTGCCGGGCCACGTCGAGCATCACGTTCAGCACCTCGCCCGTCAGCTCGGGATCCAGGGCGGAGGTGGGCTCGTCGAAGAGGATGACCTTGGGCCGCATGGCCAGGGCCCGGGCGATGGCCACCCGCTGCTGCTGGCCGCCCGACAGCTTGGACGGCCGGTGGTCCATGCGGTCCGCCAAGCCCACCCGGGCCAGCATCTCGCGGGCGATCCGCTCCGCCTCCTGGCGCGGCATCCGCCGGACCGTCACCAGCCCCTCCATCACGTTCTCCAGGGCCGTCATGTGGGGGAACAGGTTGAACTGCTGGAATACCATGCCGATCTCCTGGCGCTTGCGGTTAATCTCGGCCGGGGAGTCTTCCACCCAGCGGTTGCCCTGGCGGCGCCGCCCGATGGGCTCGCCGTCCACCAGGATCTCCCCCTCCTGCACCGGCTCCAGGTAGTTGATGGTGCGCAGGAGGGTGGACTTGCCGCTGCCGCTGGGACCGGCGATGACCACCACCTCGCCGCGGCCGATGGTCAGGTTGATGTCCTTGAGCACGTGCAGGTCGCCGAACCACTTGTTGACGCCACGGAATTCGATCATGGGCGCCTCACTCATACTCCTTCAACTTCCTTTCCAGCCACGACCCCAGGGTGGTGAACAGCGTCGTCATCACCAGGTAATAGAACGCGGCATAGCCGAAGAACCACACCGACTTCAGCGTGGCAGAGGCAAACTGCCGCGAGTTGAGCATGATCTCCTGAAGCCCAATGACCGACACCAGGGACGAGTCCTTGAGCAGGATGACGAACTCGTTCACCATGGGCGGGATCATGCGGCGGTACGCCTGCGGCAGGATGACCCGGCGCATGGCCTGGCCATAACTCATCCCCAGGGACCGGGCGGCTTCCATCTGGCCCCGCGGGATGGACTCGATGCCCGCCCGGATGATCTCCGCCAGGTAGGCTCCCGAGTTGATGGACAGCGCGGCCACTCCCGAGGGGAAGGCGTCCAGAACGATCCCGTAGTCCGACAAGCCAAAGTAGATAAGGTAGATCTGAACCAGCAGGGGCGTCCCGCGAATGATCCACGTGTAGGCGGAGCCGATGGTCCGCAATACCCCGAAGCGGGAGAGTTTCATGAGGGCCACCAACAAGCCGATGGCGAGGCCGAGAACGATCGAGACCACCGTCAGCTTCAACGTAAGCCAGGCGCCGGCCAGGTAAATCGGCGTTACCCGGTGCAGCGCGCCCCACAAGCCCAGATCCACCAGACCTTCTTGCGGCATCTTCTGTCGCCGTCCTCCCATCACCCGGGGTCAAGAGCCCGCCCGGCCCCACACGTGGCTCCGGAAACCGCACGCCGGCGCTGCGGTTGCCGCGCGCCGGCGTGGCTCGTGCCTCGGACTCTCATCTCACCCGGCGTTGTGTGCTGATCGTGGTGGCGCAGGCGGGCCGGCCCACCTGCGGCCCGCCGGGCGGCCGCTCACTGCCCACCGAACCACTTGGTGTAGATCTGGTCGTAGGTCCCGTCCTGCTTCAATTCGTCCAGGGCCTTCTGGATCGCCTGCACCAGGTCCTCGTGGCCCTTTGCCACGGCGATCCCCACCGGCGCCCGCTCAAACGGTTCGCCCACGAACTCGTACTTGTCGCCCTCGATATTGGCGTAGTAACGGGCCACCGGCTCGTCCAGGATGGTGGCGTCAGCCCGCCCGACGTGGACTTCCTTCAAGGCGTCGGGGAAGGTCTGGAAGGTCTTCACCGTCGCGCCCTCGATGCCCCGGGCAATCTCTTCGTTGGTGGTCCCGATCTGCACGGCGATGACCTTGCCCTTCAGGTCATCCAGCGAGTAGATGCCCTTGGGGTTCCCCTTCGCCACGACGATCATCTGGCCCATTTCAAAGTACTGGACGAAGTCCGCGCTCTTCTGCCGCTCCTCGGTGATGTTCATGGAGCTCATCACCACGTCGTAGCGGCCGGACTCCAGACCTGCCAGGATGCCGTCCCAGTCCACCACCACCGCCCGGTGCTCCACGCCCAGCTTCTCGGCGATGGCCTTCCCCAGATCGATGTCAAACCCGATCAGCTCACTGGGATTCTCCGGGTTGGGGAATTCCATGGGCGGGTACGCGCCGTCGGTGGCGAAGGTCATGTACCCGCGCTCCTTGATCTCATCCAGCAGCGACTTCTCGCCACCTTCGCCCCCGGCGCCGGTGCCCGTGCCGCTGCTGGTACCGGAGCTGCTGCCCGAGTCCCCTGTGGCCGGCTGGCCGGATCCACCGCAGCCGGCGACGATCACCAGGGCGGCCACCAGGGCCAGGGCGGCCCACAGCCGGGCCATGCGCCCCCTACGACCGAAGATTGCCAACACGTTCTCCCACCTTTCCTGCCGGAAACGCATAAAAATACAAGCAACACGTTTGAAAATAAAGATTCGGGGCCGGCTCGTCAACTCCTTGTGGACAGCGGCGATTTTCTGTCGTTTTTCGTTGCGGGGCCCGGTGGTTTCCAGAGGGAACGGCGCACCGGCGGCGAATCGCTGACGGGTTACGACAGCGATCGACACCGGCCCGCAGGTGCCCATCGACCCCTGCGCGGAGGGGCGCAGGGTGCCGGCACCGGGCCGGCCAGCGAAAGGAGGATGTCCTTTGCAGTTTGAGGTCGTCATCGTGGGCGGCGGCATCGCCGGCCTGCAGGCCGCCTGGCACCTACGCGAGATGGGGATCCGGCGGATCGCCGTCATCGAGCAGGGGGCTGTGGGGGGCGGCGCCACCTCCCACGGGGCGGGGTTCCTCTCCCACTTCACGTGGAACCCGCTGGACGCCCACCTGGTACGGCGCAGCGCGGAGCTCTACGCGGCCCAGCAGGCGGAGCTGGGCGGCTCCTTTTTCCGGGTCACGGGCTCGTACGTGGTGGTGTCGCGGACCGTGCCGCGGCCGGGGGCCAGCGGCCATGGGGGCACGGTGACCGGGGTGCCGGGAAGCCGTGCCCGGCAGGAGGCACCGGCCGAGGTGCCTGCGCCGGCCCGCCGGGCAGGGGTGCCGGCGCAGGCAGCGGCCACCAGCGGCCAGGCGAACCAGGGCGGCGAGGCAAGCCAGGAAAGCATGGTCGAGGGCGTGACTCGCCAGCTGGCCGCGCGGGCTGCCATGGTGCGGGAAGCCGGCATTGCCGTCCACGACCTGACCCCCGCCGAGGGTGCGGTGGCGGTGCCCGCCTGGAACTGGGCGGACGTGGAAGCCGCCTGGTTCGTCCCCGGAGACGGCACCTTGCTGCCGGGCGAGGTGGCCCGCACCCTGGCCCGGCGGCTGCGCCAGCGGGAGGTGGCCATCCTGGAGGAAACTCCCGCCCTGGAGCTGGGGCTGGGGCGCGGTGCCGCCGGCCCGGTGGTGGCCGGGGTCCGCACCCCCGCCGGCCCCGTGGCGGCCGATGCGGTGGTGGTGGCCACGGGTGTCTGGACCCGCCGGCTGCTGCAGACGGCGGGACTGGACGCGCCCATCAAGCCCTATCGCACCCAGCTGTCCTTCTGGGCGCTGCCCGCCGGTCTTGACCCCTCCACCGTGCCGCCCCTGCACGACGTCACGGGCGAATATTACTGGCTGCCCCGGGAGGGCTTCCTGGCCGTGGGCGACGGCACCCAGCTGGTGGAACAGGACCCTGCCGCCTTCCGCCGCGAGCCCGACCCCGAGTTCATCGCAGCCTGCCGGGCACGGCTCGAGCACCGGCTGCCGGCGGCCCGGGGCGCCGAGCTGGTTCGCGGCTGGGCCCACCTGTGCGACGCCACCCCGGACCGGCGGCCGCTGCTGGGGCCCTACGGAGGCGTTGAGAGCCTGCACCTGGCGGTGGGCTTCAACGGCTTCGGTGTGATGCGGGCACCGGCGGTGGGGGAGCTGGTGGCCCGGTTCGTCCTGGGGGAAGAACCGGCGCTGGGCGGCCGCCCGCTGGAAGGCACCGAAGCCCTCCGCGCCAGCCGGTTCAGCGGCTATACCGATTTTGAGATGGGGCAGGGCTTCAACACGGCCGGCGAGGGCTAGCGGGTGGCGGCCCGGAGAGCGGGTGCGGAGGGGAGCGGGCCGGGCGCCCCGCCGGACCCGCAGCCCCCGGTCACCGGCGTGTTCGGCAGGAACCGGGCCGCCCACCCCTAAGCAATCATCAAAGGACAGCAGTTTAAGGAATCTTCGCGCGCCTTCGACTTTCGAGTCGCGTCGTCTGGAGGGTCATGCCCGTGGACAAGCCGATTCCGGCCCCTGCCGCGGCCGCGGCGGGTGCCATCGACCTCTCCTGGTGCCGGGCGGAGTTCCCCGCCCTGGAGCTGACCGTCAACGGCCATCCTGCAGCCTTTCTGGACGGGCCCGGCGGGACCCAGGTCCCCCAGGCGGTGATCGAGGCCATGGCCGCCTACCTGGTCAAGAAGAATGCCAACACCCACGGCGCCTTTATGACCAGCAGGGCCACCGATGAAACCATCGCCGAGGCCCGGGCCGCCCTGGCCGACTTCCTGGGGGCCACGCCCGCCGAGATCGCCTTTGGTGCCAACATGACCACGCTCAACTTCAACCTGGCGCGGGCCATCGGCCGCACCCTGCGCCCGGGCGACGAGATCGTGGTGACCGAGCTGGACCATGACGCCAACGTCAGCCCCTGGCTGGCCCTGGAGGAACAGGGGGCCGTCATCCGCTGGCTGCCCGTGGACCCGGAGACCTGCACCCTGGACCTGGACCAGCTGGCAGGCCTACTGGGGCGCCGCACGCGGGTGGTGGCCATCGGCTGGGCGTCCAACGCGGTGGGCACCATCAACGACGTGGCCCGGGCCGTGCGCATGGCCCACGACGCCGGCGCCCTGGCGGTGGTCGACGCCGTCCACTACGCGCCCCACGCGCCCATCGACGTCCGGGCCATCGGCTGCGACTTCCTGCTCTGTTCGGCCTACAAGTTCTTCGGCCCCCACGTGGGCGTGCTCTACGGGCGCCGGGCGGCCTTCGAGGCGCTGGCCACCTACCGGGTGCGGCCCCAGTCGCCCTCGGCACCGGAGAAGATCGAAACGGGGACCCTGAACCACGAGGGGCTGGCCGGGGTGGTCGCGGCCATCGACTTCATCGCCCGCCTGGGCCGTCGTCACCTGGACACCTTCCGGCCGCTGCTGGGCGAGGCCACCGGCCGCCGGGCAGAGATCCTGGCCGCCATGCATGCCATCGAGGCGCACGAGGCGCCCCTGGCGGCCCGCCTGCGGGCCGGCCTGGCCGCCCTGCCGGGGGTCAAGGTCTACGGGCCTCCCGAAGGCCATCCCCGCACCCCCACGGTGTCCTTCACCGTGGCCGGGCATCATCCGGCCGATGTCGCCCGGTACCTGGCCGAGCGGGGCCTGTTCGTCTGGGACGGCGACTTTTATGCCGTCACCTTGATCGAACGCCTGGGGCTGGCGGCGTCGGGTGGCCTGGTGCGGGTGGGCCTGGCGCCCTACAACACGGTCGCGGAGGTTGACCGGCTGCTGGCGGCGGTGGAGGAACTGGCGCGCCGCTAATCCAGTACCCCGCCCGCGCCGGCCCCCGCCAGGGCCTCGAGGGGAGGGAAGCCCACCACCATGGACCTTGCTGGTCACGGGCCGGCCCGCCGCTCCGGCGAGGTGCCTGGCCACGGGACGGACCAGCCCCCGGGCGGCGAGCCGCTCGGTTTCGGGACGGACCATCCCCCGAGCGGCGATCCGCCTGCGCCCGCCCCCGGCCGGCCGCAAGCGGGCGAGCCGGCTCAGGGGTACAGGCCCGACCCCGTCCAGGAGCGCAGTCCCGAGCCGGCCGCCCGGGGGGCTGGGGGGCGCGCCCGGGAAGGTGCCCGGGGGCGTGCCCGCCGGCCGGCCCGGCCCCCGGCCCGCCGGCCGCGCCGCCTGCGGCGGTACCGGTTCGTCCCCGTGGACTTTGAGACCTTCACGGCCTGGGCGGAGGAGATCGTCGGCCGGCTGCCGCCCCGCCTGCTGCAGGAGCTCGAAGGCGGGGTCCAGATCGACCCCGAGGCCCGGCGCATCCCCTCGGACCCGCCGGGGGTCTACCTGCTGGGCGAGTACATCACCGAGCCCTACCTGGGCCGGTTCATCCGCATCTACTACGGCTCCTTCGAGCGGGTGCTGGCGGGAGAACCCGCCGGCGTCTGGTACGCCGAGCTGGAGGAGACCATCCTCCACGAGCTGCAGCACCACGTCGAAGGGCTGGCCGGCGTGGACTGGCTGGGGCTCGAAGACCTCCGCCAGCTCCAGCAGCTCTGGGAGGAGGCACGCCGGGGCAGGGCCCCGGGATCCGGGGAAGCCCCCGGCCCGGAGGCACCCGGAGCCGCCGGTACACAGGCCGGCACCGGCCCAGCACCAGCCGATCCGGCGCAGGGCACAGCCCCGGGCGCCGGAGCCGGGCCGGAAGGGGCATCCCGGGCGGAAGCCCCCGGCATCGCGGGCATCGCGCAGGAGCCGCCCAGGCGGGGCACCCGGCGGGGCACAGGCCACGGCCGGCACCCGGGGTAGGAAGGCGAGGAACCCAAGCCCATACGTCACGGGAGGGAGGAACGGACGGTGAAGGGCCGCCAGGGGCCGCTTCAGGGCATCCGCGTGCTCGACCTTTCGCGGGTGCTCAGCGGGCCGTACTGCACCATGATGCTGGCCGACTTCGGCGCCGACGTGATCAAGATCGAGCGCCCGGGGGCGGGCGACGACACCCGGGCCTGGGGGCCGCCCTTCGTCAACGGGGAGGCCGCCTACTTCCTATCCGTCAACCGCAACAAGCGCAGCGTGGTGGTCGACCTCAAGGCTCCCGAAGGCCGCGACCTGATCCGGTGGATGGCGCGGCACTGCGACGTGGTGGTGGAGAACTTCCGGCCGGGTACGGCCGCCCGGCTGGGCATCGGCCCCGAGGACCTGCTGCGGGAGAACCCGCGCCTGGTCTATGCCTCCATCTCGGGCTTCGGCCAGGACGGGCCGTACCGGGACAAGCCGGGGTACGATGCCATCGCCCAGGCCATGGGGGGCATCATGCACGTCACCGGCGAGCCCGACCGGCCCCCGGTGCGGGCCGGCGTGGCCATCGCCGACATCGGCGCCGGGATGTGGGCCGCCTTCGGCATCCTGGCCGCCCTGTGGGAGCGGGAGCGCTCCGGCCGCGGCCAGGTGGTGGACGTCTCCCTGCTGGAGGGCCAGATCGCCTGGCTGACCTACGTGGCCGGTAACTACTTCGCCACCGGCCAGGTCCCGCGCCGCTACGGCTCGGCCCACCCCAACCTGGTCCCCTACCAGGCCTTCGAGACGGCCGACGGCCACCTGATCGTGGCGGTGGGCAACGACAGCCTCTGGCGGCGCTTCTGCGAGGCGGCGGAACGGCCCGATCTGGCCGCCGACCCCCGTTACGCCACCAATGCCGGCCGTGTGGAGCATCGGGACCAGCTGCTGCCGGAGCTGGAGGCCCTGATGCGCAGCCGGACCACCGCCGAGTGGCTCCGGCGCCTGGACGCGGCCGGGGTGCCGGCGGGTCCCATCCTCAGCATCGCCGACCTGGCCCAGGACCCCCACGTGCAGCACCGGCAGATGATCGTCTCCCTGGAGCACCCGCGGGCCGGGGTCATCCGGGTGACGGGCATCCCCGTCAAGCTCTCGGTCACGCCGGGCGCCATCTACGCCCCGCCCCCCCTGCTGGGCCAGCACACCGACCAGGTGCTGGAAGAACTCGGCCTGCCGGCCGAGGAGCGGCAGCGGCTTCGGGAAGCGGGCATCATCGCCGGCGCTTAGGGCGAAGGACGGTGGCCGGAAGGGCAGCTGGCGAAGACAGGAGGACCGGTTCAGGTGAGCGGCACGGCAGCAGGTCCAACCCGCATCAAGAACCCTGCAACCCCCTCCTTTCCCCTCCCGGCATTGCTGGACGCCCTTTCCGATCTCGTCGATACGGCGCCGCCGGTCATCGCGCGGCGGGGGCGGGACTACGCCGCCGGGGGGCAGGTCCTGGAGGTCGGCTGGGAACCGGGCCCGCGCCTGGTCGGCCGGGTCCAGGGGACCGCTGCCGAACCCTACCGCGTGGCGATCTGGTGGGACCCGGCCATGGAGGACTGGCAGGCCGCCTGTTCCTGCCCGTACGATGACACGCCGTGCAAGCACGCCGTGGCCGTGGCCATCGATGTCCTCACCACCTGGAGTCGCCTGCGGGAGGCCGGGACCACGGCCGGGCCCGAAGAGGGGCCGGATGAACCGGCCCCCGAAGGGCCGGCCCACGGCCTGGCGCCGGCGGCCGGTTCGTCCCCCGCCGCCGCGCCGCCTGGACCCGCCACCGGCCAGCGGGCACCCGGCACCGGCCAGGGGGCTCCGGCCCCCGGCTGGCGGGAAGCCATGGAGCGCTGGACACGGCCCGCGGGATCCGGCGGAACCCGGGTTGCGGGGTCGCACCCTGCCCGCCACCCGCTGCCCCGGCCCGGAACGGACCAGGTGGTCGTCCGCGTCTACTTCTACCCCGGCGGCCCGCGCCTGGCGATCCACCGGGCCCGCTGGGGCCGCCAGGGGCTGGGCAAGGAGCGGCCCCTTTCCTTCGACCCCTTCTCGCCCTGGGGCCCCTCTCCCGCCGGGCCGCTGCACCGGCTGCTCTTCCGCCTGGTGGAGCAGGCCGGTCCCCATTCCCGCCGGCCCGCACCGGCCGGTTACGACCCGCTTTACGAGCTGCCGCCCGGCATGGTCGACCTGGGCTTCGAAATCCTGGGCCGGCTGCCCTTCGTGTTCGCCGGCGACGGCTCCGAACCCCTGCGCATCGAGCACGAGCCCTACCGGGTCGAACTGCTGGTCGCACCGGCCGGAAGCGGCGGCGACCTGACCCTGACGACCCTCTGGTCGACCCCCACGGGCCAGCCCTGGTCACCCCCGGCGGGCAGCATCGGGATCCCGGGGGAGCGCTACCTGTGGGTGCAGTGGGGGCCTGTGGTGCGCCCGGTGCTGCCGGAGGGCGACGTGGCGCTGCACCTCGCAGTGGGTGCCCGGCCGCTGGTGATCCCGGCGGCCGAGGTGGCGGAGTTCGTCGGCCACTACCTGCCGCGGCTGCAGCAGCAGGCCCGGGTGCGGCTGCCCCGCCTTCTGGAAGAGCGCATCCGGGACGGCACCCCGCGGCCCGTGGTCCTGCTCTCGGAGTCCGAGGGCGCCCTGGTGGTGGAACTGGCCTTCGCCTACGCGCCTGGCGGCCCCACCGTCCGGGTGCAGGACGAGGAACCCGTCCTGATCGAAGGGGAGGCGGGCTTCCGCAGCGGGAGGAAGGAGCCGCCCGTCTGGTACCGCCGCCGCCGGGACCTGGAGCAGGCGGCCTGGGACGAGTTTGCCGCCCTCATGGCCGCCGCCAGAGCCCGGCCGGACGCCGCCGGCCGCTGCCTCCTCTTCGCGGACAGCGCCCTGGACTTCCTCACCCAGACCCTGCCCCGGCTGGCCACACGATGGGAGGTCCGGGGCCAGGAGCGCCTGGTCCGCTTCCGGGTCGGCCGCGGTCCCCTGCGCTCCCGGGTTCAGGTGCGGACGGGCATCGACTGGCTCGACCTGGACGTCGCCCTGGAAGGGCCCGACGGCGCGGCGGGAATCGACGCCCTGCTGGACGCGCTGGCGCGAGGCTCCCGTTATGTCCGCCTCGACACGGGGGTACTGGCGCGGCTGCCTGAAGCCTGGCTGGAGCGGCTCGACACCCTGGCCGCCCTGGCGCCCCGGCGGCGGAAGACCCAGCGCCCCTCGGCCGGCAAGGGGCAGGGTTCGCCCCTACCGGAGCCGCTGCGGCTCAGCCGCTGGGCCTTCGGCCTGGCTGCGCAGATCCTGGAAGGAGCCGACGAGGCGGAGGCCGACGAGGGCTACCGCCGCCTCAGCCGGTTGCTGGACGGCTTTCGGAGGATTCCCGCCGTCCCGCTGCCCCGGGGGCTGAAGGCCCGGCTGCGGCCCTACCAGATCCTGGGCTACCACTGGCTTGCGTTCCTGCGGGACCACGGGCTGCACGGGATCCTGGCCGACGACATGGGCCTCGGCAAAACCCTCCAGGTGCTGGCCCTGTTGCTGGCCGAGAAGGAGGCGGGCCGGGCGGCAGCCCCCAGCCTGGTGGTGGTACCCACCTCCCTGGTCCACAACTGGGTGGAGGAGGCCCGCAGGTTCGCCCCGTCCCTCGACGTGCTGGCGCTGGCGGGACCGCGGCGCAGCACCCTCTTCCGCCAGGCGGGCCGGTACGACCTCCTGATCACCACCTACCCCCTGGTCTGGCGGGACGCGGAACGCCTGCTCGAGCGGGACTACCACTACCTCATCCTAGACGAGGCCCAGCACGTGAAGAACCCCGAAACCCAGTCCTGGCGGACCTTGCGGCAGGTCAAGGCCCGGCACCGCCTGGCCCTGACGGGAACGCCCGTGGAGAACCACGTCCTCGACCTCTGGGCCCTGTTCGAGATCCTGCTGCCGGGATACCTGGGGCCCCGGGATGCCTTCCTGCGCCGCTACGGCGGCGCGGAGGTCGAACCTGGACCGGCGGCGGCCCCGAGGGCGGCACCGGCACCGGCGGAGGGCCGGCTGGTTCCGGCCGGTGAGGCGGATCCGCGGGTGGTGGAGCTGCGGCGCCGGATCCACCCCTTCATCCTGCGGCGCCTCAAGGATCAGGTTGCCCGGGACCTGCCGCCCCGCACCGAGGTCGTCCAGTACTGCGAGATGGCGCCCGCCCAGCGGCGCCTCTATCGCGAGCTCCTGCTGGCCTACCGCACCCGGGTCCAGGACGAGGTGGATCGGGTGGGCATCGCCCGCAGCCGGATGACGATCCTGGAAGCCCTGCTGCGGCTCCGCCAGGCCTGCTGCCACCCCGCCTTGCTCGACCTGCCCGCCTATCGCAAGGCGGGGTCGGCCAAGCTGGAGGCCTTTCGCGAGCTGGTGGAGCACGCCGTGGGCGGCGGCGGGCGGGTGCTGGTCTTCAGCCAGTTCGCCCGCATGCTGGACATCCTGGGCCAGGAGCTGGACCGCATGGCGATCCCCTGGGAGCGCCTGGACGGCCGAACCCGCAACCGGGCGGCCCGGATCGAGCGCTTTCAGGCGGGCCAGGTGCCGGTGTTCCTGATCAGCCTCAAGGCCGGCGGTACGGGCCTGAACCTGACCACCGCCTCATACGTCATCCACTTCGACCCCTGGTGGAACCCGGCGGCGGAGGAACAGGCCACGGGCCGCGCCCACCGCATCGGCCAGGACCGGCCGGTGTTCAGCTACAAGCTGATCACCCGGGGTACGGTGGAGGAGAAGATCCTGCAACTCCAGGCCCGCAAGCAGGCCCTGGCGGGGGCGCTGCTGGCCGGCGATGGCAAGCTGGGCAAGGACCTGACCCGCGAGGACCTGGAGTTCCTGCTGGCGCCGGATTGATTTCCGGCCCGCCGTAGGGCATGGTGGACCCGGACGAACCGGCCTCGACCCGGGCGCGCCAGCCTGAACGCGGACACGCCGCCGGGGACGCGAACGCACCGGCGCGATGAAGGCGCGACGGCCCGGCCCGATGGACCGCCATGGAGGGCAACCGGCCCATGCGCAGGAACGAGCCAGCCAACGGAGGAGCGGACCCACGAGCGGAACCGGCGGAACCGGCAGCCGCAACCCCTCGCCCCGACGGGGTGGAGGGTGGAGCGGCCGCAACCCTGGCCAGGACCGGTGACGACCCGGCGCCCGGCCGGATGCCGGCGACGCGCCGCCGGCGGCGCGTCGCCCTGGCCGTCGCCCTGGTTCTGGCCCTTGCTTTCCTCGCCGGCGTCCGTTCCATGGAACACATCCTGGCTTCTGCCCCGGCTCCGGGCAAGCCGGCGCCGGACTTCACCCTGCCCCAGCTGGACGGCCCGCCGGTGCGGCTGGCGGAGTTGAAGGGACGGGTGGTCGTCCTCAACTTCTGGGCGTCGTGGTGCCTGCCCTGCCGGGAGGAAACGCCGGCCCTGCAGGCGTTCTACCAGCGTTACGGCGACCGGGTGGCCTTCTACGCCATCAACGTGGCCGAGCCGGTGGACACGGTCCGCGCCTTCCTGGCCGAGTTCGGCGCCACCTACCCCGTGCTGCTGGACCGGGATAAGACGGTCTTCCGCCGGTACCGGGTCACCGGCTACCCGGAGACCTTCTGGATCGACCCCCAGGGGATCCTGCGGGTCCACTGGCACGGCCCCATGACCCTGGCCGACATGGAGCGGCTCTACCGGGAGACGGTGGCCGCTTCACAAGGGGCGGCGCCTCACCCGCCGAAGAGCACGTCCAGAATGGTCGAGAGGGTGCCGCGCTTGCCGGCCAGGGCGCGGGGGTCGTAGACCTCGGTGTAACCGCAGTTCTGGCACGACACAAAAAGATAGTGGTTGTGCTGGATGTCGAAAATCTTGCTGAGGCCCGCTCCCGTCATGGCCACTTCCTTGACCCGGGCCCCATCGTGCCCGCACTTGCTGCACTTGAAGCGCTGCGCGATGGCGCTGGCGATGTCCACCCCGGATCCTCCCTCCTGCCGGCGCGGGCACCCGGACACCGTGGGGACGGGGTCCGGCCGGCCGCTCCCTCTCCCGCGAGTCGCCCGGCTATCCTGCGGCAGGCGGATGGCGGCGCGGTGCCGGGCCAGCGGCGCCTATCGGCGCATCGACGGCCGGGCTCCTCACCTGCACCGGATGGTCGCGGGAGTCCTGGATGACGACATTCGCCTCTCGCTTTCAGTATCCTGGTCCGGTCTCCCGGGCATCTCCGCCGGGGGGACCGGATGCCGCCGGGACCTATTCCCGGCTGCCGGGGACGAGCCTGGCGGCACCTGTCCGCCATCACGATCCCGCGAGCTCACTGCCCGAGGTCCGTTGTAATCCGCGGGTCTGAAGAATGGAGGAAAGGCCGCTGGGACGAACCGCTGCGGAGCGCTACCTTCCCCCACTTGGCCATCCGCCTGGGTGGCCTGCGGGCAGCGCTGCAAGACCCATCTCAAACCGGCCGCGGCGCCGGCCGCCCGAACCCGGGAGCCCCCGCGGCCCTGCGGAGCGGACGAACGCCGGGACGAACTCGGCGTAGCGGGCCTCCCGGAACCGGGCGGCCGGACGAACGCAGGCCCTCCCGTACCGAGGAAGCCGTGAGGCCTCCTGGACGGCCGCCGGTCACCGCCGGCCACGGCCGGGCCGGGCACGCGCCGGCCGTTACACCACCTCGTAACCGGCGTCCTCCACGGCCTCCCGGACGCGGACGTCGTCCAGATCACCCTCGTACGTCACCGTCACCCGGCCCGTCGCCAGGTCGACCTCCACGTCCTTGACCCCCGCCACACCGGAAATGGCCTTCTTGACGGCCATCTTGCAGTGGTCGCAGGACATGCCCCGCACCTGGTAGACTCGCGTCGCCATGGGACCCATCCCTCCTGCCTGGCCGGCGGAGCGCTTTCCTTCAACCAACCCCAAGCGCGCCCGCCTTGGGCCGTTTTGCCGAAGATACCCACAGGGGGTATCCTTCCCCTATCCTAGGCGCTTCCCGCGGGCGCTGTCAAACTCCGCCGGGCGGGGTCGCCGTTGACACCCTTATACCCCATGGGGGTATGATGGGGGAGAACCTGAATTCGCCTGCGTAGAGACCGAAAGGAACCGCTGAGGAGGCGCGTCCCTTGAACGCCGAGCCAGCCAAGTGCCACGACCCCGGGTCGCGGCGCATGACGCCCCACGCCGACCGCAAGAAGCTGCTCGACCGGCTGCGCCGCATCGAGGGACAGGTCCGCGGGCTGCAGCGCATGGTCGAGGAGGAACGGTACTGTGTGGACGTGCTGGTCCAGGTGGCGGCAGTGCGGGCGGCCCTGGACGCCGTGGCCCTGCAACTGCTCGAACAGCACACCCACCATTGCGTCCAGGACGCCGTGCGCAGCGGCGATGGCGACGCGGCCATCGACGAGGTCCTGGCCGTGGTGCGGCGCCTCTTGAGGACCACATGACCTGCCAGGCGTCCCGAGGTAGCGTACGCGCCACGGGCATGCACGCTGACGCCACTGCCGGAACCCATCCCGGACGGGGCCGGCCGGGTTTCGCGCCCGCTGAGACCCGAATGCCGCCCCGGCCGGACTGCCGGGCAAGGAGGGATCGCTGATGACGGAAACCCGCGTCCTCGACCGGCCCTCGTCGGCGGAGGCCGACACCAGGCCGCCGGCCGCCCCGGCCGAGATCACCCTGCCCATCGAGGGCATGACCTGTGCCGCCTGTGCCGCCCGCATCGAGCGCGGCCTGAAGAAGATGGAAGGCGTGGATGACGCGGCGGTCAACCTGGCCCTGGGCCGCGCGCGGGTCCGGTTCGACCCCCACCGGGTGAGTTTGACCGACATGGCCGGGCGGGTGCGGGATCTGGGGTATGACGTCCCCCTGGAGAGCATCCAGCTGGCCGTCACCGGGATGACCTGCGCCGCCTGCGTCAACCGGGTCGAACGGGCCCTGCGCCGGGTCCCCGGCGTGGTCGACGCCGCCGTCAACCTGGCCACGGGCACGGCCACCGTACGGCTCATCCCCGGGGCGGCGGCGGCCGGCGACCTGATCGCCGCCGTCCAGGCGACCGGCTACGAAGCCCAGCCCGTGGGAGAAACCCGCGACGAGGCCGAGGCGGCCCGCCAGCGGGAGATCCGCGGCTGGTGGAACCGGTTCCTCCTGGGCGCGGTGCTGTCCCTGCCCCTGGTGCTGGCCATGGCGGCCCACCTCTTCGGCTGGCACGGGCCGGCCGTCGCCGTCCTGCAGAACGGCTGGCTCCAGCTGGTCCTGGCCACGCCCGTGCAGTTCTACGTGGGCTGGGTCTTCTACCGCGACAGCTACTTCAACCTGAAGAACCGCAACGCCAACATGTCGGTGCTGGTCGCCCTGGGCACTACGGCAGCCTACCTGTACAGCGTGGTGGCCCTGCTCTGGCCGGGCCTCGGCACCACGGGCCTGTACTTCGAGACCAGCGCCGTCCTCATCACCCTGGTGGCGCTGGGCAAGTACCTCGAGGCCGTCGCCAAGGGGCGGACGTCGGCCGCCATCAAAAAGCTCCTGGGCCTGCAGGCCCGGACGGCCCGGGTGATCCGGGACGGGCGCGAGATGGACGTCCCGGTGGAAGACGTGACCGTGGGTGACGTGGTGGTGGTCCGACCCGGCGAGAAGATCCCCGTGGACGGGGTGGTGCTGGAGGGCCGCTCGGCGGTAGACGAGTCGATGCTCACCGGCGAGAGCCTGCCCGTGGAGAAGGGCCCGGGCGATGAAGTGATCGGCGCCACCGTCAACACCACCGGCAGCTTCAAGTTCCGCGCCACCCGGGTCGGGCGGGACACGGCCCTGGCCCAGATCGTGCGCATCGTGGAGGAGGCCCAGGCCTCCAAGGCGCCCATCCAGGCCTTTGCGGACCGGGTGTCGGGCGTGTTCGTCCCCGCGGTCATCGCCGTGGCCCTGGTGACCTTCGGCGGCTGGCTCGCGGTGACCGGCGACTTCACCCGGGCCCTGCTGGCCGCCACCGCGGTGCTGGTCATCGCCTGCCCGTGTGCCCTGGGTCTCGCCACCCCCACGGCGGTCATGGTGGGCACCGGGCGCGGCGCGGAGAACGGCATCCTCTTCCGCGGCGGCGAGCACCTGGAGGCGGCGGCCACCCACCCTGGACGCCGTCCTGCTGGACAAGACGGGGACGCTCACCGTGGGCAAGCCGTCGGTGACCGACGTGGTGGTGCTGGCGCTGCCGGACGGCCTCGAAGCACGGGATGCCGGTCCTGGCGCCGGCCGCGACGCCGCCGGGGATGCGGCCGGGGAGGCGGGTAAGGCCCCAACCGGCACCGGCGTGAGGGGAGACGGCACCGCAGCCGGTGCCGGCGCGGGCGGGGACGCCGCCGCAAGCGGTGATGCAGCCCCCGGCCGCGGCGGGGCCGGCTCGTCCGGGCTGGATGTCGCCCAGCGGGCCCTGTTGCGCCTTGTCGCCTCGGTGGAACGGGCCTCCGAACACCCCCTGGCCGCTGCCGTCGTCGAGCGGGCCCGGGAAGCCGGCCTCGAACTGGACGAACCGGCCGCCTTCGAGGCCGTCCCCGGCCACGGGGTGACGGCGCAGGTGGCCGGCCGCCAGGTGGCGGTGGGCAACCGGCGGCTCATGGAGGCGCGGGGCGTCGCCGTGGGCGCCGCGGCGGACCGGCTGGCGGCCCTGGAGGAACAGGGCAAGACGGTCATGCTGGTGGCGGTGGACGGCCGCCTGGCGGGCCTCATCGCCGTGGCCGACACCCTCAAGGAGACGGCCCCCGAGGCGGTGGCCGCCCTGCACGCCATGGGCCTCGAGGTCTGGATGATCACCGGTGACAACGCCCGCACCGCCCGCGCCGTGGCCCGGCAGGCGGGGATCCCCGAAGAGCGCGTCCTGGCCGAGGTGTTGCCGGCCGACAAGGCCGCCAAGGTACGGGAGCTGCAGGAGCGGGGCCTCAAGGTCGCCATGGTAGGCGACGGGATCAACGACGCCCCCGCCCTGGCGGCGGCCGACGTGGGCATCGCCATCGGCACGGGGACCGACGTGGCCATCGAGGCGGCCGACGTCACCCTGATGCGGGGGGACCTGCGCACCCTGGCCGCCGCCATCGACCTCAGCCGCGCCACCCTGGCCAAGATCCGGCAGAACCTGTTCTGGGCGCTGATCTACAACACCCTGGGCATCCCGGTGGCCGCCCTCGGCTATCTCAGCCCGGTGCTGGCCGGCGCGGCCATGGCCCTGAGCTCCGTCTCGGTGACGACCAACTCGACCCTGCTCAAGCGTTTCGATCCCATGCGACGCTTCCGCCGCCAGGAAAGGGGCCGCCCAGCATGAGCCCGCACGGTAGCATGAAGCGCCAGGGCGGTTCGGGGAACCAGGGCCCCCGGCGCCAGAGGCAACCGGGTCGAGGAGCGCCGGAGCAGGAGGCCTCACGCCAGGTAGCTTCCGCCCGCCAGGCAGGGCGCCGGCCGCGGGGACGGCGCTTGTCCCGCACGGGCGCCGGCCGCGCCCGGGGGCTGCGGATTGCGTGGATGGTGGCGGTTCTGGCCGTCCTGGTGACCGCCGGGGTGCTGGCCTGGAGCAGGGCCGCTTCCTCCCCCGCCATCCGCCATGTCCACGGCATGACCTTCGACCCCCGGGATCCCGGCAAGCTCTGGGTCGCCACCCATGACGGTCTTCTGGTCTGGGAGGAACCCGGCCGCTGGCGCGGGCGCGTGGGGCCGGTGGTCGACCTCATGGGCTTTGCAGCCGCTCCCGACGGGACCCTCTATGCCAGCGGCCATCCGGGACCGGGGCTCGACCTGGCCAACCCCCTGGGGCTGGCCCGCAGCGCCGACGGCGGCCGGACCTGGGAACCCGTCAGCTTGGAGGGCGTCGTCGACTTCCATGCGATGGCGGTGAGTCCGGCCCGCCCCGGAGTGATCTACGGTTACTTTTACGGTGACGGCCGGCTCTACCGCAGTGAAGACGGCGGGCAGACGTGGACCCGCACCCCCGCTTCGGATCTGGCCGGCCCCCGGGGTCTGGGCCCGCTGCAGCTGGTGGCCCATCCGACCGATCCCGCGACGCTGCTGGCGGCCGGGGAGAACGGGCTGCTCCTGAGCACGGACGACGGACAAACGTGGGAACCGCTGCGGGACGGGGTGGTGACGGCGGCGGCCTTCATTCCCGGAAGGGACCGTGGGACGGGAGCCGGAACCGACACCGCAACGGCGCGCGGCACGGACTCCGGATCGGTCACCATCCTGGTCTACGACGCCGCCGAGGGGTTGCTGCGCTCCACCGACGGGGGCCGGACGTGGCAGCCCGCGGGGTCGGGCTTGCGGGTGGACCCAGAAGATCCACTGGCCGCCCTGGCGGCCCACCCCGACGCTCCACAGCGCATCTACGCCATCACCATGACAGGCACGCTCTGGCGCAGTACCGACGGCGGAGGCGCATGGGAAACGATCTGGGCACCGGAATGACCCATGGCGCGCCCAGCTTGACGGCTCCCAGCGCACCCTCCTTCTGCTCAGGCCACGGGTTGTGGACAGGTGGGGCCGGGTCCCCCGTGGCCTCACCTGTTGTCGCCGGCGATTCCTGGCAGACCCGTGGCAAAAGGAGCGGTGTACGATGCCCATGGGCCCATGCCGGACGTCGCTGGGCAAGAGGGTCACCTCAAGCAAGCCAAGGCACCCCGTTGCCTGCCGCTGGCCGCGAACACCCACCACACCACCCGGGTGGCCGGCCGCCATCCCATCGCGACCAGCGTGGCCGCGTCACAGACGGCGTTCCCTGACCCGTCCGTACCCGAACTTCGTCCCGGTGTCGCCATCCTGGCACGAGGCGAGGAGGACCACTTCAGGACGCCCTGGTCGCGTCCCCCTGCTGCTGGTTGAACGCGGGCGCGTCCCCGACGTGGTCCGCACCTGTCTCCTGAGCGTCAACCCTCGCCACACGGAGCCCGCCCCTCCGTTCATGCACGGCTCCATCGCCGGTCCGCCCGGCGAGGTGGCCTGCCGGGTCCAATTCGAGCTGGAGGTGCTCCTCCGCACGGTCATCGAATGAAACAAGCCGGCCGCATCAGGCCGGCCCGTCCGCCGACGAGAGGCATGGCGCCCGCCGCCGGCGGCCCATGCCTCTCCCCTTGCTCCTCCCGCTCGCCCGCTGCTCACTCGAGCCGCAGTCGCCGCAGCAGCATCGCGTTGACCGCCACCACGACCGTGGAGAGGCTCATGAACACCGCACCCAGGGCCGGAGAGAGCAGGATGCCCCAGGCCGCACCGACGCCGGCCGCCAGCGGCAGGGCCACGGCGTTGTAACCGGTGGCCCAGAAGAGGTTCTGGACCATCTTCCGGTACGTGACTCGCGATACGCGCAGCGCACTCACCACGTCCAGGGGGTCGTTTTCGATTAAGACCAGATCGGCCGACTCGATGGCGACGTTGGTGCCGGCACCGATGGCCACGCCTAGATCGGCCTCCAACAGCGCCGGTGCATCGTTGATGCCGTCGCCCACAAAGGCCGTCGGACCTTCCTGCTTGAGCTGGCGAACGATCTTCGCCTTGTCTTCGGGCAATACCCGGGCGTGGTACCGCTGGATCCCCAGTTCCGAGGCGACCGAGCGGGCCACCGCCTCCGCATCGCCAGTGATCATCACGACCTGGATGCCCATGTCATGCAGCCTGCGCACGGCCTCCCGGGCGCGCCCGCGCACCTTGTCGGCCAGGGCGAACAGGGCCAACACCCCGTGCTCGTCCAGCAGGGCGATGACGCTCTCACCGCGGGATTCGGCCTCATCGAGGCCCCGGCGCAAGGAGGCAGGCAGTTCAAGCCCAAGCTCCGCGATCCATTCGGGGCGACCGATCCGATAGGCCTTACCGTCAACTGAACCGGTCACGCCCTTGCCGGCGACCACCCTGAAATCCTCCACCGCCGGCACCTGCAAATTCCGTTGCTGCGCCAGTTCCACCACGGCCCGGGCCAGGGGATGCTCGGAGCGGCGTTCCAGAGCCGCGGCGATCCGCAGGGCCTCTTCTTCCTCCACGCCGGCCGTGTAGACGCTGCGAACCCCGAATTGGCCTTCCGTGAGAGTGCCGGTCTTATCAAAGGCGACGATTTTCAGGTCTCTTGCCCGCTCGAAAGCTTCCCGATTACGCACGAGGATGCCCGCGCGCGCCGACAGGGCCGTGGCGTTGACCGTCACCAGCGGAATCGCCAACCCGAGGGCGTGGGGACAGGCGATGACCAGAACGGCCACCGCCCTCGTGAGCGCGAACTGCAAGGGCTCCCCGGACGCCCACCAGGCGAGGAAGGTGAGGGCACCGGAGCTGATCGCGATGTAGGTTAGCCAGCCCGCCGCCCGGTCGGCCAGGTTCTGGAAGCGACTACGGGAGGCCTGGGCTTCCTGCACCAGGCGCTGGATCTGGCTCAGGGTCGTGTCGTCGCCGGTGCGGGTGACCCGGACCTTCAGCGCGCCTTCGCCGTTGACCGACCCCGCGACCACCTCGTCGCCCGGCTCCTTGGGGACCGGCCGCGATTCCCCGGTCAGAAACGCTTCGTTGACACTGGAGCTGCCGTCCTCGACCACACCGTCCACCGGTACCTGCTCGCCGGGCCGGATGAGGATGCGATCCCCTTCTTTTAGTTGTTCCACCGGTACGTCAGTGACCGTACCCCCCTCCAGCTTGTGGGCCCGGGAGGGTACGAGCGCCGCCAAGTGCTCCAGAGCCCTGCTGGCACCCTGGACCGACGACATCTCGATCCAGTGGCCGAGCAGCATAATGGTCACGAGCGTAGCAAGCTCCCAGTACAGGGGCATTCCAGGCAAGCCCAGGGTCACGGCCAGGCTGTAGGCGAAGGCGACGGTAATGGCGAGGGAGATGAGCGTCATCATGCCGGGGGCACGCGCCCGTAGCTCGTGGGCCGCCCCGTTGACAAACACCAGGCCGCCGTACACGTAGATGACAACGGCCAGGAGTGCCTGGATCCATTCTGCGCCGGGGAACTGAACCGCCCGGTATCCAAGCCATTCCTGCGTGAGGGGGGCGAAGTAGAGAATCGGAACTGTTAAGGCAAGGCATACCCAGAACCGGTCCCTGGACTTGCCCCGGTTTAGTGGACACCCCGATACTTGGGGCGTAAGCCCCGGAAAGGGTGATCCCCATGCCGGCTACCAAGCCGCCGTATCCTCCCGAGTTCCGGGCCGAAGCCGTCCGCCTCGTCCGGGAGAGTGGGAAGAAGCTCCAGCAGATTGCCGCCGACCTCGGCGTCTCGGAGGCCAGCCTGCGGAAGTGGGTTCGGCAAGCCGGGATCGACGCGGGGCAGCGCCCCGGGTTGACGACCGCCGAACGGGAGGAACTCAACCGGCTGCGGCGGGAGAACCGGATCCTGCGGGAGGAGCGTGAAATCCTAAAAAAGCCGCAGCCTTTTTTGCCCAGGAGAGCCGACGGAACCGGTGACCGTGTTTCGGTTCATCGAGCAGGAGAAGGCCCACCATCCGGTGGCCACGCTGTGCCGTGTCCTGGGCGTCTCGACGAGTGGCTATTACGCATGGCGGCAACGGGGTGCCTCCAGACGGTCCCAGGAGGACGCGGATTTGAGCCAGCGGATCCGGCTCATCCATGCTGGCAGCCGGGGCACGTATGGCGCGCCCCGCATCCATGCAGAGCTGCGGTTGACGCATGGGGTCCGCTGTGGTCGGAAGCGGGTCGCCCGGCTGATGCGGGCTATGGGGCTGGCCGGCGTGCACCGGCGCCGGACCCGGGGGATCACACTCCGGGATCCCCGCCGCCCCGTCTACCCTGATCGGCTGGGTCGGCAGTTTGTGCCCGATGCCCCCAACCGGGTGTGGGTGGCGGACCTCACGCAGCATCGCACGGAGGAAGGCTGGCTGTACCTGGCCACGGTGGTGGATGCCTTCTCCCGCGCCGTGGTGGGCTGGGCCATGGGGGACCGGCCCGTGGCGGAGTTGGTGGTCGACGCCGTCACCATGGCGGTACGGCGTCGCCGGCCGGGGCCCGGTCTGATCCACCACTCGGACCATGGCGTGCAATACACCTCGCTGGCATTCACCCGCCGCTTGGGGTCCTGGGCATCGCCGGATCAATGGGTTCCGTGGGCGATGCGCTGGACAACGCGATGGCGGAGAGTTTCTACGCGACCCTGCAACGGGAGCTCCTCGACCGCCAAGCCTGGGCCACACGGGATCAACTGCGCATGGCGATCTTCGAGTACGTCGAAGGGTTCTACAACCGGCGGCGGCGTCACTCGGCACTTGGTTACCTCTCGCCCTACGAGTACGAGGAGCGTTGGATCCAGGAGCGAAAGGCTCAGCCACAGGAAGGGGTTGTCGCGTAAGCCTCAACCTGTCCACGAAACCGGGTCAACTTCACCCGGAACATTTCCGGGGTGTGACCCGCGTGCTTGTCGTGGGCTCTGTGGCCGTCATGCGCGCGGTGATGATGGCCCACGCTTTGGGCGTCGTGGATGTCACGGCCGTGGACGCCCTTCTCAAGCCCTTGTGCTTCCGACGCCGCGACTACGTCCCGGGGACGCGGCCGGCGGCCTTCGCGCCGGGGAGGCTCGTCCCGGCGTGACGCGCCCTTCGCCCCGGCATGTGGATGGTGGTGATGGGCGTGTGGGTGCGAATGATGGCGATCAGCATGCTCACGGCGATCGCGGTGATGGTGGGATTCATTAGATTGGATCATATTATCAATGACCTCCTATGATCGGGGAGCAGAGGCTGCGGCAGGCGATGAGCAGCGTCGGTTTCTCAACACCCACCGACGCGTCAGGCACCCAGGGATTATACCCTTCCAGGGTCATCTGGCATGCACCGTGCCACAGACACGGAATCGGGTCTGGCCGCCGAATCGTGCCATTCAGTTATCTAAAGGCGCCTTTGAGAAACGTGTGAGGAAGCTGGACCGAACCTGTGTCTGGCACCCATACGGAAGGGTGGGCTCATCCTGCGGTTGCAACAAAAGGTCGACGACTGGCTTTCGTCGGTGATGGGATCTACGACTGTCGGGCTGGTTGATCCCATCGGCCGTGATCGGCGAGCAGCGGAACCGTGGAACAAACTTCAAGGGAGCCGCGCGAGCAAGTGAAGAAGGGGCTCGACGGCCGGATGGCGTCGCTCGCGGAACAAAGCGGAACAGAGAGGACGGGACCCGGCCGGAGTGTGCCGGGTCCCGTCGCGCCGTTGGATCAGACCACCTCGTAGCCGGCTTCGTCGACGGCCTCCCGCACCTTCTGGTCGTCGGGCTCGCCGGAGAAGGTCACAGTGACCTTGCCCGTACCCAGGTCCACCTCGACACCGGTGACACCGGAAAGGCGGGAGATGGCCTCGGTCACCTTATGCTTGCAGTGGTTGCAGGACATGCCCTTCACGTCGTAAGTCCTGGTCGCCATAGCACAACCCCCTTGTAGAGAATCTCCACGAAGCGCCGGGCCCTACCCCGGTCCCGCCGCAGATATACCCCCCATGGGTATATCCAGCCCCATCGTAAATCTTTTCCGGCGGGGTGTCAACCCATGGGCGGCGCCGCGGCCTTCGCGGCGGCTATCCAGGCAAGCGGGCGCGGAGCCCGGGTGGTGATAATCGAGCGCCGGGTCATCGGCGGCACCTGCGTCAATATCGGGTGCGTCCCCTCCAAGACCCTTGTGCGCGGCGCCGAGATCTACTTTCAGACCCGCAACCACCCCTTCGCGGGCCTGGATACCCATGCCGGTCCGGTCGACATGAGCCTGGTCATCGGCCAGAAGGACGAGCTGGTGGCCAGGCTACGCCGGGAGAAGTATGAGGCATTGATCGATGAGTATGGCTTTGACTTCGTGCGCGGCGAGGCCAGGTTCGTCGACGCGACCACCGTGGAGGCCGGTGGTCGCCTCATCCGCGGGAAAGCATTTCTCGTTGCCACCGGGGCCTCTCCCGCCATACCGGACATCCCGGGGCTCCGGGAGGTCGACTTCCTCACCAGCACGACGGCGCTGGAACTGCGCCGGGTGCCGGAAAGCGTGGCCGTCATCGGGGCGGGATACATCGCCCTCGAGATGGGTCAGCTCTTCCGCCACCTGGGCGCCCGGGTCACCCTCATGCAGCGGAGTGAGCGCCTCCTCAAGGCGTACGACCCGGAGATTTCGGAGGCCGCGGCCCGGTTGCTGGCCGAGCAGGGCATCGAGTTTCTCACGGGCGTGCGGTACCTGCGGGTGGAAAGCGGCCATGCCGGGAAGCGAGTCGTCTTGGAGGTGGGCGGGCGACAGCGCGTGGTGGAGGCCGAGGAACTCCTGGTGGCGACGGGCCGGCAGCCCAACACAGCGGCCCTGAATCTTGACCGGGCGGGAGTGCGGGTCGGCCCGCGGGGCGAGGTAATCGTGGACGATCACCTGCGCACCAGCGTGCCCCACATCTACGCCGCCGGCGACGTCACCCTCGGCCCGCAGTTCGTCTACGTAGCCGCGCATGAGGGCGCCGTGGCCGCCGACAACGCCCTGGGTGTCGCGGACCGCCGGGTAGACCTGCGCGTCCTGCCCCGGGTCACGTTCACCACGCCGGCCATCGCCAGTGTGGGGCTCACCGAGACCGAGGCCCGGGCGGCCGGTCACGCGGTGCGCACATCTGTGCTCCCGCTCGACGCAGTTCCGAGGGCGCTGGCCAACCGGGAGACCACCGGGGTATTCAAGTTGATCGCCGACGCCGATACCGGCCGCCTGCTGGGCGCCCACGTGGTGGCGGAGAACGCCGGCGACGTGATCTACGCCGCCACGCTGGCGGTCAAGTTCGGCCTGACGATCCAGGACCTGCAGGAGACGCTCTCTCCCTACCTGACCATGGCCGAGGGGCTCAAGCTGGCGCCCCTCACCTTCGACGTCGACGTCTCCCGGCTCTCCTGCTGTGCAGGGTAGACGGGGCGAGCACGTGCGGTGGATGCAGTCGATGGCGGGACCACGCGGCAACTCCTCCCACAAGGGCTCGGGAGGCTAAACTTGCCACGTAGTCCCGCCACCTGCGTGTGGTACCCGATCCCGCCCGCTGTGTCGCCCCGGGCGGGATCAAGCAACTGTCGACTCACCGGCAAATCCTCGACCGGTTGGGTGGAAACACCCACCAATCAGGATGTCTCCGGCCCGGGCGAGCCCCTGTGAGCACCTCATCTTGACAAGACGATACCCCCGTGGGGTATGTTATAGCTGAACGGAGCGTGATGTCCATGAGTGAGCCGCGGATCGCAGCGGGCGCAGCGGATTCCCGGGCTGAAAAGGTCGTTGCGCCTGTGCTCTCACCCACCGTGTGTGAAACTACCTGCGAGCGGCGCATGACGCCCTACGCCGACCGGAAGAAGCTCCTGGACCGGCTGCGCCGCATCGAGGGCCAGGTCCGGGGACTGCAGCGGATGGTGGAAGAGGAGCGCTACTGCGTGGATGTGCTGATCCAGGTGGCGGCCGTACGCGCCGCCCTGGACGCCGTGGCCCTCCAGCTCCTGGAGCAGCACACCCACCACTGCGTCCAGGACGCCATCCGCAGCGGCAACGGCGATGAGGCCATCGACGAGGTCCTGGCCGTGGTCAAGCGCTTGTTGTAGCCGGGCAAGGAGGGATGACCGTGAGCGACGTGGCCGTGAAGGACAGAACTGCCGCCGGTACGGGGGGCCAGCGCAAGGACGCCACTTCAGGGGCCGAGTTGACCCTGCCCGTGGAGGGCATGACATGCGCCGCCTGTGCCAACCGCATTGAAAAAGGGCTGAAGCGGCTGGACGGCGTGATGGAGACGGCGGTGAACCTGGCCACCAACCGCGCCCGCGTCCGGTTCGATCCGGCGCGGGTGAGCGCGGCGGACATGGCGGCCCGCGTCAGGGATCTGGGCTACGAGGTCCCCATGCAACAGGCCCGCCTGTCCATCGAGGGCATGACCTGCGCCTCCTGTGTCAACCGGGTCGAGAGAGCGCTGCGCCAGCTGCCGGGCGTCGTCGACGCGGCCGTGAACCTGGCGACCAACACGGGCACGGTCCGGTACGTCCCCGGCGCGGTGGATGTGGCGGACATGGTGCGGGCCGTGCGCGACGCCGGTTACGAGGCCAACCCGCTGGAGGACACGGGCGACGAGAGCGATGCGGCCCGCCAGCGCGAGATCCGCGGCTGGTGGAACCGGTTCCTGCTGGGCGCGGTCCTCTCGCTGCCGCTGCTGGTGGCCATGGCCGGCCATGTCTTCAAGTGGCATGGCCCGGTGATGGACGTGTTGAGCAATGGCTGGGTGCAACTGGCCCTGGCGACACCCGTCCAGTTCTATGTGGGCTGGGTCTTTTACCGCGATTCCTACTACAACCTGAAGAACCGCAATGCCAACATGTCGGTGCTGGTTGCCCTGGGCACCACGGCCGCGTACGCTTACAGCCTGGCGGCCGTGCTGTGGCCGCACCTGGGCATCCCGGGCCTGTACTTTGAGACCAGCGCCCTCCTGATCACGCTGGTGGCGCTGGGCAAGTACCTGGAGGCCGTGGCCAAGGGGCGCACGTCGGCGGCCATCAAGAAGCTGCTGGGCCTGCAGGCCAAGACCGCCCGGGTGATCCGGGAGGGCCGGGAGCAGGACATCCCCGTGGAAGCCGTGGAGGTGGGCGACATCGTCGTCGTCCGCCCGGGCGAGAAGATCCCGGTGGACGGCGTGGTCGTCGAAGGCCGGTCGGCCGTGGACGAGTCGATGCTGACCGGCGAGAGCCTGCCCGTGGAGAAGGGGCCGGGCGACGAGGTCATCGGCGCCACCGTCAACACGACGGGCACCTTCAAGTTCCGCGCCACCAAGGTCGGCAAGGACACGGCGCTGGCCCAGATCGTCCGGATCGTCGAGGATGCCCAGGCCTCCAAGGCGCCCATCCAGGCCTTCGCGGACCGGGTGTCCAACTACTTCGTCCCGGCGGTGATCGCCATCGCCGTGATCACCTTCGGGGCCTGGCACTTGCTGACGCGCGACTTCACCAGCGCCCTGCTGGCGGCCACGGCGGTGCTGGTCATCGCTTGCCCGTGCGCCCTGGGCCTGGCCACGCCCACGGCGGTGATGGTCGGGACGGGCCGCGGGGCGGAGAACGGCATCCTCTTCCGCGGCGGCGAGCACCTGGAGGCGACGGCGACCCTGAACGCCATCCTGCTGGACAAGACGGGCACCATCACCGTGGGCAAGCCATCGGTGACCGACGTGGTGGCGGTGGGGATGGACGAAGCCGAGTTGCTGCGCCTGGTGGCCTCGGCCGAGAAGGCCTCCGAGCACCCGCTGGCCTCCGCCATCGTCGACCGGGCTCGCGAGGACGGCCTGCAGTTGGAGGAACCCGGCGATTTCGAGGCGATTCCGGGCCACGGCGTGCGGGCCGCGGTGGGCGGGCGGCAGCTGCACGTGGGCAACCGCCGGTTGATGGAACGGCAGGGCGTCGACCTGGCCCCGGTGCGGGACCGCATCGAGGCCCTGGAGAACCAGGGCAAGACGGTGATGATGGCCGCCGTCGACGGCCGCTTGGCCGGGCTCATCGCCGTCGCCGACACCATCAAGGAGAACGCGCCCGAGGCCATCGCCGAGCTGCAGCGCATGGGCCTCGAGGTGTGGATGATCACCGGTGACAACGCCCGGACGGCGCGGGCCATCGCCCGCCAGGCGGGCATTCCCGAAGAGCGGGTGCTGGCGGAGGTGCTGCCCGCCGACAAGGCCTCCAAAGTTCGCGAGCTGCAGGCGCGGGGCCTCAAGGTGGCCATGGTGGGCGACGGCATCAACGACGCGCCCGCGCTGGCCAGCGCCGACGTGGGCATCGCCATCGGCACCGGTACCGACGTGGCCATCGAGGCCGCGGACGTGACCCTGATGCGGGGGGACCTGCGCGGCCTGGTGGCGGCCATCGACCTCAGCCGGGCCACGCTGGCCAAGATCCGCCAGAACATGTTCTGGGCCCTGATCTACAACACGCTGGGCATCCCGGTGGCGGCCCTGGGCTATCTGAGCCCGGTCCTGGCCGGCGCGGCCATGGCCCTCAGTTCCGTGTCGGTGACCACCAACTCGACCCTGCTGAAGCGGTTCGATCCCATGCGCCGCTTCCGCGACGGCCGGCGCCCGCAGGCCGGGCGCGGCGGTCCGGAACCGGCCGCGGTGGGGCGGGCAGCATAGCCGTCATCGCCACGGCGGCATTGCCGGCGGGCCGGCGGTCACGAGGAGGAAGCGGGGCGGTGAGCCGCCCCGCTTCCTCCCTTTTCAGGCACATGGCCGGGGTCAGGAACATGGACTGGCGGTTGCCTCAACATTACAATGTGTAGTGTCAGCGTTACAATGCGTCATGTGAACGCAACGGGGCGCTGGCGGCGCGTAGTTGCTGCCCCGACGCGGTCCAACACGAACCATGGGGGTTATTGCGGTGAAAAAGTCCCGTCCCCGGCCTGCCCGCCGGCCTGCTCCGGCCCGGACGCGCGTGGCACTGGTACTGGCCGCCGCGGTGCTCGTGGCCGGTCTCGGCTACGCGTGGTATGCGAGGAGCGCCGGCCCGGAGATCCGTCACGTGCACGGGATGGCCATCGATCCCTTCGACCCCTCCAGGATATGGGTCGCCACCCACGACGGCCTGCTGGTTTGGCGCGAGCCCGGCGGCTGGGCAGGCCGGGTCGGCCCCGTGATGGACCTCATGGGCTTTGCCGTCGCGCCGGAGCGGGACGTGCTCTATGCCAGCGGCCACCCGGGCCCAGGCGTGCGCCTGCCCAACCCCGTGGGCCTGATGGCCAGCCGGGACGGTGACGCGTCCTGGGAGCCGGTCTCCCTGTCCGGCGAGGTGGACTTCCACGCGATGGCCGTGAGCCCCGCGGACAGGCGGCGCATCTACGGGTTCTACTACGGCGACGGCCTGTTCTACCGGAGCGACGATGGCGGCCGGACCTGGACGCGTACGCAGGTTCCCGCCCTCGCCGGCCCCCTGGGCCGGGGACCGCTGCAGCTGGTGGCCCACCCCAAGGACCCCGACACGCTCCTCGCCGCAGGGGAAGAGGGGCTGCTGCGCAGCGAGGACGGCGGCCGCACGTGGAAGACCATCCTGGCGGGGGCGGTCAGCGCCGCGGCCTTCGTCCCGCGGGACCCGGAGCAGCTCCTGGCCTACGAGGCAGGAACCGGTCTGGTACGGAGTGCGGACGGGGGGCGCACGTGGCAGCCCCTGGGCCTGCGGGTCGGCGACCGCGACCTGGTCGCTGCCGTCGCCGTCCACCCTGCGGACCCGCAGGTCGTCTACGTGGCCACGTTCGCCGGCACCCTGATGCAATCGCGGGACGGCGGCAGCACGTGGCAGGCGCTGTGGCCGGGCCCCTGAGCCGGCGACACCGCGGGACCCGGGGCGCCGGGGAGGTGGCGCGATGCACGAAGGGGACCATCCCATCCGCATTTTCCGTCTCGGCGACCAGGGACTGAGGCGCGTGCTGGGCGAGCTCGAGGCCACGGTCATGGAGGTGGTGTGGGCCGGCCCGGGAGCGGTCACCATCCGGGAGGTCACCGAGCGGCTCTCGTCCTCCCGGCAGCCCCTCGCCTTCAACACGGTGATGACGGTCATGAACCGGCTCGTGGCCAAGGGGCTGCTCAGGCGCAGCGGGCGCAAGGGATCGTACACGTACCGGCCCGCGATGGACCGCGAGGCCTTCCTGCGCGAGGTGACCCGCCGGGTCGCAGCGGGCCTGGTCCAGGACTTCGGCAGCCTCGCCGTCAGCCAGTTCGTCGACGTCCTCGCCGAGGAGGCTCCGGATGCCCTGGCGGAACTGGAGCGCGAGTTGCGGCGGAGGCAGGTGCACGATGAGGCCCCTTGAGGTCCGGCCGTCCAGCGGCACTGCGAACGGGGTCTTCTGGGGACTGGTGATTGTCTGGGCGTTGGTGAGCTTATCCTTTGCGGTGCTGGTCCTGTTTTCGGGTTTGGCGCCCGCCGTCTGGATCCGGGCGTGTACGATGTGGGTCCGTGCTCTGCCCAATGTTGCTCGCGCGGTCGTCACCCCGCTGGCGCTCCTCGGTCTGGTGAGCGGCGTCCTCGCGGTCAGCACACTGGTGGCGCAAATCGTGCGCACGCGCCGCTTTATCCGGGACCTCAGCCGCCACCACGGCGAAGTGCCGCGGAACCTGGCCATCTTGGCCGAGGCACTGGGCATGCACGGACGGGTTGACGTGGTGGACGATGATCGCCCCTACGCCTTCACCTATGGCTGGCAATACCCCCGCATCGCGGTGTCCCGCGCCCTCTTGGAGACCCTCGAGCCGTCCGAGTTGCAGGCGGTTTTGCTGCACGAACTCTACCACGTCCGGCAGCACGGGCCCGCGCGACTGGCCCTCGTGCGGGCCATGGCCAGGGGGCTGTTTTTCCTCCCCGTCATTACAGACCTGGCGCGGGGCTACGCCGCGCTGGAAGAGTTGGCCGCAGACGAGTTCGCCATGCGCCGCCTGGGTGACCGCTGGGCGCTGGCGTCCGCACTGGTGAAGGTAGGGCGTGGGCAGCGGCCGCCGACCGGCCTGGTTCTGGCACAAGCAGCCGATTCCGTTACGCCGCTCTCGCTACGTGCCCGCCAGATCCTGATGCACCCGCGGCCCGTGCGCGTTCCCTTAGCGCGGTCGGCGCCCGCTGCCCTCTGGAGCCTCGTGGTCGCGGTCCTTCTCGTCAGCAGTGCCGTGGTGCTCGCCGGTCAGAGCGTGGACGCCGCCCGTATGGGGGCTTGCCCGCTGTTGACCTGCTACCTGTAAGAGCATCAACTTCCACGAAGGGATGGTGGACAGCGTCTGCCAACTTCTCAGCCCATGTGCGTCATGCCCCAGGTGCCCGCGGGTGCCGCATGGGGGGCGTGGTGCGTCTGGCGCATGCGCTGGACCGCAAACTGGCACTCGGTGATGCAAAGCTCCAGGTGATGTGCTCCTTCGTGGAGCATGTCACGCGCCTTCGGGATCCGGTGGACTTGGTTGGCCAGATCGTGCAAGCGGTTGATGACCTGCTGGCAATCCTGAATGCACTGCTCCACCGATTGCGGGTGCATGCCTACCCTCCTTCCTGGCGGTGCTCCCGTGCTCGCGGGCAGCCTGCTGTTGGGCTCAGCGCGCAAAGGCGGCGGTGCCGGCCGGGTGATAAAGGTGCATCTTCGCCTGCTCGCAGCCGCTGATGCACTCTTCGACGTGCCGGGCCGCTTCCGTTAACATGTAGCGGGCGCGTTGATCGTGGGTCTGGTTGGCCGCCTCGCGAAGATGGTTCGCGATGTGCTGGCAGTGCTGGATGCACTGCTGGATTTCCGACTCTACGTGGCCGTGCCCTGGGTTGTGATGCATCCCGTGCACCGGCCCGTGGTCGTGCATGTGATGGTTCTGCACGCCCTTTCCGTCCTTCCGTCAGAGTTCCCGCCGGACAGGTTCCCCTATCACGGTTTTCCGTATTCGGGTATGGGCGCCCGGAGTTCGGATTGATGTCATCGTAAGCAGGCGCTCGGCGTACGGGATGAGTGACGCCGTCGGCAACGGGAGCCGCGAGGGAGGCCGCCGCCAGGCGCCGCCACACGCAAGGATATCCATGGATCCGTTGCCGGTGGTCATTTATTGCGGTGATCGGGTATTGCAGTGATCGGGCAGGAGGTGGCACGTTGCTCGGGTCCGTCCTCTTTCAGCGCTCGGCCTGGGCCGGGTTGATCGGCGGCTTCCTCGATCACTGGCTGTCGCTCCACGGGGTGCTGGCGGGGCAGGTCGCCTTGCTGGTACCGTTGACGGTGCGGCCGCCGGTCGAAGACGAGCACTCGGCCATGACCTTCTGCGGCCTGGGTGCCCTCGTTGGCAGCACTTTGGTGGTGGCGACGCCGGTCTTCATGGAGCCGGCACCGGTATGTTGCAACACGCCTTGACCGCGGGCGCAATGATCACCATGGGCGCCTCCATGGGCGGCATGCTCGGCGGTGGCTGGCAGGCCTGGCGCTGGCGGCGCGGTCGGCCGGCCTGACCTGGTTCAGAGGTTCAGCGCAAGGGCAGCCGGACAATAAACGTTGCCCCTTTCCCGGGTTCGCTGTCGGCGCCCACCCGGCCGCCGTGCAGCTCGACGATGCGCTTGACGATGGCGAGCCCGAGCCCCGCGCCCCCGCGGGCTCGCGAGCGCGATTTGTCAACGCGGTAGAGGCGGTCCCAGATGCGCGGTAAGTCTTCCGACGGAATGCCCTCCCCCGTATCGCGCACAGTCACGACCGCTTCGCCGTCCTCCCCCCGCAGAAGAACGGTGACCCGCCCCCCGGGCGGCGTGTGCCGGAGCGCGTTGTCCAGCAGGTTGATCCACACTTGTTCCAGCCGTTCCCCGTCACCGTCCGCCCAAAGATCCTCCGACGCATCCACCCGGAGGTTCACACCCTTTTCCTCAAAGGCCGGCAGCAGGCGCGCTACCACCGCTTTGACGGTTTGGCCCACTTCCACCGGTTGGCGACGGAGGGAGAAGGTCGGCTCCTCCAGCCGCACCAGGGTGAACAGGTCCTGAAGGAGGCGGGTCAACCGGCCTGCCTCCTGGTGAATGGTGGCCGCCATCACCCGGCGCTGGGCTTCGTCCCCGTAACCTTTGACGAGGGCCTCGCTGTAACCCTGGATGTACGTCAGCGGAGTCCGCAGTTCGTGCGATACGTCGGCCAGGAACGCCGACTGCTGGGCGCGGTACGTTTGCAGGCTTTCGGCCATCCGGTTGATGGAAGCGGCCAGGCGAGCGATCTCGTCGTTGCCCCGAATCGCCACGCGCTGCGTGTAGTCCCCTGCGGCAATGGCGGACGTGACGGCCGTCATCTGCCGCAACGGTCGGGTCAATCGTCTCGACAACACGACCGTCACCGCCGTGGCAAGGACCGCCATGATGCCGAGGGCGAACCAGCTGGCGACCGTGAACGCCTCCAGGTCGCGGCGGAAGGGTTCCGTGGGTTCGAAGAGGACCACCGTGGCCACCCACTCACCGTTTCTGAACACGGGCGACCATGCAACGAGGTAGGATTCCTCTCGCCAGTCGCCACTGACGACGACCCCTTCCGGCGTGGCGAGGGCACGGCCGTCTACCTGGAGGTAGCGCATCTGCTCGGGGCCCAGCGGTTCCGAGGACGCCAGGACCGTTCCCCCACGATCCACGACGGCTGCGATCAGGGGGGTCTGTCGCTCCATGGCGACGACGTGGTTCAGGGCCTCCGGCCCCCACCGGCCGCTGAGCGCTTCGGCATGCCCGTGGCCGCGGTGCAATAGATCCGCCGCCGCCTGGGCCACCAGGGAGCGGCTGAGGACCACGTAGAGGACGGCGAGCAGGATCAGGCAGAGCGAGCTGAACAGGGCGAACAACAATAGCCCCAGTTTGGTCGACAGTTGCAGACGACTCATGGGATGGTCCCACCACGTCCGTCGTGGTGCGGGTTCAAACGGTACCCGATGCTGCGCACGGTCTCGATCAGGTGCCGGGAACAGCCGGCTTCGACCAATTTGGCGCGCAACGTCTTGACGTGGGTGTCGACGGTGCGCACATCGCCGTCGTAATCCCAGCCCCATACCCGCTCGATGATCCGCGTGCGGTCCAGCACCTGCCCCGGATGCCGTGCCAACAAGGCCAGGAGATCGAACTCCTTAGGCGTCAGGTTCAACCGGCGTCCATGGCAGTATGCCTCCCGGGCCGGCACGTCGATGAGCAGGGGCCCGGCGATCACCCGGTCGGCCGGTCGCCCCTCGACCCTTGGGGTGCGGCGCAGGACCGCTCGAATGCGGGCCAACAGTTCTTCTTCTGCAAAAGGTTTGACGAGGTAGTCGTCCGCCCCGGCTTCGAGACCGGAGACCCGGTCCCGGACGTCGTCCCGGGCCGTCAGCATGATGACCGGGACATCGCTCTCCCTCCGGAGGATCCGGCACACCGCCCAGCCGTCGATGCCCGGCAGCATGATGTCCAGCAGAACCAGATCCGGTCGCTCGGTTCGGACGCGCTCCAATGCCTCATACCCGTCTTCCGCCTCGGAGACCGCAAACCCGTGCTGCTCGAGGAACAGCCGGAGCAAGGCGCGCATAGGAGCCTCGTCGTCGACCACCAAGATGCGCATGGTCTGCCCTCCCCGCCGCCTGGAGGATGCAGCGGCCCCGTTCCCCGGAACGCACCACCGGCCGCTGATCCCCGACCCGCTCCCCTTCAGCTTGACAACGGCGGCATGGACGGACAACCCGGCCTCGGCCGGCGCGCATCGTTTCCGTCCCAACAACAAACGGAAGACCAGAAGGGAGGCACCCCTTCTGGTCTTCCGCGTCCCGCAACGGCCGGCGTCATTCCGGCCTGGCGTCGGGTTCCGGCTGCACGTTGCTGACGTACCCGTCGTAGAGCACCTGTGTCACCATGCCGCCCGCGGCGTGATGCAGTTCGTGGCAATGGAACACCCAGTTGCCCGGGTTGTCCGCACGGAACGCAATCACGTATTCTTCGCCCGGCTTGACATTCAGCGTGTCCTTGATCACCGGGGCACCCGTCAAGGGCTTTCCGTTCCTGCTCAGAACCTGGAAGAAGTGTCCATGGAGGTGCATCGGGTGCTCATCCGTCGGGGAGCGGTTCACGATGCGTACCTGTACCAGATCGCCCTCCTTGACGCGGATGGGCGGCGTGTCCGGGAACGTCTTGCCGTTGATGGTGTAGATGACCCCGTTCTCGCCCATGCCCGTGCCCAGCTCCATCGTGTACTGGACGTCATATTCCTGGTCCAGGGTGAAGGGCCCCTGCTCATCCTGCCCATAATTCAGCAAATCGACCACCGGGAGCTGCGCCGTCTCGTTGGGCTGGTCCGTCTGCTGCGAGGCGCCCTCGTAGGCGATGGCCACCTTCATCCCCGAAGCGGCCGCAGCGCCCGCGTCGTGGGCCTCGAGGTACCACGTACCCGGATTGTCCGCCGTAAAGGCGATGTCGACACGCTCACCGGGCGCGATCGAGATCAGTTGATCCTTCAGCGGTCGGCCCCCGGCCACGGGCTGACCGTCGCGGGCCACCACGGTGAAGGAATGCCCGTGGAGATGCAGGTCATGCCGGAGGTAGCCCATGTTGATCAGGCGGATCCGAACCCGTTCCCCTTCCTTCACCGTCAGGGGCTGCACCAGGGAACCCGACTTGCCGTTGATGGTGAAGATGTCGTACTGCATCGTGTGCATGAGCATCGACATATCCTGCGGGCTACCCATCCCGTCGTTCTTCGTGTCCCCGGACATGCCCGGCATGTCGCCCATGCCCTGCATTCCCTGCATTCCCTGCATTCCTTGCATGCCCTGCATGCCCTGCGATCCCGTTCCCTGGCTCGATGGGCCCGACATGCCCCCCATGCTCCCGTGATCCATCCCGGTCCCGGCCGGTTCTGCGTCGCTTTCTCCCGCCTTGGTCCACTCGTCGAGAATCAGCGTGAAATCACGATCGTACGCGGATTCGGGTTCCTCCACCACCAGCGCACCGTACAGTCCCATGTCGACCTGTTCGGCGCTCTCCTGGTGGGAATGGTACATGTACGTCCCCGCAACGGTCGCCTTGAACTCGTATACGAACTCCTCGCCCGGCTTGACCAGGTTTTGCGTCACACCCGGTACGCCGTCCATTTCATTGGGGGCCCTGCTTGACCCGGATTTCCGGCCCCGGGACGCTGCCGTTGTAGGCCCAGACTTCCTTCTCGACGCCCGGGGCGACTTCCAGCCTCGCCGGCTTGGCCACCAGGCGGATCTCACCGTTTGCATCGGGGCGCAAGATCGCCGGCGCCGTCGCCATCTCGCTGCCGGCGGTGTCGACCGGTGCCGCGCCGTCGCCGCCGCCCGCGGCGGGGCCGGGCGGTCCGACGCTCGAGCAGCCGGCCAGCAAGGCCAGCCCCGCGGCAAGCAACGCCGCGGTCCATCTCCTCCGCAACACGCGCATCGCTCGCTCCTCCTCGATGAGAGTGGAACTCTGAACCCGCCTCGACGGGTTCGACCACCCCGCTTGGCCGCACCCCGCTCGGCCGCGCGGGCCGCCACGGCACGCCTCGATGCGGCCCGCGCCGACGATTTTAGGCCCGTCGGGTGAAAAGCGTGTGAAGAACGATTGGGAGCGTGCGCCCCACGGCGGCAGGGCGCCCGGCCTCTCCGCGGCGCGGCGCTGAACGCCACCTGGCCGTCCGCCGTGTCGGGCAGCTTGCTTGTTGAGGAGGGTCACGGTTCCTTGACGACGGGATGCTGCGGTTCCCCGCACCCCGCTCTCCCCCGGGCCCGTGCGATGGCTACGGCGGCCCCATAGGCCAGCAGGCCGGTGATAGCGGCCATGACCTGGAAACGGCTGATGCCGCCAGGCAGGACCGCTGCTGGGCGGAAGAAATCCGCTCCGACAGCCGCCACGCTGGCCAGAACGACGCCAGCCAAAGCGCTATGGCCCGGGAATGAAGCCAGTGGACGCAAGCGGGCGAGGATCCCTGCCGCCAGCACGAGACCCGCCGCCAGGGGAAATGCGCGCGCGTCGCGCAGCCCCAGCGCGACGACGCCCAGGCCCAGAAGCAACGGCGTCGCGACCACGTCAAGAACAGCCGGGATCTCGCGCCACCGCCGCGCCAAGGGACCGGCCAACAGCAAGGCTCCGATCAAGGCCCCGATCGCGGCGGTGGAACCGCCGGGCCAGGCGATCAGCAGGCGGGGGTTGTGGATGTAACTGGACGGCGAGCCCAGGATGTCGGCTGCCTTGGCGCCCAGCAAGAGACCGATCGCCACCCGTGTGAACAGCCGGTCGACGAGGGCCGGATCGGCAACCGGGGAAGGGGCCTGCGGGGAATGCGGCACCGTGGCCGGGGACGGTGCGGGCGCCGCCGGTCCCGCCGAGCCGGCGCGCGCGTCCGCTCGCTCGGCGAGCTTGACCGCGAGGACGTACGCCACCACCGTACCGGCCACCGTGGCCAGGGGCCCGGTCGGGAAAGCCAGCGGGCCGAGGCCGATCACGTCAGGTAGAACCGGCAGCGACAAGCACCGTCCCTCCCTTGTCGACCATGCAGCGCGGGGCACCCGCCGGGGTTCACCCTCCCTGGCGCGCCCGTTCTACGTAGCTTTCCATGACCGGCAGGCTCATCGGTCCAATGTACTTTGCCCAGACGATGCCATCCGGCCCGATGAAGTAGCTGGTAGGCAGGTAGACCACCCTGTAGATGCGGGCCACACGGCTGCCCGCATCGTAAGGAACGCGCCAGGTGAAGCCGTTCCGCTCCATGAAGGCCTTGACCTCGGCGGGCGTGGCCGGATCGCTGGTGTTCACACCCAGCACCACCAGGTCCGGGACGCCCTTGTCGACCAGCCGCTGGATCTCCGGCATCTCCTCGCGGCAGGGCGGGCACCAGGTGGCCCAGAAGTTCAGGAAGACCACCTTGCCGCGGTAATCCGAAAGCCGCACCGTGCGACCCGTGACGTCCTGCAGTTCGAAGTCGGGTGCGGGCATGCCAACGGCGATCACCGACGGGGGCGGTTCCTGCGCCGTCCCGCCCTGCCCGGCGGGCGGCGGCGTCCCTTCTGGCGCCGGTGCCGAGCGCAAGTCCCCCGGCGGAGGCGCCGCAGGTGCCTCCGGCCGCAGGCTTCCGCCGGCAAGCAACATGGCCACGAGCAGCAGGACAGCTCCCCCTAGAATCCGGTTCATCGAGACCCTCCCAGTACCGGCGTGGCCGCGGCCCGAGGGGGCGCAGCGGCGGATTTACTATGAACGCCCACCTCCCGGAACGCGAAACAGACGCAACGCACCGTCCCCGGATGTCACCATGCATGCACCCTTCCTCGTGTCCTACGCCGGGCGCCGCGCCACACCGAAAGCCTGCGGTCTGACGGGACCGCCGACCGGCAGGTCGAACCGTTCCAGTTCCTCCAGGACGAAGCCCGCGGCCTGGATTACCTCCGTCGTCCGCCGGTTGGGGTGGCATCCGGCGGCAACGAGGCGCCATACCGGCGTCAGCCGATCCTGCCAGCGGGCCGCCCGTTCATCCTGGGCCCGAACGTGTTCGAGGAACCGGAAGGTCCCGCCCGGCCGGAGCACCCGGAAGACCTCGCGCAAGGCCTGCTCCAGGTCGCTGACGCTGCAGAATACATGGGTGGCCACCGCGGTATCGAAGGATTGATCCGCAAAGGGCATGTTCTCCGCGGGTGCGGCGACCAGTTCCATGGGGATGCCGAGGTGCCCGGCCCGCGCCGCCGCCCGCCGGCGCATGTGGGGGTCGGGCTCAAGCCCGATCAGGCGCGTGATCCGCTCCATCCGGTAAAACGGCAGGTTGAGGCCCGTGCCGACACCGATCTCCAGCACGCGGCCGGTCGCCCCACCCGCCACGCGCCGGCGCCAGGGATCGATCACGGGCGCCGCCGGGCGCTGGAACAGGTCGTACACGGCCGCGAAGAATGGGTGGCCTGCCAAGGTGCCTCCTCCCGTCGTCGTGGTCGTACCGGGTTCGGGAGTTCCCGGCCGCGATGCCGAAGGCCCGACCGCAACCCGCAACCGTACCGGCGGCCCGGCGTCGGGGTAGGGTTCGCGCTCCGGCCCGACCCCTCCTATCTTCCTCCGGACACCGTTCATTTCATTGTACCCTCCGGTGCGACGGTCCCTGGGGACGCCGGGTTGCCGCTTCGGAGCCCCCCGGGAGACCGTTGGACGGAGACCACGGGATGTGATCGAAAGCCCCTGCCGCGCATACGGCATGAGTGACGGCCCGGAGCGGAAGGCCGCCCGCAGAACGACCGCCCTTCTCCGCGCCTGACAGTGGCCGGTGCAGCCGCTCACGGACAGCCGCACCTCGGCATCACGGGGAGGTGGCGCGGTGCTCGGTGACGCCCTGTTCCAGCGTTCGGCCTGGGCCGGGTTGATCGGGAGCTTCCTCGACCACGGCTTGTCGCTGCACGGGTTGCTGTCGACCCTGCTCACCTTGGTCGCACCGCTGACGGTGCGGCCCGCGGCGGAGGAGGAGCATGCGGCCATGACCCTGGCCGGGCTTGGCGCTCTCGCCGGCAGCGCCCTGGCGGCGGCATCGACGACGTTCATGGACCTCTGGTCCGGAATGCCGGCGCACGGGCTCTCCGCGGCCCTGATGATCACCATGGGCGCCTCCATGGGCGGCATGCTGGGTGGCGGCTGGCACCTCTGGCGGTGGCGACGTCACCGCTGATCCCAGGCTCCGGGCAAGAGGTCTCAAGCGGCCGGCAACCGCCCGGCAAACCCGGGTTCCACCCAGACAAGCCATGCCCGCCCGCTTTCCAGCCAGGACTGCACCCGCCGCCGCGGCCGCCAGCACGTCCTGGTTGAGAATTTCCTGCGCCGGGTAACGCGCCAGGTGGCCGAAGCCCGGGCCATGAAGCCGGGGATCCTGCGCCTGGTGGACCGGGTGTTCCTGGTCTACGTACCCGGTGATCTTCGCGCCTTCCGTCCCGCTAGGGTACAGAGGACTTCCTGAGGCCGGGTAGAAGGACGGTCGCCTAACTCCCAAAGTAACGCCGGTAGAGCTCAAGAACCTCTTCAGGCGTCAAATCGGGGAGCTCCCGCGACTGGCTCCTCGGTTGACGCCACCGCCGGTGCTGCTCGCGGCGGTAGGCCGGGTCGAGCAGGGTGTACATGACCGGCACCACCACCAGGGTGAGCAGTGTCGAGGTGAAGAGCCCGCCCACCACCGTAACGCCCAGCGGCGCCATCAGCTTCACCCCGCTGCCGCCGATGCCGAGGGCGATGGGCAGCATCCCGACTGCCGCCGCGATGGCAGTCATCAAGACCGGTCGCACCCTCACGGCGGCACCGGTGAGCACGGCCTCCCCTACGGGCATCCCCTGCTCGCGTAGTTGCTTGATGTAGTCGATCATGATGATGCCGTTGCGCACCACGATGCCCACCAGCAGGATCGCGCCGAGGAACGCCGTGATCCCGAAGTGGTGGCCGCTCACCCACAGGCCCGCCAGCACGCCGGCCGCGGCCAGGGGGAGGGAGAAGAGGATCACGAAGGGGTGCAGGTAGGACTCGAATTCCGCCGCCATGATCAGGATCACCATGGCCACGGCCAGAACCAAGGCGAGGCTCAGACCGGAAAAGCTGTCGTTCATCAGGTCCACGACCCCGCCGTACGAGACTTCCACGTCATCGGGAAGGTCCAAGTCGGCGATGGCGGCCCGGACGTCGGCGGCAACGCTGCCGAGATCGCGGCCTTCATAGAAACCGGTGACGGTCGCCGACGGGCGCTGGTCGAAGCGCACGATGCTGACGGGACCGTTGCCCCGCTTGATGGTGGCCACGTCGCCCAGCCGCACCGGTGAGCCGTCGGACGCCCGCGCGACCGGGATCGCCTCCAGCTTTTCGACGGTGTCGCGGTCCTCCTCGCGCAGCTGCAGCCAGATGTCGTAAGACTGGTCGCCCGCCTCCAGGCGCCCGACCGTGACCCCCTTGACGGCCGGTTCCAGCAAGATGCCGATCTGGGCCGGGGTCAGCCCGTAGACCATGGCCCGGTCCCGGTCCACGGTGAGCTGCAGCTCCGGCTGGCTGAGGGAGAGGTTGTCTTCCACGCCCGTGATGCCGTCCACGCCAGCCACGGCGTCCCGGATGCGCGGCACCCAGCGCTCGAGCTCTTCACGATGGGCGGCGCTGACGTTGACCTGGATGCCGGTGCCCTGGGCGCCGACGGTGTGCACGATGGTCGAGAGGACACTGACGGTGACGTCGGCTGGGGCGGCCGCCCTCTCGATCGGTTCCCGCAACTCCTGGATGACTTCCTCGGTGTCCCGGTCGCCGTCATGGGTGACGATGAAGGTCGCCGTCCGCGGGCCGCCGTTCACCTCACCCAAGATGGCGAGCCCCTGGTTGCCACCTACCTGAACGGTATACCCTTCGATGTGTTTGTCCTCGCGCAAAACCTCTTCCACAGCGCGCGCGGCCTGACTCGTCTCCTCCAGCGAACTTCCCGCCGGCATACGCAGCTGGATCTGGAACTGTCCCTCGTCGGTGGTGGGGATGAACTCGGTGCCGATGTGCGGCACCAGGAACAAGGAACCACCGAGGATGGCGGCGGCGACCAGCAGGGCGACCCAGCGGTAGCCCAGCACAGCCGACATGAAGCTGTAATAACGCCGGGCCAGCCAGCTGTCCGGCATGACGTCGCCGGACGTAACCGGCCCCCTGCGCGGACTCGCTTCCTGCGGATCCTCCTCGCCTTCGCGCTGGCGCCGGCCGTGCCGGCCGGGCTTGAGCAGGCGCGCGGCCAGCATGGGCACCACGGTCAATGACACCGCCAGCGACACCAGCACCGCGGCGCTGACCGTGGCCGCCAGCTCGCGAAAGATCTCGCCGGCCACGCCCGGCACGAAGATGATCGGCAGGAACACGGCCACAATGGTCGCCGTGGCGGCCAGGACAGGGACGGCCACCTCCATGGTGCCGTCCAGGGCGGCTTGCGCCGGCGTCTTCCCCCGTTCCAGGTGCCGGTGGACCGCCTCGATGACCACGATGGCATCGTCGATGATCAGGCCCACGGCCAGGGAGAGACCGCCCAGGGTCAGGATGTTCAGGCTGAGCCCGGAAACATACAACACGACGAACGTGGCCAGGATCGAAACGGGGATGGAGATGGCGCTGATCAGCGATGTGCGCAACTGCCGGAGGAACAGCAGGATCACCAGCACGGCCAGCACGCCGCCGATGACCAAGTCCCGGCCCAGGTCTTCGATGGAACCGCGCACGATCTCGGCGGCATCGATGACCTCGCGGAAGGTCAGGTCCAGGTCGTCCTCAATGGACGCGATCTCCGCCTCCACCCGATCGGCGACCTCGACGGTGTTGGCGTCGGCCTGCTTGAAGATCAGCAGACTCAGGGTGCGGCGGCCATCGGACCGGACGATGGACGTCGCCTCGGCCGGGGCGATGCGCACATCGGCCACCTCGGACAGGCGGACGGGGCGCGGCCGGGACGGCTCGCCTCCGGTTGCGACGGGAGCTTGCCCCACGACGAGATTCTTCAGGCGATCGACAGCATCAAGCCGCCCCGTCAGGCGAAAGCTGACCCGGCCGCCGTTTTCCGGTACCTCTCCGAGAGGATAGTTGAGGTTCGCGGCGGTGATGGCCTGGCGGACCTGCAACGCGCTGATTCCGTAACGAGCCAGATCTCCCTGCCGCAGGTGAACCTGCACCTGGTCCGCGGCGGCGCCCACCAGTTCCACGTCCGCCACGCCGTCCAGGGCGCGCAGGCGCGGCAGGACCTCCTGTTCCACCCGTTTCGTAATCTCGTTGAGATCGGCCTCGGATTCGACCGCATACTGAAGAATCGGCATCGAGGCCGGGTCGAACTTGCTGATGACCGGCCGTTCCGCCCCTTCGGGGAGCTCCACCTGGTCGATGTGGGTGCGCAGTTCCTCGATGTCGCGGTTGACGTTGGAACCCCACGCGAATTGCACGACCAGGATCGAAACGTTTTCCTGGGAAAACGCCTGGAGGTTCTCGACGCCCGGGGTGACGGCCGCCGCTTCCTCGAGGGGCTCGGAAACCAAGTCCGCCACCTCGGCGGCGGAGGCCCCCGGCAAGGGCGTGATCACGGTGACCAGGGGCGGGTTGATGTCCGGCAGCAGTTCGTTGGGCAGCCGGGTCACGGAGATGGTACCCAGGAGCGCCACGATCAGGACGAGGACCGTCACGAAAACCGGGCGCTTGATGGACTCCTGAACCAAGCGGTACAACAGGGTTCCCTCCCAAACGGTGCCGGGGGGCGTCGCCGCCCATGGGCCAACGGGCATCCTGTCACCCAAAAGACCAATTTAACGCAAAACACCAAATGACAGGTTAGCATAGCCAGCGCCGTGTGGCAACCGGCAGAACATGTGAAGGGTGCAGTTAGCAGAGGGGCCAGCGGTCCGCGTTTCAAGGAGCGCCGCCCGATCTGCGGAGATGCCGGACGACTCCCCAGACCCCGGCCACCAAGGAGAATGCCACCAGGGCGGCGGCACCCGGCACCAGCCACTCACCGGCGCCGGGAACTGTCCTCACCAGCCCCGCCGCCACGTACGTCCAGATCAGAGCCCATAACCAGTCGTTGAGGAACAACAAGCCCAACCAGGCCGGCCGGCCAATGCCCGCCGTCGCCAGGAGCCAGAACACCTGGGTATAGCCGAGGCCGACCCACCGCAGCGCCAGCAATGGCAGCAACGGTCGATCCTGGGCCAGCAACAGCCGCAAGCGGTGCACGGCCACACCCACGTGGGGAATCTTCGTACTCAACGCCGACAGCACCGGCTGACCAAGGTGGGCGAAGAACAGATAGCTCGCGCCGTGACCCATCACCGTGGCGGCTCCGGCCATGGCACCTGCCACCCACCAGGGGACTCCTTTCTGCTCCGCCACGTCCGCCAGCAGGCCGAAGAGGCCTAATGAAGACCCAGGGACGCCGGCGGCTAGAAGAGCGAATCCCATGGCGAGGGCAGACCAGGTCCACAGGCACGTATCGGTTCCCGAGTCAGGCGGCGCCACAGCGGTTCACCTCCTGGCCACCGGGGGAAAGGCCAACGACCCGGCCGTACAACGCGACGATCTGGGCAAGGACCCGGCCCGCCTCGTGCTCCGTGGCGACGGCGCGGGCACCCTCTCCCAATCGACGGCGCAGCTCGGGATCCCGTGCCAGGCGTAACACGGCGCCTGCCAGGGCTTCCGCCTCAACGGCCGGGACCGTGATCCCGCTCTCGCCGTCGCGGACGAGTTCGGGCAGGGCGCCGGCCCGGACGGCCACCACGGGGAGTCCCGTCGCCATGGCTTCCAGCACCACCAGCCCCTGCGTCTCCGCAGGGGACGGAAAGAGGAACAAGTCCGCCCGGTGGTACTCCCCGGGCATGGCATCCCACGGCACGTGCCCGAGGAGGCGCACGCGACCGACGGCGATGTGGGGGGCCAGGACCCGCCGCAGAACACCGGCCAGCGGGCCGTCGCCAGCAATGCGAGCCCGTAGCCGCGGTTCCTCGGGCAGGACCGCGGCCAGCGCCTCCGCGAGGACTTCCACGCCCTTCTCCGGGCTGAGGCGGCCCGCGAAAAGGACGGTGACGGGGCGGTCCTGCCCGCCGGATCCCGTGGCTCCACCGGCCGGCGGGGACACCCCGGCTTCCTCTCGAACTGAGCGGTCGAGCGGAACAAAGCGGTCGAGATCGACGCCGTTCGAGATCACCACGACGGGCTGCCTCACACCCATCGCCTGCAGTTCCCTGGCCGCGAACCGGCTGGGGGCGATCACGGCATCGCAACGGTTGTACATGGCGCGGATGAGAAAGCTCGCGGCGGCGGACACGGCCTTGCCACCGGGAAGGAGCACCGCCGCCGACCGCACATTCGCATGGTAAGTCGCCACCACCGGGATCCCGGGGGATCGCGCCGCCCATAGACCGAGCCAGCTCACGGGAAAGACGGTGTGGAGATGTACGATGTCCGGCCGCCAAGCCGCCAATTCGTGCCGGATCTCCCGGTAGTCCCAAGCCAGATGCGAATCCGGCGGTATGCCGGGCACGGGCCGCAGGGAGATGGAGCGTACGGGGCGGACATCCCCCGGATGGAGGGGACCACCCGTTTGGGGCAACGTGAACACCCGCACCGTGTGGCCCGCCGCCACGAGCCGATCGTGGAGCGTGATGACGGCCCGGGTGAGTCCACCCGTATTTTCCCGAAACGAGTCGGTGAAGAATGCCACCTTCATCCCGCCACCCTCCTTCCGCCGCGGGTCACGACGCGAACGCCTTTCCCGGCGATGACACCGAACCGGAGGCGGGAGCCGGACCGGTGAGCCAGGGCAGGGCCTTCCTCGCAGCGGCTCGCCCGGCGGCAATGATCTCCGCGGCCCGGTCGAACTGGTGCCCGTGGAATCGGCGGACGTCCGGGCAGATCACCACATCGGCCGGGATCTCGTCGGTATGCCGCTGCAGGCGGGCTTCCGTGATGTCGAAGGCGGTGAGCACCGTCCGTACCAGCCCCCACCCCCGGTCACGCGACCGGTCCTGGCGGGTTCGTGCCGCCGGCAACCGCACCAGTAAACGATCGGCCCCTGCCGCGCCCAGACGGCGCCAGTGGGCGCGCACGCCGTTGACGGACCACCGCGCGCGGTTGACGGCCCGGGTCCAGACATCGTAGGGACTGGAGACGTCCACGGCCACGACGCGAGGTGGCCGGAGTTCTCGCAGGACGTTCACCGGCACCAGTTCCACAAGGCCGCCATCCACCAGGGCTCTACCGTCCACAACGGCGGGCGCGAACAACCCGGGGATCGAGATGCTGGCCCGTACTGCCTCGGCAATGGGCCCCCTGCGGATGACGACCGGGGCGCCCGTCTCCAGGTCTGTCGCCAGCACCGCGAAGGACACCGACAGTTCCTCGAAATGGATCCCGCGGGTCAGGCAACGGAGTTCGTCGAGGAGGGCATCACCGCGGAGTACGCCGCCGGCAAAGACCGTATCCGCATAGCGGACGAGGTGGGCACGACTGAGATTTCGAACGCGCTCTTCCAGCAAGTCCAGGGTGCCGCACACGTAAGCCGCGCCCACGATGGACCCGAAGCTGCACCCCGCCACGTGGGTTACAACCACTCCTGCCTCCTGTAATTCCCGCAGGACACCGATGTGCGCCAGACCGCGGGCTGCTCCACCACCCAGAGCTAGGCCCACTTCCGTCCTTCCGTGCATGGAATCAACACCCCGCTCTCACGGCGCCGACCGCCCCACCTTCGGGCGCCAGCCCCCCGTCACTCCGTTCGTGCCCCCACCTCGCGGCGGGGACAGGGTGCGGCTACGGCGCAAGGAACACGAAAGACCATAAAGACCAAAAAAGTTCATGTAAAATTAGGATAGGAAGTGGCCGGTGTACGGGCCCGTGACACGCAACGGCCGGGTCAACTTGGCTCGCGCAAGGCGCTCTCGAGGAGCTGGCCCAACATCTCTTGCTCGCGCGGCTCAAGGTCCTGAAAGTACTTAAGGAAGCGGCCCACAAGATCCACCAATTCAAGGCTCAGGTTCTGGCTCAGCGTTTGGATTACGGTGCCCGTCACAACCCCAATGAAGATGGATAACCGTTTCTCGGCGTCCGGGGCGGCGGCGGTCACCAGCCGTGTCACCAACCGCCGTGTCCGCTCTCCCAATTGCCGGGCGTAAACGATGAATAGGCCGAGGAGATGCGCGCAGAACCCGACCCTCGACTCCAGCCGAGGCAGCTTCTGAAGCAGCGCCTCCACGGCCTCACCCGGCCGCATTTCCTTCAGTCGTGTAATCAGTTCCCCAACCTGAGCCCGTACCAAGTCCCACTCGTCGGGTTCGGTTGGGCGGCGTACGGTGGCCGCCAGCAACCTTTCCGCTTCGGGTGTGGGGCTGAAGACGATAAGCGAACGCCCGCCCTCACCGCGTTGCAAGGCATAGTCTCGCCGCAGGTAGCCCATCTGTTCCAGGGTTTTCAACATGTCGTATGCCGTCCATTTGCTGACCCCGAGGGCGCGGGCGACGCTCTCATAATGAACGGGCAGGTTCGTTCGCCGGTACAGGTCGACCAGTTTTTCGAGGAACTGCTTGCGACGGCCAGTCAAACCGACCTTACCCACCGCAAACCACCCCAAAAAACCAAAATTCTCGGGCCCAATATACCGAATGCGGCCTGGCCATGTCAAATGACCGCCGTCACCCAGGCAAAATGTACCCGAAGGAGGCCCGGGTCACTCATGGAGCAATCTTACCGAAGGGACGGGCTGTGCCAATATCGCTCCCCAGCCGCCGCGAGTATATCGCCACCATGCGAGAACGGTATGGGCGGCCCGAACCCGTGGGGAACGCTCCCAGATCCTCGACGAGGTCCAGCAAGCCTGCGGGTATCACCGCAAGTACACGATTCGGCTCCTCCGCCAGGCCACGCCCCCGGCCCCGGCCCAGCGCGTCGCAAGCGGGCCCTGCGCTACCTGGAGGCCTTGCCGGTGATCGCGCGGGCCCAGACCACGGGCGCGGGACCAGGCCCTACGGCGGTAACAGGAAGCGGGGTGGCCGCCACTGCCGCGCCGTCGCCCAACGTGGCGACCCCGCCCCCACACCTCAACCACGGCCGCCCGGTTGCGCGCCGCGGGCGAAGGCATAGGACGCCTGCAGGATGGTCCACACGACCTCCAGCTCATCGTCGTCCCGGGGACCGTAGACCATCATCGCCGTGGGCGGCAGCCAGCCCCGGCGGGCGACCGGATGCAACTCGCCCCAACCCTTGGCGACCACCACGCGGGCCGTGGCTTCGGGCAGCATGAGATGCAGGCTCCCGTCGTAGGGCGGGTGCAGGTGGGCGAACTCCCGGCCGATCATGAACGCCTCCGGCGGCCCCGCCGCCAGCTCCTCATCGAGGATGAAGGCCCGGGCTCCCGGAACGGAGATCCCGCTAGGCCCCACGCGCACCCCGGGCAGAGCCCGGGCCCGCTCAAACAATGCCTCCTGCAGCCGGGGGGGAGCGTTCTGGTCCAGCTGCTGGTGGGGGTTCGCCGGGGTCGTCCGGGGCCTTGGACCCCGGCGTTCGGGCAAAGAATCAGTCGCCGGCATGGATACCACCATTACCAGGCCCCCTTGTCCATGCCTACTCCACCTCGATGCAGGTGACCAGAGAGGGCAAGCCCGCGATCCGGCTACAGCCCTCTCCGGTGGCCGCGGGTTCGGCCCCTACAGGCCGATCCAGCGGCAGGGCGAGGCCCTGCCGGCAGGTTACTGCCCCGGCCCGGTCGGTTCTTCCGTGCCGCCCGGCTGCCCGGGGTGCAGGTCCAGCGCCCGCCAGATGGCCGACCAGAGATAGTCCTCCGGCACCGCGCCCTCGAATGAGACACGGTCGTTGATCACCGTCTTGGGCACGGCGAATACCTGGTACTGCTGGGCCAGCTGCGGGTAGGAGGTGGCCTCCACGGCCTCGGCGGTCACCAGCGGGCTCTGCATGGCCAGGTTGATCGCGGAGCGCACGGCCCGCGGGCAATGCGGTCAGGTGGGGGTGAAGAAGACCCGCAGGTGAACGGGCCGGCCCGCCTCGCCAAGCAGGGCCAGAGCTTCGGCCTGGTGACCGGCCTGGCTCCCCTCCCCGCCGGCAGCGGGTGCGTCGCCCCCGGCGCCTTCACCGCCGGCGGGGACTGGCGCCGAGGCCTCGATCAGCGCTTCGACCAGCGTCGCGAACTCGTAGCCGAGGGGCGGTCCGACGAACCGCACCCGGCCGCCGGCCCGGCCGTGGAGCACCACCGTGGGCGGCCGCTCGACACCCAGTTCCCTCGCCCGCTGGCTCTCCCGGTCGATGTCCCTGACCTGGAGGCGGACCGAAGGATGAAGCTGGGCCAGCTCCTTCATCAGCTCGACCGTTTCCTCGCAGCCGGGACACTCGCGGCCGGGAACGAACAGCCGCATGTCACGGGTGAATACCTCCACGTCGACGGGGCCAGCCAGGTCCTGGAGCCGTTCCTGCAGCACCTTCCGGTCTTGCTCGCGAATCAGCGCCATACCATCGCCTCCACTGCGGGGGCCAGCCCGAGCCCCGTCCCCGTCGGCGACGGGGTTCGTAGCCGGGTGTTTGCTTCCCCGGCACGGCCCACCTTTCCGCCAAGGGCACCGGCGCTTGCGGGCGCCGTCGTGGCCGCGGCCGCCCGCACCTTCTTGTGACGGCCGCGCGTGACTTCCAGCCCCAGCATAGCCTGGGCGCGGAGGCGGCTCAAGCCACGACTGGCACCGGGGCCGGCCACGCCCTGGCCAGCGGCCGGGACGGTACGCCGGATACGGGTCCGGACCTGACGGGTTTCCTGTGCGCAGGACAGGGGGGCATGCGGGCGCCCCCCTGGTGCACCGTCCCCCGTCACTTCGTAGCTGCCGCAGCGCCGCTCGTCATGGCGGTGTGGTGGGCCTGGCAGAGGCGGATCATCTCGTCAGACGACATGTTCATCATGGTCTGGTGCATCGCGTCCATGCCGGCCCCGGCCGTGGGTCCCCGGGACGAACCGGCCCTCGCGGCCGCCATGGCCGGATGGTGAACGGCGCGCATGCCCGCCGGCACTGCAGCCCCGTTGGGCCCCCGCGGTCCGGCATTGCCGGACGCGGCCAAGGCGGCGGAGTACACGCCCAGCACGAGAACCAGCCCCAACAGCAGCGTCCAACCTCTCCTCACCACGCGCTTCATCCCCTGCACCTCCTGTCACTGGCGCCGGCCGTTCCGCGGCGGGCCAGCCGTTCCGGAGCAGCCTGGCCTTCCCGGCGCGGAAGGCCGGGACGGGTTGGCAGGGCCCTGCTGTGCCGGCCCCGGCCCACCGTCACCGTAACACGCCCCTGTGGAAGTCGCGTGCCGGCGGCGGGGAGAATCGGTGGAGGGGTGAAGGGCTCTCTTCATGCTTTCTGCACAGATTCTGCACCCGGGTCGCACACGCGGGCGGTACACTGACCCTGGGAGGCGGGCCGGATCGCGGCGGGGGTATCTGGCGTGCCCGGCCGGTTCGCTGGGCAGGCGGGTCACGCCGGAACCCTGGCGAGCCGCAACGGCGAAGGATCCCCGGCGACCTGGAACGGAAGGTCGGATCGACCGGTGCGTCCGAAGCCGCTGTTCCTCAGCCTGTGGGCCTTCGGCGCGGGCTTGAGCCTGTTGACCGCCCTGGTCCTCGGCTTCGTCTTCATCCCCCTGGCCGCCCAGGCCGGTCCGGCCGGTCGCGGCGGGGAGGCGGTGCTGCGGACCGTCATGGTGGTCATGGTCCTGGCTTCGGCCGGTGCCCTGTCCGTGGCCACCGGCCTCGCCTGGTTGATCTCCCGCCGTCTGGCCCGGCCCCTGGAACGGCTGGGCCAGACCGCCCGAACTATTGCCCGGCAGCCCCTGGGCTACGTGGTCCAGCTTCCGCCGGCCCCATACCGGGAGGCCGCGGATCTGGCCCGGGCCCTGGAGACCCTGTCGGCCGAACTGGCCCGGGAACAGGCCCAGAAGGACGCCTTCCTGGCAGCGGTGGCCCACGAGTTGCGCACGCCGCTGACCTACCTCCAGGGTTACGCCCGGTCGTTGCTTGACGGCATGGTGGCCGACCCGGAGGCCGTGCGCGACCACCTGACGGTCATCGACCGGGAGGCCCGGCGGTTGGGGCGGATGGTCGGGGATCTGCTGGATCGGGAAGCCCTGGCCTCGGGGCGCGTCTCCCTGCGTACCGGGCCGGTCGACCTGGCCGTCCTGGCGGGCGAGGCCGTTGAGGATGCGGCCCCGGCCGCCCGGGAAAAGGGCGTGGGCCTCGAGCTGGAGGTGCACCCGCCCGTCCCCGCCGTGCAGGCGGACGCCGACCGGCTGCGCCAGGTGCTGTGGAACCTGCTCGACAACGCGCTGGCCCACACCCCACCGGGCGGCCGGATCTGGGTGGAGGTCTGCCGCGCCGGGCAAACGGTCGAGGTGACGGTCCACGACACGGGCACCGGTTTCGACCCCGCGGAGAGCGAGAACATCTGGCGCCCGTTCTACCGCGTGGACAGGGCTTCCGGAGGCCCCCGGCCCCCGGGGCGGCGGGGTTACGGCCTCGGGCTGGCCACGGTGCGGCAGGTCATTGAAGCCCATGGCGGTACGGTCCATGCCGACGGCCGGCCCGGGCAGGGTGCCTCGGTGGGCTTTCGCCTGCCGGTGATGCTGCCGGCCGGCGGTCCCGCCACGACGGCGCCGGCCGCCCGGCCAGCGAGGGCGATCCCCGGTGCTGCGGGCGATGGCGGTGATGGGGTCCTCCCAGCGGACGAACCCGGCCGCCGGGCGGCGTCCGGTCTCGGGCCGCCCGCCGCCGTGCAGCAGCCGTCCCCTCGGCCGCTGCCACGGGCCGGGGACCGTGCCTGGGCCAGCGGCGAGTCCCTGGTCGCCGTGCTCCTGGTGGTCGTGGGCGTTCTGGCGCTGGCGACGGCCTCGCTCCTGCCCCGGCTGGTATCCCCGGCGGGTGCCAGAGGCTTTGCGGACCTGTTGATCATCGCCCTGACGGGAGCCGTCAGCACCGTTTTGCTGGCAGGCATCATCGCCCTTTTATACAGGGCCTGGATGGGAGGCCGGTCGACATGATGATGCATCCGGGGTGGAGCAACGGTTGGGGCCTGTGGGGGATGTGGCTGGCCATGGTGGCCTTCTGGCTCGTGCCGCTGTTGCTGGTGGCCGGCATCTTCTGGCTCTTCCTGGGGCGGGACCGCCATCGTGGGGACCGGGGGTCCGAGCCAGCGGTTTTCGACGAGAACCGCCGGGCCCTTGCCGTCCTCAAGGAGCGGTACGCCCGGGGCGAGATCAGCCGCGAGGAGTTCGAGCGGATCAAGGACGACATCATGAAATCGTAGGGGGCACCGGTCGCTCAGGTTGCGCAGGTCCATCGCCCTTCGGCTGGCGCCTTCGCGATACGCCCGCGCCGCCGTCCCGGCGGGTGGCGGCCACCGGGACCGTCCCCGCCGGGGTACCGGCGTGGGCGTCCTGGGGAGGTCACCCGGGAGATGGAGACGGGAGAGTACGGCCACAATTCCGGTGATGCACCGTCACCGGACCGCCATCCCGGCCCGCACGCCCCGGCCGTCCTGGTGGTGGACGACGAGGCGGAAATCCGGCGCCTGCTCCGGCTGTACCTGGAACGGGCCGGGTTCGTCGTGATGGAAGCCGGCGATGGTACGTCCGCCCTGGCGGCTTTCGATGCGGCCGGGCGACAAGGCCGCCCCGTAGCGGCGGTGGTGCTCGACCTGATGCTTCCCGGCATGGACGGGTGGGAGGTCTGCGAACGGCTCCGGGAACGCAGCCCGGTGCCCATCCTCATGCTTACCGCCCGCGGTGACATCCACGAGCGGCTGCACGGCTTTCAACTGGGGGCCGACGACTATGTGGTCAAACCTTTCGACCCGCGGGAGATCGTGGCCCGCGTCCGGGCCCTCCTCCGCCGCGGGATGCCCGCTGCCGGGGCGACCCGGCCTCCGGGGGCCGAACCGGCCCTTGAACTCGGCCGGCTGGTCATCGACCCAGGCGCCCGCACGGTGACGGTCGACGGGCAACCCGTCCCGCTGACCCGCACCGAGTTCGACCTTCTCTACATCCTGGCCCGCCACCGCGGCCAGACGCTGGGCCGCCAGCAGATCCTGGACCGCCTGCGGGGCGGCGACTATTTCGGCGACGAGCGGGTCGTCGACAGCCACGTTCGCAACCTGAGGGAAAAGCTCGAGGCTTTCGGGCTGCGCCACCTCATCGCCACCGTCTGGGGCGTGGGGTACCGTTTTGATGGTTAGGGCGGCTGCAGCGACCGGGCCTTCAGGATCCTACCCCGAGCCGAGCCGCTGTCGCAGCCCATGCCGTTGCAGCTTGCCGCTGGCGGTGCGCGGCAGGGGTTCGGAGGTGAAGAAGACCCTGCGGGGCACCTTGTACCGCGCCAGCCGCTCGGCACAGAAGCGCAGGAGGGCCTCTTCCGTCACCGGAGACGGGTGCGGGGCCGGGTCAGGGGCCGGGGACCCGTACCGGCTCGGTTGCGCTGCCAGCACGGGGGCTGAGGCGCGGCTCCGCTCCGGGTCCCGGGCAGGGGCCGGCGTGCGACCCGCTTCCGGGACCGCGTGCCTCCCGGAGCCAAGGCCCGCATCCGGTGCGGTGTCTAGGTGGGGGTCACGCAGCCGCACCACCGCCACCGGCACCTGCCCCCACTCCGGATCCGGCACCCCGACCACCCCGGCCTCCTCCACCGCCGGGTGGGCCAGCAGCACCGCCTCCACCTCCGCCGGGTAGATGTTCTCACCGCCGGAGATGATCAGGTCGTCCCGGCGATCGGCCACGTAGAGGTAGCCCTCCTCATCCAGGTAGCCCAGGTCGCCGGTGTGGAACCAGCCGTCTCGCCAGGCGCGGGCGGTGGCGTCGGGCCGGTGGTGGTACCCCGGGCTGACCGTGGGACCCTGCACCGCGATCTCCCCCACCTGGCCGGGCGGCAGGTCGCGGCCGCGTTCGTCCACGATGCGCAGCCGGTTGAAGAACAGCGGCTTGCCGGCCGAGCCCAGCTTGCGCAGGGCGTCGACGGGGGCCAGGGTCGCAAACTGGGAGGCCGTCTCCGTCATGCCGTAGGTCTGCACCACCGGGATGCCGCGGGCGGCGCAGGCCTCCAGCAGCGGCCGCGGGGCCGGCCCGCCCCCCAGGAGCACGCAGCGCAGGTGCTCGGGGTAGGGCCGGGGGCCGCGTTCGTCCAGCATGCGCTGGAGCATGGTGGCCACCACCGAGATCACCGTCACCCGGTGCCGCTCGATGGACGCGTTGACCGCCGCCGGGTCGAACCGCCGGTGCAGCACCATGGGGATCCCGTAGATCACCGACCGGAAGACGATGGACAGCCCGCTGACGTGGAAGAGGGGCACGCAGCAGAGCCAGCGGTCGTCCCGGTGAAGGCCCAGGTTGAGGGCCGACTGGACGGCGCTCCAGAAGTGGTTGCCGTAGGTCAGGACGGCGCCCTTGGGCCGGCCCGTGGTCCCCGAGGTGTAGATGATGCAGTGGGGCGCCGCCAGGTCGATGGCGGCTGAAAGGCCCGAGGTCGTGACAGTGGAATCCGCGGCGGCGGAGACCGAGGCGGCGACCCCGGTGGAAGCCATGGCGGCGGGACCGGCGGAAGCCGCCGCAGCGGGCCCGACACCGGCCAGATCGGCCAGGGAGAGAAGGCAAGGCCGCCCCTTCGAGCGGGACGGTGCCCGGGTGGCTTGCGCCGGCTCGGAAGAAGGGTGGGCCGCCACTGCCGCTGCGGTCTCCCCGAACCCCTGGCCGTAGATCAGCCAGTCGGCGCCGCTGTCGGCCACCTGCCAGGCCAGTTCGGCCGGCGTCAGGCGCACGTTGAGGGGAACCAGTACAGCGCCCGCCCGAATCAGGGCGTGGATCAGCACCACGTACCCGGGCTCGTTGGCCGCCAGCGCCGCGACGGTCTGGCCCGGCTGGACACCGGCTGCCCGGAGCCGCTCGGCCAGTGCCGTCGCCGCGGCGTCCAGCGCCGCGAAGGTCCAGCAGCGTTCGTCACGGCTCGCGGCCGGATCGCCGGCCACCAGCAAGGCCAGCCCGCCGGGTTGCAGTTCCGCCTGCCGGTGAAGCCAGTCGGGCATCGGCACGGTCCATCCCCAGGTAGCCGGCCCCCCGGCCGTCCCGGGTCGACCCGGCCCACCGTGCTCCGGCCGTCCCGCCTGATCGGGAAGGGGGGATTGGGGCGTGGTCACGTTTCGACCTCCACCTGGCCTCGTCGGCGTCGTCGCAGGGCAGACGTCACGGCCGCCCTGCGCACCATCACCATCATAGGACTCGTCGCCGAACCAAGACAGGCCTTTTCCCGGTCGCCACCGAAATGGCATCCAGGGACACCAGGCCGTTTGCAAGGAGGGAACCCCATGGCCCACACCATCCATTCCCGTCACGTCCACTACGGCTGGGACAACGGCCTCGAGCCGGTGCTGGAAGTCGAACCCGGCGAGACGGTTGAGTTCGAGGTGGTCGATGCCTCGGGCGGCCAGCTGAACCCCGGTTCGACCGCCGCGGACGTGGCACGGCTTGACTTCGAGCGGGTCAATCCCGTCACCGGACCGGTGTTCATCAAGGGGGCGAAGCCGGGGGACGTGCTGGAGGTCGAGATCCTAGAGTTCGGTCCCGCCCGCTGGGGCTGGACGGCCATCATCCCCGGGTTTGGCCTTCTGGCCGACGAGTTCCCGGAACCCTACCTCAAGATCTGGGACCTGTCGGGGACCGGTGACCGCGCCTGGTTCAACGAGCGCATCGCCGTACCCCTCAACCCCTTCCCGGGCACCATCGGCGTCGCTCTGCCCGAGCCCGGGCGGCACAGCATCGTCCCGCCGCGGAAGAACGGCGGCAATCTGGACATCCGCCACCTGACCACCGGCACCCGGCTGCTCCTGCCGGTGTGGGTCGAGGGGGCGCTCTTCTCCATCGGCGACACCCACGCTGCGCAGGGCGACGGGGAGGTGTGCGGCACGGCCATCGAGGCGGCCATGCAGGTGGCCTGCCGCTTCCGCGTCCGCCGCGACCTGCGCCTGGACGAACCGGCCTTCATCGTGCCGGGCCCGCTGGCGTCGGGCCAGGACCCGCGGGGCTACTTCGTCACCACCGGGATCAGCGACCACCTGATGGAGGCCACCCGCAAGGCCGTGCGGGCGATGATCCGCTATCTGGGGGAGACCTACCACCTGGAGCCTGCGGAGGCCTACGCCCTGGCCAGCGTGGCCGTGGACCTCAAGATCAGCGAGGTCGTCGACGCGCCCAACTGGGTGATCTCGGCGTTCCTCCCCCAGTCCCTGTTCGTCCGGTGAGGAAGGTGCAGGCGGCGGGATATCGACCGCGACGTGCGGCCGGCAGCAAGGGGCGGTGCGGGCGGGACTCGCGCCGCCCCTATACGTTGGCCGATAAGGGGCGCTCGGTCCATGGTCACGACAACTTCGTCTGACCGTCTCGTCTCCTGACCCACCGCTCCACCCATCGTGCCAGTTCCCGCTCATCCATGTCACCAACCGCTACCCGTTCCATGACCTCAACCGCCTCCGCTGGTGGCGGATCGAAGACGAGACCTTCGGACGCAAGCCAGAGGCCGAGTGCCAAGAAAGCCGTCCGCTTGTTTCCATCCACAAACGGGTGGTCGCGCACAAGGGCATGCGCACACGCCGCTGCCTGTGCAACAGGCGTCAGGTAAGCAGGTTGTCCACCGACAGTCTGGAGCGCCCTCGCAACAGCCGCCTCAACGCGACCTACGTCAAGAACCCCTGGCGCGCCACCGCCGAACTCGAGGGCCAGGTCGTGTAGGTAGAGGATCTGAGCGGGGGTGAGACTCATCGCCGGGCGAGCTCTTCGAGGATGACCCGATGCCGTTCGGCGAATCGCCGGGCCTCCTCGACAAACGACGGGTCAACGCCTGTCGCGGAGTCCAAGGGCCGGATGACCACCCGCCGCAGGACACGATCCACCTCGACCTCGACCGGAGCACCCTCCTTCAGCCCCAGCTCATGAAGCTCCCGGGCGGGCAGGGTAACACCAAGGCTCTGGCCGATTCGTAAGATTCGCCGGATCCCCATGGCCATCCCCCCACACAGATCCTGATGAAATCCATTCTAACCTTTCCAACCTCCCGCGCGGCACCGCTGGCTCGTGGCGCGCACGCGGCCGAACACCCTCGGCGGTGCGTGCGGTGCGTGCGGGACGCGCACCGCCTTGTGCTATCATCGTGCCGGTCGAAGACCGCGGCGCGGTCGCAGGGACCCGGAAGGAGCCCAATCCACCGCGGAGGTCGCATGGACGCGGGCGATCGCCATCGAGGTCCCAGGGGGCAGTCCAAGGGGGGCCGGCGGTGACGGGGCGGGCGACCATCCTCATCGTGGATGACGAGCCGGATCTGACCCGGCTTCTGGCCGAGCACCTGACGCGGGAGGGCTTCGCGACCCGGGCGGCGCCGGATGCGGAGACCGCCCTCCGGCTGCTGGACGAGGAGCCGTGCGACCTGGTCATCCTGGACATCATGCTGCCGGGGGTGGACGGGATCGACCTGTTGCGCCGGATCCGCGACCCCCGGCGGGGATGGCCCGACCTGCCGGTGATCATGCTCTCCGCCCGTGGCAGCGTGGTGGACAAGACGGTGGGCCTCTCCTTGGGCGCCGACGACTACGTCGCCAAGCCCTTCAGCCTGCTGGAGCTGACCGCCCGCGTGCACGCGGTGCTGCGCCGGTCCCGGACCCGAGCCACGCAGCCGGCTACGGTGGACCCGGCGCCGCTGGCGACCGCTGGCGCGCCGGGCCCCTCGGCCCCGCCGCCGTCACCCGGCCGGGAGGCGGCGCCCCCCGCGGCCGCGTTCGTCCGGGAACCGCAGGGGACCGGCGGCGAGGTGGTCCGGTGCGGGCCCCTCACCATGGACCTGGCGGCAGCCCGGGTCTGGGTGGACGGGAAGCAGGTCCACCTCACCGCCAGGGAGTACCAGCTGCTGGCATGGTGGATCCGCCACCCCGAGCGGGTCTTCACCAAGCAGCAGATCTACGAAGCCGTTTGGGGCGAGCCCTACGTGACCGACGACAACACGGTCGCCGTCCACATCCACCGGCTGCGGGCGAAGATCGAGCGCAACCCGGAGCGGCCGGAGATCATCCAGACCGTCCGCGGGCTGGGATACCGGCTGGTCTGCGGGCCATGAGCAGCCATGGATTCGGGCTGGCGGCGGGGCCGTGGCCGGTGGCGGCCCTCCTGGCGCTGGCCGTGGCGCTGCTGGCGCTGGCCGCCTGCTGGGGCCTGCGCCGGGAGCTCGGGCGCCTGGCCCGGGCGGTGGACGAGGCCCGGAGCGGCGACGTCCTGACCCGCTTCCACTCCCGGGCCCCCGGGCTGAAGGCGCTCGCGGCCGCGTTCAACCAGATCCTGCGCCGCCTGCACGACCTGGAGGCCGAGCGCAGGCGCGACGAGCAGCGCCGCCGTCAACTCCTGGCGGCCCTCTCCCATGACCTGCGCACGCCGCTGACGGCGGTGCTGGGCTACCTGGAGGCCGTCGCCGGCGGCCACCTCGATCCCGTAACCGAACAGCAATACCTCGCCACGGCTTGCCGGAAGGGCCGGGAGCTGTGGGAGACCCTGGACCGGATCTTCGAGTGGGCGCGCCTCGACCTGGAGGTCGCGGACCTGCCCTCCCCCCGCATCAACCTGGCGGAGCGGCTGCGCCAGGTCCTGATCGAGTTCTACCCTGCGTTCCACCAGCAGGGCGTCGCACTGCGGCCGGAGCTCCCCGAAGAGGCCTGGGTGCGGTGTCACCCCGACCTGGTGGACCGCGTCACCCGGAACCTGGTCGACAACGCGCTCCGCCACGCGCGCGGGATCACGTGCCTGGCGGTGACCCTGCGTCCCGCGGGTCGCACCTGGGAGCTGGTGGTGGCGGACGACGGCGAGCCCGTCGCCGCCGACGTGCTGGCGAACCTGTTCGTCCCCTTCCACCGGCGCCCGGGATCGCCCGGAGCAGGGCTGGGTCTGGCGATCAGCCGCCAGCTGGCCCGTGCCTGGGGCGGGGACCTGCGCGCCTGCCCGCGGCGGCCGCGGGGACTCGCGTTCATCGTCTCCTGGCCGCGATCCGAGCCCGTGGCGGCGTCCCGGGCTGCGCAGGCGGCGGCCACCCCGGTGGGAGGTCGCCCCGGCGAGGGCGAAACGCGCCGGTAGCGGCCGGCCACGGGCCACGGGCTCCGTGCCGGCCCCCACGTCAGGGTGCCGGGGTGTCAGAGCGCCAGGGCGTCCGTGCCGCGGCTGGCTCCGCCCCGACCCGTTGCATCTCCCCTGCTTCCCGCAAGCCACTGGTTGACCGCTTTGTAATCCAGCCTTAATCCAGCCGACGGGTCCCGTTCAACCTCGTCCGGTATGCTGCGGCCGGGAGGTGACACGATGGACAGCACGACGCCCGCCGTGCAGTTGCGCGGGGTGGGCAAGCGGTACGGCCACCGCTGGGCGGTGCGCGACCTGGACATGGCGGTGCGCAGCGGCGAGGTCTATGCCCTGCTCGGCCGCAACGGCGCCGGCAAGACCACGACGCTGCGGATGATCCTGGGCTTGGCGCGGCGATCGACCGGGGAGATCGAGCTGTTCGGGCGCCGCCTCGAAGAATGGAGTGCCGAAGTCTACCGGCGCGTCGGCGCGACGGTGGAGACCCCGGGCTTCTACGGCAACCTGACGGCGCGGGAGAACCTCCTGCACAACCTGATGATCCTCGGCGTCCCGGAACCCCGCCGCATCGACGAGGTCCTCGAACTGGTGGGACTGCGCCAGGCCGCCGACCGGCGGGTGCGGGAGTTCTCCCTGGGCATGCGCCAGCGGCTGGGCATCGCCCGCGCCCTGCTGCACGAACCCCGGCTCCTCATCCTGGATGAACCGACCAACGGGCTCGACCCCGCCGGCATCCGCGAGGTACGCGAGCTGATCCGGGAGCTGGCCGCGGAGAGGCGGATGGCGGTGCTCCTTTCCAGCCACATCCTGGCCGAGGTGGAACAGGTCGCCGACCGGGTCGGCATCCTCCATAAGGGCCGGCTGGTGGAGGAGGTCAGCATGGGCGAGCTGCGGGACCGCGGTCGCACGTATCTGGTGATCGAGACCCGCGAGCCCGAGGCAGCCGTGCGCCTGCTGGAGGAACGCCTCGCGGTGCGCCGCTACACGGTGCTGCCCGGCGGCACGCTGCGGGTCTACGAGCACGTGGACCGGCCGGAGGAGGTCGTCCGCGCACTGGTCGAACAGGGCCTGCAGGTTGCCCACGTGTCGGTGCAGCGGGAGAGCCTGGAGGACCACTTCCTGCGCGCCACCGCGGAGACGACGACGCACCCGCCAGCCGGCTCGAACTGACCACGGGGTCGGCGGCAAGCCAGGGTGGCAACCCGTTGCGCCGTCGATCGCCCCTTGACTGGGAACCGTGACGAGAGCACGTGGAACAGGTGCGCGAAGGCCAGCGGGCCGGCGGCCGCGACGTCCGGGACGACGGCCGGGCACGCGTCTCGGCCGCGCGCACCCGCAACACGCCGCGAGGAGCGCAGAACGGGAGGCGAGGCATATGGCGATCCTGCACGCTGAACTACTGAAGTGGAAGCGGTCGTGGGTCCTCTGGGCCGCCCTGCTGGCGGCGGCGGCCGCGCCGGCCTTGAACGGCCTGATTTTCTGGTCGACCAAGCGCCTGCGGGCCGCCGCCGGCCAGGTCATCGACATCCCCTGGGACGGGTTCTTCGCCCAGGCGGCCTCGTTCGCTCACCTCCTTGTCTACCCCTTGCTGTTCGGCTTCGTGGTGACCTACGCCGTCGCCCGCGAGTTCCAGGAGGGCGCGGCGACCAATCTCTTCGCCCTGCCCGCCAGCCGCACCGCCCTCCTGCTGGCGAAGCTGGGCGCCGCGGCGCTCATCCTAGCGGTGCCCGTGGTGGCGGCGGTGCCGATGGCGGTGGTGGCAGGAACGCCCGTGATCGGCCGCCCGCCGTCGTGGGCCGAGGTGGCCGACGGCCTCCAGGTCCACCTGATCGCAGGGCTCGCCCAATTCCTCCTGACGCCTCTCATCCTCTGGCTGGCGACCCTGACCCGCGGTTACGTGGTGCCAGTGGCGGCGGCGGGTTCCTTCGTCGTCGCCAACGTGGTCTTCAGCATGGCGCCCGGCGATCGATTCCTGTGGTGGCCTACGGCTCTGCCCGCCTGGACGGCGCAGGCCACGTGGCTACCGGACCTCTTCGTTCACCTCCCCGCTTGGTGGGTCGAGCTGCCGCCCCTGTTCGTCGTATTCGTGGCCCTGGCCGCAGTGACGGTGGCCCGCCGGGACGTGATGTGACCACGGGGCCGACGGTCGCCTCGGCTCGGGTGCTGCGCGCCGCCTCGGGTTGCCACGGACGCGGCGGCCGGTCCGGGACATCCTACGGAAAGGAGCGGAAGGAAGGCGCCGCGCCGCAAGCCCGCCGGTCCGGAGAACGCGGCCGGGTAGCGGCGCGGCGCCGGGGAGGAGGCGACGGCCATGCCGACCCTCTGGCCTTGGGTGATCACCTGGGGACTGATCCTGGCCAGCGGGCTCGCCCTGTGGGCCTTCGTGCGCCGGGCCCACTACCAGCGGAACCGGCGCGACAAGATCTAACCGCCCACCATCCACCGGGTCGATGCGGTTCCGCACTCCACTTTGGCCCGCGCCACGACGATCCCGAAGGGACCCAGGGCGTCCACGGTGGCGCGGTACGGCGCCAGACCGGGCACGTCGTCGCAGGCCGGAGCGGGATCCGACAGCGGCTGCACGTCGCGCACCGCAACGCGCCAGATGAGCGGACGAGCCAGCGGGGCGTCAAAGGCCGCGGGCGCCATCTGCAGGGCATGTTCGGCGAAGCGGGCCTGGTCGGGTGCCAGGACCGGGGGAACTTGCGGCACGGAGAGCGGCATCCACACAGCTCCCAGAAGGAGCAGGACGGTGACTGCGGCGGCGGCCGTCGCGAGCCGCCGGTTCTTCCACCAGTCCACGGGGTTCACGCTCCTCTCCTTGGCGCCTCGAGGACTTGACCACGGTATTCGTTGGCGATCGTGGAGCCCAGGCCGGTGCGGGCGCCGAGGTCCGCGTGGGCGTGGACGGGTTTCCGTTCTCGTCCCTGTTGCGGTCCTGGATCGTCGACGCCGGGTGCCCTGGCGGCCGGCCCTTGTGGACCGGGCCGGTTTGTCGTCCTCGGTGCTACCCCATCGCGCGGGTCGTTCGCGCTCATGGGCGTCCTGTGCGACGATGGGCCCGCCCCATCGGGAGGAACACGCCCGGATCCAGCCGCCACGATGTTCAACCGGCGGGGAAGAACACGCCCGGATTCAGCACCCCCGCCGGGTCGAGGTGCGCCTTGAGGGCCCGCAACGCGGCCACGTGACCCGGACCGTGCTCCCGTGCGAAGAACGGCGCGAAGTCGCGGCCGGTACCGTGGTGATGGCTCAGGGTGGCACCGGCCCCCTGAAGCCGGCAAGGACAGGCAGGCCGCCGCTCGGGCCCCCTTAGCCGCAGGCCGGGGGCGGGGCCGCGGGCTGTGACTCGGGCCCGGGACGGGGGCCGCCGACCAGGAGCCGGGGCGCCCTCGCCCATCCGTCCGCGGTTCCTTTCGTCCTCGGCCTGCCCGGCCCCTGGCGGGAACGGCACGGCGGCCGCAGGTTCCTGACGGGAACCTGCGGCCGCCGGCCGGATGCGTCCTGGTCCTACTTGGATGCTCATGGTTCCGTCCCCGCGCGGGTCGACGGCAACCCGGGAGGACCAGTTGACCACGGATCGGAGACCGCGGGCCGGGGATCACGGACCGGCGACCGCGGGCCGGGGACCGCGGACCGCCGCCCCGGACGCCGGACACCGAACCGCGAACCCTTATCGCGACACCGGATCGCACCCCCACCCCGGCGCATCCCGCAACCGGTATGCGAGTGGCCGCTCAGGCGCCGACCTGGACCCCCGCCTCCTCGCCGGTGCCTGCACCCGCGCCCGTGGCCCCGCGCCCCCGGTACACGTCGACGTCCAGGCGTCCCGCCATGCGGCTGGTCAGGATCCCCGCCGTCATGGCGCCGCTGACGTTGAGAGCCGTGCGGCCCATGTCGATCAAGGGCTCCACCGAGATCAGCAGGCCCGCCAGCCCCACGGGCAGGTTCAGCATGGACAGCACCAGCAGCGACGCAAACGTGGCGCCGCCGCCCACGCCCGCCACGCCGAAGGAGCTGATGGCCACCACGCCGACCACGCTGAGCAGGAACCCGGGCGTCCAGGGGTCGATCCCCACCAGGGGCGCCGCCATCACCGCCAGCATGGCCGGATACACGCCGGCGCAGCCGTTTTGGCCGATGGAGAGCCCCAGGGACCCGGCCAGGTTGGCGATGCCCTGGGGCACGCCCAGTTCCTCCACCTGGGTGCGGACGTTGAGCGGCAGGGTCGCCGCGCTCGACCGGGACGAGAAGGCGAAGGTGAGCACGGGCAACGCCTTGCGCACGTAGGCCGCCGGGCTCAGGCCGGCCGCTCCCAGGAAGAGGAGGTGCAGCAGGAACATGGCCGCCAGCGCCGCGTAGGAGGCGACGACGAACTTGCCCAGCTGCCAGATGGCCGTGTAGTCGCTGGTGGCGGCCACCCGGGTCATGATGGCCAGGATGCCGTAGGGCGTGAGCCGGATCACCTGCCGCACCATGCCCATGACCACGCCCTCCAGCGCCCGGACGATCCCGGCGAAGGTCTCGGCCGCCTGGGGGTCCCGGTGCCGCAGGCCCAGGTACGCCGAGCCGACGAAGGCCGCAAAGATCACCACGGCGATGGTCGAAGCGCGCCGCTGCCCGGTGAAGTCAAGGAAGGGGTTGGCGGGCAGCAGCTCCAGCAGCCGCTCGGGCGCCGACATCTGCTGCAGCTCGCCGAAGGTCTGCTCCAGCTGCTGGATGCGCTGGGCCTCCGCCTGGCCCTGGTGGAACTGGCTGGCGTCAAGGCCAAACAGGCCGACGGATCCGATGCCCAGGACGGCCGCGATGGCCGTGGTGGCCACCAGGATCGCGACCACGGTCAGGGCCAGCCGGCCGGTGTTGTCGGCCAGTTCCATGCGGGTGAAGGCGGAGACGATGGCGACGAACACCAGCGGGATGGTCACCATCTGGAGCAGCTTGACGTAGCCCGTCCCCACCAGGTTGAACCACTCCACCGAGGCAGGGATCACCCCGGGCTGCGCCTGGTAGGCGGTGTGAAGAACGAGTCCGTAGGCCACGCCGAGCCCAAGGCCGGCGAACACCCGGCTGGAAAAGCTGAGGCCGCGGCCCTTCAGCCCGTAGAGCACCGCGATCAGGACGAACAGGCCGGCGACGTTCAGCGCCACGGGAAGCCATGCCATTGCGGCATCCTCCTCACCTACCCGGTTTCCCCTGCTGCGGCCGCCGCGGCGGTCCCGAAGCATCCCTCCTAATCCGCTCGGCATACTCATTAAATCCCAGGGCGCTCCCGGGCGCAAGGGACACCGGTCACGGTAACCCGGCCTGCACCGAACCCACCGCAGCCGTGCCTACTTGAAGCAACACAACGGCCCCGCGGCAACAGCGGGGCCTCCGGTCGACATCGGTGGGCGGACCGAACCTATGCGCGGAACCGCGGTGTGCCCATCAGGGAAACCGCGGGAACTTGCTCCAGTCGGGCTTGCGCTTCTCCAGAAAGGCCCGCTGGCCTTCCTTGGCCTCGTCGGTGAGGTAGTAGATCAAGGTGGCGTCGCCCGCCAGCTGCTGCAGGCCCGCCAGGCCGTCGGTGTCGGCGTTGAAGGCCGCCTTGAGCATGCGGATGGCGATGGGGCTCTTGTCTAGGATCTCCCGGGCCCACTTGACGCCCTCCGCCTCCAGCTGGTCGGCGGGCACGACGGCGTTGACCAGCCCCATCTCCAGGGCTTCCTGGGCGGTGTACTGGCGGCAGAGGTACCAGATCTCGCGAGCCTTCTTGTGCCCCACGATGCGTGCCAGCAGGCCGGCGCCGTAGCCGCCGTCGAAGCTGCCGACCCGAGGCCCCGCCTGGCCGAAGCGGGCGTTGTCCGCGGCGATGGTCAGGTCGCAAACCACGTGCAGCACGTGGCCGCCGCCGATGGCGTAACCGGCCACCAGGGCGATGACCGGCTTGGGCAGCGTGCGGATCTGGCGCTGCAGGTCCAGCACGTTGAGCCGCGCCATGCCCCCTTCGTCCACGTAGCCGCCGTGGCCCCGCACCTTCTGGTCGCCACCGCTGCAGAAGTTGCCTCCCGCCCCCGTCAGCAGGACCACGCCGATGCGCGGGTCGTTCCGGGCGTCGGTGAAGGCGTCCTGCATCTCCATGACCGTTTCGGGCCGGAAGGCATTGAGCACGTGCGGCCGGTTGATGGTGATCTTGGCGATGCCCTCGCCGTCGGCCTTCTCGTAGATGATGTCCTCGTAATCCTTGACCTTGATCCAGCGCGGAAGCTGGACGTCCGTCGCCATCCCCTTCCCTCCCCGGTGATCTTGCCCAGTGGGGCTGCCTGTCCATCGTACCACGCCATCGTACCACGCCCGGCGCCCGGCGGGCCCGGGACGGACGCGGGCGGGCCGCGCCGCGCCGCCGGCTGGGCGACGCCGGTGCCACGCGGCTGTTCAGGGCCCGTGAGGGCTTTCGTTGCGCGCAGGACCTGCCTGGCTTAAAACCGGTGCTCCCGCCAGAAGGCTCTCACCTCCCGGACGAACGCGGCCGGTTCTTCCAGGTGGACGGTGTGCCCTGCCCCCGGGACGATCACCGCCCGCCCGCGCGGAATCCGCCCGGCCATGGTGCGGGCCAGGGCGGCGTACTTGGCATCGGCCGCACCCGCCAGGCACAGCACCGGCATGGGGAGATCCGCCAGGCGGTCCCAGAGGGGCGTCTGAACCCCGGCCCCCATGCCTCGCAGGCTGCCGGCCAGCCCCCGCGGTCGCTGGGCCAGGCGGGTGGCCCGGACCGACGCCCGGGCGGCGGGGTCGAGGTCCTTAAGCCCGGCAAAGAGGGGAAGCTCTTCCCAGGCCCGGGTGAAGGCCCCGACCCCCTCCTCCTCGATCCGGCGGGCCAGGGCCTCGTCGGACCGGCGGCGGGCCTCCCGCTCGCCGGGGCCGGCCAGCCCGGGCGACGACGACTCCAGCACCACCGAAGCCACCCGCTCCGGCGCCGCGGCCGCCAGGCTCAGGGCCACCCGCCCGCCCATGGAGTAGCCCACCAGGTGCACTCGCCCGATGCCCAGCCGGTCCAGCAGGGCCACCAGGTCGGCGACCTGCTCCTCCATGTGGTAGCGGTCCGGGCCGGCCGGCGCCGCCGACCGGCCGTGGCCCAGAAGGTCGACGGCCAGCAGTGGCCCCGCGGCGGCCAGCTGGGACCAGACCCCCGCCCAGGTGGCGGTGCTGCCGGTGAAACCGTGGAGCAGCAGCGCCGGTTCCGGGAGCATGGAGGTGTCGCCGCCCAGCAGAAGCGGCGCCGGTTCCAGATGCCTTGAGGCGCCGCCGGACCGTGGCGCCAGCTCCGAGAGCCTGGGGGCGCCGCCGGCCCGTAGTGCCGCTTCAGGAAGTCCCGACGGGCCCCCGGCTGAGCCGGGAGCCCCGACTGGCCCGCCCCCCGCGGCCAGCCCGGCCACGGCCGGCGTCGCGGGCCCGCCGGAGCCGGAGGGCGAGGGCCGCCGGGGATCACCGGGGCGCGAGGGCGCGGCGTCCCCATCCAGTGGCAGGGTCGCCGTCTCTCTCCCCGGCTCCCGGGTCGCGGGCTCCCCGCCCGGCCGGGAGGCCGCGGCCGCGAGCGCACCGCTCTGGTGGAGCGGCCAGCCCTCGGCTTCGACGTAATAGCGGGCCCCGCGGACCCGGACGAACCCGGCCCGGGCACCCCCGGCCGGAGGCGCAGCCCCAGGCTCCTGACCGGTCCTGCCGGCCCCAGGACCCCGAGCCTGCCCGCCGGCCCCATGTTCCCCAGCCCTCCCGCCGGCGCCGGGCTCACCAGCCTTCCCGCCGGCGCTGTGCTCGCCAGCCTTCCCGCCGTCCGACTCCCCCGCCTGCCCGGTGCCCGGCCCCGCGGCCTGTCCGGTGCTCGACTCCGCGGCCTGCGCTGCCAGCAAGTCCGGCGGCCGGGGTACCGGGGCCTCCTGGTCCGGACGCCCCCTGCCCTCCGCTGCCGGGCGGGCTGAAATCGCCGCAGCCCCATGGCCGTCGGGCTCCAGGGCCCGGGCGGTGGCCGCCTCCGCCGGCTCACCTGCCAGCCCGGCCTCTGCCAGCGCGGCCGCCACCGCCTGCCAGATCTGCCGGTGGTGGTCCACATTGCGCTGCCGGTTCGTCCGGATCTCGACGATGGACGGGCCAGGGGTGTTGCCGTCCGCAGGGCCGGTGCGCTCCCCGGGGGCGCCCGCAGCGCCCGGGAGGCCGGTTCCACCGCCGCCCGGCGCCCGGCCGAGCGCCTCCTGCACGGCCGCCCGGAAGGCGTCCCAGGTGTCCACCCGGCGGTAGGGGATCCCGTACAGGGCCGCGGCGTGGCGAAAGTCCAGCCCGTGGGGCGTGCCCCAGAGGGGCTCAAACTCCGCCGGATCCAGCCGGCTCTGGGCCAGGAAGGAGAAGATCCCCCCGCCGTCGTTGTTCACCACCACCGTGACCAGGGGCAGGCCGTAGCGGGCGGCCGCCCAGAGACCGTTAAGGTCGTGATAAAAGGAAAGGTCGCCGATCAGCAGCACCACGGGCCCCTCGCCGGCCGCCGCCACCCCTGCGGCGGTGGAGACCACCCCGTCGATGCCGGCGGCTCCGCGGTTGGCCAGGATGCGGACGGGGCGCGGGCCCGCCGGGAAAAAGGTGTCCACGTCCCGGATGGGCATGCTGTTGCCGGCAAAGAGCAGGCTGCCCGCAGGCAGGAGCCGGGCCAGCTCCGCCACCACCCGGGGCTCGGCCGGTTCGTCCCACCGGGCCAGCTGGCGGGCCATGGCCTGGCGGGCGATGTGGTTGAGGCGCTGCCAGAGGCCCAGCCAGGAACCGGCGCCCGGAGGCCTTGACGCATCGCCGGGCGCCGGGACGGGATCCACCGGACCGCCGGCGCCTACCGAACCGGCCGGGACGCTCCCGCTGGAGAAACCGGTGGAGGAACCGGCCGTCCCTTGGCCGGGCAGTGCGCCTTCATCCTGGTGCGCCGGTGGGCCGCCCGCCCGGGATGCCACCCCCGTCCCGGCGGTTTGCCGGGTCTCCGACCCCGGGGCACCTTCGCGTTGCGTATCGGCCACGGCGCCGGGCCCGCCCTGCCCGCCGCCGGGCTGTGCCTCGCCAGCCGGGGCCGGTTCGTCCCCGCAATAGGCCGCCGCCAGCTGCGCCAGCTGCCAGCAGGCCTGCACGGGGTCCGCCCGCACCACCAGCGCCGCCCCGTGGCTGGGGTCGGGCCAGCCGCCCTCGTCGATCACCACCTGCACGGCCCGGGGGTGCCGCTCCAGGAACTGGGCCAGGGGCTTGGACACCGGCATGCCGCCCAGGCGCAGGACCACGTCGGGGGCCAGGGCCGACGCCAGGGCGGGGACCCGCAGGAACGCATCGTAGGCATCGATGATGGGGCCCGGGATGGGGCCCTGCATCCCGCCCTGGGCGGAACCCTGAACGGAACCCGCCACGGGCCCCTCGGCGGGGTCCTGGGCGACGCCCTCCCCGGTCGCCTGCGCCTCCCGGGCCAGCCCGGGGGCCGTCCCGGCGGCCTCGTTCCCGGCCGCGCCTCCGGCCACCCCGCCGCCCGGGCCGGCGGCCGCCGCGGCATCCGGCCCCGCAGCCACCGCCTCACCCTGCTGGGCCGCGGGTGCCGCCCCACCCTGCTGACCCCAAGCCGCAGGTCCACCCTGCCGCGTCCCGGCCGCCGGCCCGGCCTGCCGAGCCGCCTGCTGCGCCCCGTACGCCTCCGCGGACGCATGGGGGCCGCACCGCACCCCGGACAGGGGATCGGCCAGCACCGGCAAGCCAAGGCGCCGGGCCAGCCGGGTCACCGCCACGGCCAGGGGCGGTCCCTCCGCCGAGAAGGCCGGTGCGCCGCCGGGACCGCCCGCCGCCGGCCCCACACCGGGGGCCACCGCCAGTACGGGAGAAAGGGGCCCGCAGACGATGAGCCCCCGCCGCGCACCGGCCAGCAAGCCGAAGAGCTCGTGGGCCTGGGCCTCCGTCAGGGCAGCGGCCCCGAGCCTTGGCTCGACGGGCTGCCGCCGGGCAGGCCGCGGCTGAGCGGACGTCAGCGGGGCCTGCCACGGCCCTCCGGACACCGGCTGGGCAGGGCCACCAGCCAGCCGCCCCTCGCCGGCGAGGTGCGCCTCGACGGCCTCCCGATCCGGCGGGCCCTGTCCAACCGGCTCCCCCCCGGCGAGCCCGCGTTCAACGGCCGCCAGGCCTTGCACCATGCCAACGGCATCAGCGGCTGCGGCCGCCCCCACCGCAGCGGGATGGGACGAGGCGCCGGCTCCGGCCGGCCGGGATGCTGCCGGCGCCTCCGGCACCAGGGGCTCCCGGAAGGGCACGTTCAGGTGGACGGGCCCGGCCGGGGCCGCCAGGGCCTCGGTCACCGCCCGCACCGCCGCCCGGGTCACGTAGGCCCGGGCAGCGGGGTCGTCTTCCGGCAGGGGCAGGTCGGCAAACCACTTGGCGTGCCGGCCGTAGAGGTGGATCTGGTCCACGGTCTGGGAGGCGCCGAACTCCCGCAGCTCGTGGGGCCGGTCGGCGGAAAGGACCACCAGCGGAACCCGGCCGTAGCGCGCTTCGATCACCGCCGGGTAGAAGTTGGCCGGCGCCGTCCCCGACGTGGCCACCACCGCCGCCGGGCGGCCCGTAGCGCGCCCGAGCCCCAGGGCGAAAAAGGCCGCCGAGCGCTCGTCCAGCTGCACCCAGAGCCGCACCCCAGGGTGCCGGGCCGCCGCCAGGGCCAGAGGCGTGGACCGCGACCCCGGGCAGACCACCACGTGCTCGACCCCCGCGCTCACCAGGCCGTCCATCAGGGCCAGAGCCCAGGCCAGGTTGGTCCGGCCCAGGTCCGGTCCCGGCGGCGCCGCAGGTCCGGCCACCACAGCAGGTGCGATGGTCCCAGGGAGGCCGGAAGGCCCGGCGGATCCACCAGGACCGGCAGGCGCGTCAGCCCCCGCAAGGCCCGCAGGCCCGGCAGCTCCAGCGGGACCCGCAGGGCCGGCGGACCCGTTGCCGGCGTCTTCCGTCACGGAGGAAGCGCCGGCCACCGCACCCCCCGCTGCGGGCCCGCCGGCGGCGCCGGCCCTTCCCGCGCCGGGCTCCTCCCGCTTCCCTTGGGGGCCTGCTCCGACCGGCTCAGCCACCGTGGTCCACCTCCGTGGCGCCGGGTTCCACCCCCAGGGCGGCTGCCAGCGGCTGCAGCTTCAGGGCCGTCTCCTGCCACTCGCGCCCCGGATCCGACCCCGCCACCACGCCGCAGCCGGCAAAGAGCCACGCCTCGGTCCCCCGCACCACCCCCGAACGGATGGCCACCGCCATCTCCCCCTCGCCCCGGTGGTCGAACCAGCCCAGGGGAGCCGCGTACCAGCCCCGGGTTCGGCCCTCCCAGCGGCGGATGAACTCCAGGGCCCGCTCCCGCGGCCAGCCGCCCAAAGCCGGCGTGGGATGGAGCCGCGCCACCAGCTCCGGCACCGTGGCGCCGTCGACCACCCCGGTGATGGGCGTGTACAGGTGCTGCACGTTCTGCAGCTGGAGCAGGCGGGGCTCCGCCGGGACGTCCAGCACCCGGCAGACCGGCCCCAGGGTGTCGCGCAGCATCCGCACCACCAACGCGTGTTCTTCCCTTTCCTTGGGGCTGGCCAGCAGTTCCCGGGCCAGGGCGGCGTCGGCTTCGGGGGTCGCCCCCCGGGCGGTCGAACCGGCCACCGCGGCCGTCTCCACGCGCCGGTCCCGGAGCCGCACCAGCCGCTCGGGCGTGGCCCCCAGGAAGACGGTGCGGTCCCGGGCCACGGCGAAGACGAAGCATTCGGGGTAACCGGCCTGCAGCCGGCGCAGGGCCGCCCCGGGATCGAAGGCCGCCCCGGCGCGCAGGTGCAGCCGGCGCGCCAGGACCACCTTGGCCAGCTCGCCCCGGCCGATGGCATCCAGCGCCGCACGTACCATGGCCTCCCAGGCCTCCCGGCCGGGCACGGCCCGGGCCCCGATGAGGGACGGGGCTCCGCCGGCACCGGACGGCCGGGCGGACGAACCGGGCCCGCCCCGCCCGCCAGCCTCACAGCGCGGGCCCGGCGCACCGGGTTCGGCACCGAGCCCTCCGGCCCCGGCCGGCCGGGAACCGGCCGGGCCGCCTGCTGCAGCCGCCGCCTTGCCCGGCCCGCCGGCTCCCGGGGCACCGGCAGGCTCGCGGGGGTCCGTCCCGCGGCTTCCCGGGCGTCGCCCGGCCGTTGAAGCCACGGCCAGCAGCGAGAGCCAGCGGCGGCCGCGCTCTCCCGCGGCGGTGGTGGCCGCCGCGGGCACGTGCAGCCGGATGCCCCCCGGGAAGATCCAGCCGGCCCCTTCGCCGGCACCGTCCGCGGCCGAGGTCCCGGCCGCCGTCCCCGCCTCCGTCCCCACCCCGGGCACCACCACCCGGTTGAAGGTGAGCCAGGTCTCGCCGCCTGTCCGGGTGACCAGCAGCTCCGGCAGAACGAAGCGGGCCGCAGGGAAGCCGGCCCACAGCAAATCCGCCGGCTCCTGGGGGTCGAAGGCAAAGCCCCCCACCACCACCGGTCCCGTGCCCCACACGCCGTGGGGCGCATCGATGAGCGCTCCCTCACACAGGGCCTGCCAGGCGGAAGCCAGCGCCGGGGCGATGGCGGCCAGGGGCCCGGCGGGACCGGCGCCGGCCGCTTCAGACTCGGCAGCCACGCCCGGACCGGCTTCCAGGACGGCTGCCGCCCCCAGGGCGACCATGGCCATGGTGCCGCCGGGAGCGGACCAGAGAGCCCGCTCCCGGGTCAGGATGGCGGCGCCCTCAAACAGGGCGATGGGGTCCAGGTCCTCGGCGGCGACGGTAAAGCTCACCACGGAAGGTCGCCGCCCGCGCCGGGCCTGGTCCCGCGCGCGGGCATGGAGCCGGTCCAGATCGCGACTTACGGGTCCCGTGAGGGACGCAAGGTGGGGCACTTCCCTGGCCAAGGATGTCATCCCTCTATCCTGAGGATCGTTCGTTCGTTGAACCCGGCGGATTGTTGGTTCCTTGAATCGGCAACGGCTGGCGTCCCCGGTGAACTCTGGGTGAACGTTCATTCACCGGCGACCCAAAGCAGGGATGTTCGTGAGCCAGGCCCAAATCCCTTCCTCACCACCGCCCGCCTCGGCTGGGCCGCCCAAGCCGGCGGGTCCCGCAAGACCGACGGCCCGCGGGATGTGCTCGGCGCACCGCTGGCGGCAGATCCGCCCAGGCCGGCGGGTCCCGCAAAACCCCGGTCCTGTCAGGACCAAAGGGCCGATCGCAGCCACCACCAGCCGTATCCCGCCACCAGCGAGACCCCCGCCGCCTTGTATAGCCCCAGGGCCAGCCGTCCCAGGCGGTAAAGGTCCTGGTGCCGGTAAGGCCGGGCCAGGAAGAGCGGGGCCTGCCGCAGGCAGCGGGCCGCGGGCACCAGCGTGGCCAGCACCAGGGCGGGCAGCCGCCCGGCCGCCACCCCCGCCACCACCAGCACCGCCGTGGCCGCCACCCACCCGAAGTACAGGCGCAGGGCGCGCGTCTCTCCCAGCCGCGCCGCCACGGTCATCTTGCCGGTGGCCCGGTCTTCTTCGATGTCGTGGATCGACTCGGCATAGAGGATCAGGGCCACCAGGGACACCAGGGGCAAGGAGGCCACCAGCGCCTCCAGGGAAAGGGTGCGGGCCTGGACGTAGTACGAACCCAGCACCAGCACCGCGCCCATGTTGAGTCCCACCATGACCTCGCCGAACCCGCGGTAGCCGTAGCGGATGGGCGGAGCCGTGTAGAAGAGCCCGCTGGCAATGCCCAGCAGGCCGAAGGCCAGGGCGGGCCAGCCCGTGCGTGCCGCCAGGTAGCCGCCCACCAGAGCGCCGAAGCCGAAGGTGGCCCAAGCTCCCCGGCGCAGGCTGTCCGGGCTGAGCCATCCCGCCTGGATCACGCCGCTGCCGCCGGTGAAGGGTGCATCGCCCTCGTACATGATGTAGTCGAAGTAGTCGTTGGCCATGTCGGTGCCGGCGTGGATGGCCAGGCTGCCCAGCATGGTGAGCAGCGCCAGCCAGGGGTCGAAGTGGCCCTCCCCGCCGGCCACCAGGATCCCCACCAGCACGGGGATGATGGTGACCGGCTTGAGGTGGGGGCGGCTGGCCTGGAACCAGGCCCGGGCCAGCAGGCGCCAGGAGCGGGCGGTGGGTGCCTCGGCCCCTGCGGCCGCCGCGGCCGTCCCTGCCCCACCGGACCGGAGCCGTCCCGCGCCGCCGTCCCGCCCGATCTTCGGAGGCCTTGCCCCCGGGCTGCCGGCGCGCAGGCCGGTAGCCGGCTCGCCCCCGTCCGACCGCTCGCTACCGGCAGCCGCAGGGGTCGCCGCAGCCTCCGCACGCCCCCCTGAACCCGCGGCCGGCGCCGGCGCGCTCGCGGCCGCCGCCCGTGCCATGGCCGGGCCGTGTTCGTCCGCCTGGTGCACCGGATATCTCCCCCATCGCGCGCCCCGTTGACCGGGTCACGCACCCGTCCGGGTGGCCAGTGTACCGTTCCAGGTGCCCTGTTGCACGTCTCTTATTGTAACGAAGGAAACGGGTTCCGGCCTGTTGCCGGGATGGCGGAACCCGGCTATACTGTCCCTAATCTCCATTGACAACGCATGCGGCCGGCCGAGCCGGCCGACCCCTCTCTTATCCAGAGCGGTCGAGGGACGGGCCCGATGACGCCGCGGCAACCGGCGACCTTGGTCGTGCGGTGCCAACTCCCGCGGCTCCCTCCGGGAGCCGAGAGATGAGAGAAGGGGGACGGGGACCCTGCTGTGATCACCAAGCCCCTTCCTCCTTCGGAAGGGGCTTCTTCTTTGGCCGCTAGGGCCTCAGGGACCGGAGGCGCCCCAGGGACCCAGGGGGTCCCGGAGCCCGGCGGGCCAGGGGGCCGGTGGGGCCAGGAAGGGCCCGTTCCCCCACATCGTGCAGCGCCGAGCGCCGTGCGGAAGCCTCAGGCACCCTGTGCCGGGGCGCTGTCACCGGCGCCGGGAACTGGAGGTGACGACCAGGGTGACCCAGCCCTTCCGGCCGGCCGCCGGACCGCGACCTGCCCACCCGGCCACGGCCAACCCACAGCCAGACGACCCGGGCCCGCCCCGGGCGGCCTTCCCTGCCGCGGGACACCCGCCAGGGGGCTCCGGCCCCGCTGGCCGTGCCGGTCCCCCTCCGGCACGACCGGTTTCAGGGGGTGGGGGCGGAGGAACCTTCGTGCCCTTCGCCCCGGATCCGGCTCCCCGAACCCTGGCGGCGGTGAGCCCTGGGCCCGTCCTGCCCGCCCTGGCCGATGGCGACCCTTCCTGGACCCTGGCCGCCCGCCCGGTCCAGCCCTCCCCCGCGGGCAACAGCCCGTCCGGCGGAGGACCCGCACCTTCCCAACCTGGCACGGGGCCGCACGGGTGGCCCCGTGCCGCGGCCCGGGAGGAGGAAGAACCGGCTCCGGGCACCGCCCTCCTGCCCCTCACCGAACCCGCCGCGGTGGAAGGCGTCCACCTGGCGGCCATCCGGGCCGGGGCCCGCCTGGTCCGCACCGCCACCCGCTGGGCCAGCCCCTGGTGGCTTCCGTCCACGTCCCCGGAGCGGATCGAGGAGGTCAATCTCTGGGCCGCCAAGCTGGCGCGGTCCGCCCGGGAGCTGGCCGGACGGCCCTGCCTGGTGGCGGGGTTTTTGGGACCGCTGCCCGCCACCGCCGCTGCCGGCGGCAGCGCCCCGCCGGAGGCCGTCCTTGAAGGCTACCGCCGCCAGGTAGCCGGGCTGCTCGCAGGGGGCGTCGACCTGTTCTGGGTTGAAGCCCGCCACCCCCAGGAGGCCGGCCTTGCCCTGAAGGCCGTGCGGGAGGCGGCCCGGTTGCCGGTGGGTGTCCTGCTGGTGGGGGAGGGGGAGCCGCCGGTTGCCCTCCCCTCCCCCTGGCTGGAGGCGTTCCACGCGGCCGGCTGGCCCGACGCCCTCGGTGTGGCCGCGGGCGGCGGGCCGGCTTGGGCGGCCCGCTGGCTGGCGGCGGTGCGGCGGGCCGGGTGGAGCGGTCCCCTGTGGGTCACCCTGGGGCAGCTGGAGAACAAGCCCGGACCGGCCGCCCGTGGGCTGGCCGCCCACAAGCCGGCCACCCAGGACACCGGCGGGTGGGATGCGTGGGATGCCCTGCGCCTTCTGGGGGCCGGCTGGGTAGGTGGAACCGGCCCCTGGCAGCCCGCGGACCTGGAGGCTCTGGCCGCCCGCATCCAAGCGGTCCACCTGGAGCCGGAGGGCCCGGCCCCGGCCCTGCCGGTCCTAGGCCCTCTGAACCGGACGGGTTCGGGCAGCGGCCCCGGCGAGCCGGACGCCGGCGAGCTGAACGCCGGCGGTCCGGCCGCCTCCCGGCCCGCCGCTGCCCTTTGGACCAGGAGCCGGCCTGCCGGTGCAGGCTCCCTCCCAGGCGACACCGCCAGCGGCAAGGGCGGGGCCGCCGGGCACTGCAGTCCCGACCCGCTGCGGGAGAAGCTGGGGCGCCGGTTCGTCATCAGCGTCGAGCTGGACCCGCCGCGGGGTCCGGTGGCCAACAAGTTCCTGGCCGATGCCCGCACCGTGGCGGCGGCCGGAGCCGATGCCGTCAACGTGGGCGACAGCCCCATGGCCCGGCCGCGCATGGCGGCTTGGGCCGGTGCCTTGCTGGCCCGCAGCGCCGGCATCGATGCCATCATGCACTGCACCACCCGGGACCGGAACCTGATGGCCCTGCAGGCCGACCTGCTGGCCGCCCATGCCCTGGGCGTCCGCAACGTCCTGGCCCTGACGGGCGACCATCCCCGCCTGGGTTCCAGCGGCGCCTCCCCGGTGTACGACGTGGACTCCATCGGCCTGCTGGAGGTGCTGGCGGCCCTGCGGCGGGGCGAGGATCCCCGGGGCAACGCCCTGGGGGCGCCGGCCGACTTCACCGTGGCCTGCGCCCTGAGCCCGTCGGCGGACGACCTGGACCGGGAGCTGGAGCGCTTTCGCCGCAAGCTGGCGGTGGGTGTGGTGGACTTCGTCATGACCCAGCCCCTCTACGAGCTGGAGCCGCTAGAGCGGGTCCTGGATCGCCTGGGCGGGTGCCCGGTGCCCATCGTCATGGGCGTGATGCCCCTGCACAGCGGCCGCCACGCCCACTACCTGCACCACCAGGTGCCCGGCATCTCCATCCCCGCCCGGATCCGCGAGGCCCTGGACCGGGCCGGCGAGCGGGGCCTGGAGGTGGGCCTCCAGCTGGCCGAAGAAGTGGTGGAGGCCGCCCGGCCCTACATTGCCGGGGTCTACGTGGTGGTCTCCTACGGGAAGGCGGAGCCGGTGGCCGAGTTCGTCCGCCGCTTGCGGGCCCGGCTGGACGGCCCCCTGCCCGCGGCTGCAGCCCGGAGCCCGGAGGAGGTGCGCCACCATGCCGGTTGAACCGGTTCCCGCCCCAAAACAGGGCGGGGCGGTCCCGCCCACCGGGGGGGCCCGCCCCGCCGCCTCGCTGCACCCGGCCACCCGGGTGGTTCACGCCGGGGTGCGCCGCGACCCCCGCACCGGGTCCGTGGCCGTGCCGATCTACCAGACGGCCACCTACGAGCACCCGGGACCCGGCCAGACCACCGGCTGGGATTACAGCCGGCTGCACAACCCCACCCGGGAAGCCTTCGAAGAGGCGGTCAACGGGCTGGAAGACGGCTTCGCCGCCCTGGCCTTCGCCTCGGGCATGGCCGCCGTCACGGCGGTGCTGCACCTCTTCCGGCCCGGCGACCACCTGGTGGTGACCGAGGACCTGTACGGCCATACCTGGCGGGTACTGGACGAGCTGTTCCGCCACCTGGGCATCGGCTACAGCCTGGCCGACACCACCGACGCCGCGGCCGTGGCGGAGGCCCTGACGCCGGCGACCCGGGCCGTGCTGGTGGAGAGCCCGACCAACCCCCTCATGCGGGTGGCCGACCTGGACGGGCTGGCCGCCCTGTGCCGGCGCCAGCGCCTGTGGCTCCTGGTGGACTCGACCCTGTTCACGCCCCTCTTCCAGCGGCCCCTTACCCGGGGCGCCGACGTGGTGATCCACAGCGCCAGCAAGTACCTGGCCGGCCACAACGACCTGGTGGCGGGCGTGGCCGTGGCGGGGACCCCGGCCCTGGCGGACGAACTAGCCTCCCTGCGCACCATCACCGGAGGTATCCTGGGCCCCCACGACGCCTGGCTGGCGGTGCGGGGCCTCAAGACCCTGGCGCTGCGGATGGCCCAGGCACAACAGAACGCCCTGACCCTGGCCCACTGGCTGGAGGCCCACCCGGCGGTGGCGGCGGTGTACTATCCGGGGCTGCCGTCAAGCCCCTTCTTCCGGCGCTGCCGGCAGCAGGCGGAGGGCTTCGGGGCGATGCTCAGCTTCCGCTTGCGGGATACCGGCCGGGCCGGCGACGTGCTGCGGCGGCTCCAGCTCATTCTCTTCGCGGAAAGCTTCGGCGGCGTGGAGAGCCTGATCACCCACCCCGCCAGCACCACCCACAGGGAGATGCCTGCCGCCCTGCGGGAGCGGCTGGGTATCGACGCGGGACTGCTGCGGCTTTCGGTGGGCATCGAGGCGGCGGACGACCTGGCCGCCGACCTGGAGCAGGCGCTGCAGGGGCCGTCGGCCCTGTCCCTGGCGGAGGCCCGGGCCCGGGCCGAAGCCATCCTGGCCGGCCGGGCGCGGCAGGAGGCGTGAGACCGGAGCCCCCCGGTGCTCCCGGGTGGCCGGAGGCCTGTGCCGGCGGCTCGCCCGCATGGCGGCCCGGCCCCTGGGCTCGAGGCCCCGGGCCTCGAGCCCAGGGGCCTCGAGCCTCGCCTCGGCCTCACCCTCAGCCCAAGGACGATCCTTACGGCGTAACGCCGGTCAGTTCGGCATACACCACCAGCCGCTGCCGGGACGAACCCGGCGGGTGGCAGGTGGTGAGGATGAGCCCCGGTCGGGGCCCCTCCAGCACCGCCCGCCAGTCGTTGCGGTGGGTGGCGAAGACGCGGCGGGCAGTGTACCGGTACCAGCGGCCCTGATACCACAGGGCGAGGGCATCGCCGGGCTGCAGCCGGTCGATGTGACGGAACCAGGCGCCATAGGTGGTCCGGTGGGCGGCGATGGCCACCCGGGCCTGGGGCCCGGGCAGCTCGGCCTCCTGGTAGATGCCGGGTCCCCGCGCCAGGACGACCCGGCTCGTACCGTAAAGGACCACGGCGTCCACGCCGGCCCGGGGGATCACCAGCCGCGCGACGGGCTGCCCCGCCTCCCGGGAGGCCGCTTCTCGGCCGCCCGCCGCGCCCCCGCGGGCGCCCCCGGCGCCCCGCCCGGCTGCTGCCTGGAGCCGCTCCCCGCCGCGGAGCTCCCCGGGTTCAGGGACGGTCGCCGTCGCGGCCAGGCCGGGGTCTTCCCACCACCAGGCCAGCCACCCTTCAGGGACTCCCGCCTCGGTCAGGAGCTCCCGCAACCAGCCGAGAAGCCTTTCGAGCCCGCCCAACCAGCGGCCGAGGAGCTCGAGGAGCCGGTCCGCGGCAGGGGACGCCCAGATCCGGCCGGCAGGCCCCACGCCCGGCGGCGCGGGCTCCCCCGGGTCCCCGCCCGGCCCATCCGGACCCGGCCGGGCCAGCTGCGCCTGCAGGTGGGCCTGCCAGCCGGCGCCGTACACCCACTGCAAGGCGGGCGCCGTGGCCAGGGCGACCCCCACCAGGACGAGGACCCAGCCAACCAGGGTTCCCCACCACCGGCGCGTGAACCGCACTGCCACGGCGCCTGCGCCTCCCATCAGGCTGGGATCCGTCCGCTGTGTCAGCAGGATGGGGCGGGCTCACCGGCCTTTGGCGGTGCGGGCGCGCCGGCCGCCGTGCCGGCGGGGGATGGGCCGGCGGCACCCGCATCCGTCACCGTCCCGAAGGCTGCCCGCACTCCCCGGGCTCCACCTTTCAGCGCCCACCGCCGGACCGCCAGGCCGGCACCGGCCGCCAAGGAGCCGGCGAGCAGAAAGGCCAGGCCGTTGCCGCCGGTGAACGGCAGGCTGCCCCAGCCCGCCCGCTCGTCACCGGTACCGCCGCTGCCGCCGGGGTCGCTGCCGGTGGACCCACCACCTGACCCGCCCGTGCCCGGTTCCGTACCAGGGCCGGGAGTGCCACCGCCCGGGCCGCCGGGCGGCGATCCCCCGTCACCGTCCTCACCGGGCTGATCGCCGGGCGGGTTTTGGGGGCCGGTACTGGCGCGCTCCAGGCAGACCTTCACCGTGGCCGTGCCGTCGGGCCCCAGGGTGATGGGGCCGGAAGTGGTCACGGCATATCCCCCGGCGCTGGCGGTAATGGTCAACCGGCCGCTGGAGGTGCGTCCGATGTCCAGGCTGAAGTTCCCGCCCAGGTCGGTCCGGGCGATGCCCAGGGCGGCGCCCCGTTCCTCACCCACCGACACGGTCGCTCCGGGGATGGGAAGACCACTCAGGGCGTCGCACACCAGGCCGGTGATGGTGCCCGTGGGCAGGTCGACCCGCACCGGCCCATCCCCTTCCTCGCCGGCGGGGCCGCCGCCGGATCCGCCGCTGCCGCCCTGGTCCCCATTGCCGCCGCCCGAACCTGATAGGAGCCCGCCCGTCGGGTCCGGGCTGATGCGCAGGCCGCCGTCCAGGCTGACCTCCACGTTCTGGTCGCCGATCTGCAGGTTCAAGGAGGGCCCGCTACCCGTATTGCCGTCCTGGTTCCCGCCTCCCCCCGTGGACAGGAGGTCGCCGGCCGTGTCCAAGATGGCGCCGGTCAGGGTGCCGGCGGCGCCTTCCACGGTTCCGGCCACCCCCTCCACCAGGGAGCCGAGCTGGTCTCCCGCGAGGACCCCGGCCACCCCACCGGCCGTCTGGCCCACCTGGTCCACCGTGCCCTCGACGGCCTCACCGCCTGCCCCTCCGGTCAGGGCGCCCGCCAGCTGACCGGCGGCCTCGCCGGCGGTGGCGGCGATGGTGCCGGCGGTTCCTGCGGCGGTACCGGTCACAACGCCGAGGCTACCGGACAGCATGCCCGTCGTTGCCGTCACCAGCCTGGCGGCTGCCGCTGACGCGTCCCGCGACGTGCCCCCGCCGGTGGCCAGTACCCCCTGGGTCGCCTCCTGCACCTTCTCCGAGCCGGGCAGGCGCGGGCCGCCTGCCTCGGCCGCCGGCCCCCCTCCCAACAGGACGCCGCCCCCGGTGGCCACCACCAGGGCGAGGCTGGTGACCCAGGCCACCGGGCGCCGCCAGCGGGAGGCCTGTTCCGCTTGCCGCATGCTCCCCCTCCCCCATACCGACTGAATGGACGTTTAGTATTAAGGGAATTCGTTGGGATTGGCCTTTTTATGGTATGGAGGCGTTTTAAACAGCAATGGTTGGATTCGCGGCGGGATCGAGGCGCGGTAGCGGTACGAAACGAATCATCATTCGACATGACCACCCATGGTGCTTTTGCGGTACTTGCCAAAAGCGCACGGGACGGCCTCCCCTCCCCGGGGAAGCCGTCCCCATGCCCCTGCCGGCCCTTTGCCGATTGTCGAATCCCGTCGCAATCCTTCGCTGCGGGCTGCAGGTGCCGGCCTACCGGCCGCCGGCCGCAGGAGCCGGTGCCCACTCCTCCCGCAGTTCCCGGGCCGCCTGGACCATGTGCCGCAGGGCCGGTTCGACCTCCTCGTAACGCCGGGTCTTGAGGCCGCAGTCCGGGTTCACCCAGAGCTGGGCCGGGTCGAGCACCGCGGCCGCCTTGCGCAGCAGCGCCTTGATCTCGTCCACCGGCGGCACCCGGGGCGAGTGGATGTCGTACACCCCCGGGCCGATGTCGCTGGGGTAGCGGTGCTGTACGAAGGCGTCCAGCAGCTCCATGCCCGAGCGCGAGGCCTCGATCAGGATCACGTCGGCGTCCAGGGCGGCGATGGCGTCCAGGATGTCGTTGAACTCCGAGTAGCACATGTGGGTGTGGATCTGGGTCTCCTCTCGCACCCCGCCGGTGACCAGGCGGAAGCACTCGGTGGCCCAGGCCAGGTAGGCGGGCCGGTCCGCCTGCCGCAGGGGCATGGCCTCCCGGAAGGCCGGCTCGTCGATCTGGATGACCCGGATGCCCGCCGCCTCCAGGTCCTGGACCTCGTCGCGGATGGCCAGGGCGATCTGCCGGCAGGTCACCTCCCGGGGCTGGTCGTCCCGGACGAAGGACCACTGCAGGATGGTGACGGGCCCGGTCAGCATGCCCTTGACCGGCCGTTCCGTCAGGGACTGGGCGTAGGTGATCCACCGGACGGTCATGGGGCCGGGCCGGGCCACGTCGCCGTAGAGGATGGGCGGCTTGACGCAGCGGCTGCCGTAGCTTTGCACCCAGCCGTGGCGGGTGAAGGCGAAGCCCTCCAGCTGCTCGGCGAAGTACTCCACCATGTCGTTGCGCTCGGCCTCGCCGTGGACCAGCACGTCCAGGCCCAGCTCCTCCTGCAGCCGGATCACCCGGCGGATCTCGGCGCGGATGCCCTCTTCGTAGGTGGCGGTGTCGATCTCCCCGCGCCGCCAGCGCGCCCGCAGCCGGCGCACCTCCGGCGTCTGGGGGAAGGAGCCGATGGTGGTGGTGGGCAGGAGCGGAAGACCCAGCCGTTCCCGCTGCAACGGCCGCCGCTGGGGCGCCCGGGAGGGCCTGCGGGTCTCGTCCGGGTTGAGCCGCGCCAGCCGCTCCTGCACCTCCGGCCGGGTGCGCCGGGGCGAGCGGCGCCGGGCCTCCACCGCCGCCCGGCTGGCCGCCAGGGCACCGGCCACGGCCTGCCGGCCCTGGTTCAAGGCGCGGGTCAGGACCGCCACTTCCTCCAACTTCTGCTTCGCGAAGGCAAGCCAGCCCTTGATCTCCGGGTCCAGGTCCGTCTCCAGGTTCAGGTCGATGGGCACGTGCAGCAGCGAGCAGGAGGGGGCGACGAAGAGCCGCCCGGCCCCCAGGGCGTCCCGGGCCCGCTCCAGAAGGGCCAGGGCCGCCTCCAGGTCCGCCCGCCAGACGTTGCGGCCGTCCACCACCCCCAGGGAGAGGTGCAGGGTGGGCGGAACCCCGGCGGCCAGCACCTGCTCCAGCTGGCCGGGGTCCCGCACCAGATCCAGGTGCAGGGCCTGCACCGGCAGGCTCAAGGCCAGCTCCAGGTTGTCCCGCAACCCCTCGAAGTAGGTGGCCAGGAAGAGCCGGAGCCCCGGGGCCGCCTGGGCTAAGGTGGCGTAGGCGCGGCGGAAGGCGGCCCGGGCCGGTTCGTCCAGGTCCAGGGCCAGGAACGGCTCATCCAGCTGAACCCAGGTGGCGCCGGCGGCCGCCAGCTCCCGCAGCACCTGCCCGTACACGGGCAGCAGGCCGTCCAGCAAGGCAAGGCGCGGGCCGGCGGCCCCTTCCCCGCCGGAGGAACCGGCCGTCCGGCTGCCCAGGCCTTCGGCCTCGCTGCGGCTCGCCTCCGGGGACCGGCCGGCGGCGCCGGCCTCCGCCGGGCTGCGGAGCTTGGCCAGCAGCAGGAAGCTGACCGGGCCCAGCAGCACGGGGCGGGGCTCGAAACCCAGGGTGCGGGCCTCGCGGAACTCCTCCACCACCTTGCGGGACGCCAGGTGGAAGGCCTGTCCCGGTTCCAGCTCGGGCACGATGTAATGGTAGTTGGTGTCGAACCACTTGGTCATCTCCAGGGCGGGGACGCCCCGGCCGGGGGTGCCCCGGGCCATGGCGAAGTAGACGTCCAGGGGGACCTCCGCGGCAGCCGCGGTGCCCGGACCCGCCTCCGCCCCCAGGCCCGCCGCCGGGGTGGACCGGCCCGCGCCGGCGGCATCGCCACAAGGAGCCAGGGGGGTGGAGGCGCCGGCTCCCGGTGAAGGGGCCCACCCGTAACGGGCGGGCACGGCCCCCACCATGCAGGCGGTGTCCAGCACGTGGTCGTAGAGGGAGAAATCCCCCACGGGCACCACGTCGATGCCCGCCGCCCGCTGCAGCTCCCAGTGCCGCCGCCGCAGGGCCGCCGCCGTCGCCAGCAGGGAGTCCGCGGAAATCTTGCCGTCCCAGTAAGCCTCCAGGGCCTGTTTCAACTCCCGGCCGGCGCCGATGCGGGGGAAGCCCAGGTTGGTTGCCACGGCCATGGGTCCTCGCCTCCTTCGTGGGATGGGGCTGAAAATGAAAAACCCCTCCGGGAAAGGAGAGGTTCCTCGCCTTTCCCTATCTCCCGGGAACGCCTCCCGCGGGAATTGGCACCGTGCCGCCTGGGTGGAGCCGGCGGCCGGTTGCCGTGGCGTCATCGGGCCCGTCCCTCGGCCACTCTCGATAGGGCTTTGTCCGGTCATTCCCTTGTAAGCGACCGCGGGGTTGCAGGCGGTGCGGCCTGCAAGGCCCCCCGGGTTTCCGCATCGCCGCAGCCAAGGAAGGGGCCCATGGCCTCGCGGCCTGAGGCGCGGCACCGCGGTCCGCGGCCCTCCGGGTCTCGTTCGGCTGGCGTGAGCCCGGTGGGCTTGCAGGGCACGTTGCCCAGGTACGGCCTGGCGCCCCGGCGCCGCAGCGGGCCGGAACCCTCGCGCGGGATGCGGGCATTGGGGACTGCTATTCGGGGCCGGCGACGAAAGTCCTGCTGCCCCAACATCCAGGGTGGGGTGAAACCGCGCCATCCCCGGCGGTCGCCCGCTGCGGGCCCTGCCGGCCGCCGGCGCGCCGCTGCGGCCCGGGCTCTGCCGGCCCGAGGTGGCCCGCATCCTGCCGGCGGCAGCCTATAAGCTTATAATTGAAGGGAAAACGGCGCAAGGAGGCAGCCCAGCCATGGACCGCCTGCAGCCCGGCGGCGCCGCGACGGGGGGCGGGGCGGCACCGGCCCCCGCCGGCGCCGTGACCCCTGAGGCAGCCGCCCAGGATCCTGAAGCCGCCCTGGTGGTGGTGGACGTCCAGAACGACTTCTGTCCCGGCGGTGCCCTGGCCGTGCCCCAGGGCGACCAGGTGGTGCCCGTCCTCAACCGGTGGATCGCGGCCTTCCACGCGGCCGGCCGGCCCGTCGTCTTCACCCAGGACTGGCATCCCGCCGGCCATGTGAGCTTCCGCGAGAAGGGCGGGCCCTGGCCGGTCCACTGCGTGCAGGGCAGCCCGGGCGCCGCCTTCCACCCGGAACTGGAGGTCCGGGGCACCGTCTTCCGCAAGGGGTTCGACCCCGACCGGGAGGCCTACAGCGGCTTCGACGGCGCCCTGGCCGCCGGTGAGGCGGGGGTCCGCCCCGAGGTCACCCTGGCCGGCTGGCTGCGGCAGCAGGGGGTCCGGCACCTGTACGTGGGCGGCCTGGCCACCGACTACTGCGTGCGGGCCACGGTGCTGGACGGCCTGCGGGAGGGTTTTCGGGTCACGGTGCTGGTTCCGGCCGTGCGGGCCGTCGATGTGACCCCGGGGGACGGGGAGCGCGCCCTGGCGGAGATGGAGGCCCGCGGGGCCGTGCTGGCCGCCGGGGAGGCCCGGTGACCGTGCTCTTCCGGGACGAACGCGGCCGCGGCGGGCCACCGGCGCCGGCGGCCGCCTCCACCCGACACGCCCGCCCGGCGCCGGCTTCCGCCGGCGGCAAGCCCTCCGCTCTGGCGCCGGCAGCCCCCGCCGCCCGGCCCGGCCCCGGTCCGGACAGGCCGGCACCGGCCGGTCCCACCGTGCTGGTGGTGGACGACGAAGAGTCCCTGCTGGAACTGGTGGCGTACAACCTACAGCGCAACGGCATGGCACCGGTGCTGGCCCGGGACGGTGCCGAGGCCCTGCGCCGCCTGGAGGAGCGCCGGCCCCAGGTGATCATCCTGGACGTCATGCTGCCCGATACCGACGGCTTCACCCTCTGCCGCCACCTGCGGGAGCGGGGCATTCAGACGCCCATCCTCATGCTCACCGCCCGGGACAGCGAGATCGACAAGGTGCTGGGGCTGGAGCTGGGCGCCGACGACTACGTGACCAAGCCCTTCAGCCCCCGGGAGCTGGTGGCGCGGATCAAGGCGCTGCTGCGCCGCACCGAGGGCCGGCGCCAGCAGATCGGCCCCATCGTGATCGACTACGCCGGCCATGAGGTCTACCGGGACGGCCAGCGGGTGGCCCTGACCCCCACGGAGTTCAAGCTGCTGGCCACCCTGGCCGCCGAGCCGGGCCGGGCCTTCACCCGGCAGGAGCTGCTGGACAGGGTCTGGGGCGAAGAGGCCTTCGGCGACCCGCGCACCGTGGACGTCCACGTGCGCCACCTGCGGGAGAAGCTGGAGCGCAACCCCAGCCAGCCGGAGTGGATCCTCACCGTGCGGGGACACGGCTACAAGCTGAACTCCCCGGTGGCCGGGCTGTGAGCCGGGGGGCCGGCCCCGGTCCGGTTCAGCGCTGGCGGGAGGCCTGGCTCCGCCGGCGCATGCCCCGGCCGGGCCAGGAAGCGCCGGACTTCACCCTGCCCCTCGCCGGAACCGGCGATGAATCCTTGCGGCTGCGCGATCTCAGGGGCCGCCCGCTGGTCCTGCTCTTCTTCCCCTTTGCCTTCAGTCCGGGCTGCTGCAACGAGATCGAGGACTTCACCGCCCGCTGCCCGGACTTCGCCTCCCGGGGCGCCCAGGTGGTGGGCATCAGCACCGACAGTCCCTACGCCCTCCGGGCGTGGGCCGATCGCTACCAGGTGCCCTTCCCCCTGGCCAGCGATTACAACCGGCGGGTGATCCGGCGCTACGGTGTGGCCATCAGCCGCTGGGGCCTGGGCGATTTTGCCGACCGGGCCGTGTTCGTCCTGGATGAACGCGGCGTCGTGCGCTGGGTCTGGCGGGCGCCGGACCTGGGCTACCTGCCCGATCCGGACCAGGTGCTGGCCCACCTGCCGGACCCGCCCGGTGGCCGGCCGGGCCCGGCCGGTACCGGCAGGGGCCGGTGCTGAGCAGCGGCCGGGAGGGGAGAGTAACTGCTGGGAATCCATGAAGCCGAGGGGGACGCCGGGGTGATGGGCCCGGCACAGCAGCGGGGCCGCTGCGGCGGCCCCGCTGCCGGCTCGTTATCGCCACCGTGCAACGACCCGTCCCACGGGCCGGACCGTCAGAAGCTTTCGCGCCAGGCGTGCATGGCCTGCACCTGGCTGAGGTACGCGGCCACCTCGCCGTCCCGCCGCTCCTCGTCCCAGCCCAGGATCTCGCCCATGGCCGCCGCCGCGTCGGCCGCCACCCCGCGCCCGTTGTCGGTGCTCCAGAGGGCCTCGGGCACCCGGCGCCAGAGGGCGTCGGCCAGGGTCTGGGCCATCTCCTCCGCGGCAGCGTACCGGGCCGCCGCCCGGACCCGGGCCGCCCGCGGCCCCGCCTGCAGGTCTTCGGGGCGCAGGTAGCCCAGGACCCGGACGATCTCATCCCCGTAGTGGCGGGCCAGCCACTGCAGTTCTTCCACGGGCAAGCCCGTCTGGGCCGCCTTCTGCCGCAATTCGGCCTCCGCCGGCACGGCTGCGCCGCCGGGCAGGGGCTCCTCGTCCACCGGTGCCCCTTGGGTCTCGGGAAACACCTGATCGACGATGTTGCGGGCCATGGCCTTGTAGGCCGTCAGCTTCCCGCCGGCCACCGTCACCAGGCCCGAAGGGCTGGTGTAGAGCTTGTAGTCCCGGGAGATGGCGCTGGGATCCCGCGTATCCCCCGGGTCGATGAGCGGCCGCAGGCCCGCCCAGGCGCTGATCACGTCGTCCGGTCCCAGGCGGGTGGCGGGGAAGGTGCGGTTGAGGGCGTCCAGCACGTAGCGGACGTCAGCGGCCTCGGGCCGGGGACGGGCCGGATCGTCCTGGTATACGGTGTCGGTGGTACCGGCATAGGCGAAGGCTCCCCGGGGCACGGCGAACATGATGCGCCCGTCCGGGCCGCGCATGGTCACCGCGTGGCGGATGGGCAACCGGTCGCGGGTGAAGGCGATGTGGATGCCCTTGGTCAGCCGCAGGAGGCGCGGTGAGCCGGGGTCGTCCAGCTGGCGCACCCGGTCGGCCCAGGGACCCGTGGCGTTGAGGATCCGGCGGGCCCGGATGACGAACTCGTCGCCGCCGGCGCCCGCCTGGCCGGCCGCACCACCGGCATCCGCCTGACCGGCCGCCTGCACCGCCGGGCCAGCGGCCGCCGTCCCCTGCCCCGGCGTGGCCCCCTGGCCCGCCGCGGGCGCAACCTCCGCGCCGGCCGCCTCCGGCGTGCCGGCCGCCGCCGTCCCTGCCCCGGGCCCGCCACCCGCCAGCAGGTCCCGGACCCGCACGCCCACCACCTGCCCGCCCGCGTCCTTGACGAACCCGGTCACCTCGGCGTAGTTGACCACCACCGCCCCTGCGGCCACGGCCTGGCGCGCCACCGTCGCCGTCAGGCGCGCGTCGTCAGTGACGGCGTCGACGTACATGCCGGCCCCCACCAGCCCTTCCTGGCGCAGCAGGGGCTCCTCCTGCTGCACGCGGGCCGGGCTGAGGATCCGGTGCCGCAGGGTGCCCAGGCTCCGGCCGGCGTACCGGTCATAAAGCCAGAGGCCGATGCGCAGTTGCCACAGCGGGTCGGGGTCACCCCGGTACACGGGAAAGACGAACCACTCCGGCCGCACCAGGTGGGGTGCCAGGCGCAGGAGGCGCATGCGCTCCACCACCGCCTCGTGGACCAGGCGGAAGTCCCGCTCCTTGAGATAGCGCAGCCCGCCGTGGATCAGCTTGGTCGAGCGGCTGCTGGTCCCGGCGGCGAAGTCCCGCGCCTCCACCACCGCGACCCGCAGCCCCCGGTGCGCTGCCTCCCGGGCCACGCCGCTACCCGTGATGCCGCCCCCGATGATGAGCAGGTCGAAGGTCTCCCGCTGCAGTTGGGCCAGCGCCTGCTGGCGATTCACTGCCACCGCCTCCTACGTGCAGAATGCCCGCGGCTGCTGCCTGCCGGCGGGGGGTCCCGGCGCCAAGGTTTGCTCGACCCGGCGGGCATGTTGAGGCCGGCGGGTCTCCGGCCGGCGCGTCGCCCGCACGGGTCCGTCGTCCGGACGAGTCGCCGGGCAAGGCGTGCCGGGCAGCCTGCGCCGGGAAAGGCGGGGCGGCCGTGTGACCGGCCGCCCCGCCGCCCCCTCACTGGGCCGGTTCTTCCCAGGCCCTGGCCCGCTCCACCGCCCGCTTCCAGCCGGCGTAGAGCTTCTCCCGCACGTCCTCCGGCATGGCCGGCTCGAACCGCCGGTCACGCTGCCAGAACTGCTCGATCTCCTCGCGATTCCGCCAGAAGCCCACCGCCAGGCCGGCCAGGTAGGCGGCGCCCAGGGCCGTGGTCTCGTTGACCACCGGCCGGTCCACCGGCACCCCCAGCAGATCGGCCTGGAACTGCATGAGGAAGTTGTTGACCACGGCGCCCCCGTCGACCCGCAGGGCGCTGAGGGCCAGGCCCGAGTCGGCCTCCATGGCGCCCAGCACGTCGCGGGTCTGGTAGGCGATGGACTCCAGGGCGGCCCGGGCCAGATGGGCGCGGCCGGTGCCGCGGGTGATGCCGACGATGGTGCCGCGGGCGTAGGGATCCCAGTAGGGCGCGCCCAGCCCGGCGAAGGCCGGCACCAGGTAGACGCCGCCCGTGTCGTCCACCGACCGGGCCAGGGGCTCGGTGTCGGCCGCCTTCTCGATGATCTTGAGCTCGTCCCGCAGCCACTGGACCACGGCGCCGGCGATGAAGATCGAGCCCTCCAGGGCGTACTCCACCTTGCCGTCCACGCCCCAGGCCACGGTGGTGATCAGGCCGTGCTCCGAGCGGGCGGGCCGGTCGCCGGTGTTCATCAGCACGAAGGCGCCGGTGCCGTAGGTGTTCTTGGCCATGCCGGGCCGGAAGCAGGCCTGGCCGAAGAGGGCGGCCTGCTGGTCACCGGCGATCCCGGCGATGGGGATGGCACCGCCGAGCAAGGCCGGGTCCGTCTCGCCGTAGACCTGGCTGGACGGCCGGGCCTCGGGCAGCATGGCCCGCGGGATGTTGAGCTCCTGCAGCAGCTCGTCGTCCCAGTCCAGGGTGTGGATGTTGAAGATCAGGGTCCGGGAGGCGTTGGAGTAGTCGGTGACGTGGACCCGGCCGCCCGTCAGCTTCCAGACCAGCCAGGTGTCCACGGTGCCGAAGATCACCTCGCCGCGCTCGGCCCGCTCCCGCACCCCCGGCACGTTGTCCAGGATCCACGCGATCTTGGTTCCGGAGAAATAGGGGTCGACCACCAGGCCGGTCTTCTCCCGAAACAGGGCCTCCCGCCCGCGGCGCTTGAGGTCGGTGCACAGGTCGGCGGTCCGCCGGTCCTGCCACACGATGGCGTTGTAGACGGGGTCGCCGGTCGCCTTGTCCCACACGATGGTGGTCTCCCGCTGGTTCGTCACGCCGATGGCCGCGATGTCATCCGGGGAGGCGCCGGCCTCCTTCAGCACCGCCTTGGCCACGGCGAGCTGCGAGTCCCAGATGTCCAGGGGGTCGTGCTCGACCCAGCCCGGCCTGGGGTAGATCTGCCGGAACTCCTGGTTGCGCACCGCCACCACGCTGCCCTGGCGGTCGAACAGGATGGCTCGCGAACTGGTCGTGCCCTGGTCCAGGGCGAGGACGTAACGCGCCATGTCCCAATCCCTCCTGGGCTTCTCCGCCCCGCGGGGGCCGATCCCCCGGCCACCCGGTGTTGGGTAGTTCAGCAACGCCTCCTCAAGAGCCGCCGGTCGCCGGAGGAACCGGCTCCTCAGCCACCTTGCGCATGCCCCGGGCTTCCTCGGCCCGCTCCCGGACGGTCGCCGCACCCTCGCCCACCGAGGCCGCCACCGCGGCGATCACCGCGCCCTCCACCAGGGGGGCGTCGGCCAGCACCACGCGCCGGCGCTTCTCCTCGGGCAGCAGGTCGAGGGCGGTGGTGGTGTTGAGGTAGGCGCTGCCCAGGTCGAACAGCACCACCGCCTCCTGGGCCCGTTCCAAGGCCGCCTCGACGGCGGCCAGGATGGCGGTGGCGTCGGTCCCCAGGCTGCCGTCGTCGAGCCCTGCGGCGGTGACGATGGGGACGCCGGGCCCGGCCATCTGGGCCGCTAGTTCCCGGACCCCTTCTGCCAGGGTGCGGCTGTGGGACACCAGCACCAGGGCGGTGCCGGCGGCCGGCGCCGTCACGACGCCGGGCCCCCCGCCAGGGTCTCGGCCGCCGCCTCCATCATCAGGGTGGCGCTCAGAGAGCCGGGATCCCGGTGCCCCCGAGAACGCTCGCCCAGATAACTGGCACGCCCCTTGGTCGCCACCAGGGGAATGGTGGCGTCGGAGCCTTCCCGGGCGGCCCGGGCGGCTTCCGCCAGGGCCTCACCCAGGGCGGCCCCCCGCCCCAGGGCGGCCTCCAGGGCCTCGACGGCCGGCGCCAGGGCGTCGACCATCGTCTTCTCGCCCCGGGTCGCCTTGCCCCGCTCCTGGATCCCCGCCAGGGCGGCCTTGAAGAGGGCGGCCACGTCCCCAGGCTCCAGGGCCGCCTTGCCCGCCACCGCGCCGGCGGCCCGCAAGAAGGCCGTTCCGTACAGCGGGCCCGAGGCCCCGCCGACCTTGGAGATCAGGGCCATGGCGACGGCCTTGAGCAGATCGGCGGGGGCCGCTCCCTCGGCGGGCAGCCGCTCCAGCGCAGCCTGCAGGCCACGGTCCATGTTGGTGCCGTGGTCGGCGTCGCCGATGGCCGCGTCCAGGGCGGTCAGCTCGTCCTTGTGGGCGGCCACCTTCTCGGCGAACCGGCGGATGAAGGCCCGGATCCGCTCCCCGTCCACGGTCGCTGCCGCGTCCCCTGCCATCACCGTCACCTCACACGCCCCACCGCAGGGCCGGCGTGTGCACAGGCGCATCCCACAGGCGCAGAAGCTCGTCGTCGGCCCGCAGCAGGGTGATGGAACAGCCCTGCATCTCCAGGCTCGTGATGTAGTTCCCCACCAGGTTGCGGGCGATGGCGACGCCCCGCTGCTGCAGGATCTGGGCCAGCTTCCGGTACACGATGTAGAGCTCCATCAGCGGCGTACCGCCCATGCCGTTGACCATGGCGATGACCTGCTCGCCCTGCTTGAGGCCCAGGTCCTCGATCACGGGACCCGCCAGCATCTCCGTGATCTCGTCGGCCGGCCGCAGCTTCATCCGCTCCCGGCCGGGCTCGCCGTGGATGCCGATGCCGATCTCCATCTCGTCCTCGCCCAGCTCGAAGGTGGGCGAGCCCTTGGCCGGCACCGTGCAGGAGGTCAGGGCCATGCCCATGGAGCGCACGTTGTCGCTGACCTGGCGGGCGATGCGCTCCACCTCCTCCAGGGAGGCCCCTGCCTCCGCCGCGGCCCCGGCGATCTTCTCGACGAACACGGTCCCGCCGACGCCGCGCCGGCCAGCGGTATACAGGGAGTTCTCTACCGCCACGTCGTCCGCCACCAGCACGGACCGCACGGCGATGCCCTCGGCCTGCAGGAGTTCCGCGGCCAGCTCGAAGTTCATCACGTCGCCGGTGTAGTTCTTGACGATGAACAGGACCCCGGCGCCGCCGTGGACGGCCTTGGCGGCCTCGACCATCTGGTCGGGGACGGGGCTGGTGAACACCTCGCCGGGGCAGGCCGCATCCAGCATGCCGCGGCCGACGAAGCCCCCGTGCAGAGGCTCGTGGCCGGAACCGCCGCCGGAGACCAGGGACACCTTGCCCTGCACCGGGGCGTCCGCCCGGGCCACGAACCGCGGTTCGGCGTTGACCCGCACCAGGTGGGGATGGGCAAGGCCCAGGCCCTCCGTCGCCTCGTCCACGACCGCTTCGACCCGGTTGATCAGCTTCTTCACGGGGCGGTCCTCCTTCCCCCGGGCACCACGGGCGCCCGGATGTGGGGCCGCCCGCCCGCGGGACGGGCGGCCGCCGGTCTCACTGCGAGGGGCCGGTTCTTCCGGACCGATCAGCCGAACAGGCCCTGGAAGAGCACGGCACCCAAGACGCCGCCGATGATCGGCCCGACCACGGGGATCCAGGCATAGCCCCAGTCGGAGCTGCCCTTGCCGGGGATGGGCAGGACGGCGTGGGCGATGCGGGGCCCCAGGTCACGGGCCGGGTTGATGGCGTAGCCCGTGGGTCCACCCAGCGACAGGCCGATGGACCAGACCAGGAAGCCGACCAGAAGAGGGCTCAGGCCGCCTGCCAGGTTGTTGGCCGGATGGCCGATGCCCAGCACGCCCAGCACCAGCGCCGCCGTGCCGATGATCTCGGTCACCAGGTTGGCGGCGGGGTTGCGCACCGCCGGCCCCGTGGAGAAGACCGCCAGCTTGAGCTCGGGGTCGTCGGTGATACCCCAGTGGGGAAGGTAGGTCACGTAGACCAGCACGGCGCCGAGGAAGGCGCCGATCATCTGGGCGATGATGTAGGACGGCACCTGGGCCCAGTCGAACTGGCCGATGGCCGCCAGGCCGATGGTCACCGCCGGGTTGATGTGGGCGCCGCTGACGTGCCCCACCACGTAGACCGCCACGGTCACCGCCAGGGCCCAGCCGGTGGTGATGACGATCCAGCCGGAGTTCTGGCCCTTGGACCGGTTCAGCAGCACGTTGGCCACGACACCGTCGCCCAGGAGGATCAGGATCGCGGTGCCGAGGACCTCACCGAGAAAAGGACTCACGGATCAACCCCCCTGAATGTTGTGGGCGGTCGCTCCCCTTCTTATCCCTGCTCCGTGCTCCCGTCGCTCCGTGCTCCCGTCCGGATGAGAGACCGCCCCCGGGACGAAAGCCCGCCTCGGGGCGTCCCCTGCCGGGGCCTCCGCCCGCCGGTGCGGGTCCTGCTGGCCCCGCACCGCCACGGGCGCCGGCTCCGCCGTGGAAGCCGGCTCCCCCGCGGACGCCCGGTCCGTCCGGACGGGCGGCGCGGCCCGGCCTCCTGCCGCCGCCGCGCCTCCACCATCCCCCCTTCCATGCCCCCGCGGCCCCCAGGGTCCCCTCCACCGGGAGAGGGACACCGGTCGCCGCCCCGACCGCTTGCCCGCCCCCGGTTTGCATGCCGAAGCCTGCGGGGCCCCGGCCTGCCAAACACGACCCAGGCCTTTCAAAACAGGAAAGCCCTGCGCGAAGCGTGGTTCGCCTCGCGCAGGGCCTTTCTCCCAGGTCTCCGGCCCGTGCTTGCAGGTGCCGCGCCTTAAGGCAGCGGATTTTGCATGATGATTGCCGTTCTGCAAGAAGGGCTTCGCGGAAGGGCGCCGTTCTCCTGCCGGTCCCCTGGGGATCACGAAGAGAATTCCGAAAGGCGGGGCCCCGGCCGTCGGAGCACACCGGCGCCTTGGGCGGGAGGCGGTGCCGGGGGACCGCCTCCGGCCGGCAAAGGGCAGTGCCATGGCCCCGGTCCGGCACGCCGGGGGTGCCTGCGGACCGCCGGCAGAGGATGGGGGGTGCGGTGGAGGCCCGCTGGGGGCTAACCGGACTCCACCCCGTCCCACAACGAAGGACTACTGGTGGAGACGGCCGTGGCACCGGCCGCCAGCACCTTCTTGATGTCCGGGAGGACTCGGACCAGTCCCCCCGCCACCAGGGGCCCCCCGTGCACGGTGCGGATCTCGGCGAAAACCCAGGCAGGCAGCGAAGCCGGCAGCACTTCCACGGCCCCGGGCTGGGTGCGCCGGATCACCTGGACCGCGGTGGCCACGGCCGCGCTGTCCAGGGCGAAGATGCGCAGGATGGTCTCCAGGCCCGCCTCCAGGCTGTAGCGGGCCACGGTGCTGCGGGTGGTGATGATCCCGTCGGGCCGGGCGTAGCGGGCCAGGAACTCGACCCCGCTGCGATCGCCCGCCAGCCCCTCCACCAGGTCGTAGTGGACGAACACAGCCTTGCCCGCAGCCCGGCAGCGCTCGATCACCCGCGGCAGGGTGAGCAAGCTGGCGCTGAGCAGGAACAAGGCTCCCGCCGGCGAGCCCAGGGCCGCGTCCAGGTCTTCTTCCCGCCGCACCGCCGGGATGATCGGGTACCGGTTCAGCGCCTGCCGCGACGACACCCGCGGCGCCCCATCCATCTCCGTGTCCCCCATGTCACTCCTCCTCGCCGCCGTCTCCCACGCCCGGAGCGAGACCGGGACGACCGGGCGGAAGCAACGCTTGCCGGATACGCCGGAGCAGCTCGTCGCGCACCCGGCGAAAGGCGGCCAGCCGTTGTTCTCCCGTCCCCTCGACGGCCGCCGGATCGGGCAGGGACCAGTGCAGCCGCCGCACGTGGGGTGGGGTCACCGGGCAGCGCTCGGCCGCATCGTCGCACAGGGTGACGATGAGGTCCATCTGGTCGAGCAGTGCGGGATCGATAGGCTTGGAGGACTGAGCGCGGATGTCGATGCCGATCTCTTCCATGGCGCGAACGGCCAGCGGGTGTACCCCCTTCGGATCCAGGCCTGCGCTGTACACCTCCCAGGTCCCTCCGAGCAAGGATCTGGCCAGTCCTTCCGCCATCTGGCTCCGCGCCGAATTGCCGGTGCACAGGAACATCAAGCGCTTCGCCACACGTCGAGCCCCCTTGTCGCGTTGGCGCCGCACCGGAAGTCCGGCTCAGTCATTGAGCTCCTGGCGGACGCCGGTCACCAGGTAGATCACCCACTCGGCCAGGTTGGTCGCGTGGTCGCCGATGCGCTCCAGGTGGGAGCCCACCATCAGCAGCTGGGTGGCCTGGTCCACCGTGCCCGGCTTTTCGCGCATGATCATCAAGAGCTCGCGGAAGATCTGGTTGAACAGGTGGTCCAGCTCATCGTCCCGGGCCACCATGGCCCGGGCCAGTTCCACGTCGCCTTCGACGAAGGCCTTCAGGCCATCCCGCACCATCTTCTCCGCGACCTCCGCCATGCGCGGAATGTCCACCAGCGGCTTGATCAGAGGCTCATCGCCCAGGCGCAACGTCACTTTGGCGATGTCGTGGGCGTGATCGGCCATGCGTTCCAGGTCGGTGATCACCTTTAGGGTCATGCCGATCTGCCGCAGGTCGCCTGCCATGGGCTGTTGCAGGGCGATCAGGTTCAGGCAGCGCCGTTCGATGTCCAGCTCCATGCGGTCGACCTCGTCCTCCAGCGCCAGGACCCTGTGGGCCTTCTCCGCATTCCGCTCCTTGAGGGATTCCACCGCCAGCCGGATCGCTTCCTCCACCTGGGTCCCCATGCGCAGCAAGTCCCGGCGCAGGGCATCCAGCTCGGCATGGTAAGAGACGCGCGCCATGATCCCATTCCTCCTCTCCGCGGCGGCCCCATGGCACCGGCCTCACGGCGCCCCACGGCCGCCCGGGTGCTCACCGGGCGCCCTGCGCAAGGATACGTCACTCACCCTGGCCCCGGAACGCCCGGGCCGCCTGCACCGCCACGCTCTCTCCGCCCGCCGGCCTCGCGGCAATGGCGGCGCCGGGAGCCCGACGTCAGCCAAAGCGACCCGTGATGTAATCCTCCGTTCGCTTGTCGCGGGGCCGGGTGAAGATCGCCGACGTCGGCCCGTACTCGATCAGCTCGCCGTTTAGGAAGAAGGCCGTCCGATCCGCGACGCGGGCCGCCTGCTGCATGTTGTGCGTAACGATGACGATGGTGTACCGCTGCTTGAGTTCCGTGACCAGGTCCTCAATCCGGGCTGTGGCCGCCGGATCCAGCGCGGAGGTGGGTTCGTCCAGGAGGAGCACGTCCGGGTCGACGGCCAGGGCCCGGGCGATGCACAGCCGCTGCTGCTGGCCGCCCGAGAGGGCGGTGGCCGGTGCGTTGAGACGGTCCTTCACCTCGTCCCACAACGCCGCCGCCCTGAGCGCCTGCTCGACCCGTTCCGCTATCTGCGGCTTCGGAAGACGCCCACCCAGACGCAACCCCGAGGCCACGTTGTCGAAGATGGACATGGTGGGGAACGGCGTCGGCCGCTGGAACACCATGCCGATTCGGCGCCGCACCATCACCGGGTCCACGCCCGGTGCGTAGATGTCGGCCCCGTCCACGTAGACGCTCCCTTCGACCCGCGCGCCCGGTACCACCTCGTGCATGCGGTTGAGGCACCGGATCAGGGTCGACTTACCGCAACCCGACGGACCGATGATGGCGGTGATGGCCTTTGCACCGACCTCGAGGCTCACCCCGTGCAGGACCTTGCGATCCCCGTACCAGGCCGACAAACCATGTACGGACAACTTGATCGAACTCTCCATGACACCCTTCCGTTCCCTGGTATTTACTTCGCCGGCGGACGCGGGCGTACTCGCAGCGTCCCTCTCCGCCACACGCAGCACTTCCATGGCTTAGTTCGTCCCTCCTCCCTGCCGCCGCGCCACCAGCGTCCGCGCCACGATGTTCAGGACCAGGACCAGTACGATCAGAATGAACGCGGCACCCCACGCCTTTTGTTGTGCGTTCTCAAAGGGGGTCAAGGCGAAGGTAAACACCTGGACCGAGAGGGTGGCAATGGGCTGGTCGAGACGCCAGGACCAGAAATTGTTGTTGAGCGCCGTAAAAAGCAACGGTGCCGTCTCGCCTGCGATGCGGGCCACGGCAAGCATCACGCCGGTCAGTACGCCACCCGCTGCCGCCGGGAGAACGATTCGCAACGTCACCTTCCAGGGTGAAATGCCGAGGGCCAGTCCCGCCTCGCGCACAGCCCCAGGGACGAGGCGCAGCATCTCCTCGGTGGTGCGCGTCACCAGCGGCAGCATGATCACGGCCAGGGCCATGCTCCCCGCCAGGGCCGAGAACGTGCCCGTCCGTACCACAACGAGCCCGTAGATGAACAGGCCGACCACGATGGACGGCACCCCGCTCAGAACCTCCGTCAAAAACCGGAGCATGGTGCCGAGGCGCCCGTCGCCGAACTCGGACAGGTAGATACCCGCTAGGATCCCCACCGGCACCGCCACCAAGGACGCGACCAGGACGACGATCAACGTGCCCACGATGCCGTTGCCCACGCCACCACCCTGGTCGGTCACCGCGCCCGGCAGCGAGGTGAGGAACTCCCAGCTGATCGCTGCCATCCCTTCGCGAACGACATACGCCATCACGATGACCAGGGGAACCAAGACAATGCCCGTGGCCAGGACCGGCAGCCACCGCAAGACCCTGTCGGCGACGACCCTCCGCCGCAGAACCGGATCCGGAGCAAACGGGTTGACGTTCTCCGCCCGTTGCATCATCGTGCACCCTCCACCACCTGCAGGCGTCGGAGCAACAAGCGCGCCAGGATATTGACCAACAAGCTGATCACCAGCAGCAACACACCGATTTCCATCAGCGCCGCCCGGTGAAGCTCGGTGGTGGCCTCGGCGAACTCGTTGGCGATGACGCTGGCCATGGTCGCCGCCGGCGCCAGCAGCGAGGTCGAGATCTCGGGAGCGTTCCCGATGACCATCGTCACCGCCATCGTCTCTCCCAGGGCGCGCCCCAGGGCCAGGATGACGGCGCCGGCGATGCCGGACCGGGCAAAGGGCAGTACCACGCGAAAGATCGTCTCCATGGGCGTGGCACCCAGCGCCAGGAAGGCCTCTCGCTGGCTGCGGGGCACGGCGCCGATGACGTCCCGGGAGATGGCGCTGATGGTGGGAACGATCATGATGGCCAGAACCAGTGCACCGGCCATCATGCTGATCCCGTACGGAGCTCCCTCAAACAGCGGGAGGAAGCCAAGGTGCTCGCCCAGCCACGGCTGGATCCTCTCCTGCAGCCACGGCACCATGACGTACAAGCCCCAAAGGCCGTAGACCACGCTGGGCACCGCGGCCAGCAATTCCACCAGAAAGGACAGCAACGCCCGCCAGCGCGGGGGCGCCAGTTCCGCCAGGTAGATGCCCGTCAAGATGCCCAATGGCGTCGCCAGGAGCAGCGCCAGCAGCGATGAGACCACCGTTCCGTAGATGAAGGGCAGAGCACCAAACTCGCCGGCCACCGGGTCCCACGCCCGCGAGCGGAGGAACCCCCAGCCAAAGGCCGCGCGTGCATCCTGGGAGTTCCGGTACAGCTCCACCGCCAGCCCCAACAGCACGAGACCCACGGCCGCGGCCGCAAGAAGCGTGATCAGCTGGAAACCGCTTAGCTCGAACCCACGTCTCCACCACGGTCCTGTTCGTTGCCGCACGACGGCGACACCTCTCATTCCAGGCGTTGTCAAACTGCGCCTGGCAGGCAACCCAAACGGGCGCGCGCCCGCGGAACGACCGGAACGCACGCCCGAACGGGAGGGGGGGTAACCCAAAACCTCTCTGGATCGATTCCTTACTGCAGAATGGGCTGGCCGTTGCAGGTGATGGTCTTCACCGCGTCCAGCGCCATCTGCTTGACGTTGTCCGGCAACGGCGCGTAGAGGAGGTCGGCCGCGTAGGATTCGCCCTCCGCCAGCGCCCACTGCAGGAACTCCACCAGCGCCTTGCCCTTCGTGCAATCCGTCTGATCCTTGTAGACCAGCAGCCAGGTGAAGCCGGAGATGGGATAGGCGTTCTCGCCGGGCTGGTCCACGATGAAGATCCGGAAGTCCTCGGGCATGTTCGCCGCAGCCCCGGCGGCCGCCGCCGTGACCGTGTCGATGGAGGGCTCGACGAAGTTGCCCGCCTTGTTCTTCACCAGGGCGTAGGGCATGTTGTTCTCGATGGCGTAGGCCAGTTCGACGTAACCGATGGAGTTCTTCAGCTTCTGCACCTGGGTAGCGACGCCCTCGTTGCCCTTGGCGCCGATGCCGGTGGGCCAGTCGACGGAAGTGCCGGCCCCCACCTGGCTCTTCCACTCCGAGCTCACGGCACTCAAGTACTCGGTGAAGATGTTCGTCGTACCGCTACCGTCGGAGCGGCGGACCACGACGATATCCGCGTCCGGCAGGTTGACGCCGGGGTTGACGCTGGCGATGGCCGGATCGTTCCACTTCTTGATCTTGCCCAGGTAGATCCCGGCGATCGCCTCCGGAGTGAGCTTCAGGCCGCTTTCCACGCCCGGCAGGTTGTAGGTCAGCACCACCGCGCCCATGACCGTGGGGATGTGCATCAACTCACCCTGGACCTTGGCCAGCTCCTCGTCGCTCATCGGGCCGTCCGAGGCGCCGAAGTCCACGGTCTTGGCCGTGATCTGCTGCTTGCCGCCGCCGCTACCGATGGACTGATAGTTGATCTGGACGTCGGGACGGAGCTTGTGATACTCGTCGAACCACTTGGAATAGAGCGGATACGGGAAGGTCGCGCCAGCCCCGTTCAGGACGACGGTCTGGGCAGAAGATCCGGAAGAAGAGCCCCCCTGGTCCGTACCTGGGGCCTGCCCGCCCTGATCCTGTCCTTGCCCGCCCGACGAGCCGCCGCCGCAGGCTGTCAAGACCAGTGCGCTGGCAAGCAAAACCGCCAGCCAGATCCGGCGCGTGAAACGTTTCGCCACGCCTGTCCCTCCCTGGGGATGAAGATTCGTTGCGCTTATCACGTTACCGGACCCTCCGCGGGGACAGGTTGGTGAACGGGGAACCTTTTGTGAAGCTTCTGTTAAGGTCTTCGCAGCCGGCCGTCAACGTCCACCCTCGCAGCCGCCGGGGAATTCCCCTACCCCCTTCGCGCCCGCCGCGACGTCGTCGGCAGCCAGCGGGATGCGGAAACGGATGACGGTGCCAGCACCCAGCTGGCTTTCGGCCCCGACCGCCCCGCCGTGAGCCTCGATGATGTGCTTGACGATGGCCAGGCCGAGACCGGTCCCACCGGCCGCCCGGCTGCGACCGGGGTCGACGCGGTAAAAGCGCTCGAAGATCCGCGGCAGGACATCGGGAGGAATGCCGCGCCCAGTGTCCCGCACCTCACCGACCGCCATGGCCTGGTGGCCCTGCCCCTCTCGACCGACCGCCACCGTCACCGTCCCGCCCGCCGGGGTGTACTGGCGCGCATTCTCCAGCAGGTTCGTCCACACCTGATCCAGCCGGTGCCGATCGGCCCAGACCGGCACAGGCTCGGGCGACAACTGCACCTCCAGACGCAAGCCGGTTGCCTCCAGCCGCGGCCGGAACCGCTCCGCCGCCTGCGCCGCGCTATCCCGCAGGTCGAACCGCTCCCGCTGTAACCCCGGTTCCGGCGACTCCAGGCGCGCCAGGTCCAGCAGGTCCTGGACCAGGCGAGCCATGCGCTCCGCCTCACGGTGGATAACCTGCGCAAAACGTTCGGCCGTGGCCGGATCTTCTCGGATGACTCCCTCAAGCAAGGTTTCCGCAAACCCTTGGATGGCCGCCACGGGTGTGCGCAGTTCATGGGAAACGTTGGCTACGAAATCGCGCCGGATCTGCTCCAGCCGCCGGATCTCGCTGATGTCGTGCAGGACCACGACCAGGCCACCGCCCTTCCCTCCCGCAGCCATGGCGCCGCGCCCGGCAAACTTGGAGCCGGCTTCGCCAGGGACATCCACACCACCCGGCACCGTCGCCCCCCCGGCATCGGTACCTAGAGGCACCACCGTGACCCGCACGTGTCGCGGCGCTGCACCGGGATCGGGTGGGATGGTCACGTCGTGCTCCACAACCTGCCCTCCGACAAGGCCTTCCTCAATCACGCGCGCCAGGCCGTAGTGGCGGGTCACGCTGATATAGTCGCGTCCCAGTGCCTGCTCAGGAATATCCAGCAACCGGCGGGCGGCCGGATTCGCCAGGCGCAACCGGCCATCACCGTCAATGAACAGCACCCCGCTGGTCATGGCACCTACCACGGTGGCAAGCCGCGCCTGCTCCGTCCGCAGCTCGCGCAAGGTCACCTGCAGCCGGGCGGCCATCTCGTTGAAGGCGCGGGCCAGGGTGACCAGCTCGTCGGGCCCGTCGACGTGCACCCGGCGCTCGAACTCGCCCGCGGCCAGCTGGCGCGCCCCCGCCACAAGTTCCCGCACCGGCCGGGTCACCCGCTCCGCCATGGCCCAGCCAAGGCCGGCACCGGTCAGGGCGGCCACCAGCAGGCCCAGGATCAGCGTCGGCAAAAAGTCCCGGGAAAAGAGCTGCGGCAGCTCCCCCAGCAACAGGGCCGTCACGGTCCCCACCACGGCCACACCCAGCGGGAAGTAAACCGCCAGTCGCCAGGCCAAGTACCGCCGCAGCCCCCCCGCCATGATGCCGCCTCCTCGCTCGTTCCGCGCCGCCGCCCGCCCCGGTGGCCCGCGGCGCCAGGTCTGCCCGGACCCCGGCCGGCGTAGATCTGGGATGAACCGGTCACGGGCTCACCACGGTCCGCCCGGGCCGGACGACCAGGGGGGAGTTCCGTGCCGGAAGCCGCCGCACGGGTCGCGCGCCCGCCCTACCGGCCACCCACACCGGACGAACCCGGTCCCCGGGAGCGGGGTACTGGCCGCCCGCCCGTCCCCCGGGGATGCCCTGCCGGTCGCCGTCCGAGCGCACCCGTTGGGGACACCGCCGCCGGGTCCAGGGGGAGCCGCCGGGGGCACCGGTTCCGGTTGCGGTTGCGGTCCCGACCCGGGTGGCGCATCCCCGGGGTGTGGGCGCCCCGGCACCTGGCCCCCGCGCTGGGCATCCTGTTGGTCGCCCTGCTGGCGGCCGGCTGCGGTGCGCGCCCCTGGGGTCCCCGGACCATCACCCTCACCCTCACTCCGGAGTTCACCATGGAACCCCGGGAGGTGGTGGTGCGCCCGGGGGAGACGGTGCGGCTCGTGGTGGTCAACGCCGACACCCGCCTGCCCCACCAGGTGCGCTCCGCCGCCAAGCTGGGGCCCGACCTGGAGCTTGAGCCGGGCCAGCGCCAGGTCCTGGAGTGGAAGGCACCCGCCGAGCCCGGCGCCTTCCCCATCTGGTGCGGCATGCCGGGCCACCGGAAAAACGGCATGGTGGCCCGGGTGGTGATCCGCGGGGAGCGCTAAGCACCGCGCGCCTCGGCCCCATTGCCCGCACCCGGCGCCTTCGCCGCGCCTCGCCACCCCCTGGCCGCCCTGCGTGCCCGTCCTCGCCTGCACGGCCCCTCCGCCGCCTCCGCCCGGCCCTCCGGCGCCGCCTCCGCCCCACCGGTGCTGTTGGGGCAGCAGCGAGGCCGGCGCCGGCGGGCCCGCCCGCCGCCTTGCCGGTCGTCAGCGCTGCCGGTTCTTCCGGTAGGCGACGATCTCCACGTCCTCGAGGACGACTAGGCCTTCCTGCACCGCCTCGTCCAGGAAGGCCAGAAGGGGCTGGAGGCGCTCCACATGGTCGATGATCTCGACGATGACCGGCAGGTCCGCCGACAGTTCCAGTACCCGGGCCGCGTGGACACGGCTGTTGGCACCGAACCCCTCGATGCCGCGGTACACGGTGGCCCCGGCCAGCCCCAGCTCCCGCGCCTTGAGCACGATGGTGTGGTAGAGGGGTTGCCCCTGCCAGCGGTCCGTCTCCCCGATGTAGACCGTCAAGCGCCGGGCCGGCGCCTGGATGCGCAAGGCCGCTTCCCCCTCTTCCGGCGATGTCCGCCACCGCTCCATCACGACCGCACCCCCAGAGCCTGGCTGGCACCCCAGCCCAACCAGGCGGCCGCCATCCCCAGGACCAGGCTCACCCCCAGGTAGGCGGCGGCTGCCCCGGGGCGCCCATCCCGCAGCAGGGTCAGCGCTTCCCAGGTCATGGTGGAAAAGGTGGTGTACGCGCCGACAAACCCGCTGGTCAACGCCAGGCGTACGGCCGGCGATGTCACGGTATTCAGCAGCAGTGGGTGCAGGAACGCCAAGATGAAGGCGCCCGTCAGGTTGATCACCAGCGTTCCCCAGGGGAACCCTCCAGGCGTCCGTTCGGCGATCCACTGGGTCAGCCCGTACCGCGCCAGCGCGCCGGCCGCTCCCCCCAGCGCGACTCCAAGCCAGACCAGGACCGATCACTCCATTTCCAATTGCCGTCCCTCCCCAGTATAATCGAGGAGAAGATCCGGTCGGGGGCCGCGTCAGGCCCCCAATCCCAAAACCAAGATCCCTGAAGGGGAGTAGCCGCCGCGGGACGAACCGGCCGGTGCCGCCCATCCGGGCGGCACCGGGGTGATCGCCGGGGTCTCGCGGTCCCGCGGGCCGTCAATACGGGGCGACCATGCGCCGCCCGGCCCGCGGTGCGCAGGTCCAGCGGGCAAGACCTTCGGGCGCTTGCGACCGTTCGATCGCAGCTGCCCGAAGGTTTTTTATTTAACGTCAGGGGTTCGGCAATGCTGTAGCCGACCTCGAGACCAACAGGAGGGACGGACGTTGGCCCTGGTCCTGTTCAATCTGCTGGTCGTCGCCCTGATCCTCTTCGACCTGGGTCTCGGCCGGCGCCAGGCCACCTTGACGGCTCGCCAGGCCGTCTTCCGGACGCTCTTTTACGTGGCCATCGCCGTCGGCTTCGGCATCTGGCTGGGGCAGGCCCGGGGCGGCACCACCATGGCGGAGTACTTCGCCGGCTACCTGGTGGAGTACGCGCTGAGCATGGACAACATCTTCGTCTTCATCGCGCTGTTCTCGTTCTTCTCCGTGCCGGAGGAGCTGCGCCCCCGGGTGCTGCTGTGGGGCGTGCTGGGTGCCCTCATCATGCGCGGGCTGATGATCTGGGGCGGTGCCGCCCTGCTGGAACGCTTCAACTGGTTGCTTTACGTCTTCGGGGTCATCCTGATCGCCACGGGCATCCGCTTCTTGCGGCACAAGGACGACGAGGCCGGCGACGTGGAACGCAACCCCGTGCTGCGGCTGGTGCGCAAGCTCTTGCCCGTCACGGAGGAGTACCACGGGGGCCGGTTCTTCGTCCGGAGGAACGGTCGGCTGTGGGCGACGCCGCTGTTCGTCGTCCTGGTGCTGATCGAGACCACGGACCTGATGTTCGCACTGGATTCCATCCCGGCCATCTTCGGCATCACCCGGGATCCCTTCGTGGTCTACACCGCCAACGTCTTCGCCATCATCGGGCTGCGGTCGCTGTTCTTTGTCTTCAGCGCCATCCTGCCCCTGATTCGCTACCTGAAGTACGGCCTGGCCGTCACCCTGGTGTTCATCGGGGTGAAGATGTTGCTGATCGACGTGATCCACCTGGCCCCCGCCACCTCGCTGGGCATCTTGGCTCTCATTCTGGGGGCGTCCGTCGTGGCCTCGGTCCTGTTCCCCCCGCGGGAGCCGGCGGAAGCTGCGGGCAACCCTCGCCACAAGTCCTGACAACCGGGGAGGCCGGCGACGGGCGCGGAGCGCTGGACCGGTCGCGCCGCCGGCACCGGCGCGCTCCGCACGCCGCTTGCCGGCCCCCGCGGCCCCGTACGCCGCCACCCGCCCATGGTATGATCAGGATGGCACAAGCCATCCTGGTGGAGGTGGCACCCCGTGGCAGAACAGGCCTATCGCATCGAGCGGGACTCCATGGGCGAGATGCGGGTCCCCGCCGATGCCCTCTACGGCGCCCAGACCCAGCGGGCCGTGGAGAACTTCCCCATCAGCGGCATCCGCTTTCCACGCCCCTTCATCCGCGCCCTGGGATTGATCAAGCGCGCTGCCGCCCAGACCAACGCCGAGCTGGGGCTCCTCGACTCCCGCCTGGCGGAGGCCATCGTCCAGGCGGCCGGCGAGGTCATCGAGGGCAAGCTGGACGGCCACTTCGTCCTGGACATCTTCCAGACCGGCTCGGGCACCTCGACCAACATGAACGCCAACGAGGTCATCGCCAACCGGGCCATCCAGATCCTGGGCGGCGAGCTGGGGACGCGCAGCGTTCATCCCAACGACCACGTCAACATGGGCCAGTCCAGCAACGACGTGATCCCCACCGCCATCCACATCGCCGCCCTGGAACAGATCGAACGCAAGCTGATCCCCGCTCTGGAAGCCTTGCGGGACGCCCTGGCCGAAAAGGCCCGTGCCTTCGATGACGTCATCAAGATCGGGCGCACCCACCTTCAGGACGCCACGCCCATTCGCCTGGGCCAGGAGTTCTCGGGCTACGCCAGCATGGTCGACCACGGCATCCGCCGCCTGCGGTCGCTGCGGGAGCACCTGGCCGAACTGGCCCTGGGCGGCACGGCGGTGGGGACGGGCATCAACACCCACCCCGAGTTCCCGCGGCGCACCATCGCCCGGATCGCCGAGGCGACGGGCCTGCCCTTCCGCGAGGCGGAGAACCACTTCGAGGCCCAGGGCTCAAGGGATGCGGTGGTGGAAGCCAGCGGCCAGCTGCGCACCGTGGCCACCAGCCTGATGAAGATCGCCAACGACATCCGCTGGCTGGGCTCCGGTCCCCGCTGCGGCATCGGCGAGATCCTGATCCCGCCGACCCAGCCGGGTTCGTCCATCATGCCGGGCAAGGTCAACCCCGTCATGTCCGAGATGCTGATGATGGTCTGCGCGCAGGTGATCGGCAACGACGCGGCCATCGCCGTCAGCAACACCCACGGCAACTTCGAGCTCAACGTGATGATGCCGGTGATGGCCCACAACCTGCTCCAGTCCATCGAGTTGCTGGCCAACGGGGCGGCCACCTTCACCGAGCGCTGCGTGCGCGGCATCGAGGCGAACCGGGAGCGCTGCGAGGCGCTGATCGAGGGGTCCCTGGCCATGGTCACCTCCCTGGTGCCCCGGCTGGGCTACGACACCGCCGCCGACATCGCCAAGGAGGCCTACGCCAGCGGCCGCACGGTGCGGCAGCTGATTTTGGAGAAGGGCCTGCTCTCGGAAGAGGAGACGGCCCGCCTGCTGGACCCGCGGCGGATGACGGAACCGGGCCGGGCCGAGTGAGGGGCCCGGCCCGGCGCAGGGCGGAGGCGGTCGCTGCAGGCCCGCGCCATCTGGTGCCTCCGCCGCGAGCCGGCTCAGCAGCGGGCAGCGGCCAGGGGGTGCGGGTCGTGCAAGCTCCTGCCCGAATTCGACGTTGCGGCTGTTGCCCGCTCCGACCCCGATCCCTAATGGCCCATGCGTGGAACACAAACATTTGTTTTGGAAGTAGTTGACAGACCCCTGCGTTGGATTTATTCTTTGTTGTGTGGCCTGCCTAATAGGGCAAGGCCCGGCTCGCAGGAAGGGTGTCGGGAGAGGGGGCGCGCCATGACCGTAGGCGAAACGGCCGCCAGCCAGGACCCTTCGGCGCCGCCGGAGCGCATCGACGCCCTCTCCCTCTGGCTCGTGATGCAGCGTTTGGACGACTTCAAGCGGGACCAGGAGCGGCTTTATGGCCAGGTGGACCTCCTCCACCGGGGGCTCACCGATGTGCGCCGAGAGATCGGTGACGTGCGCCACGAGATGACGGCTATACGCCAGGAGGTCGCCGGCCTGCGGCAGGACATGCACCAGGAAATCGCCGCCGTACGGAGGGAGCTCGGCCAGAAGACGGCCACGGTACGACAGGAGCTGCGGGAGGAGTTCGCTGGCCTGCGGCAGGAGGTGCATCGGGAGATCACCACCGTACGGCAGGAGTTGCGGGACGCGATCGCTGGCCTACGGCAGGATTTGCGAGATGAGATCGCTGGCTTACGGCAGGAGATGCGCAACGAAATGGCCACCGTACGCCACGACGCCGGCGGTCTCCAGCTTGCCATGGCGGAGTTACGGCGCGACCTCGACCAGCGGATCAGCCGGCTGACCGGGTGGCTCGTAGGCGGCCTGGTCACCCTTCTGGGCACGGTGGTGGGTTTACGGTTCCTGGGCTGAACCTGTCCCGGGTCCAACGCGAGTACCGGCCCCGGGGTTCAAGGCTGGTGCGTCGCGGGGAAAACCCTAGCGCGCCGGGCCGAGTTCTTCCTGAAAATCGTAGACGAGCTTGCTGATCCGGGCGATGTCTTCGAACCCCTGGTCGATGTTGTCCACGCCTTTTGAAAGGATGGCCAGGACGAACGGCCGGCGGCCGAAGACGATGCCCACATCGTCGGCCACGCCCTCGATGTCCCCTTCCTTGTGGGCGACAAACACATCCGGAGGCAACTCACCCGGCAGGCCAACATGGAAGATGGCGTGACCCATGTCGTCCAGCATGCGGCCGCCCAGCAAGGGGTGTTGGCGGGCAAAGTCCAGCACGGCCTCCACGTAGATCCCCATGTCCCGGGCGGTACTGACGCGGCGGCCGCCGGGGAAGATCACCTCGCCCCCCAGCCGGCGCATGAACTCGCCCACGTTGTCCTTGCCGAAGTGGCGGAACAGCATGTTCGTCGTCACGTTGTCGCTGATGGTGATGGACAGGTTGGTGAGGACGCGCAGGGAGTAACTCTTGCCCGGGAAGCCGTCCCGCTGCAGGATGCCGGCGCCGCCCGTCAGGTCCCGATCGGGCTCATAGACGATCCGGTCGTCCATGCGGGCGCGTCCGGCGGCCACCTGGTGATTCACATAGAGGACCAGCGGGACCTTGATGGTGCTGGCGGCGTGGATCGGCTCCCGCTCGTTGATCCCCCAGGTCGCGCCCGTTTGCAGGTCTTTGAAATAAATGCCGAAGGTCTGGGGCCGTGTCTCGATGAACTCCCGAACCCTGGCCACCAGGGGGCCGTAGTCGGGCTGCCGCGCCCCGGGTCGCAGCTCGGCGCGATCCAGAAGCTCGTCCAGCCGGGCCAGGGTGTCTCCGGAATCGGGATCGACCACGGGGATGCTGGAGGCACTCAGACCGGGCGCCCTGCCGGGCTTGGCTGCCCGGCCGCCGTCGGGAGCCTGGGCCAGGTTCATCCGGCATCCAGCCAGAAGCACGCTAAGGCTCACAAGGCCCGTTAGGGCCACCACAAGGCGCGCCCGAGGGCGAGACCGGCCGTTCCTTTGCTCCCCGCCCTGCCTTCCGGACCCCTCTTGCCGCCGGTTTTCAGGCCGGCCCGGCCCGGCTGCATGCCCGCGGCCCGTGTCCCCGCGGCGCCTTGCCCCGCCATCCATGTCGCTACGCCCCTCCTGCCTTGCCCGGCCCATGCCTGGCGGCCGATGGTCCCCTGGGCTGTCCGGGTTCACCACCGGCCCTGGTCTCCTGGGCTACCCCTCTTTCCCGGGGCCTCTCCGGGTCTCTCCCCGGTCCCCCGGCTCCCTGGCTGCGGCCCGCCGCCGCCCGGGGCAATAATTGGTCCCCCGTCCTGTCACCCACTGAATATGGCCAGCCACACCGGCTGTCCCCGCTGCTGGGAGCGGGCTGTCCCTGCAGCTGGGAGCGCTTGGAGGCGGGCCGCCGCCTCTCCCCAGTGCCGAACCTGCCCATCCCCTCGTCAGTAGGTGCCGATGTCTTCGATGAGGGTGGTCATCAGGGCCAGGGCGGTGATGGCTTCGCTCTTGTCCTGCAGCTCGATGGCTGCACGCAACGTCGCCAGCTGGGCCTCGAAGTCCCGGATGGCCGTGGCATCGCTGTTCACCGCCACGGGCACCCTCACCCTTTTCCATTCGGATTCCAGGCGCGCGGCCAGGGCGGCGGCCCGCTGCCAGTCCTCCGCCTGGACGGCCTCCCGCGTCGCCTTGATGCCCTGGCCGATGGAGCCGCCGGGGGTCAGGGGCTTGCGGAAGTACGTCGGCGCCACGCCCAGGGCGATCCCCATGATCACCAGGAGGGTGACGATGATGTAGCGCCGTGCCTTCATGGACCCGGCTACTCCTTACCGCCGCCGGCCGCCCCACCGCCGGCGGCGCCTCGGCCTGCCGCCACCGGTTCGGCCTTGCCCCGCCGCCGCCGGGGGCTCCCCTGGGCCCCCGCGAGCGGCTCGCCGGGTGCAACCTCGGCCGGAGGCTCGGGCCGCTCCCGGGCCGGGGGCCGGTGGTCGTTGTGCCCGTCGGCGCCGAACAGCTCGCCTCCGGGAGACTGGCGTGCGTATTCCGGTTCCTCCGCCGCAACCTTGCGAATGCGGCGTTCCAGTCCCTGTTCCATCACCCGCGCCTGCGCCGCCGCCCGGCGCAGGCGCTCCCGCTCTTCTTCGGACTGCGCGCTGGCGGCCAGAGAATCCAGCCCTGCCCGCACCCGCTTCAGGGTCGCCGCCGCCCGCAACAGCTTGGCGTAGGTCGTCATGCCACAGGCCCTCCTTGCAACGGCCGGTCGCGGCTTCCTGCGGAATCCATCCCATGGCGAAGGCCCGTCGCTTGCGAGTATCCCCCGCCGGCGGGGTGCGTATTTCGCGGCGGCGCCGCAGACACTGGGAGCGGACAGGCGTGACCGGCCGGCGGGCGGGCGTCACCGCCCGTTCGACCTGGCCTGATCAGTGCCGCTGCCGGGCCTTGCCGGCGGAGGGACCGCCGGTTGCGCGGTTTTGCGTCGACGTGATCCGGACGGTGGCTTGGGGGGACGTGCGGGTGCCGGAAACACTACTGGTGCTGATCCGGTCGATCATCGCGTTCGTCTGGCTCTTCTTTCTGACCCGGTTCGTGGGCCGCAAGCAGGTGTCCCAGTTGACCTTCACCGAGTACGTGGTGGGGATCACCATCGGGTCCATCGCCGCCCAGGCCTCCACCGATCCCCAGAACCGGTTCCTCGACGGTATCGTGGGAGTGGCCGTGTGGGCGCTGGCTGCGCTCGCACTGACCTACCTGCAGCAAAACAGCAACGCGGGGCGCAAGTTCATCGAAGGGGAGCCCGTGGTGGTGGTCGCCCGGGGCCAGGTGCAGGAGAAGGGCTTGCGGATGGCCCGGCTCTCGGTGGCGGAGCTCATGGAGCTGCTGCGCCAGAAGAACATCTTCGACCTGCGCCAGGTGGACTGGGCCCTCATGGAAACCGACGGGCAGCTCACGGTTCTCAAGAAGCCCGAGTATGAGCCGCTGACGGCAAAGACCGCGGGCATGCTGACCCCGTCCCGCCCTGAATTCCCGTATGTGGTCATTGCGGACGGGCAGGTTCTTCCCAACTCGCTGCGTGCGGCGGGCAAGGACGAGGCCTGGCTGCGCCAGGAGCTGTTGCGCAACGGAGTCGACGACCCGAGCCAGGTGATGGTGGGCCAGATCATCGGCAACCAGCTGTACGTGGACCTCAAGCAAGACACCCAGACCATCACCCAGCCCCCGCTCCGGGCAACCCTGGGCGCCGACCTGGAATCCCTCCAGGCGGACTTCGCCAGCTGGGCCCTGGAAACGGAGGACCCCGAGGCTCGTCAAATGTACGAGGAGTACGCCCGGAAGACGGGGGAGATCCTGAAGGATCTGGACGCCCTGGTGAGATAGCCCAGCGGTTTAGGGTTTGAATTAATCAATTCGCCCCCCGAAAGAAGCAGGGATACGAAACGAGGTGTCGAAAAACCCATAGCGACGAGGGGACATACAGCATGCCCCGCCCCTCGTCAACCGGCCAGGTTCCTCACCGCTGGCCCCAAAGCTTCCGGCCCTGCCGGGCGGTCGCCTGCCCCGCCCGCCCGGAGCCGGGCCGGAGGGTACCCATGCCCCCAGCAGAGGCGATGCGCCACCCGCGCAGCGCCTCTGCTTTTTGCTGTAGCGTTGCGGCCATGGCCACCCGCACGGCCATCGCCCCCCTCCCCCCACGCCCGGCAGCCACCGGCCCGTTGGCGTGCCCGTTCCAATGCGGGGGGCCGTTATGCGGGGGCCGGTCCCCCGGCACCGCCCGCCATGGGCTCCAGCGGGATCCCCGCCCGCTCCAGGAATTCCACCGCCCGCGGGTCGGGGTACCAGTCCCGGTAGACCACCCGCACCACCCCTGCGCCGATCAGCAGCTTGGCGCAGTGGAGACAAGGGGTGGCCGTGGTGTAGAGAGTGCTGCCCTTCACGGTGACCCCGTGCAGGGCCGCCTGGAGGATGGCATTGGCTTCGGCGTGGATGGTGCGGACGCAGTGCCCGTCTTGCATCAGGCAACCGGCCTCGGTACAGTGGGGGAACCCCGGTGGTGCCCCGTTGTAGCCGGTGGCCAGGATACGCCGGTCCCGCACCAGCACCGCCCCCACGTGGCGGCGCGGGCAGGTGGACCGCCTCGCCACCACCTCCGCCAGTTCCATGAAATAGGCATCCCAGGGGGGCCGCTGGTCGGCTTGATCCTCCTGGCGCGACCCGGCCGGAGGAGCCGGCTCCTGGTGCGGGTCGGGCCGGACGGCTTGATCCGGCCGGGCTGGTGGGTCCTGCGCGCTCTGCTGCTCGGCCATCGGTGCCTTCCTCCCCGCCTGATTGCCTGACTGCCTGACGACCTGTTGACCAGATTCCCTGGCGGCTTGCACGGCTTGGTGGATGGGCCAGCCGTTGCCGCCGCCTGCGGCGATGTTACAATAACACCAGTTTGAGTCGAGGTGACCGCGATGCCCGCCGCAGGCCGCAAGTTCTTCACCCCCGAAGAGGCCACCGCCCTGCTGCCCGTCATCCGGCAGCGGCTCCTGCGCCTGCGCCGCCTCTACCAGAAGGCGCGCCAGTCGTACCGGGAGATGGAGCAGATCAAGGCCGTCGGCTACAAGCCCGACGGCACCCTGATCATGTCCTACGACTACAAGCTGGCGCGGCAGGCGCTGCGGGCGGCCGTGGAAGAGGCCAACCAGCTGCTGGCGGAGATCCACAGCCTGGGCTGCCTGGTCAAGGACGTCGACCTGGGGCTGGTGGACTTTCCGGCGCGCCTGAACGGAGAGCCCGTGCTCCTCTGCTGGCGGCTGGGAGAGCCCCGGGTTGCCTACTACCACGGCGAGCATGAGGGCTTTCGCGGCCGCAAGCCGATCCCACCCGCACGGGACGGTGGCTCCGTTTCCTGCGGCCCCGCCGGCTGGGACGCGGCGTCGGAGGGCATCGGCCCGGGGGGATCCAGCGCGGGGTCCTCACCGCCGCGCTGGCGCCGCGCCGCCGGTCACAACGGATCCACGGGTCCCGGCACCGGTCCGGACGAACCGGCTGGCCCGGACCGGGAGGCCTGACCACCACCCGTCTCGCCATCAATCCAGGCCCCGACCGGCGGACCGTAACCGGAGGAAGGGGTTGGCCACGCGCTCGGTCCCGATCCGGGTTTCAGGCCCATGGCCCGGCAGCACCCGGGTGGCGTCGGGCAACACCATCAGTTCCCGGTGAATGCTCTGGAGCAACGTCTCCAGATCCCCGCCCGGCAGGTCGGTGCGGCCGATCCCGCCGGCGAAGAGGGTGTCGCCAGCCAGCACCAGCCCCTCGGCGGCACCGCGGCCCACGTACACCACGTGCCCGGGGCTGTGCCCGGGAGTAAAGCGCACCTCGAATTCCATGGACCCGAACGCCAGGCGCTCGCCGCCCTCCAGCAGGTGATCCGCCGGCGGCGCCACCACCGGCTCCAGCCAGACCGACAGGTTCAGCTGGGGATCCCCCAGCCAGCCCGCCTCGTTCCGGTGGATCCACACCGGCGCCCCCGTGGCTTCCTTGATCGCCTGGAGGCCGCCGATGTGGTCGAAGTGGGCGTGGGTGAGCATCACGGCCGCCACCCGGTGTCCCCGGACCGCTTCCAGCATGGGATCGGGGTCATGGGGAGCGTCGACCAGCACCGCCACCCCGCTGGCACCGTCCAGCAGCACGTACCCGTTGGCCTGGACGGGGCCCAGGGGAAAGGCCAGCACACGCAAGGCAGGTTCCATCACCCGGCCCCCTTCCCGGCGGCGGAGGCTGCCGCCGCGCCGTCCGCATCCTGGCGGGCCGGCCGGTATCCCCAGTCCTCGAGCCAGCCCGGGCCTCCGGCCCACTCCAGGCGACGCCCCAGGACCCGGGCCAGTTCCTCCGCGGCCACCTGCGCCACCGCCTCCAGCGCCGGCGCCCGGCCCAGCAAGCGGGCCATGGAGGTGACGCCCCGGTCGGTGATGCCGCAGGGGATGATGCCGCCGAAATAGGCCAGGTCGGGGTCCACGTTGAGGGCGAACCCGTGCCAGGTGATGCCCCGGCTCACGCGGATGCCGATGGCGGCGATCTTCTCGTGGCCGGCCCACACGCCCACCAGCCCGTCCTCCCGGTGGGCAACGATGCCGAAGCGGGCCAGGGTCGCCACCAGGGCTTCCTCCAGGCCGTGGACGTACCGCTTGAGGCCCCCGGGCAGGTTCTTCAGGTCGATGATGCCGTAACCCACCAGCTGCCCCGGGCCGTGGTAGGTCACCTTGCCCCCGCGGTCGATGTGGAACACCTCCACCCCCCGCTGCCGGCGCAGGGTGGGGCTGAGCAGGATCTCCTCCTCGCGACCGCTGCGGCCCACGGTGTACACCGGCGGGTGCTGGAGCAGGAGGAACAGGTCCGGCAGCCGCCCCTCCCCCCGGGCCCGGGCCAGTCGCTCCTGCAGCCGCCAGGCAGGCTCGTAGGGGGTGAGGCCGGGCAGCCAGGTGACCCGGAGGACGGGCGCGCCGTCCGGCAGAGCCTGGCCGGCAGCAGGGGCCGTTGGGACGGCCCGATGGAGCTCCGCCACAGCGCCCATTCCGGTGGCCGTGGCGGTTCCCACGATGCCATCGGCCCCTCCCCTGGTGTGGGGGCCGGTTGTGGAATTTGCACCCATGGCGGCATCCGCCCCCATGCTTGCATGGACCCCTCGGCCGGGATCGACCTCTCGCGCCGGACGCATCCCCATGGCGGAGCCATCCTGACCGGCCAGGAACCGGCTCGCCTGACCGGCCGGTGCCCCGCGCCCCGTGCTCCATGGTGCGCCCCCGTGCTCCATCATGCTCCCGCTGCGCCCCCCGCTGCCCGGGCGGCCTCCAGGCCATGAGGCGTTTCCAGGGGTGCCGCCTGGGCCGGAGCACCGCGGTTGGTCGCCAGGGACCCGACCTGGGCCGGTGCGGCTTCGTCCCCCGCTCCCTCCCGCCGGCGAGCCCGGTCGGCCTGCTCGTGGGCGTGGTACGAGCTCCGCACCAGGGGGCCGGATTCCACGTGGGAAAAGCCCATGGCCAGGCCGATCCGCTTGAGCTCCGCGAACTCGTCCGGATGGTAGTACTTCTCCACCGGGAGGTGGATGGGCTCCCGGGTCGGGCGCAGGTACTGGCCGATGGTGACGATGTCCACCTGGTGGGCCCGCAGGTCCCGCAGGGTCTCCAGGATCTCGTCCCACGTCTCGCCCAATCCCAGCATCAGGCCCGACTTGGTCTTGATGTGGGGTGCCCGCCGCTTGGCTTCGGCCAGAAGGGCCAGGGACCGGTCGTATCTGGCCCGCGAGCGCACCCGGTCGGAGAGGCGGCGCACCGTCTCCACGTTGTGGTTCAGGATGTCGGGTTCCGCGTCCAGGACCACCTGCAGGGCGTCCCAGTCGCCGTTGAAGTCGGGGATCAGCACCTCGACCGCCGTGTCCGGACAGCGGCGCCGTATGGCCCGGATGGTCTCGGCGAAGACGGCCGCACCCCCGTCGCGGAGGTCGTCCCGCGCCACCGACGTGACCACCACGTGTTGCAGGCCCAGGCGCTGGACGGCATCCGCCACCCGCTCCGGCTCCGCCCAATCCAGTTCGGTGGGCCGGCCCGTGGTGACGGCGCAGAACCGGCAGGCCCGGGTGCAGATGTTACCCAGGATCATGAAGGTGGCGGTCAGGTTCTCGAAGCACTCGTAGATGTTCGGGCAGCGGGCCTCTTCGCAGACGGTGTGCAGGCTCATGCCGCGCAGCAGCCGCTTGAGCCGGTTGTAATTGGGCCCCTGGGCCAGGCGCACCTTGAGCCAGTCGGGATGGCGGCGCCCGGCGTGACCGCCGGCCAGGGCATGGCCGTCCGCTGCCGGGAGGTCACGGAACCCTCGGGTAGGGGCATCGGAGCCGGATCCACCGGCCGCCGGCGGCGGTCCGGCCTCAGCGGGGGAGCGGCGGGGTAGCGCCGTTGCGGCGGCATCGGGCCCGGGAAGAGCCGGACCGGTTTCCTGGCCGGCACCTGCCTGGCCAGGGCGAGCCGCCGGGGAAGCGGGTACGGAGGCCCGGCCGGCGCCGGCCCCGGGCTCCTGTCGCCCCGCCGGCGCTTCCGTTTCGGGCGAGGTTCCAATGCGGTGAAGGGCTTCCATGGGGCGTGATCCCACCTTCATTGGGGTGGCAGCCGCAGGGCCGGCTGGCCCGGCGCGGCTGCCAAATGGGCCTTCGCCTTCGGGCGCCGGGTTCCTCCCGGGCGGGTTCCCGCGGGCAGGTTCCTGCGGGCGGGGGACTTTCGGCAGGGGCCTTCCGGCGGGGGCCTTGCGGCGAGGGCCTTGCGGCGCGTTGTGCCCACCAGCTCCCACCGCGGGCTCCCCCGGCTCGGGGAGCCGCGACGGCAGCACAGCACCGGCCGTCAACGCGACAAGGGGGCCGGGATGGAACCCGGCCCCCTGGACGGCCGTACCGGCGGCGGTCACGTCAACCCCGGAAAGCGCCGCCCGCCTGCTCGTTGGCCGTGGCCGACTGCCATTTGGCGGAGTAGTTCTCCGCCGGGTTGTAGCTCTGGGCCGTGGCGCCATACTGGGCATGGCCGCCCGGGCCGGCCTGGCCGTACTGGCCGGCCTGGTTCTGGAACTGCCCGTACTGTCCAGCCTGGCTCTGGAACTGCCCGTACGCGCCGGCCTGGCCCTGGAACTGGGCGGACGAACCCGCCTGGTTCTGGAACTGGCCATACTGGCCGCCGGCCTGGCCGTACTGGCCTACCTGGCTCTGGAACTGGCCCGCCGTGCTCTGGGTGTACTGGCCGCCGTACTGACCGTACGGGGCTCCCGCCTGGGCACCCGCCTGGCCATACTGGCCGTACTGGCCGAATTGCCCGGCTTGGTTCTGGAACTGGCCATACTGGCCGCCGGCTTGCCCGTACGGCTGGCCGTACTGGCCAGCCCCCGCGGCGCCATAGCCGGCGCCCCCGGCCTGGTTGCTCATGTTACCCGCACCGGCCTGGGACTGCCAGCGGCTGCTGTAGTTTTCCGCGGGGTCGTAGCTCTGGGCCGTGGCGCCGTACTGGGCATGGGCGCTCTGGCCGTACTGGCCGAATTGCCCGCCGGCCTGGCCGGCCTGGTTCTGGAACTGGCCGTACTGGCCGCCGGCTTGCCCGTACGGCTGGCCGTACTGGCCAGCCCCCGCGGCGCCATAGCCGGCGCCCCCGGCCTGGTTGCTCATGCTCCCCGCACCGGCCTGGGACTGCCAGCGGCTGCTGTAGTTTTCCGCGGGGTCATAGCTCTGGGCCGTGGCGCCGTACTGGGCATGGGCGCTCTGGCCGTACTGCCCGAACTGCCCGGCCTGGTTCTGGAACTGGCCGAACTGGCCGCCGGCTTGCCCGTACGGCTGGCCGTACTGGCCGGCCTGGCTCTGGAACTGCCCCGAAGCCTGGTTGCCCAGGCCCTGCCCGCCCGCCGGCGACTGCCACTGGGAAGTGTACTGCTCCTGCGGGTTGTACGATTGCGGCGTTGCGCCGTAACGCGCGTGGCTCGGGCCACCAAAGGCGCTGGGTTCGTCCACGATGATCCCCCCTGACGGCTAGCTGTTTCCAGCGGTTAGATTGCGGAACCCCCCGGCTGCTATACCTTCCAGTTGCCACCAGCTCCGGAGCCGCCGGGGGCCATCCGCCCGGCAGCCCGGCCGGTCCCGTCCGGCCGGTCAAGCCGGCCACTCTACCGGTCACGTCCAGTCAAGGCCGGGGGCTCCGCGGGTCAAGGCCGGCCGGTCCCCCGGTCACAGCCCGCCGGCTCGCCGTCACGGGCAAGCCACGGGCCACGAGGCAGCCAGATGGCGTACCGGAGAAGAGGTGGAGCCCCGCTCCTGCGATCGGGACGTGCAGGGAGGAGTCCCGCCGGCCGCCCCGCGTGGGACGGCTGCCCACGGGCGGCCATACAATGCCCTAGCCACTGGTTCCAGGGGTCCAGGTCCGGGCGGCGACCCCGGCCAGCGGCGGGCCCTCGAGCCCGGATCCGCCGCGGCTGCCGTGGTTCCCCCCGAGGGCCCAAGCCCCCGGCGCCGGGGCAGCCCGCAACCGGACCCGCGGGCTCCGCACGGAACCGGCGCGCCGCGCCCGCACCATGCGCCCGCGCCATCGGGAGGGAATGCCTGTGGTCGAGGTTCGGCCCATCCCCCTCAAGGGCGGAACGGCCGTCGGCGTGAAGGTGGAACTGCCCAAAACCCGGCTGGTGGCCATCGCGACACCCGCGGGGTACATCATGTGCGGCGCCCTGGACGTGCGCCTGCTGGACGACCTTCTCGGCGCCCGCCGCATCGTGGCGGGCCGCGCTCTCGGCGTCCGCGACTTCGGCGATCTCCTGGAGCGCCCGCTGGAGTCGGTCACCAGCGCGGCGCGGGAGTTGGGTATTCACCCGGGGATGACGGGGCGCGACGCCCTGGAACGCCTCCTGGCGGTGGAACCGGCCCCCGCCGCGGCGGCGGCCGGCGGCGACAGCCCGGGCCCGGCGGCCGGGTGAAGGGCTGGTGGGAACAGGCCGCGCGCTAGGGGCCGGGGGAAGGAGGCGCCGGAGAGCTGGCCGGAGGCCGGAAGCCCGGGTCAACGGCCAGCGAAAAGCCCGGGAGAGGCGGGCGGGGCGGACGGTCAAGTCCGCCTGTCCGGCGCCCGCAGAGGCCGCCGGCCCGCCGCCGCTAAGGAGGGCAGGGCGCCGAGAAGGCCAGGGGGCCGGTTCCTCCGCGGGAACCGGCCCCCTTTTCCTGGGCTGTGACGCCGGGGCCCTGCCAGCCCAGGGCCTGCCAGGTGCAGGCGCCCCCCGGGCCCGTGCCCAGCGCCCTGCGCGCATCGTGGACCGCAGCCTGCCTGGCGCTGCAGCCCGCCGGGGTCCCCCTACGGGCGCCGCGGCTCCCCGGCCGCCTGGCCCGCCCAGCCCTCGTTCACCGGTGTGGCGAAGACGGGGTCGTCCAGCACGCGGGCGATGCGCGGGTAGGCCACCAGCGCCAGCACCCCGGTGGCCAGGCCCTTGATCAGGTTGAAGGGTGTGATGGCGGTGACCACCGTGGCCCCCACCTGCTCGGCGGGCACCCCCCACAGCGGTAGGAAGACGAAGTAGTTGGCCACGGCCATCACGGCGCTGGTGCTGGCGGTCCCCACCAGCATAGCCAGGGCCAGGGCCCAGCGGCTGCCGATCTTCCGGTATAGCCACGCGGCCGGCACCACATAGGCCAGGCTGGCCAGCAGGTTGGCGGCGATCCCGACCCATCCTGCCGTGGACTTGCCCGAGAAGAGGAACAGCAGGTCCTTGACCAGCGCCACCGTGGCGCCGGCCGCGGGGCCGTAGGCGAAGCCGCCCATCAGCACCGGTAAATCGCCGGGATCGTACTTGAGGTACGCCGGAATGAAGGGGAGGAGAGGCGTCAGCTGGATCTCCCACAGCATGAGCAGGAACGCCATGGACGCCAGGAGCGCCAGGCGCACCATGCGACGAACCACCGGCATGCACCCCCTGCGCAGAGCGTGCGGGCGGGCATCAAAAAAGCCCGTCCCGCCCAGCCCTTCGGGGGAACGGACGCAGGTGGACCCGTAGGCTTGCGCGTGGGTCAACGATTTCCCGGTCGAGCGCGTGATCCCGCGCGGCCGCAGGCGTCCCGCACGGGCGACGGCGCCGCGGCCGCGAGCGCACGTCGCGGTCGAACACGGCACCCCCTGCCGGCATCCCCTGGCGCCCCGCCGTCGACCGGGCGCCGCACGCCCCGCGGTCGAACGCCGAACGCCCGCGTGCGGCACGCTCACGGCACCCCGCCGCGGCCACCGCGGCCCACCCCGTCACCGGCAGGGCACAACCGCCAGGTGCGCGCGGCACGGCCGCCCGGCGAGCACGGTAAGGCCGCGCCCGCCTCTTCCGGGAAATCCCGCGTCCCTTCCTTCTCCCATCCGGACTATCACCGTCGGCTCCGGCTTCTCACCGGAATCGGCCGCGCCCTTCACCGCACCGGCACCGGGGAGGCCTGCCTGCCTCGGCCCGGGCATGGGTGCTCCGGGCGCGGTTCGCGGGCTGGTGCGGTCGCGCCAGGACTGGCGCGCCGCCATCACCGCCGGTCGGGACTTCCACCCTGCCCCGAAGGAAGGTCATGGATTGTGGAGGTGAGGACCGTCCGGACGAAAACCCACCTCTAAGATGACTATAACAGATCCGGCAAGACCTGAGATCCGCCAACCCGGGAAATACGGCGGCACCTGGAACGGCCGCAGGTGTCGCCCGCCATGCCCTCGACCTGCCCGCGCTGTTACAAGGCTCCGGTCTGCGGCCCCGCCGTTCCGGGCAGGTTATTGCTGCTGAACCGGGTGAACCGGAACGGACGAACCGGTGGGGTGATCGGGATGGGCTGGGCATTGACGCTGGTGGTGGCCGGGCTGGCGCTCCTGCTGGTAGCGCGGCTGGGGATCTTCGCCCTTACCCTGGGGCTGGGCCTGCTGCCCTTCCTCCTGATCGCCGGCGGCGTCATCTGGGCCGTGTCCACCGTAATGGCCCGCCGGCGGAACGGCACCGGCGGGCCGGCTGACATGGGCTGATGGACATGGGCTGATGCGCCGTCGCGCCCTCGAGGATCGCCTCCCGCGGAGGGATCGCCCCGGCATGCCGGAGGAATCGCTCCCGGCATACCGGGCCGTCGAGGCATCGCCTCCCCGTTACCGTTTCCCCAGCACGTGGATGGCGTGGCCCAGCCCCGCCTCCGCCGCCTCCATCACCGCCTCGCTCAGGGTCGGGTGGGCGTGGACGGTGAGGGCCAGATCCTCCAGGGTGGCGCCCATCTCGATGGCCAGGCCCAGTTCGGCCACCAGGTCGGACGCCTCCGGCCCCACGATGCCCGCCCCCAGGACCACCTTGCTCTCCCGATCGGCCACCAGTTTGACGAACCCGTCCCGCTCGCCCAGGGTCAGGGCCCGGCCGTTGGCCGCGTAGGGGAACCGCCCGACCACCGGGTCGTAGCCCTGCTGGCGCGCCTGTTCCTCCGTCAGCCCCACCGTGGCGATCTCCGGGTCGGTGAAGACGGGCGCCGGCACCGCCACGTAATCGGCCGCCGCGGGCAACCCGGCGATGACCTCCGCCGCCACGATCCCCTCCCGGCTGGCCTTGTGGGCCAGCATGGGACCGGGCACGATGTCGCCGATGGCGAAGATGTTCCGCTGGCTGGTGCGCAGCTGGGCATCGACCTTCACCCGGCCCCGCTCGTCCAGCTCCACGCCCGCCAGCTCCAGTCCCAGGCCATCAGTGTTGGGCCGCCGGCCCACGCTGACCAGGACCGCGTCGGCCACCACGGCCTGTTCTTCCGATCCGGACGAACCCGCCGATCCCGGCGCCCCGGTTCCCGCCGCACCTCGCCCGCCGGGGCGGGCCGGCCCGGCATCGCCGGACACTGCCCCAGCCTTCCCGGCCGCTCCCGCACCGGCCGCTTCCCGCACCGCACCCGCAGCAGCCCCCGCGGCTGCTGCGGGGCTCTCCCCGCGGGGCTCGGGCCTGAACACCACCCGGACCCCCCCGCCGCCGGGCTCCTCCTCCCACCCCAGGACGCGGACGCCGGTGTGGACCTTGACCCCTAGCTGGCGGAGGCGCCGGGCCACCACCTGCACCAGCTCCGGATCGGTGCCGGGGAGCAGCTGGTCAGCCAGCTCCAGCACCGTTACCTCCGACCCTAGCTTGGCAAAGGCGGTGCCCAGCTCGAGGCCGATGTACCCGCCCCCGATCACCACCAGCCGCAGGGGCAGGTGGTCCAGCGCCAGGGCGTCGGAGGAATCCAGGATGCGGACTCCGTCGAAGGCGAAGCCCGGCAGCTCGACGGGCCGCGAGCCCGTGGCCAGGATGCAGTGCTTGAACCGGTAGACCTCGTTGCCCCCGCCGGGGTTCTCCACCAGCACCTGGTTGGGCCCGGTGAAGGTGGCCCGCCCCTTCACCACCGTCACGCCGTTGCCCCTGAGGAGCTGCTCCACGCCGCCCGTCAGCCGCTGGACGACCGACTGCTTCCAGCCCTGCAGCCGGGCAAAGTCCAGCCGCGCCCCCTCGACCACGATGCCCCGCTCCGCCTCCCGGGCCAGCCGGTGATAAGCCTTGGCGGCGTCGATCAGGGCCTTGGAGGGGATGCAGCCCACGTTCAGGCACACCCCGCCCAGGCGGTCTTTCTCCACCAGGGTGACGTCCTTGCCCAGCTGGGCGGCCCGGATGGCAGCCACGTAGCCGCCCGGGCCGCCCCCGATGACCAGGACCTCGGTCTCCGTTGCCACCTCGCCGACGACCATCCCATCCACTCCCGTTCCGCCGAACCTGCGGCCCACGCCCCGCCCACGCTCCGCCGCCCAGCGGGCTCGCCCCATCCTCGTGAACAGGTTCCCGCATAAGGGCGCCTGCGGGATGCGGGCGGGTGCCGTCAGGCCCGCCTCGCCGTCAGGCCATCTCCAGGAACAGCAGGCTCGGCTGCTCCAGGTACTCCTTGATCCGGTTGACGAACCGCACCGCATCGGCCCCGTCGGCCACCCGGTGGTCGAAGCTCAGGGCGAAGTTCGTGATGGTCCGCACCACGATTTCCCCATCCCGCACCACCGGCGTCTCGCGGAACTTGTGCACGCCCAGGATCGCCACCTCGGGGTGGTTGATGATGGGCGTGGACCACACGCCGCCGCCCAGGGCGCCCACGTTGGTGATGGTGAAGGTCGAACCCCGCACGTCGTCCAGGGCGATCCGCCGCGCACGGGCCGCTTCGGTCAAGGCCGCGATCTCCCGGGCCAGCTGGAAGATGCTCTTGCGGTCCACGTCCCGCACCACGGGGACGATGAGGCCCTCATCGGTGGCCGTGGCCACACCGATGTGGTAGTAACCCTTGAGCACGATCTCCTGGCGCTCGTCGTCCAGGCTGGCGTTGAAGACGGGGAACTGCTGCAGGGCCGCCACCACGGCCTTGGCGATGAAGGGCATGTAGGTGAGCTTGATCCCCCGCTGCTCCGCCAGGGGCAGGGCCTTGCGCCGCAGCTCCACCAGTTCGGTGACGTCGACCTCCTCCACGTGGGTCACGTGAGGGGCGGTGTACTTGGACTGGACCATCTTCTCGGCGATGCGCTTGCGCAGGCCCCGCAAGGGTACGCGCTGCTCGCCCCCCGCTGCAACGGCCCACCTGGCGGCCGAACCGGGCGCTGCCGCCGGGGCGGCCGCACCCGCCGTCGCCGCGGCCGCCACCCCCGGCACCCCGGCCGGGATGCCGGCGGCGACACCAGGGGGCGCGGCGGCCAGTCCTGTGGCTGGCACTGCACCTGCTGCCGCAGCCGGTGCTGCGACAGGCGCTGTACCCGCTGCCGCACCCGGGGCCACGGCCGGCGCTGCACCCGGGGCTGCGGGCGGTGCCGCCGCCGTCGCTCCGCCCGCCGTTGTACCAGCCCCAGCCGCAGTAACCGCCGGCGTCCCGGCCGCCCGGGCCGCGGCAAAGGCCCGCACGTCCTCGGCCGTCACCCGGCCCGCCGGGCCCGTCCCGGGGACCAGGCGGATGTCGACCCCCAGCTCGCGGGCCAGGCGGCGGGTTGCCGGGGTGGCCAGGACCCGCCGCGCCTCCGCTGCCGGCCCACCGCCCGGGGCCGCGGCCGCTGGCACCGCGGCCGCAGCCCCGGGCACCGCGGCCAGGCCGGGTGGGGCCGGCGGCGTGACCCCAGGCGAAGCGGCCGGCGCTCCTCCCGGTGCCGCGGCCGGGCCCGGGGCCGTCGTCGCCGGGGGCACCTGGTGCGGTACCACCGGGGACGCCGCCTGGGCCGCAGGGGCCGCGGCAGCAGCCGGCGCCGCCCCGGCCGGTTCGTCCGCCCGGGCTTCCGTGTCGATCACCACGATGACGCTGCCGACCTGGACCACGTCCCCCTCGTTGCCGCGCAGCTCCAGCACCACGCCGGCCACCGGGGACGGGATCTCCACCGTGGCCTTGTCGGTCTGTACCTCCACCAGGGGCTGGTCTTCACGCACCCGGTCCCCCGGCTTGACCAGCCAGCGGACGATCTCCCCTTGGTGGATGCCCTCGCCCACGTCGGGCAACCGGAATTCGTACGCCATCCGCCGCACCTCGCTTTTCCGGGGCCGCCCGTCGCCGTTCCCGGGTCAGGATCTCAGCACCCGCTCCACGGCCCGGATCAGGAGCTCTGCACCCGCTCCACGGCTCGGGTCAGAAGTCCGGGTCAGAAGTTCAGCACCCGCTCCACGCCCCGGATCACCCGTTCCTTGTTGGGCAGGTAGTAGTCTTCCAGGTGGAAGAGGGGCATCGGGGTGTCGAAGCCCGCCACCCGGTACACCGGCGCCTCCAGGTACAGGAGGGCCCGCTCGTTGATCAGGGCCACGATCTCTGCCCCGAAGCCGGCCGTCTTGGGCGCCTCGTGGACCACCAGGGCCCGGCCCGTCTTCTGCACCGCCGCCACGATGGCGTCCACGTCCACGGGGCTCAGGGTCCGCAGGTCGACGATCTCGCACTCAATGCCGCGGCCGGCCAGTTCCTCCGCCGCTTCCTCCACGATCCGCACCATGGCGCCCCAGGTGAAGATGGCGACGTCCCGCCCCTCGCGCACGGTGCGGGCGCGGCCGATGGGCACCGTGTAGGCCTCTTCCGGCACCTCCTGGCGGAAGGCACGGTAGATCCGCTTGGGCTCGAAGAAGATCACCGGGTCGGGGTCGCGGATGGCCGCGATCAAGAGACCCTTGGTGTCGTAGGGGGTGCTCGGGATCACCACCTTGAGCCCCGGCTGGTGGATGTACCAGGCCTCGGGGCTGTCGGAGTGGTGCTCCGGCGCCCGGATGCCGCCGCCCCAGGGCGCGCGGATCACCAGCGGGCAGGTGAACCGCCCGCGGGAGCGGGCGCGGATGCGGGCGGCGTGGTTGACGATCTGGTCAAAGGCCGGAGCCATGAACCCTTCGAACTGGATCTCCGCCACGGGCCGCAGGCCGTAGATGGCCATGCCGATGGCCGTGCCCACGATGCCCGACTCGGCCAGGGGCGTGTCGATCACCCGGTTCTCGCCGAACCGCTGGTAGAGGCCCTCGGTGGCGCGGAAGACGCCGCCGTTGACGCCCACGTCTTCGCCCAGGACCACCACCCGGTCGTCCAGCTCCATCTCGGTGCGCAGGGCGTCGGCCACCGCCTGGACGATGGTCAGCTTGGCCATCACCGCCCACCCCCTTGCTGGCCGTCCCGGCCTGGTGCGGCACCCGGGGCCCCGCCCGCTGCGGTAGCGCCCTGGCCACCGGCCGGGCCATCGGCCGTGCCGCTCCCGCCGGCCGCCGCTCCGCCCGGACCGCCCGCACCCTGACCGGCCGTGCCGCCCTCAGCGAAGCTGCCGCCCGCAGCCCCGGCCTCCCCCAGTTCCGCCAGCAGCTCCCGCCGCTGTTCTTCCAGGTGCCAGGGCAGCTGGGCGTACACGTAATCGAAGATGGCGGCCGGTGAAGCCTTCGGCATGGCCTCCACCGCCTGCACGGCCGCGGCCACCCGCTGCCGGGCTTCCTCGGTCAGGGCCTGATCCTGGGCCTCGTCCAGAAGGCCCCGGGCCATGAGGAAGCGCCGCATGCGGTTCAGGGGATCCCGGCGCCGGCGCCACTCCTCCACCTCTTCCCGCCCGCGGTAGCGGGTGGGGTCGTCGGCGGTGGTGTGGGGTCCGTAGCGGTAGGTCAGCGCCTCGATCAGGGTCGGCCCCTCGCCGGCCCGGGCCCGGTCCAGGGCCTCCTTCGTCACCTTGTACACGGCCAGCACGTCGTTGCCGTCGACCCGGACCCCGGGGAAGCCGTAGGCCACCGCCTTCTGGGCGATGGTCTCCGACGCCGTCTGCCGGTGCAGGGGCACGCTGATGGCGAACTGGTTGTTCTGGCAGAAGAAGACCACCGGCGCCTTGAAGACCCCGGCGAAGTTGCAGCCCTCGTGGAAGTCGCCCTCGGAGGTGGCGCCGTCGCCGAAGTAGACGATGAACGCGCGGCGGTCGCCGCGGATCTTTGCGGCCCAGGCGGCGCCGACGGCGTGGGGGATCTGGGTGGCGATGGGCACCGCCACGGTGAAGACGTTCACCTCCGGCGGAATCTGGTTACCCTCTTCCCGGCCCATCCAGTAGAGCAGCACCTTCTCCATGGGCAGGCCGTGGATCATGGTCACCGCGTGCTCGCGGTAGGATGGGAAGACCCAGTCTTCGGGCTGCAGGGCAAAGGCGCTGCCCACCTGGGCGGCCTCCTGCCCCGCAAGCGGGGCGTACGTCCCCATGCGCCCCTGGCGCTGCAGGTTGAGGCACCGTTCGTCGAAGACCCGGGCCAGGACCATCCACCGGTAGAACTCCACTAGCTTCTCATCGGTGAGATCCGGGGCCGGCTCCCCGACCAGGTTGCCGTCGGGGTCCAGCACCCGGACCAGCTCCAGGGTCTCCTCCCGGAGGTGGTGTAAGCTGCCCACGCCGCTCCCCCCTACTCTGCCTTCCCGGACTCACCGGCTCTTCCTGCGACTTGCAGAGGCTTACAAACGGTCGTTAGATCCGGTCCACCTGAATCAGTTCGTTTACCGGCAAGGGTTCCCTTCCGACGGGAGTTGAGGCCGGCAAAACGGCAATCCGAGCTTGACGAGAACGGCGTGGTTCGAAACACTGAAAGTTAGCGAAGCGAACCGTTAAACCGTATGGCGGGCTCCGGACCATGACTTGCCCCGTCCGGTGCCCGGTCAACGGGCAAGGATGCGCCACCGGGAGGGTGCTCCATGATGCCGCCTGTCACGCCCCAGGAGTGTGCCCGCCTAGTCACCGAAATGGTGCCGCGGGTCATGCGCCTGATCCGGGCGGAGATGCGCCGGCACCAGCCCGGCCGCCTGTCCGTCCCCCAATTCCGCACGTTGGTCTTCCTGGACCGCCACCCGGGGGCGTCCCTTTCCGCCGTGGCGGAGCATCTGGGGGTCTCCCGGCCGACCGCCTCGGCCCTGGTGGGCCGGCTGGTCCAGCGGGGCCTTGTCACCCGGGAAGTGGACCCGGCGGAACGCCGGCGGGTGGTGCTCCGCCTGACCCCGGCGGGCCGGGAGAACCTGGAGGTGGCGCGGCGCCGCACCCAGGCATCCCTCGCCAGCCACCTGGCGGGGTTCAGCCCCGGCGAACTGGCGGTGCTGGCCGAGGGCTTGCGGCTACTGGAACGGCTCTCCGGGGAGGTCGACCAGCCTTGACAGCCCACCACCCTCGTGAGGCCGAAGCCGCCGCCGCGGCCGCCGGGACCGCGGCGGGCGTCCCTGCCGGCGGGCCCCCTGCCGTGGAAACCCGCGGCTTGACCCGCGCCTTCGGCGAGTTCGTCGCCGTGGACCGGGTCGACCTCACCATCCCCGCCGGCTCCATCTTCGGCCTGCTGGGCCCCAACGGCGCCGGCAAGAGCACCACCATCAAGATGCTGACGACCCTGCTTCCCCCCACCGCCGGGACCGCCCGGGTGGCCGGGTTCGACGTGGTCCACCAGGCCGCCGCCGTGCGCCGGCGGGTGGGCTACGTGCCCCAGTTCCTCTCCGCCGACGGCGCCCTGACGGGGTACGAGAACCTGCTGATCTTCGCCAAGCTGTTCGGCATCCCGGCCCGGGAGCGGCAGCGGCGGATCATGGAACTCCTGGAGCTGGTGGGGCTGGAGGGTGCCGCCCACACCCCGGTGCGGCAGTACTCGGGCGGGATGATCCGGCGCCTGGAGATCGTCCAGTCCCTGCTCCACCGGCCGGCGGTGCTCTTCCTGGACGAGCCCACGGTGGGCCTTGACCCCACCGCCCGCCGCGGCGTCTGGGAGCAGGTGCGCCTCCTGCGGGACCGCTTCGGCACCACCGTGGTGCTGACCACCCACTATATGGAAGAGGCCGACGAGCTCTGCGACCTGGTGGCCATCCTCCACCGGGGCCGGGTCGCCGCCGTGGGATCGCCGGCCGAGCTCAAGGTCCAGGTGGGCACCGGCGCCACCCTGGAAGACGTGTTCGTCCAGTTCACCGGCAGCTCGCTGGACACGGGAGGGACCTACCGCGATGTCGCCCGCACCCGCCGCACCGCCCGGCGCCTCTCCTGACGCCCGGGGTGCCCTGGTCCCAAGTCCCGGGGATCCCGGGGGCACCGCCCGCCCCGGCGGCGCTCTCACCACCCCGGGTGGAACCGGCTCCGCCGCCGCCCTGGAGCCCGGGCCGCCGGCCGCGGCGGCCGCGTTCGTCCGGCAAACCCTGGCCATCGTGGAAGCCGAGGTGCGCAAGCTGCGCCACGACCCGGTGGAGCTCATGACCCGGGCCGTCCAGCCGGCCCTGTGGGTGCTGGTCTTCGGGCAGGTGATGGGGCGGCTGCGGGGGATCCCCACCGGCGGCCTGCCGTACCTGGATTTCATGGCCCCGGGCATCCTGGCCCAGAGCACCCTGTTCGTCGCCATCTTCTACGGGATCTCGCTGATCTGGGAGCGGGACCTGGGCATCCTGCACAAGTACATGGCCAGCCCGGCGCCCCGCACGGCCCTGGTGCTGGGCAAGGCCCTGTCGGCGGGGGTCCGGGGCCTGAGCCAGGCGGTGGTGATCTACCTCCTGGCCGCGGCCGCGGGAGTGGCGGTGCGGTACGATCCGGCCGCCCTGGCCGGCGTGCTGGCGGCGGTGGTGCTGGGGGCGGCGGTGTTCTCGACCTTCTCGCTGATCGTGGCCTGCCTGGTGCGGACGCGGGAGCGGTTCATGGGCATCGGGCAGGTGCTCACCATGCCCCTGTTCTTCGCCAGCAACGCCATCTACCCGCTGAGCCTGATGCCGGCCTGGCTGCACGGGGTGGCGCGGGTGAACCCGCTGACCTACCAGGTCGACGCCCTGCGGGCGCTGATGATCCGGGGCGGCGCGGCCCAGTTCGGCCTGGGGTGGGACCTGGGCGCCCTGGCGGTGAACCTGGTGGTCCTGGTGGCCGTGGCCTCCCGCCTCTACCCGCGGGCGGTGACCTGACGGCCGTGAACATGACCTGGTGATGGCCGTGAACATGACCTGGGGACCGTGAACATCCGGGACGGTGAATCGGGAACGTGGCAAGGGCGGAACGAAGCCGGCCGGAGGCCGCCCGCGGCCTTTTGCTGGCCGCCGTGGCCTTCGGCGCCCTTTTGAATCCCCTCAACTCGTCGATGATCGCCGTGGCGCTGCCCGCCATCGCCCGGGACTTCCGGGTGCCCATCGGGCGGCTCACCTGGGTCGTCGCCGCCTTCTACCTGGCCAGCGCGGTGGGCCAGCCGGTCCTGGGCAAGGTGGCCGACCGGCTGGGCCGGCGGCGGGTCTTCTTCACCGGGCTCGTCCTGGTGGCCGCCGCGTCGGCCCTGGCGCCCCACGCCCCGACCCTGGGGGCCCTGGTGGCCGCCCGGGTGCTGCAGGCGCTGGGGAGTTCGGCCCTCTACCCGGCCGGCATGGCTGCGGTCCGCGACGCCTTCACCGGACGAACGGGCCAGGCCCTGGGCATCCTGGCGGTGTTCGCCTCTACCTCGGCGGCCCTGGGCCCGTCCCTGGGCGGCTTCCTGGTCAAGACCGGCGGCTGGCAGGCGCTGTTCTACGTCAACTTCCTGCCCGTGGCCCTCAGCCTGGCGCTGGCGGGCCGGGCCTTTCCGCCCGGCGGAGCAGCCGGCGGCGATCCCGGCGGCACCGGCCCGGGCGGGGTCGCCGGTAGGAAACCCGGCAACGGGGACCCGGGCGGCGTCGCGGGTGGCGGGCCCGGCGCTGCAGGCGCCGGCGAAGCGGCCGGCGGCGGGCCCGGCGCCGCGGGCCTGGGCGGGGTCACCGCCGCCGGAGCCGGGCATGCCAGGCGGCCGCGTTCGTCCGCCGCCCGGGGGGCCCGGGCGGCGGAAGGGGCCGGTGGGCTCGACCTGCCGGGCATGATGCTCTTCGGTGGAACCGTCGTGGCCGGGCTGGTGGCGCTGCTCTCCCTGTCCGAGCCCCGCCCAGCCTGGTGGGCGGTGCCCGTGGCCGTGGCCCTGGGCCTAGCCCTGGCGCGCCGGGAGGGGCGCGTCAAGGCGGCGGGCGGAGAGCCCTTTCTGGACCTGGAGGTGCTGCGCCGCGACCGGGCCCGTAGCGCCGTCTACGGCGCGTGGATCCTCTCCAACCTCGCCTTCTACACCATCTTCTTCGGCATGCCGGCCTATTTCGAGGAGGTCCGCCACCTGGACCCCGGGCAGAGCGGCCTGATGATGCTCTCGGTGGCGGGGTTCAGCAGCGTCGCCTCGCCCCTGGTCGGCCGCTGGGTCGACCGGGCGGGCCACCGGCCGGCGCTGTGGGCGGCGGGACTGTCGCTGCTGGGCGGCGCCCTGGCGCTGCTGGCCCTGGGACCTGCCGCGCCCCTGCCGGCGCTCTTCGCCGTCCTGGCCTTCCTGGGCGCCAGCAACGGCGTGAACAACCTGGCGCTGCAGGCCGCCCTGTACCGGTTCGTCCCCCGGGAGGAAACGGGGGCCGCCTCGGGGCTCTACATGACCTGCCGCTACATCGGCAGCATCCTCTCCAGCAGCCTGCTGGGGATCCTGCTGGGCGGTCCGCTGGGGAGCGCCATGCTGCGGGAGCTGGCCCTGGCGCTGCTGGTGCCGGCCGCGGGCCTCCTGCTCTTCATCCGGTGGATCCCGGCCCGGGCCCGCGCCTACGAGCCCGCCCGCGGGTAGCGGGCGAGTTCCCTCTCCAGCCGGCGCACCACCGCCTTGCCCAGGCGCCGCTCGGCGGCGGCGCGGAATTCCTCCCAGCTGTCGAAGCCGAACTGGTGGGCCACCTGTTCCGCCATGGCCTCCCGGGTCGGGGTCCGGCCGGCGTGCATGGCGAGCTCCGGTTGCCCCTCCGCGCCCTGGAGGAACCGGCCGGGTGCCTGGGTGAACCCGTCGCCGCGAGGAACCAACCTGCCACCCCCCTTTGTCACGGTCCTGTGTCACGGTCCAGCCGCTGGCATGCCGCCCCGCGCCCCCCAATGGAGTGCCCCCGGCCGGCCGCATCTATGACGGGCCGGGGGCACAGGACGGGCCGTCGCACCGCCGCCCGCCGCTCGCATACCGCCGCGGTGCCGGTGACACCTTAGACATCGGCGAAGGGAGGAATCACCGGTGCCGGAATTCAGCGAGGTCTTCCGCCAGCAACTGACCGTCCTGGCCGACAAGGTCCGCACCATGGAGAACCTGGGGATGTCCAACGAGGGCATCACCGGCGTGGTGACGGAGGTCGGCGACTGGCTGGCGCGGGAAGCGGAGCCGCGCAGTGCCGAGCAGCGGCTTTTGAAGGAGATGTGGCAGAACGCCAGCAATCAGGAACAGGCGCAGATCGCCTCGGCTTTGATCAAGCTGGCCGACCACACCGTCGGCCGCAACGTGGCCAAGTAGCCCCCTCCCCTCACCCGCGGGGCCGGTGCCGCCAGGGGCACCGGCCCCGCTGCCGTTGCGACCCGGTGGGCATCATCGAATCGGGCGAGTATCCGGATCCCACGGTGGTGATCCAGAACCGCTGGCAGGGACCCGCCGGGGGCGGACATATGGCGGTCTTTGCCGGTGCCTACCGCGACCGGCCGGAGTGGGGCCTGGTGATCGTCCACTGGTACATTTCCTTGTGCAGTTCAGTGCGCCAGCGGAGTGCACCAGGGCAGCGCGCCCCCACCGGACCGAGGCCGCCCCGGTTCGGCCGTTGCTGCAGCGCCGCCGGCACGACTACACTCGTAGTGCCAGGCCCGTACGCGGGATGCCGGAGCCAGGCCCGGGGAGCGAACCGTCGTGCACCGGTTGCTTTATGTGGCCGTCATGGCCGCCTTCTTCGACCAGTTCTCCCAGATGCCCCTGATCGCCCCCTATACCCACCGGCTAGGGGTCCCGTCTTTCCTGGCGGGACTCATCGTGGGGGCCTATTCCCTAACCAATCTGGCCGGCAACCTGGCCGCCGGCCGCTGGCTGGATGGGGGGCGGCGCAAGGGCATGCTGGTGCTGGGTCTGGCGCTGGCGGCCCTGGGCGCCGGCGCCTACGCCCCGGCGGAAACGGCCGCCCAGCTGGCGCTGGCCCGGCTGGTGCACGGCTTTGGTGCAGGCCTGGTGACGCCGGCGGCCTTCGCTCTCCTGGGGGACCGCAGCGAGAGCACCCACCGGGGACAGGTCATGGCCGGTGCCGGTGCGGCCATCGGCCTGGCTGCGGTGGTGGGCCCGGCTTATGGGGGCCTGCTGGCTCAGCGCCTGGGTCCGGGCTGGGTGTTCGCCACCACCGCAGCGCTGCTGTTCCTGGTGGCCATGGTCGTGGCGCGTTGGGTCCGAGACGAGGAGGTAGCGGCCTTCCACGGGCCCGCCCCCCGGACCGGCCAGGCCGCCGGCGACGGTGACATGGCGGCGTACGGCAACCCGGCCCTGGCCGCCGCTCCGGCCCCGCAGGGTTCATCCCCTTTCCCGGCCCGCTCCCCGGCCCGGGGCAGGCGACCCGCTCCAGAGCCCGGCGTCGAGGCGGTCACCCGCACCACCCCCCTTTGGAGGAACGCAGCCCTGCGCCAAGCCTACCTGGGCGCCCTGGCCCTGATGTTTGCCATGGGCCTCCTGGTGTACACCCTCCCCGCCAAGGCGGCCGCCCTGAGCGCTGGCCCTGCCGCCACGGGGATGTTGCTCAGCCTGTTTGGGTTCACCGCCATCGCCCTCTTCCTCTCCCCCGCCAGCCGCCTGTCCGACCGCTGGGGGCGGGCTCGGCCGCTGCTGGCGGGCCTGATGGCCGTGGCGGCGGCCCTGGCGGGCCTGGCCGCCCTCCGTTCCCTGCCCGGCCTGGCGCTGGCCATGGTGGCCTTTGGCACCGGCTTCGCCCTGGTCTTCCCTGCGGCTGCGGCCCTGGTGGTCGATGCCACGGGCCGGGGGCAGCGGGGCCGGGCCTTTGGGTTGTTCTATGCGTGCTTTTCCGTCGCCGTCATGGGCGGTTCCGCCGCGGCGGGGGCGCTGGGCAACCCCACCTGGACCTTCCTGGCCGGGACCGCCGCGGTCGGCATCCTGGCGGTTCTTCTCGCTTGGACTGGACGGGCTTTGACGGGACGAGCCAGCCCGGCCGCCGCAGCCGGTCAAGACGGGCAAGGTCCGGCGGGCGCCGGTCACCCCCTGGAGTTGCGCTGAATCCCCCTGTTGTCGCCGGATCTGCTGCACCTGGGCTTCCCTGCAGGGGCTCGTTCAGCCCTGCAAGGCTCAGTTTATCTTTCGACTCAATAACGACTTACAGTGCCCCTCATCCGCCGGATTTCTCCCTTTTACCCACCCGATTTGCGGATTTCGTGTGATCTTCGTCACACGGCGCGTCCCGGTACCCTCCATAGCGTGGAACCTGGAAGCCCCGGCCAAGGGGCAAAGGAGCCCGCCCCAGGGGCGAAAGGGGGACGCGCCATGACGGGGAGTACCACGGACACCGCAGGCGCCCCGCCAGCAGCTGCCACGACGATGGCTCCGGTGCGGGCACCCAGGCCGGTTCCGGCTCCGGGCGCCACGCCGGCCGGCTCTTCTCCGCACCGGGCCCTTGCCCCAACGGGCAGGGTCCGGATGGTGCTCGACCTGGTGATCCTCACCAAGCCGCGTATCGTCCTGCTGCTGGTCCTGTCGGGGGTGCTGGCCGGCTACGCCGCGGCCGGTGGGCAGCCCGATCCGGCCCGTCTGGCCGGCTTTGCCCTGGCCGGCGGCATGGCCGCCGCCGGGGCGGCGGCGTTCAACCACTTTGTAGACCGGGACGTGGACGGGCACATGGACCGCACCGCCGCCCGGCCCCTGCCGGCGGGGCGCCTCGAGCCCCTGCGGGCGCTGGAAGTGGGGGCGGTCCTGTCCCTGGCGGGCGTCTCGGCCGCCGCGGTGCTGCTGGGCGGCGCCGTGGCCCTGGTGCTGCTGGCGGGCATCGCCGTCTATGCCGGGCTCTACAGCCTCTGGCTCAAGCGGCGCACGGCGTGGAACATCGTCCTGGGCGGCACCGCCGGCAGCCTCATGGTGCTGGCCGGCTGGGTGTCCCAGACCGGCACCCCGGGTCCCGGAGCGTGGCTCCTGTTCGCCTGGCTCTTCCTCTGGACGCCTTCCCATTTCTGGCCCCTGGCCATCGTGGTCCGGGACGAGTACGCCCGGGCCGGCATCCCCATGCTGCCCGTCGCCGCGGGTCCCCGCCTGGCGGCCTGGATCACCCTGGCCAACACCCTGGCGCTGGTGGCCCTGTCCCTGATCCCCGCCCTCTGGGGCTGGTACCGGGCCGGCCCTGCCCTGGCGGTGGCGGCGGCGGGGGCGGTCATGGTGGCGCTCAACCTGGCGGTCGCCCTGGCCGGCCCCGGCCGGCGGGAGCGCCTGGCCTGGCGGCTCTACAAGCTTTCTGGCCCCTACCTGGGCTGGATCCTGGCGGTCTTCGCGCTGGCCCTGGCAGGAAGGGGGTGAGGCCATGGACGGGGGACGCGCGGCGGCGCAGCCGGACCCGGCGCCGGAGCCGGTGCCGTGGATCCAGCGGCTGCTGGATGACGAGTTCTTCCTGCTCGGAGTGGGCCTGATGGTCCCGGTGCTGCTCTACATCGTGTGGGGCCTGATGGAACTGGCCCAGGTGCCCCTGTTCCCGCGGTGATCCCGCCCGGCCGGTGCCGGGACGGGGCGCCGCGGTGCCCCCGGCCGCGGCGGGACCGGCGAGGCCGGCAGCCTGATGACGGGGGCGGCGCCCGCCCCTCGCCCGCCAGGGAAGCGAAAGCCTCCCGCGGGGGCCGCATCCGGCGGGAACGCAGCACGTGCGCAGAGGAGGTCAAGGGGATGAACGGAGCGGAACGTGGCCCGGCTCTTCATGCCGTGGCCGGTCCGGGGGGCGCCTCGGCCCTGGAACCGCCGCCGCGGGTGTGGTGGGGTCCCCTGGGCCGGATCGAGCGGGTCTGGCTCATGGCAGGCCTGATCTGGGCCCTGGTGATGTTCGCCATGATGTGGATCTGGCCCCACGTGGGCCACCAGAACACGCCCATCGAGAGCTACCGCATGGCGCCGGCCGACTTCAAGGCCGCGGCCGAGGCCTTCATCAAGGAGCACCAGGTGGGCGAGGAGTTCGGCGTGCCGGTGGTGGAACCGGAGCCGGGGGGCGAGGTCTACTTGGAGGCCATGGCCTACCAGTGGCGGCCCATCCTGCGGCTCAAGCGCGGCGAGACGTACCGGCTCTACGTCTCCTCCACCGACCTGCAGCACGGCTTCTCCATCCAGCCGCTGAACCTGAACTTCCAGGTCCTGCCCGGCTACGTCTACGTGATCGAGCTGACGCCCCAGCAGACCGGCGAGTATGCCGTGGTCTGCAACGAGTACTGCGGCGTCGGACACCACCTGATGAGCGGCAGGCTCATCGTGGTCGACTAGGTGGGGGGATGTCTCATGGCGTCAAGCAGCGTGGTGGCGACCCGCACCCCGGCGCCGGCAGGGCCTGCCGCAGACTTCCGCACGTGCCCGGTCACCGGCCTGGCCGTCCACCGGCCGGCCGAGACCCTGATCATCACCAACGCGGTCACGGCGGTGGTCTTCCTGGCCTTCGGCGGCCTGCTGGCCCTGCTCATCGGCCTGACCCGCTGGCCGGCGGTGCACCTGCTCCCTGCGGAACTGTTCTACCGGTTCGTCACCGCCCACGGCACGACCATGCTGGTCTTCTGGATCCTGTTCTTCGAGGTGGCGGGCCTGTATTTCGGCAGTGCCGTCCTGCTCAATGCCCGGCTGGTGACGCCGCGGGCGGGCTGGATCGCCTACGCGCTCATGCTGGCGGGCGCCCTGGTCACCGAGGCGGCCATGCTCACCGGCGAAGCCAACGTGATGGTCACCGCCTACCCGCCCCTGAAGGGCCACCCGGCCTTCTACCTGGGGCTCATCGTCTTCACCGTGGGGGCGCTGGTGGCGGTGGGCGTGTTCTTCGCCACCGTCCTGCGGGCGCGGGCGGAAGGCCTGGTGAAGACCTCCCTGCCCCTGGTCACCTATGCCTTCCTCGCCGCGGCGGTGCTGGCGGTCTTCACCCTGGTCTCGGGCGCCCTGGCCCTGATCCCGACCTTCCTGTGGAGCATGGGCTGGCTGCCGTCGGTCGACCCGGCCGTCTACCGGCTCCTCTTCTGGGGCTTCGGCCACGGATCCCAGCAGGTCAACCTGGCCGCCATGGTGGGCGTCTGGTATGCTCTGGCCAGCCTGACGGTGGGCGCGCGGCCGCTGCATGAGGGGCTGAGCCGGCTGGCCTTCTTCCTCTACGTGGCCTTCATCCAGCTGGGCTCCATCCACCACCTGCTGGTCGACCCCGGCCTGGGCACCAGCAACCGCATCATGAACACCAGCTACTTCATGTACCTGGCCACGGTGGGCAGCATGATCCACGCCTTCTCCATCCCCAGCGCCGTGGAGGTCGCCCAGCGGGAGCGGGGCCATCACCGCGGCCTGTTCACCTGGCTGCGCAAGGCGCCCTGGAGCGAGCCCGGCTTCGCGGCGTTGGCCCTGTCCCTGCTCTGGTTCGGCTTCGTCGGCGGCGTGACGGGCGTGATAATGGGCCAGATGCAGCTCAACATGCTGGTGCACAACACCCTGTTCGTCCCGGGGCACTTCCACTCCACGGTGGTGGCCGGCACCACGGTGGCCTTCATGGGCATCGCCTACTACCTGCTGCCGCTGATCGGCCAGCGGCCCCTGGCCTTCCCGGGCCTGGCCCGGTGGCAGCCCTACATTTATTCCCTGGGCCTGGCCGTCCTGACCGGGAGCATGATGGCCGCCGGGAAGCTGGGCGTGCCGCGGCGCCTGTGGGACATCACCTACCAGCAGGCGGCCATCCCGGTGACGGTCTTTGAAGATCCCCGCGTCCAGCTGCTGCTCGCCGGGGTTGGCATCGGCGCCGTGGTGGCGGTGCTGGGCGGAGCGATGTTCGTGGCGGTCATGCTGGGCACCCTTTTCTCCCACCGCACCACCACCCGGGTCGGCGCGGGCCTGCGCATCGCCCTGCCGCCGGCCACCCCGCCCGTCACGACCCCGCCCATCACCGGCGGGTCGGACCCCGAGGAGCCGGGCAGCGAACAGGGGCGGAAGGCCCAGGGCCCGGCCGCCAGCATGGGCCCGGCGGGCCAGGCCGCGGGGGCCGGCCGTGCGGCGGCGCTGCAGCCTGGTGACCCCGGGGCCCGGGCGGAGGCGCCGGGCACCGTGGTGCTGGTCTTCGCCTTCCTGGCCTGGTTCGTCCTGATGTACGTGGTCGCCTGGTCGAACCTGCACAAGGCCTGGCCGGTGGGCTGAGCTCCCGGAACCCCGGGGCCGGCGGGCTGCCGGCCGCCGGCCCCGCCGGTTCCTCCCCCGGTGCGGCGGGTCCGCCCGAAAGTTGACTTGGCTGGCAAGCCCAGTGGTATACTCGCGTCGAGGGGCACGGGAGCCCCTGGGGAGGAAGATATGCCACTCGTAACCACCGAGAGCGGGAAGAAGCTCTTCGTCACCGAAGACGGCCGCAAACTCGTCACCGTCATTCCCGGCGACGGGATCGGCCCGGAGTGTATCGACGCGACCTTAAAGATTCTGGAGGCAGCCAAGGCCCCCCTGGTCTTCGAGATCCGAGAAGCGGGGGCCAGTGTATTTAAGAAGGGCCTTGCCTCCGGCGTGCCGCAGGAGACCATCGAGTCCATCCGCAAGTCGCGGATCGTCCTCAAGGGGCCCCTGGAGACCCCTGTCGGCTACGGCGAGAAGAGCGCCAACGTCACCCTGCGCAAGCTCTTCGAGACCTACGCCAACGTGCGGCCGGTGCGGGAGCTGCCCAACGTGCCCACTCCCTATTCGGGCCGGGGCATCGACCTGGTGGTCGTCCGCGAGAACGTGGAAGACCTCTACGCCGGCATCGAGCACCAGCAGACGCCGGGGGTCGCCCAGACCCTGAAGCTGATCTCCGACAAGGGGTCGGAGAAGATCGTCCGCTTCGCCTTCGAGCTGGCCCGGGCCGAGGGCCGCAAGCGGGTCCACTGCGCCACCAAGTCCAACATCATGAAGCTCAGCGAGGGGACCATGAAGCGGGTCTTCGAGCGGGTGGCGCAGGAGTATCCGGACATCGAGGCCCAGCACATCATCGTGGACAACGCCGCCCACCAGCTGGTCAAGCGACCCGAGCAGTTTGACGTCCTCGTCACCACCAACATGAACGGGGACATCCTTTCCGACCTCACCTCGGGCCTGGTCGGCGGGCTGGGCTTCGCCCCCTCGGCCAACATCGGCAACGAGGTGGCCATCTTCGAGGCGGTCCACGGCTCCGCTCCCAAGTACGCCGGCAAGAACGTGATCAACCCCACGGCGGTGCTCCTCTCGGCGGTGATGATGCTGCGCTACATCGAGGAGTTCGCCGTGGCCGAGCTGATCGAGAACGCCGTCCTCTACACGCTGGAGGAAGGCAAGGTCCTGACGGGCGACATCGTGGGCTACGACCGCGGCGCCAAGACCACGGAGTACACCGACGCCATCATCGCCAACCTGGGCCAGAAGCCGCGGAACGCCCAGGTCCGCTCCTACCGTGCCGTGAAGCTGCCCCAGATCAGCCCCGAACCGGCCTACGTGAAGGCCAGGAGCCGGCGCATCGTGGGCGCCGACGTGTTCGTCGAGAGCGACCTCTTGCCGGAGCAGCTGGGTCCCGCCCTGGAGGAACTGGCGGCGGGCAGCGCCTTCCGCCTGAAGATGATCTCCAACCGGGGGACCCAGGTGTACCCGCCCACGGGCGGCCTAACGGACCTAGTGGACCATTACCGCTGCCGCTTCCTTTACAAGGGCGACGGCGAGGCGCGCCAGGACGACATCGTCGACCTGGTCCAGCGGGTGGGCAGCCGCTTCCGCTGGATGCAGATCGAGGTGCTGCAGGAGTTCAACGGCGAGCCAGGCTTCACCAAGGCCCAGGGCGAAGCCTGAGGGCGCCGGAAGCGCGACGGCGCCGGGTGGCGAAAAGGCATCGATGGCGCTTGTGGGATTTGGGTTTCGGGGGGCTCGGCCGGCGGTTGCCGAGCCCCCCGCCTTGTGCGCCCCGGAATGGGACCGGCAGGTCCTGGCCGGATAGAAAAAGCGTTACAATGGCCCCAGAGAGGGGGACGACGGATGGCCGAGCGACGCGACCCGTTTGGCGTACGCACCACCCTGGAGACGCCGGGCGGCCCCGTGGTGATCTACAGCCTGCCCAGGCTGGCCGAGGCGGCCGGCGTCGACCTGGATCGCCTGCCATTCACCATCCGCATTCTGCTGGAGAACCTGCTGCGCAACCTGGACGGCGAGACCGTCACCGAGGACGACGTCCTGGCCCTGGCCCGCTGGCAGCCCAGGCCCGACGGGCGGGAGATCGGCTGGATGCCCTCCCGGGTGCTGCTCCAGGACTTCACCGGCGTGCCGGCGGTGGTCGACCTGGCCGCCATGCGCAGCGCCGTGGCCCGCATGGGGGGCGACCCCAGGCGGATCAACCCGCTGGTGCCGGCGGACCTGGTCATCGACCACTCGGTGATCGTCGACGCCTTCGGCACCCAGTACGCCTTCTTCTACAACGTGGAGAAGGAGTTCGAGCGCAACCGCGAGCGCTACACCCTGCTCCGCTGGGCGCAGAACGCCTTCGACAACTTCCGCGTGGTACCGCCGGGGACGGGCATCGTCCACCAGGTGAACCTGGAGTACCTGGCCAAGGTGGTCCACCGCCGGGAAGAACACGGCGAGGTGCGGGCCTACCCCGACACCCTGGTGGGCACCGACTCCCACACCACCATGGTCAACGGCATGGGGGTGCTGGGCTGGGGCGTGGGCGGCATCGAGGCCGAGGCGGTGATGCTGGGCCAGCCCTACTTCATGCAGGTGCCCGAAGTGGTGGGCTTCCGCCTGACGGGCCGGCTGCCCGAGGGCGCCACCGCCACCGACCTGGTGCTCACCGTCACCCAGATGCTGCGCAAGAAGGGCGTGGTGGGCAAGTTCGTCGAGTTCTTCGGGCCGGGCCTCTCCAACCTGCCCCTGGCGGACCGGGCCACCATCGGCAACATGGCGCCCGAGTACGGCGCCACCTGCGGGTTCTTCCCCGTGGACGGCGAGACCCTGGGCTATCTGCGCCTGACGGGCCGCGACGAGGACCACATCGCCCTGGTGGAGCGGTACTGCAAGGAGCAGGGCCTGTTCCGCACCGACCAGACGCCCGACCCCGTCTACAGCGACGTGCTGGAGCTGGACCTGGGCGACGTGGAGCCCAGCCTGGCCGGCCCGCGGCGGCCCCAGGACCGGGTGCCGCTGCGGGAGGCGGGCCGCGCCTTCCGGGAGGCCCTGGCCACCTTCGGCAAGAAGCCGGGCGATACCTCGGTGCCCTTCCGGCCGGGCGCCGAGCCGGGGCGCGAGGCCGCCCGGGCGGGTGCGGCCGCGGCCGGCGGGGACGGCGCGGGAGCCGGGGCGCGCGATGCCGGTTCGTCCGGCGAGGGCGGCGGCGTGGCGGTGCTGACCCGGCCCCGCACCACCACCGAGCTCACCCACGGGTCGGTGGTCATCGCCGCCATCACCAGCTGCACCAACACCTCCAACCCGTCGGTGATGCTGGCGGCGGGCCTGCTGGCCAAGAAGGCGGTGGAGCGCGGCCTGACGGTCAAGCCCTACGTCAAGACCAGCCTGGCGCCCGGCTCGCGGGTGGTGACCGACTACCTGCGGGAGGCCGGGCTCTTGCCGTACCTGGAGGCGCTGCGGTTCCACGTGGTGGGCTACGGCTGCACCACCTGCATCGGCAACAGCGGCGCCCTGCCGGAAGACGTGGCCCAGGCCATCACCGAGAACGACCTGGTGGCGGCGGCCGTGCTCAGCGGCAACCGCAACTTCGAGGGCCGGATCAACCCGCTGGTCAAGGCCAACTACCTGGCCTCGCCGCCGCTGGTGGTGGCCTACGCCCTGGCCGGCACGGTGGACATCGACCTGCTGGAAGACCCCCTGGGCTATGACCCCAACGGCCGGCCCGTCTACCTGCGGGACATCTGGCCCACCCAGGAGGAGATCCAGGAGACCATCCGCCAGGTGGTGCGGCCCGAGCTGTTCAAGAAGGAGTACGCCCGGGTCTTCGAGGGCCCCGAGCAGTGGCGCCAGCTGCCCGCGCCCGAGGGCGACCTGTACAACTGGGATCCGGCCTCGACCTACATCCAGGAGCCGCCCTTCTTCAAGGACATGGGGGACGAACCCGGCCGGCCGGAGGACATCGTCCGGGCCCGGGTGCTGGCCCTCCTGGGCGATTCCATCACCACCGACCACATCTCGCCGGCGGGCTCGATCCCCAAGAACAGCCCGGCGGGGCAGTACCTGCTGGAGCACGGCGTCAAGTGGGAGGAGTTCAACACCTACGGCTCGCGCCGCGGCAACCACGAGGTGATGATGCGGGGCACCTTCGCCAACATCCGGCTGCGCAACCAGCTGGTCCCCGGCACCGAGGGCGGCTGGACCCTGCACATCCCCAGCGGCGAGAAGATGACCATCTACGACGCCGCCATGCGCTACCAGCAGGAAGGCACGCCGCTGATCGTCATCGGCGGCAAGGAGTACGGCACCGGCAGCTCCCGCGACTGGGCGGCCAAGGGCACCTACCTGCTGGGCGTCAAGGCGGTGATCGCCGAGAGCTTCGAGCGCATCCACCGCAGCAACCTGGTGGGGATGGGCGTGCTGCCGCTGCAGTTCGTCGACGGGCAGAACGCGGCCGGCCTGGGCCTCACGGGGACCGAGGAGTACTTCATCACCGGCATCGGCGAGGGCCTGACGCCGCGCAAGCGTTTGCAGGTCACGGCCCGCCGCGATGACGGGAGCGAGGTCCGCTTCGAGGTCCTGTGCCGGCTGGACACCGCCATCGAGGTGGAGTATTACCGGCACGGCGGGATCCTGCAGAAGGTGCTGCGGCAGATCATGCAGGCGGCGTGACGGTGCCTGCGCAAGGCAACATGGTATGCGAGAGTGATCTGCGGGGCGGCTCCAGGGAGGGCCGCCCCGCGGCACATGCAGGCCGAACTCAAAGCCCATTTCGAGCGCGAACCGAACCAGCCTGACCAGCTCATGCCCAGTGCCTGGTTTTTCACCCACCTGGACGAGCCAACGGAGAGGCGCGTCGCGGCCATCGTGCGGCACGCCACGGCGGCTCGCCGGCCCTGAACAAAGGCCGGTCTCGAGTTCCGGGGAGCCGGCCCTCCGGCGGTCAGAGCCATGTTCGCCTGGACGGGGTGCGGTCTAAATACAACACGCGCCCCGGAGGCGGCTCCGGGGCGCTGCTGGCTGGCACGCTCGGTGATGGGAGCTGGGGCGGCCGAGGATCAGAGCTGGCCGCGTTCCTCGAAGAACTTGCGGGCCTTCTCCTTGTAGTGCTCCCACTGCTCGGGGACCTCATCCTCGTCGTAGATCGCCTCGACGGGGCAAACGGCCGCGCAGGCGCTGCAGCCGATGCACTCCTCCGGGTGGATGAAGAACTGGTCCTCGCCCTCGTAGATGCAGTCCACCGGGCAGACCTCGACGCAGGACTGGTCCTTGGTGCCGACGCACGGCTCGCAGATGACGTAGATCATCGGCCGGTGCTCCTTTCCTCGCCGGTTTACCCCTCTAAGTCTATGGCAACCCCGTCCACCGTGGCAAGGCGGCTGGCAGCGGTGGTTGACCCTGGCGGACCCCCGTGGACCGGCCCCGGCGTGCAAGTGCCTGTGGGCCGGAGCGCCCGGCACGCTCCCGCGGCCGGGAGGCGTTGCCGGGGCCCGGATCAGCGCCCGCCTCTCTTACTGTACCGCATGGCCGGGCGAGAATCCTGCCGTGAACCCGCAAAATCGCGCGATTTCGGCAGAAAAGAAGTGATATTCATTTTCACCCAGCCCAACGGCTTCTCCCAGCCCTTGCTTCTCCCGGCCCGGCTGCCTGCTGGCCGCCCGCGGCATGCCGTGGTTCCGGCCGGGGTCTAGAGCTCCGGCAACGGGCGCTGCAGCATGGCGACCAGCAGCCGCACGGCCCCCTCCAGGTCGCCGGCATCGACCATCTCCCCCGGCGTGTGGGCGTACCGGGTGGGAATGGAGAGGGTGCCCGCCGGCACGCCGGCCCGGGCCAGCTGCATCGCGCCGGCGTCGGTGCCGCCGAAGGGCAGCACCTCCAGCTGGTACGGGATCCCCTCCGCCTCCGCCGTGGCTTCCATCCAGCGGCGCACCAGCGGGTGGGCGATCTGGCTGTTGTCCTTCACCTTGACGGCCGGCCCCTTGCCCAGTTCCACCGCCACCCGGTGCTCAGGCTCCGGAGTGTCCCCGGCCAGGGTGATGTCCACCGCCACCGCCACGTCCGGCTCGATGCCGAAGGAGGCGGTGCGGGCGCCGCGCAGGCCCACCTCCTCCTGGACCGTGAAGACGAAGTACACCTCGTGGGGCGAGTCCTCCAGCCGCGCCATGGCCTCCATGACCACCGCGCAGCCCGAGCGGTCGTCCATGGCCTTGGCGACCAGGCGCCGGCCCGCCCGCTCCAGGGGCCGGTGGAACACGGCCATGTCGCCCACGCGCACGTGGCGCCGCGCGTCATCGCCCGAGGTGGCGCCGATGTCCACGAACAGCTTGCCCATCTTGAGGTCGCGGGCGCCGTCCAGTTTCTCGCTGGAGACCACGCCGATCACGCCGCCGGCAAACTCGACCCGCTGGCCCATGAGGATGATGGGATCCTGCCCGCCCACCGGTTCGACCCGGATGAAACCCTTCTCGTCGATGTGGGTGGCGATGAGGGCGATCTCGTCCATGTGGGCGGCCACCATGATCCGCCGTCCCGGGCCGCCGCTTCGGCCCGGGGCCGCCCCGCCCCGCGGCCCGCGCCGCGCCATCAGGTTGCCCAGGGCGTCCACGCGCACCTCGTCGGCCCAGGCCTCCACCCGCGCGCGAATGTACTCGCGCACGGCCTCTTCCCGGCCCGACGGGCCGTAGGTCTGGGTCAGGTCGCGGAGGAAGCCGATCAGGCGGGATTCGCCGGCCGGCTCCTCCCGCTCCCCGGCCGGTGCGGCAACGGGCTGCGGTTCGCGGCCCGCACCGGAGGGGCGCTGCGGCTCGCCGCCCGGCCCGGCCCGGCGGTCCGTCATGTCAGTCGCCATGGCGGGGCACGCCTCCTTCGCTCAAATCTTCAAGAAACCCGCGGACCAGCCTGGCCGCGTTGTGGTAGTCCTGCTGGCTCATCACCGCGCAGGGGGAGTGGATGTACCGGCAGGGCACCGAGACCACCGCCGACGGGATGCCGGCCCGCGCCTGGTGGATCCGGCCGGCGTCGGTGCCGCCAAAGGTGGTCCGCTTCCACTGGTAGGGGATGCCCCGCCGCTCGGCCGCCGCCACCAGCCGGTCCGTCAGCCAGCGGGGCGGGATCACCGTCCGGTCCATGGCGGTGATGGCCGGCCCGTGCCCCAGGCGGGTGGACTGGCCGTGTTCGTCCGCACCGGGGATGTCGGCGCAGGTGGTGCCCTCCAGCACCAGGGCCACGTCGGGCGCGATGGTATAGGCCGCCGTGGCCGCGCCCCGCAGGCCGATCTCCTCCTGGACCGTGAAGGCGGCATAAAAGGGGAAGTCGTACTCCTCCTCCAGAAGGGCGGCCAGCAGGGCACAACCCACCCGGTCGTCAAAAGCCTTGCCCTTCCAGCAGCCCTGGCCCAGCTCGCCGAAGGCCGTGTCGAAGGTGGCGTACTGCCCGGGACGAACCAGCTTCTCCGCCTCCTCGCAGGAGGTGGCGCCGATGTCGATGTAGAGCTCGTCCGCGGGGGTCACGCTGCTCGCCTTTCGGTCCAGGTGGATCGGCTTGCTGCCGATGACCCCAGGCACGCCGTCCGGCCCCACCCGCACCCGCTTGCCGGGCAGCAGCCGGTCGTCCAGGCCGCCGACCTTGGCAAAACGCAGGAGGCCGCTCTTCTCGATCCGGGTGATCATCAGGCCGACCTCGTCCATGTGGGCGGCCACCATGACCCTGGGGCCGGGCTTGTCCTTCCCCTTGACGACCAGCAGGTTGCCCATGCTGTCGATGCGGTAGGCGTCGATATGGGGGCGCACCGCCTCCAGGATCAGCTCGCGGACCGCCCCTTCGTCCCCGGAGACGCCCCGGGCCTCACTGAGCCGCGCCAGCAGCACCGGCCCTCACCTCCTGCCAACCCGGACCCACCAGCCGGCTGACGGCCTCGGCGTCGAGCCGGGCCGCCGTGACCGCCAGCAAGCGGGCCGCCTCCTGGACGTCGCCCAGGTCGACCACCTCCGCCGGGCTGTGCATGTGCCGCAGGGGCACCGACACCAGGCCCGTGGGAATCCCCTCCCGGGCGATCTGGATCGCCCAGGCGTCGGTGCCCGACGCCCCCGGGATGGGCTCGGGCTGGGTGGCGATGCCCTCGGCCTTCGCCGCCTCCCGCAGGGCCTCCAGCACCTGCGGGTGGATGTTGGCCCCCTGGGCGACGGCCGCGCCCTTGCCCAGTTCCACGGTCTTGCCGTCGGGCACGCCGGGCTGGTCGCCGAAGGTCACGTCCACGGCGATGGCCAGGGTGGGGTCGAGGCCGTAGGCGCTGGTGGCGGCCCCCCGCAGCCCCACTTCCTCCTGGACCGTGGCCACGGCGTACACGTCCACGGCGTGGCGCCGGCGGGCCAGTTCGGCCAGGGCCAGGGTGAGCACCGTGACGCCCACCCGGTTGTCCAGGCTCTTGCCCGTCATGCGCCGGCCCTGAAGGCGCGCCGGCGACTGGCGGATGGTGACGGGGTCGCCCACCCGCACCCGGCGCCGCACCGCCTCCGCCGGCAGGCCCACGTCGACGAACAGGTCCCGCAGGCGGGGCACCTGGCGCGCCTCTTCGGCGCTGGTCAGGTGGGGCGGCTTGGTCCCCACCACGCCGGCGAGGGGCCCGCCCGCGGTGTGGACCGTGACCTCCAGCCCCAGCAGGTTGCGGGGATCGGCGCCGCCGGCGGCGTCGACCCGCAGGAAGCCCTCTTCTTCGATGGCGGCCACCAGTAGGGCGATCTCGTCCATGTGGGCCGCCCACATCACGCTGGCCCGTCGGCCGCCGGGGAGGGCCAGCCCCTCGCCCCGCACCACGGCGATCACGTTGCCCAGGGCGTCCCGGCGCACCTCGGCGGCCAGGGGCCGCCAGAGCTCTTCCACCGCCGCCGCCACGGGCCCCTCATGGCCCGGGGAACCGGCGATGGAGGCGAGGCGGGCCAGCACTTCCGCCGCATCCAACAAACAACCCTCCTCCCACCCGCCGTTCCCGCCGGTCGAACCGGCCGTCCGGCCCGGCCCGCCGTTGGGCGGTACCCGCCGGCCCGGGGCACGGCGCCTGGAACGGACCCGCCGGTGCGGCGCAAACCAGAGCAAACCGCACCGGCGGGCCGTCCTTCTTCCGAAGTTCGATGATACCACTTCTGGCAGGGTGATCTGCGTCCGGCCGTGGTGAGAGAAGGCCGCGGAGGCGGGTCAGCTTGGCTGCGGTAGGCCACGACGGCAACAGGCTACCACGGCGGCGGGCCACCGCGGCTGCGGCAGGCCGCCGCCGCTGCGGATCAAGGGGCTGCTGCGGCATAGGCCGTCGCCGGGGGGTGACCCGGCGGTCTCCCGGGTTTCCGGGTCTTCCGGTGTCCTGGCCGCGGCCGGAGGGTTGCCGGAGGGTGTGCCCTCTACTCGCCCGGCACCAGCCGGGCCAGCCCCCGTGTCTTCAAGTACCGGTGGAAGAAGAACTCGGCGATGCCCAGGGCCAGGGACGCCAGCCCCACCGGTCCCGGCCGCAGGGCCAGGGCCGGCCACAGGTAGCCGGCCACCGCCAGGATCAGGGCCGCCAGCAGGACGTCCACCACCATCGCCACCGCCTGCCCGCCGACGGGCAAGACGATGCGATCGCCGGTGACGTAACCGGCCAAGGTGACGGCGGCAGCCAGCAGGAGCAGAGCACCGGGTCCGGCCATGCTCCCCCCTGCAGGGAGGATCCAGAGCAGGACGGCCGCCGTGGCGACGAATTTCACGGCCAGCGCCGAGAGGTGCGGCACGGGTCTCACCCTGGTTAGGATTCCCCGCAACCCGGGCGGCCGCAACCCGTGCCGCCAGCCGGCCGGACCCCCGGCCTGCCCCGCGGGCCGTCCAGGGCCGCCAGGGGACAAGGGGCGCGTACCGCCGGCGCGGCGCGGGCTTGCCCACCGCGCCGGCGAGGGCGCCACCCTGCCGCCGCCGGGGACCACCGCCGGCGCCACGACCGTGGCCCGCCGGGCAAGGGCGCGAGGGGCGGCGGCCCGGACGACGGGAAGACCCGCCACCGGCGAGACGATCCCCGGGGTGGCCCGCGCCTTGACCAGGGGACTGGGACGCGAAGCCGGCAAACCTGGAGAGGGCGCCGGGCGCACCAGCGACCGGAGGATGCCGAAGGGGCCGTGGGCCGCGGGCAACTCGACGGTCCACCGCAACCCGCCGGGCGCCGCCCGCCAGCGGCCGCCATGCAGGCCCGCCACCGCCGCCACCAGCTCCAGGGCCAGGGGCGAGGTCACGCCGCGGCGCCACCGGTTGCCCACGGCCGCCCCTCCCGCGGGGCCGGTTCGTCCCGCGGTGGAACCGGCGGAGCCTGCCGGGCCGCCGGCCCGGGAGCCGGCCGCAACGGCGCCAGGGCGAGCGTCGCGGACCGCCTCCGGCAACAGTACTGCCCTGCCCTCCGCCGGGATGATCCCGGGCCGGCCCCCGTCCCCGGCCGGGGCCGGCGGCTGCGCCTCCAGGCCCAGCACGACCGCCGCCCCGTCACCGTCAACCCGCATCTCCAGGCGGCTTCCGGGCGGGCAGCGGTCGATGACCGCCGCCACCAGGCTCGAGCACAGCAGCTCGAGCAACGCCCGGTCGCCGCGCACCACCATGGCCGTCCCGGATCGGCCGGCCAGAGTGACCTGCACCTGGCGGGCCAGGGCCACGGCAGCCAGCCGGCGGGCGGCCCGCTCGGCCACGGCGGCCAGGTCGACCCGTTCCCGTTCGGGCCGCACCCGCCGGGCCTGAAGCCGCAACCAGCAGGCCAGCTGCAAGGCGCTGAGGCGCAGCAGCTCGGCCTCGGCCTCCAGCTGGATCAGCACGTGGCTGTGGGGACGCTCGTCAGCGAACCGGCCGGCGGGCAACCCCTCCTGCACGCGAAGGGGAACGATGCGCCCCCACCCGCCGCCAGGGCCGGCGAGGGACGCGCGGGCGTCCGGCCTGTCCGGGGGATCAGGAAACCGGGGCCCGGTGATGGCGGCAGTCTCCCTCGCTGCGGCAGCCGGCGCCACCGGGGAGGTGGGAGCCGGCACCGCCGGGAAGGTCGCCGGCGAGACGGGCGCGGCCGGGGTCGCGGGATCTACCGCAGAGGCCCCGCCGGAGGCCTGGGAACGGCTGCGCCTCAACATGCCGGCCGCCAGGGTGACGGCGGTGGCCCGGGAGCGGAAGTCATCCAGGACCGTTTCCACCAGCCAGCGCCGGTCGTCTTCCTGCCGGCACCAGCGGCCCCACTGCCGGTCGAGCCAGGCGGTACCCGCCGCCACAGGTACGGCTGCGGCCAGGACCACCAGCCAGGCCGGGCTGCCGGCGCGGCGGGCCAGTTCGGTCGCGGTGACGCTGGCCACCACCGTGAGGATGACGCCCGCGGCCTGGCGCCACCGCCACCCGCCGGCGGCGCTCCGGTGCCGGTCCCCCTCAGGCCCGGGGCTGAGGTCCTGCTCCCCGGCGGCTGCCGCCCCGGCCCGCAGCCCGCCGCCTTCCCGCCCCGATCTGGAGGATCTGGCCGTCCAGCGTGCCGGAAGGCACGCCATCCGCGCCATGCCCGGAATATCCCGGATCCCCATGCCCGCTCCCCCCACCGGTCCCGCGTCCACCCGGGCAGAACCCGGTCACCGTCCCGGCCGGGGCTGGATCTCGCCTCGCCGGGGCGCCGGCCCGCCGCGGGTAATGGCCCAAGTTCGCCCGGGCCTGTCCGTTTCCTGGCGCGAAACGTTCCGAAATACCACGAAGACAACGGGATTCGTGCGACAATTCTCGACGAACCCGGCGACGGCCCGCCGCGATGCCGCCGGCCGGTTCCGGCCGCAGGGCGGCCTATCGGGTCAAGGCCTCATAGTCCTTCGACCTGTCGTGATGGCAATCTGTCCCGCCTGCCCTGATCGCCCCGGTGGCGGCAGGATCGCGGGCGGCCGCCCGCGAACCCAGGGGCGGCGCCCGGCCGAGAGCCACGGGCGCGGGGCGCGAGCCTGGTACACATGGCACCCTATGAGCATCCTGCCAGGCGACGGGGAGGGCAGCCGATGTCCCGCGACCACCAGTCCGAGGCGCGCCAGGCGCGGCCCCCCCGGGGAATCGCCGGGCCCGGTGAGGAGGGCCCGGCGGGGTACCGGGTGATTCAGGTCCTCAACAACAACGCGGTCCTGGCCCGGGACGGGAACGGCCGGGCCGTGGTGCTGCAGGGCCGCGGCCTGGGTTACCGGTCCCGGCAATCCCGCTGGGTTGCCGCCGGTGATCCCGCCATCGAAGCCGTCTACGTGGCCGAACCGGCGGCGGTGCCCGCCCCGGACTGGTTGCCGGGCGTGGTGGCACGGCTCGTGCAGCGGGCGGAGGCGGCCCTGGGCGAGCCGGTGGACCCCCACATCGTGCCCGCCCTGGTGGACCACCTGGCCTTCGCCTTACACCGGGTGCAGCAGGGCCTGCCCCTGGAGAACCCGTTCCTTGACGAGATCGAGGTGCTGTTCCCGGAGGAGCTGCTCCTGGCCCGCCAGCTGCTGGCGGACGTGGCCGGCGCCGGCGGGCCGGTTCTGCCGCCCGCCGAAGCCGGTTTCGTCGCCCTGCACCTGCGGGCTGCCCGGGCGGGGGTCCCCGTCAAGCAACCGGCCCGGGACACGGCGCTGGTGCACGAACTGGTGGAGTGGGTCCGGCGGCGCCTGCAGGTGCCGCTGCGCCCCGGAAACCTGGACCACGCCCGGCTGGTGGCCCACCTGCGTTACCTGGTCGACGCGGTGGCGCGGGGTGGCGGCACCCCCAACCCCCTGCTGCCCCGGATCCGGGAGGAGTTTCCCCAGGCCATGGCCCTGGCGGAGGAAATGGGGGCAGAAATCGCCCGGCGGCTGGGCAAGCCCGTCCCCGAAGACGACCTGGGCTACGTGGCCCTGCACCTGGCCAAACTGATGCTGGAGGGCAGGTCCCCGGAAGGAACGGTACCCTCCCGGCGCGAATAAAGTCGATACCCAGACCACCTTCGAAACCCGGTGTGTTACGGGTTCGACCCGGCATGAACCGGAGGCGTGCGCGGCCCCAAAGCAAGGCCGTGCATCCTCCGGTTTTTTGCTGGCAAGGTGGACATATTCAGAGGAGGGGTGTCCGCGATGAACGTCATGGGGGGATTGCAGCGGGTGGGCCGGGCGTTGATGGCGCCCGTGGCGGTGCTACCCGCGGCCGGCATCCTGCTGCGCCTCGGCCAGCCGGACCTTTTGAACATTCCGGTGATGGCCCAGGCCGGGGATGCCGTCTTCTCCAACCTGCCCCTGCTGTTCGCCATCGGCGTCGGCATCGGCCTGGCAAACCAGGCGGGTGTGGCCGGACTGGCGGCTCTGGTCGGGTACGTGGTGTTCCAGAAGACCCTCACCACCATCAACGAGGACCTCAACATGGGCGTCCTGGCGGGCATTCTCACCGGCGCGCTGGCCGCGGCCATGTACAACCGCTACCACAACATCCGGCTGCCCGAGTGGCTGGGCTTCTTCGGCGGGCGCCGGTTCGTCCCGCTGGTCACCGCCTTCTGGGCCCTGGTCCTGGGCGTGGTCTTCGGGTTCGTCTGGGGCCCCGTCCAGCAGGCCATCGACGCCCTGGGCAACTGGATCGTGGGGGCGGGGGCTGCGGGGGTCTTCGTCTTCGGAGTGCTGAACCGGCTCCTGCTACCCTTCGGCCTGCACCACATCATCAACAGCCTGGTCTGGTTCGTCTTCGGTGACTTCACCAACCCCCAGACGGGCGAGGTGGTCCACGGCGACCTGCACCGGTTCTTCGCCGGCGACCCGTCGGCCGGGATCTTCATGGCCGGGTGGTACCCGATCATGATGTTCGGCCTGATCGGCGTCGCCCTGGCCATGATCCACGAGGCGAAGCCGGAGAACCGGGCGGCGGCCCGCGGCATCCTGCTCTCCGCGGCCCTGACCTCCTTCGTCACCGGCATCACCGAACCGCTGGAGTTCGCCTTCATGTTCCTGACGCCCGTTCTGTACGTCACCCACGCGGTGCTCTCGGGCATCTCCATGGCCCTGGTCTACGAGCTGGGGATCCGCCACGGGTTCACGTTCTCCGCCGGTCTCATCGACTACGTGCTGAACTGGGGCATCGCGACCCGGCCCGCCCTGCTGATCCCCATCGGCCTGGTCTTCGGCGTGGTCTACTACTTCCTGTTCCGGTTCCTGATCCGGCGGCTGGACCTGCCCACGCCCGGCCGGGAGCCGGTGGAGACACGCAGCAATCCGCAGGGTTAGTCTGAAACCGGGGCCAGGTTCGTCGCAGACCTGGCCCCGGAACGGGGCCACGTCCCAACCCGCGCAGAGGAACCACGAAGCGGGTGGGCCCGGCCGGCGTCGCCCGGCCCGCCCGCGGTGGCTCCACGGCGTGGCCTGATCTGGTAGCCGGGGAGGCGAGGACTATGTCGGACAAGGCCCGAGCCGTCATCGAGGCCCTGGGGGGGCCGGACAACATCCGGGAGCTGGACAGCTGCATCACCCGACTGCGCTTGGTGCTGGCGGATCCGGGGAAGGTGGACGAAGCCGCCCTGCGGCGCCAGGGAGCCATGGGCGTGGTGCGCATGGGGGGCGGCGCCGTGCAGGTGGTCTTCGGTACCAGCGCCGAGCACCTGGAAGCCGAGATGAAGGAGCTTCTGGGCCGTGGGTGACCGGCCGAACCCGGCCCGCGGCGGCCCGGCCGGGGCCGCCGCGGCGGAGCCGGCCGGCGGCGGTGACCGCAGGGAGCTGGCCGTGCCGGCGCCGGTGACGGGCCGGATCGTCCCGCTGGAGGAGGTCCCGGATCCCGTCTTCGCCGAGCGGATGGTGGGCGACGGGGTGGCCCTGGACCCGCAGGCGGGCCCCGTCATCGCCCCCCTGGCCGGCACCGTCACCGCCCTTTTCCCTACCGGCCATGCCGTGGGACTGCGGACGCCGGAGGGCGTCGAGCTGCTCATCCACCTGGGGATCGATTCGGCCCACGCCGAGGGGGCCTTCGAGGCCCTGGTGGCCGTGGGGCAGCAGGTGGAGGCGGGCCAGCCCCTGATCCGGATCGACCTGGAGCGCCTCAAGGCAGGAGCCCGCTCCCCTCTCTCGCCGGTCCTGGTCACCAACCTGGACGAGCTGGGGGGCCGGGTTGCGCCCGTGGCCCAGGGCACCGCGCTGGCGGGGAAGAGCGTGCTGTTCCGGGTGGTGTGGGCCGGCGGGCCTGCCTGAGGACCGGTGAGCGGCGCATGCCAGGCGGCGAAATCTCAGGAGGTCGAACCGTGAACGTCCCGTTCCACCCCGGCGAGCCCGCCGGGGAGAACCTGTCCCAGCCCTCTGGATCCCCGCAGCCGCGTGCCGCGGGGGCACCGGAAGAGGTCGTGCAGGCTGCCGCCGTACAGGCTGCCGTGCCGCCGGCGCCGGAGGGCCGGCCCGCAGGGCGGCTGCTGGAGTTGGTACCGGCCGAGCTGGTGCGCCTGCGGGGCACGGCGCTGCGGCAGGCCATCGCGGCCAGCGAGGGCCGGGTGCTGGCCGCCGAGGTGGTGGCCGTGGCCGCGCCCCTGGTGGACGGCGTGACCAACGGCGAGCTGGCCGCCGCCTTCGGTGCGGACCTGTTGCTGGTCAACGTCTACGACGTGCGGGCGCCCCGGATCGCCGGCCTGCCGGGCTGGGACGAACCGGCCGGCGCGGCCCCCGCCTGGGCCGTACCGGGTCCGGCGGCGGCTGCCGGCGAGCCCGCGACCTTGCCTGCTGCCCCGCCGGCCTCCACCGGGCCCGCTCGCGCGGGAACGGCTGCCCCCGCCGCCGCACCCGGTACCCACCCGGCCGAAGCGGCGCCCGCCACCGCGCCCCCGGGCGCACCGGCAACCGGCACGCCCGCCGGGCGGGCGGTACCGGGCGCCGCGGCACCCGGCCTCCAGGGCCCCCTGGCCGCCCTGGCCCTGCTGGCCGGCCGGGTGGTGGGGATCAACCTGGAGCCCAGCGACCGGGTGCCGCCGGGGCGGCGGGCCACCCCGGAGAATGCCCTGCGGGCGGTGGAGCAGGGGGCCCAGTGGATCCTGTTGACCGGCAACCCCCAGACGGGGGTCACCCCGGAAGGCATCCTTCAGGCGGCGGAGGCCATCCGCCGGGTTCTTCCGCCCGAGCGGCTGCTGCTGGCCGCCGGCCGCATGCACGGCGCCGGCTGCTGGTTCGGGCAGGAACCCTTTCTGGACGAGGGTGCCGTGAAGGACCTGGTGGCGGCCGGGGTCGACCTGGTGGCCCTGCCCGCGCCGGCCACCGTGCCGGGGGTTACCCTGGACCAGGCGCGCCGCTGGGTGGAGGCCGTCCACGCCGCCGGCGCCCTGGCCATGAGCACCGTGGGCACTTCCCAGGAAGGGGCAGACCGGGAGACCGTGCGGCAGATCGCCTTGATGGCCAAGGCGGCCGGGTTCGACGTGCATCATGTGGGCGATGCCGGCTACCACGGCATCGCCCTGCCGGAGAACATCCTGGCCTACGGCATCGCCATCCGTGGCCGGCGGCACACCTACCGGCGCATGGCCCTATCGCCCTGGCGGCGGTGATTCCAGAACCTCCAGCGCCCGGTCCAGGAAGGGGTCCATCACCCCGGCGGCCACCTGCTGGGGAATGCCGGCCAGCCGCCCGGCCCCCAGGTCCCGAAGAACCCGGCCCGTGGCGGGCTCGTCCCAGTGCCCGGGCAAAGGCCGGCGGGGCGCCTGCAGGCGCCCCGCCGGCCCCGCTCCTCAACTGCCCGCTGGTGCTCCCCTTCGGGGGAAGCCGTCCCCCGCTCCGTCCGCCGGGCGCCGGGGCCGCGGGCGGATTCGGCGGCGCCGCGGCCGGTTCGTCCTCACTGGGACGGTTCGGCGATCAGGCGCAGCGGGACACTGGCGCCCAGCCAGAGGTCGGCCACCACGAACCGGGTGCCGCCCGGGATCACCGCCGACTCGTCGGCTGCCGCCGACGCCTTGCTGCCCAGCATCTGGCAGTTCGCCGCGTAGAAGTAGAGGTCGAAGTCATAGGTCCCCGTGCCCGGCCCGGCGGCGGTGATGCGATGGGTCCCGTCACCGAAGGACTCGGGCAGCTCCATCACCCACCCGTCGAGGCCCTCGCTGGAGGGGTCGGGGTTGCAGGTGGCGACGAACTCGTTTTGCGTCACGCCGCCCACCGTGTCCGAGGTGGGGTTGCCCACCCGGACCGTCCCCTCCTCGACGATCGGGTCTTCCTTGGGCAGCGGTGCCGGTTCGACCGCGGTGGCCCGGTCCCCGCCGAAGACCTGGATCTCCGCCACCTGGGCATAACCCAAGCTGTTGTCCTGGGCGGTGTCGGCGAAGAACCGGATGTAGGCCGCCTGTTCCGGCCGGCTCAGCGTCCAGAGCTTGTAGTGCAGGGCGGGCGCCACGGGGCGCGGCTTCTCCGTGGGGAAGCTGCCCTGGAGGATGGTCTTCCACACCACCCCGTCGGTGGACACCTGCAGGGTGAAGTCCTTCAGGGCCGCGAAGCGCGCCTTGGCGATGTCCTTGAAGGCGCTGACCTGGACCGCCGTGATGGGCACGGGCCGGTCACCGGCCAGGTCGACCACGACCCACTCGCCGTCATAGCCCTGGTCGTTGACCGCCGTGGCCCAGACGGTGGCCTCGGTGTCGTCCAGGGCGTTCTTGGCCGGCAGGGTGGCGTCCTCGCCCAGCCGGCTGACCTGGATCACCTTCGCCCCGTTGGCCAGGGAGGCGTAGTTGGGCTGCAGGCTGAACCGCAGGGAGGTGGTCCGCCCCGCCGTGACCTGGATGCCGCGGAAGGTCCGGGCCCCGAAGCCCCGCGCCTGGATGGTCACGGTGTAGGTGCCGCCGACCATGTCCAGGGCAAAGCCGCCTTTGGCGCCCGTCACCGCCGCCGGGCTGACCCGCGCCTCGTACTCGCCGATGATCACCCGGGCGCCGGCAATGGGCTTGCCGGTGGTGGCGTTGACCACCGTCCCCACCAGCCGGCCGTTGCGGGCCCTGGCCAGGTGGTCGAAGGCCGGGTGGGGGTCGGTGTCGTCGCCGGTGTTGCTCACGGCTCCGGCCCCCAGGCCGCGGCGGGCAAAGGCGGTCCAGAGCAAATCGAAGTGGTCGCCGTGGTAGCGGTCCACGTCGGCCGTGAGGATGGCATCCCGCATGTCGATCATGCTGGGATCGGGCGGGGAGATGGGCATGGCATCGGTCACCAGCTGCTCGGCGATCTGGGCGCCCTTCGCCTTGCCGTACTTGCCCACCAGCGCCTTCCACACGTCCCACAGGATGACCGCCCAGATCTCGCCGTCGGCGTGGACCTCCGGCCCCGTGATGTCATAGCCGATGTCGCCGAAGCCCAGCGGGCTCTGATCCAGGGCGTAGTTGCGGATGCCCGTCTTGGCATTGCCGGTCACGTACTGGCCGACGATGGGCCGGTCCTGCAGCCCCCGGGCGATCAGGTAGGACATGCCGTACCAGTCGCCCCAGGCCTCGCCCATGGACCCCGCCTGGTGGCTGTTGAGGGCCTCGCCGCCCGCCACCAGCCGGTTCGACAGGGCGTGGCTGTACTCGTGGTATATCACCCCGGCGTCGAAATCGCCGTCGGCGCACTTGCCCTCAAAGGCCCCCGGAATGGGCTCCCAGAGGAACATGCCGCTCCAGGAGGGCAGGCCGTCGGGCAGCGTCAGCATGTAGGCGTTGTCCCGGCCGGTGTAGAGCGGCTCGCCGCCGGTCAGCGCCCCCGCCTGGGCCAGGCCGAGGATCGGGTCGCCGCCCTGGCCGCCCTTGCCGAAGTTGTCGACCTGCAGGTTGCCGGCCGGCTCCGTCCAGCCCAGCTTGTAGAAGTGGTCGTGGAAAAGGTTGTGGTGGTAGAAGAGGTTGGTCACCGCCGCCTCCACGTCTTCCGCGTAAGAGGGCGGCGTGGCCTGGCACTGGGTCCGCCCCCACTGGTCGGTGAAGGCGTAGTGGAAGTGGGAAAGCACGTTCACCGGACGAACCAGCCCCGGCGCCTCGGGCACCAGGAAGTTGCTCCAGTTGGCGAAGGTGTCGGCGTTGTTGCCGAAGGTGGTCGGACCGCTGACACCGGGTAGCACCCCTACCCAGCCCCTGGGCGAGGCGCTGGGATCCCCGGCGAAGGACTTCACCACCTGGGTCCCCCCCGCCGGCGCCCCGGGGTAGTTCTCAAACACCAGCCCCTCGGGCCCGCTGAAGTTCACCAGGGGGCGGCGGTACAGGATCTGGCCGCTGGTGGCGTCGACCAGGACCTCGTAACCTTCGGTGAGTTTGGGGATGAACAGGATCCGCCAGGCAGGCCGCAGCTCCTTCCCCATGGGGAAGAGGGCCTTGCGGGCGTACTGGACGGTGGCAAAGGGTCCCTGGGCCAGCACCGTCCAGCCGGCGCGGGTGCCGGTCACCTCGGGCGTGTACGCCAGTGTCGGGGCCAGTACCGCGGCCACCCGACTGACCGCATCGGTGACGCCAAGATCGAAGCCGCCCTTGACCGGCGCCGCCGGCTGGGCGCTGGCGGCCACGGAGAGGATCCGCCCTTCCCGGTTGACCGCCACGATGATGCGGCCCCCAGCCGCCGTTTCAATCCCGCTGAACGTCTGCTGGAAGGTTACGGGGTGGAGCCCCGTTCCCGGCAAGGCATAGTCCCGGACCACCTTCAGCCCGTCGACCACCTGGTCCGTCCAGCCGAACAGATCCTTGTGCTCCCGCAGCCACTGGCGGGCGATGTCCACCGCCTGGCCCTCCGCCGCCCCGGTCAGGTAGCCCTGGCTGCGGGTGATCATGGACGGGGTCTTGTAGAAGGGGTTCCACCGGATGCGCAGGCCGCTGCCTACCTCGGCGGCCAGCTGCGCCGCCGCCTCCCGGGTCCGCTCCGGCAGGTCCAGGGCCTGCAGGTCATCCCGGATGTCGATGGACGGTGCCAGGGCCGCCGCCGGTTCGTCCCCATGCGCCCGGGCATCGAGCCCCTGAAAGGCCTGGGCGGGTGCCGCCAGGAACGAAAGGGCGATGAGAGCGGCCGTCACCAGGCAGGCCAGCGCGGCCCGCCGTTGCCGCTTGGGCATGACGCACCCTCCTCCCCCGCCCGGACCGGCCCGGGTTCCGGCCCTGACGGGCGGCGATTCCTGCCATCCCCTGGGGATTCACTTAGGGATTCGCGGGCGGGATAAGCTTTGTGCACAGCAGAAGGGGCGGAAAGACCGGGCCAGGCGGGGCAGGCGGGGCGGGAAGGACCGGCGGGCCGCTCCAGGGACGGGCCCCATGCTCCCCCCAGGCTCCAGGTTCTTACTCTTTGTCAAGCAGAAAGCCCAGCCGGCGCAGGGCCTGGTCCACCCGGGCACGGGCGGTGGGGTCGTCGGCCTCCAGGGTGTGGAGGTGCGGGCCGCCCGTCAGGGTCAGCAGGGGCTCGGCCCCGGTGGCGACCATCTGCCGGCAGAACCGGTCGACGTCGTGCCGCGAGCGCAGGTCTAATAGCCCCCTCAGTTCCCCGTAGACAGGGTGCTCCACGATCACATCCCGCACCGTCACGCCCTGGTCCACCATGGCGTAAAGCTCCCGGCGGATGGTCTCCAGTTCTGGGCCGTGCTCAACGGCCACCTGCCAGGTGAAGCGGGCCGGCGGCCGGTTCAGGACGTACCCGGCGGGTGTGGCCAGGATGGGCTCCCCCTGGGCCCGCAGCAGGGCGATGTCGTGGACGATCACGGCTCGGGTGACGCCCATCTGCCCGGCCAGCCGCTGGCCCGGGACGGGTTCCTCCGCCCCAGCCAGAAGCTGGAGGATCGCCTGGCGCCGGCGGGCGGCATCACCCGGCCGGGACAACCCTTCGAAACCAGCGGCCCCGCGCCCAGGCGTCAAAGCAGCGTGAGCGTAGGAGCCGGGTGGCCCGGCATGCCCGGAATCAGAAGACTCCCTTGGAGCCTGCCGGCGGGCCCCCGGCGGATCCAGCTGGGTCTTGTCCCCCTGCCCATGGGAGGGCGCGGTGCGCCGGGGTCCATCCCCCCCGGGGGCCTGGCCTTGACCCTGCCCGCCTCTCCCCTCGTCCGGGCGGCGCCGCGGCGACATGCGGAACATGGAACCCCTCCTCCCCGTGCCTCGACCAGGTGCCGTGGCTGGACCAGGTGCCAGGCCGGTGAGCCACGTGCCGAGCCGGGTCTCGCCAGCAAGTTGCCGCGTCCGAACCGGGACGAACCGGCTGGCGCTCTCCTTCGCAGGATGGCCCGCCCTTTCCTCTTGGCCGCAGCAGCCTGGGAACGGGCTGGCCGGAGCACCCGTTGCTCAGCACCTGCGGATGGTGTATATACACCTGTAGATACATGCGTAGATACATGTTCAACGGTTGAGGTGCAGGTTCAGCTCTAGACAGGTTCAGCCCTAGACAGGCGGGTCTTCCGCTGCCGATCCGGGTTGATCGTTGCCGCAGAAGCAGGTTCTGCACGGGCTCCATGCCCGGCGCCCCAGGGCCGGCCCGCTCATCTCCCTGGGGCATCCCGGTGGGGATCCCGGACGGGCGGCGCCCCACCTGGCCCCGGGCCAGACCGTGCGGCAATGAACAGTACCACCAGGAGAGGAAGGTTGCCATGCCTGCCAGAATGTCCCCGCCGGCTGCGCCCGCATCTACCGCCCCGGTGGCCCGCCAGGTGGTGCTGGGCGGCCTGCTGACGGCCCTTGCCCTGATGATCCCCATCTTCTTCCGGGGAACGCTGCAGCTCACCCTTGGCCCCTATTACACCGCCACCCTGGCGTCCCACGTCCCGCCCATGCTGGCGATGACCCTCGGCCCGGGGGTGGCCGTGATGGTGGGCCTAGGCGCCACGGTCGGGTTCTTCCTCACCCTGGGCCCGGTGGTGGCCGCGCGGGCTTTCGTGCACGTGCCCTTTGCGGTCCTGGGCGCCTGGGCCCTGCGCCGGGGATGGCCCCTCTGGGCCGCCCTGCTCCTGGCCCTGCCGGTACACGCCGCCGGTGAAGGCCTGGTGGTCTGGCTGGCCTCCGGCACGGCGATCCAGGCGTGGCTCACCGCTGGTGGCACCGCGGTGCACCATCTGATCGACGGCGCCCTGACCCTGGCGGTGCTGCGCCTGCTGCGGCGGGCGGGGATCCGGCTGGCGGGCACGAGCAGCTAAGATCCCAACCCGGCCCTGGCACCAGGTGGCGGCGCAGCGCCCCGCCTGGCGCTCTGGCCCTGCCGCCGGATCGGGAACCGGGCCCGCGCGGGCCCGGTTCTTCGCGGGCCCGAATCCTTGTGGAACAGGACACCGGAGGAACCGCAGCGTCGCCGCCGCGAGCCGGCCAGCGGGCACAGGTGGGCGCCGGTGCCCGGCGGCCTCGCCGGACCCGGTTTCCTAACCCGCGTGATAGCGGCGGGCGCCGGCGTACTTTTCCCCGTAAGGCGGCGTGTCCAGGGGGATCTCCTCCACCACCCGCCCGGAGCTGGGGGCGTGGATCATGCGGCCGCCGCCGGCGTACATCCCCACGTGATGAACGCTGCCCTTGCCGCCATCGTGGGCAAAGAAAACCAGATCGCCAGGCTGCAGCCGGTCCCGCTCCACCGGCTGCCCCCGGCCGTGATCCCGCTGCGGGGCCGCGTCACGGGGGATCAGCAGGCCGTGGAAGCGGTGGACTAGGTACATGAAACCCGAGCAGTCCACTCCGAAGCCCGAGGTGCCGCCCCAAAGGTAGGGGAGTCCCAGGAACCGGCGCGCCGTTTCCAGGAGGGTCGTTCCCGGCACCTTGGCGGGTGGAACCTGGCCGCCGGGTGGAACCCGGCGGGGAGGGTCCAGGCGAACGGCCGCCCGCCGCACCCACGCCACGGTGGGAGGTCCTGCGGCCAGCGGGTCATCCTCCGCCGGTGGGGCCCCGGTTGGGCGGCTGGCGTGCCGGCCCGGATCGCCGGCCGCCGGGCCGGCCGTGGCGGCCCTGGCCGGGCCACCGCCGTCGCCTTCCGGGGTGAAGCCTGCCCGTCGCCCCGGCGCCGGGTTGGGGGTGGGCACCGCCACGGGCAGCCACTCGCCTTCCGCCCCGCCGGCGGCCGCGCCAGCTCCGGCCGCCGAGCCGTCTTCAAAGGCCGCGGCAATGCTCCCGGTCCCGCTGTCTCCGTGGGAAAGGCCGGGGAGGCAGGTGCCGAAGCTGACCTCCGTCCAGCGAGCCTGAGGGTGGGGCCGGTGGTACAGCCAGGTGGTCAGGGCCGTGACGGTAGCGGTGGTCAGGGCCTCCGCGGCTTCCTCCGGCGCCGGTGCCCCGGCAAGACCCGCCCGGCGCGCCACCGCCGCCCAGGCGGGATCGGCCGTCAACTGCCAGCCCGGGATCCAGCCCGGATACCCACCGGGAGCGCCGGGTTCCGCCTGTTCGGGAACGGCCACCCGGGCCCACCCGTCCCGTTCTTCCAGCACCGTGACCGGCTGGCCCAGCAACACCTGGGTCTCGATGCGGCCCACCAGGTCCTTCCGGGCCTCCACGTCCAGGGCGGACAGCCACTCCCGCAAGCCTGCGGGGGCCGCCAGCGCCGGCAGGTCGACGGGCCGGGGCCGGCCGGGATCCCGCCAGACGGTGGCTACCGCTACGGCCACCCAGCGAGTGACCGCGGGGCCCATGGGGCTCTCCTGGCCCGCACCGGCCTTCGCAGACGAAGGGGTTGCCATGCCTTGCCGCCTCCCTCGGGCTTGACCTTGCACCGCCTCCGGGGTTGAAACCGGCGCCCTTGCCCCCACCCCTGCCATGCCCTGACCGGATGCAGCAGCCCGCAATCTGCAGGGGCCCGGCGCGCCGCCCGCAGAGAGCGCGCCGGACGGGGGAACAACGGCGAACCGCAGCAAACCAGCCCCCTCAACGGGAGCGGACCAGCACCTTGAGCGGCCCGTAAGGCCGACACGCCCTTTCCAGCCTCAGCCGGCCAAGTGGCAGGCCACCCGGTGCCCCGGCGCCAGTTCCCGGAGTTCGGGCACCTCTTCCGCGCAGCGGGCCTGGGCCAGCGGACAGCGGGTCCGGAAGGGGCAGCCCGAAGGCGGGTTCACCGGATCGGGCGGCTCCCCCTGGACCAGCTTCCGCTCCCGCCGCCGCGCCCGCACCGGGTCGGGTACGGGGATGGCTGCCATCAGCGCCTGGGTATACGGATGCAGGGGCCGCGCGAAGAGTTCCTCGACAGGCGCCTCCTCTACCACCCGCCCCAGGTACATCACCGCCACCCGCTGGCACACGTGCCGCACCACCGCCAGGTCGTGGGTGATCAACAGGTAGGAGAGGCCCAGCTCCTCCTGCAGGGACCCGAGCAGGTGCAGGATCTGGGCCTGGACCGACACGTCCAGGGCCGAGAGGGGCTCGTCGGCGACCACCAGCTCGGGTTCCACCACCAGCGCCCGGGCGATGCCGATGCGCTGGCGCTGGCCGCCGGAGAACTCGTGGGGATAGCGCGAGGCGTGGTCGGGGCGCAACCCCACCCGCGCCAGCATGGCCCGCACCCGTTCCCGCTGCTCCCGGCGGCTCAGGCCGGGGATGAGGTGGAGAGGCTCGGCGATCAGATCTTCCACCCGCATGCGGGGATCCAGCGAGGCGTACGGGTCCTGGAAGACCATCTGCAGGTGGCGCCGCACGGGGCGCAGGGCCGGTTCGTCCAGGGGAGCCAGGTCCCGGCCTCGGAAGAGGATGCGTCCCCGGGCCGGCCGGTAAAGGCGCGCGATGGTGCGACCCAGCGTGGTCTTGCCGCAGCCGCTCTCCCCCACCAGCCCCAGGGTCTCGCCCCGCCGCACTTCCAGGGACACCCCGTCGACCGCCCGCAGGAAACGGGTTTGCCGCCACCCGCGCTGGACGGGAAAGACGGTGGCCACATCCTCCAGCCGCAGCAGGATGTCAGCCTGCCTGGGGTCACCGCCGGCCACCCCGCCACGGGCGGTCTGGGGAGCCTGCCGCGGATCCTGCCGGCCAGCCTGCCCCAGGTCCTGCTGCCGATCCTGCCGCGCCGCCTGCCACGGGCCCTGGTGCGGGTCCTGCCGCCGCGGGTCCTGCCCATCGTGGGGACGAACCGGCTCCCCAGGACCGCTGCCGTAGGTCACCCGCACCCGTGGTCCCGCCGGGGCCTGCACCGGGGCGCGTTCCGCGCCGGCCCCGGCCCTGCCCGCACCGCCAGCGGCCCGGCCGGAGGTCGCCGCCGGGGCGCCTTGGCCGCCGCCTCCGGCCAGCGGAGCTTCCCAACCGGCGGACCAGGCCTCCCCTTCGCCCGCCTCCTCCACCAGCCAGCAAGCGGCCACGTGGCCGGGGGCCAGCTCCCGCAGCGGCGGCACCTGGTGGAAGCAGCGTTCTTCCGCCAGCGGGCACCGGCTGGCGAAGGGGCAGCCGGCGGGAAGCCGCCGCGGGTCGGGGGGATCGCCCGGGATGGGGTCGGGGGGTCGCGCCTCGGCTGCGAAGGGATCGGGCACCGCTGCCAGCAGCGCCCGCGTGTAGGGGTGGGCCGGCCGGGCGAAGAGCCGGTCGACGGGCGCGGCCTCGGCGATGCGGCCCCCGTACATCACGTACACCCGGTCGGCCAGTTCCGCCACCACCCCCAGGTTGTGGGTGATCAGCAGCAGGGAGGCGCCCGTCTGGCGGCGCAGGTCGTCGAGGAGCGCCAGGATCTGGGCCTGGATGGTCACGTCCAGGGCGGTGGTGGGCTCGTCGGCGATGACCAGCCGCGGCGGGGTGGCCAGGGCCATGGCGATCAGCACCCGCTGGCGCATGCCGCCCGACAGCTCGTGGGGATACTGGCGCAGCCGGTCGGCCGGCCGCGGCAGGCCGGCCAGCGCCAGCAGTTCCTCCGCCCGCGCCATCGCCCTGGCCCGGGGCATCCGGCGGTGGGCGGTGATGGCCTCCACCAGCTGGTCGCCCACGGTGAAGAGGGGGTCGAGGGAGGTCATGGGATCCTGAAAGACCAGCCCCACCTCCCGGCCACGGACGGCCCGCCAGGCGGCCGGGCTCAGGTCGAGGAGGTCGCGGCCCCCCAGCCGGATCCGGCCGCCCACCACCCGGCCCGGGGGCGGCACCAGCCCCGTAATGGCCCGGGCGGTCACCGACTTGCCCGACCCGGACTCGCCCACCAGGGCGACCACCTCGCCCTGGCCCACGTTGAGGCTCACCCCCCGCACCGCGGGAACCGGCCCCTCGTCGGTGAAGAAGGTCACCTCCAGGTTCTCCACTTCCAGCAGGGGCTCAGCGCCCGGCGCCGTGCTGCCGGCCGGATCTTCCGGGCGCAACGGCTTCACCCCCGCCATGGCCCGGCCGCCGCCCGCCGGCTTCGTCCCCGGTGCCGGCCCGGCGCCGGCCCTGACCTCACCCGTCCCGCCCACATCGCTGCCTCCTCGAGTGCAAGATCGCCATGTCGTCCTGGTCTAGCGCAGCCGCGGGTCCAGGGCATCGCGCAACCCGTCGCCCAGAAAGTTGAAGGCCAGCATGGTGACGCAAATGAAGGTGGCGGGGAAGAACAGGGCCCAGGGTGCCGCCCGCAGGGCGCGGTTGCCCTCGGCCGCCAGCACGCCCCACGAGGCGAAGGGGGCCTGCACCCCCAGCCCCAGGTAGCTCAGAAAGGCCTCGCTGAAAATGGCCTCGGGCACCAGCAGCGTCATGGTGACCAGGATCGGTCCGATGGCGTTGGGCACCAGATGGCGCCACACCACCCGCCACGGCGGCACGCCCATCACGCGGGCGGCCAGGACGAACTCCCGCTGCTTGAGACTCAGGACCTCCCCGCGCACGATGCGGGCCATGCCCGTCCAGTACACCGCGCCCAGGGCGATGAACACGTTGTCCAGCCCCGGGCCCATGACCACCACCAGCAGGACCACGTACAGGATGAAGGGCAGGCCGTAGATCACGTCGATGATCCGCATCATCACGTTGTCGACCAGGCCGCCGTAGAACCCGGCGATGGCACCGTAGGTGACGCCGATGGTCAGGCCGATCAGGCTCGCCATGATGCCTACCGCCAGGGACACCCGCGCCCCCCAGAGCACCCGGGTCAGGATGTCGCGCCCCAGATGGTCCGTGCCGAACCAGTGGGCGGCGCTGGGCGGCTGGTTGGCCTCGGCCAGCACCTGCTCCTCGTAGCCGTAGGGGGACAGCATGGGCCCCACGACGGCCGCCACCACCATGAGGGCCACCACCACCAGGCCCGCCATGGCCAGCGGGTTCTTCCGCAACCGCCGCCAGGCCTCTTGCCAGTATCCTGGCGCCGGGGCCGCCAGCGTCTCCGCGGGTAGACCGTGCCCACCGCCGCCTCCCGGGAACGCGGGGGCCAGGGAACCGGCGTTTCCACCGGGCAGGGGATGGATCGAGGGGGTCGCCATGGCGTCATCCTCCCGTAACGGCGCCACCTACAGCCGGATACGCGGGTCGACGAGCCGGTACGCCACGTCGACCAGCACGTTGGCCACCACCAGCAGCGCGCTGTAGAACATGGTCACGCCCATGATGACGGAGTAGTCGCGGTTCGTGACGCTCTGCACGAAATACTTGCCGAGCCCGGGGATGGCGAAGATGTTCTCGACCACGAAGCTTCCCGTCAGGACGCCGGCGGCCAGCGGGCCCAGGTAGGTGATGACGGGCAGCACGGCACTGCGCAGGGCGTGGACGAAGATCACCCGCCGGGGGCTGAGCCCCTTGGCGTGGCAGACCGTGATGAAATCCTGGCGCAGGACCTCCAGCATGTTGGACCGCACCAGCCGGGCGATGACCGCCGTGGGCAGGGCCGCCAGGGCCAGGGTGGGCATCACCGCCTGGGCGGGCTTGCCCCAGAGGCCGGCCGGCAGCCAGCGCAGATGGTAGGCGAAGACGTAGATCAAGAGGCCGCTCAGGATGAAGTTGGGGATGGAGATACCCAGGGTGGCGGCGAACATGGCCACCCGGTCGGGCCAGCGGGTGTGGTAGACCGCGGCCGCCACGCCGACCCCGATGCCGGCCACCAGGGCGACGCCGATGGCCAGGGCGCCCAGGGCGGCCGAGACCCGGAACCCGTCGGCCACGATGTCGTTCACCGTCCGGTTGGGGTAGGTGAAGGACGGCCCCAGATCCCACACGGCGGTGCGGTAGAGGTAGTCCAGATACTGGCGCCAGAGAGGCCAGTCCAAATGGTAGCGGGCCTCCAGGTTGGCCAGGACCGCCGGCGGCAGTTCCTTCTCGGCGGCGAAGGGACCGCCGGGCACCGCCCGCATCATGAAGAAGGTCAGGCTGGCAATGGCCCAAAGGGTGATCAGGGTCACCACAAGGCGCTGGCCCGCATACTTCACGGTACTGCCTCCTTCGGGATGAACGCCGCCTCGACCGCCCCCAAGGCATCACAACCGGGCCCGCGGCCCCCCAGCGCCACGGGCCCGGTCGCACGGGTCACACGGGACGGTATGGCAACGTCCGGCAGGCGGCCGGTCACGCCGCGGGCCTGCCGGACGGGCAAGGGCCGGCGCGCCGCCCCGCTGCCGCTGGGGTTGTTGGAGGGCACCCGGAACCCGCGGTGGCGGGCCCCGCCGCCGGCGGCACCGGCGCCCCCGGCGGCGGGAACGGCGCTCGCAGCGCGTTCGGCACCCCCGGCCCGGGGCTCACTGGCCCTTGCCTTCGATGTAGGCCCACTTGTAGTCCGTAGTGCCCAGGGCGGTGCGGAAGACGCCCTTGACGTAGGGCTTCTCCTGGTAGACGTTGACCCCGAAAAAGATCGGGCCGATGGGCATCTCGTCCATCAGGATCTTCTCTGCCTCGTGCATGTTCCGGAAGCGTACCTGCTGATCGCCGGTGGTCTTCGCCTCTTCGATCAACCGGTCATATTGGGCGTTGGACCAGCCCACGCGGTTGTTCCCGCCGCCGGTGACCCACAGGTCGAGGAAGGTCATGGGATCCAGGTAGTCGCCCACCCAGTTGCCGCGGCTGAGGTCGTAGTCACCTTGCTTCTGGGCGGCGAGGAAGACCTTCCATTCCATGGACTGGAGCTCGACCTGGACCCCCAGATTCTGCTTCCACATCTGCTGGTAGGCCTCGGCCAGCGCCCGGTTGGTGTCGTTGTCGTTGTAGAGGTAAGTCACCTTGGGGAAGCCCTGGCCGTCGGGATAGCCCGCCTCCGCCAGCAGCCGGCGCGCGGTTTCGACGTCGGCGTCCTTGAAGTAGTCGCCGCCTTCCTCCCGGAAGTCCTCGTTCGTCACCGGGTTAGGAATGCCGAAGGGCACGAAGGCCAGGGCCGGCTTCTGCCCGCCCTTGAGGATCTGCTCGACGATGGCCTTGCGGTCCAGGGCGAGGGTGAAGGCCTTCCGCACCCGCGGGTCATCAAAGGGCGCCTTGCGGGTGTTGAAGTAGATGGACGTCACGCTGATCATGGGCGACGTCTTCGCCTCGCCGCTGGCCAGCAGTTGCGGGATGTCCTGCGGGTTCAGGCTGCCGTTGGAGTCCAGCTCGCCGTTGGCGAACATGGTCTCCGCCGTGGCACCCTCATTGACCATGACGATGTGCATCTTCTCCAGGCGCACCGTGTCCTTGTCCCAGTAGGTGTCGCTCTTCACCAGGTCGATGTGGCTGTCGTGGACCCACTCGGCGATCTTGAAGGGGCCGTTGCCCACGTAGGTGGCCGCCTCGCCGGCCCAGTCCGGGTTGGACTCCACCGTCGCCTTGTGCACCGGCATCAACGTGGGGAAGGCCGTCAGGCTGAGGAAGTAGGGCGTCGGCGCCTCAAGGCTCACCTGCAGCGTCTTCTCGTCCAGCGCCTTGACGCCCACCTGGGTCGGGTCCGTGATCTCACCGCTGTTGTAGGCCTCGGCGTTCTTGATGTAGTAAAGCTGGTACGCATACGGGGCGCCGGTCTCGGGATTCAGCACCCGCAACCAGGCGTAGACGAAGTCCTCGGCGGTGACGGGCTCACCGTTCTGCCACACCGCATCCCGCAGGTGGAAGGTGTAGGTCAGCTGGTCGTCGCTGACCTCCCACTCGGCCGCCATGCCGGGTTCGACCCCGTTGGGACCGATGCGGGTCAGGCCCTCCATCACCGAGTTGACGATCTGGAAGCTGGTCAGGTCGGTCATCAGGGCCGGATCCAGCGTCGGCGGCTCCGATCCGATGTTGTCGTTGAGGACCTGCTCGTCCCCGCCGCTCCCGTCGGAACCCGGCGAGCCGCAGCCGCCGAGGACGAGGGCGACCAGCAGCACCCCCGCCAGGACCGCGCCGCCCGCGCGGCGAATCCGCCGTAGAACGGTTCGGTGCCACCCTCCGTGGTTCACCGTACCACCCCTTCGCTCCCCGTCCGGGGATTTTCCGCCCGGGGTCCGCAACGCGGCGGCCGCCCCCTCGCGACCACAGCCACCGCACCGCCATGCCTGCCGGTCCCCCAGGATCCAACGCCATGGGCATTTCTTAGCCGAAACCGCTATTTCCTGCTTATCGGGCGGCGAATTGCGCGATTGCCCGGGAAATTCACCGCTTCCCCCGGCCGTCCCGGGGTCGCTGGAGAGATTCATCACCCATGCCAGTTCATAAGGCGGCTGGGCGCATCATCGAGGAAGGGAAGGGCCCGGTCGGCAAAGAATCATCAAGGCGCTGGTTTGGTTTTCCTGTAGGCGGACACTGCCAGGAACCGGCGGCCGGATCACAACCGGCTCGGCCCTCGAGGTGAGCCCGTGACGCGAGAAAGCCCACCAGGGCGGGAGGCTCCGGCTTCCGCGCCTCCCGGCGCAACAACGGTGGACGAACAGCCTACCCGGGGCAAAGACGCCGCGCAAGACGAACTGGAGCGAGGCTGGCGGGAGCCCATGACGGTCTGGGAGTGGGTCCTTGAGATTCTGTCGGCGCTCTTGCTCCTGGCGACCCTGGCGTGGATCGTCGCCCTTTGGCCCCACCTCCCCGACCGGATTCCGGTCCACTTCAACCTGCGGGGCGAGGCCGATGGCTTCGGGGCCAAGGCCAGCATCTGGGGCCTCTGGGGGGCCGGCGTGTTCCTCTACGGGCTGGTCACGGCGGTGACGCGATTGCCGGCATCGCTACTCAACTGGCCCGTCGAACCGCAGCCGGAGACGGCCCGGGCCATGGCGCGCGCCAGCCGTCACCTGGTCCGCGGGATGAAGTTCCTGCTCATGGCCACGCTGCTGCACCTTACGGTGGGCGTCACCGCCGTCGCCCTGGGCAGGTGGGCTGGCCTTACACCCTGGTTCTATCTGTGGATCGTGGCCCTGCTGGGGCTGGTGCTTGGCGGCTGCGCGGCGGTATACCGGGCGGGGCTGCGCCCACGGACGGCACCGGCCGCGACCCGACCGGACGGGTCCTGGCCCGACGTGGTCGACTTCCCCGCCGCCCGCAGCAAGATCCTGATGGCCCTGACGGCCATCCCGCCGCTGATTCCCTTCTACATGGCGCTGCGCGGCGACGAGACGGCCATCGCCGGGTTTGTCGCCTTGGGGCCGTATCTCTTGGTGGTGGGCTTCACCTTGTGGCGCCCGTCCTACTACCGCGTCACACCGACCCACCTGCAAATCCGGGCGGGGTTTGCGGACTTCGACATCCGACTGGCTCGGATCCGCCGCGTTCGCCCGACCTGGAACCCCGTCGCAAGTCCGGCACCGTCCCTGCGCCGGGTGGCCATCGAGACCGACCAGGGCGAGACGGTGCTGGTGTCCCCCGTGGATCGCGAGGGCTTCATCGCCGTCCTGCGGGAACGCTGCCCCCAGGCCGTGGTCGAAGGGGGCCGCGGCTCACGTCGCTGAACGGCCCCTCCCCATCCTGCACAATCCGGCCAACCGTTCGCTAGCGTCCCTCGATGTCGACGAAGGGGTAAGATCCAGCGGGCGGGCACAGGCTCGACAACGGACAGGAACGGACAGGCCACGGGGGATGACGGGGCCTGCGGGATCCGGTCCCCTGCAGGACCGGGGGCCCGCCAGCTTGACGCGGGCCTACCCGGGACTGACCCGGGGGCCCCGACCTCCGGTGGAGGTCGCCGCATCGACGGCACCGCCGGCAGGACCGCTGCTGCCACCGATCCCGATGCACCGGTCGCGGGCAGGCCCCTCACCCTTCCCGGTCAAGGGACGGGGGGATGCGGTCGTGGCGCAAGAGATCGTCGTAGGTCTCCCGCTCCACGATGACCGCCGCCTCTCCGTCCCGCACCAGCACCATGGCGGGCCGCGGGAAGCGGTTGTACTGGCTGGACATGCTGTAGTTGTACGCGCCCGTGCTGAAGACCGCCACCACGTCGCCGGGCTCGACCCGCGGCAGTTCGATCTCCGGGATCAGCACGTCGCCCGACTCGCAGTAGCGGCCCACCAGGCAGACCCTCTCGGCCGGTTCGTCCAGGGGCCGGTTGGCCAGCACGGCCGTGTAGAGGGCGCGGTAGAGGGCGTAGCGGGGGTTGTCGGCCATGCCGCCGTCGACGGCCACGTAGGGCATCAGGCCCGGAACCCGCTTGACGGACCCCACCGTGTACAGCGTGACCCCGGCCTCGCCCACGATGGAGCGGCCGGGCTCCAGGATGAGCCGCGGCACCGGCAGGCCGCGCTCGCCCGCCGCCCGCTCCACGGCGGTCCGGATGCGGGTCACCGTCTCCGCGATGGAGGGCGGCTCATCGCCCGGGACGTAGCGGATGCCCAGGCCGCCCCCCAGGTCCAGCTCCCGGACGAACCGGCCCGTGCGCCGGTGCGCCTCGGCGGCCAGATCCATCATGATCCGGGCCGCCTGCTCCCAGGGCTCGACGGCCAGGATCTGCGAGCCGATGTGGCAGTGGAAGCCGTGCCAGTCCAGGGCCGGTTCGTCCAGCACGCGGTCCAGGGCCTCAAGGACCTGGCCGGTGGCCAGGTCGAAGCCGAACTTGGACTCCTGCTGGCCGGTGCGGATGAACTCGTGGGTGTGGGCCTCGACCCCCGGCGCCACGCGCAGCAGCACGGGTACGGACCGGCCCGCGGCCCGGGCCATGGCGGCCAGGCGGTCGAGCTCGTGGAAGTTGTCTACGACGACCCGGCCCACTCCCGTCTCGATGGCCAGGCGCAGTTCCTCGTCGCTCTTGTTGTTCCCGTGCAGGAGCACACGGCCGGCGGGAAAGCCGGCGGCCAGGGCGGTATGCAGTTCGCCGGCCGAGACGGCGTCGATCCACAGGCCCTCCTGGTCCATGAGGCGGACGATCGCGGTGGTGCACAGGGCCTTGGCGGCGTAGGCCACGTTCCCGGCGTCGCCCATGGCCTCGCGGTAGGCGCGGCAGCGCCGGCGGATGGCGGCCTCGTCGAGGACGTAGAGGGGCGTTCCGAATCGTTCCACCAGTTCCAGGGCGTCGGCCCCGCCGATGGCCAGGTGCCCGCGTGGGCTGGTGACCAGCGGCGGCCAGGCCGTGCGCGGCTGCAGTTCCGGCTGCGGCAAGGCGCTCTCCTCCTGCGGCGGCGTACTGTCCTGCGTCGTGCGTTCGTGGCCGCGCTGCGGATCAACCCGTAACGGGACCGGATTGCCGGGATGTGGGATAGGTCGCGGTTAGGTTAGCACAGGCACGGCAGCGGGGACAAGGTCCTGGACGGGCGTGGCGATCGCAGTCACGATCGAACGATTCTATAACCGCTGGGTCCCACGGGATGGGCCTCACGGGTTTCGGAACCCTTGGTCCTCGGTATGGGGCCGTTTTGGGCACCGCGACGTCCCCGGCGCACGGCGAGGACCGTTGACGCAGGTTGCCGCCGCGTGGTAGAAAGTCAGGTGTACTTCCTGGCCGGGTTGGCATTTTGTGGCAAACTCCCGCTGGTAACCCGGCTCAGGCGATCCTCCGAGATGTCCAACGCCGCGGAGGTCCGGATGACCTCGCGGCCACCCTATCGGGGGGAGGGAGGCACCCGTGCTCGCCATACCAAACCTGGACGCACCCGTCGCCCTGGTGGGCGGGACCGGCGGCCTCCCGCTGCCCCTCGCCCTCCAATGACGCCCCTCACGGGGTCAAGCGTGCGTTTTTGACCCATGGGCCGTTAACCCATCGGTGACCCATCGGTTAACCGGCAGCCGGGCGACCGGCAGGCGGTTCCCGCGCGGCTCGTCAGTCGCCGGCCGTCAGGGGTAACCCGCCCCGTTGGCCGCGCCACGCGCCGTGTTTTCTGAAGGCTTTGCCGGATTCACGGGGCCCGTTGCGCCGCGCCGGTCCCTCCCCGTCGCAGTGCGCGGGATCTTCATGCCAGACAAGGAGCGACGCATCCCGATGAAGTCCATCGTCACCCTCGCCGCCCGGTTGCGGGCCGCGGCCGTCCCCACCGGCCTGCCGCCTTCCCTGTACTGGCTGGCCGCCGGTCAGGTGGTGGACTCCCTGGGCAGCGGACTGGTCTTCCCCCTGACCACCCTGTTCGTGGTGCAGGTGCTCGGACGGGACCTGACCTGGGCGGGATCGGTCCTGTTCTTCCATTCTCTGGCCGCCACTCTGGGTGCGGCCCTGGGCGGACGGCTCGCCGATGCCCACGGGCGCAAGCCGGTCCTTCTGGCGAGCCTGGCCGGAGCCGCCCTCTGCTCGCTGGTCATCGGCTGGCGCCAGGAGGCGGCCCTCTACGCCGCCGCCATGGCCGTCTTCGGCCTGGTCATCAGCCTGTTCCGCCCTGCGTCCCAGGCGCTGGTGAGCGACCTGGCACCGGGCCGGGAGCGGCAGGTCTTCGGGCTGATCTACATGGCCAGCAACGTGGGCGTCGCCGCGGGTGCCGCCCTGGGCGGTATCGTGGCCGCCTGGTCGTTCCGGGCGGTCTTCTGGGTCGACGCGCTGACCTACGCCGTGTTTGCGCTGGTCCTGGCGAAGGCGGTCCCGGACCCCTATGGCCAGCTGCTGCGGGCCCGGCGGCGCCGGGCGAGGGCGGCGACCGATCCGGCGGCCCCGCGGTCAAAGGGACACCAGGTGGGAGCCGGCGGCGCCGGTGGGGACGAACCGGCCCCCGCGGCAGGAACGCCGGCCGCAGCGGTGTCTGCAGCGCAGGTCCCGGCAGGGGGTGCCGGCGCGCCTGAGCCGGGTTCCGGCCCCGTGGTTGCGGCACCCTGGACGCCGGCACCTGCGGTGCAGGACCCTGCCGCACGGCCCCATGGCGGGCGGCCATGGCGTCCCGCGGTTCCTCCCCGTAGCCCCCGGTCCCCCTGGGGGACACGCCTTGCGGTGTGGCACCGACAAGGGCTTCTCACCGTGGTCCTCCTGGCCGTGGCCAGCGCCTTCCTGTTCTTCCCGTACGCGCAGCTCCACACGGCGCTGCCGGTGGACATGACGCGGCACGGGTTCAGCGAGGCGGCCTACGGCCTGCTCTGGACCCTCAACGCGTTGCTGGTGGTGGTCTCGACGCCGGTGGCGTCGACCTGGGCGGACCGGCGCGGCTGGACGCTGGACGACATGCTCAAAGGCTCGGCGGCGCTGCATGGAGCCGGGTTCGCTCTGTTGCTGGTGACGGCCGTATGGCCGGCCTATGCCGCCTTCGCATTGGCCATGGTGGTGATCACCGCGGGCGAGGTCCTGCACGCCATCTCCTTCAACGCCGCCGTCGCCCGAGCCGCCCCGGAAGACCGCCGGGGATCCTACCAGGGTCTGGCTGGGACCCTGGCCGGGGGCGCGTGGATGGTCGGACCGCTGGCCGGCGGGGCGATCGTCGACCGCTTCGGGATCCACGTCCTGTGGACCGTCACCGTGGCGGTGGCGCTGGCGGCGCTGGGGGTGTTCTGGCTGGCGGAAGCCGTCGAGAGCGCCCGACGCCGGGCTTCGGATGCGGCGGTGCCCACCGGCTCCATGCCCCAGGACGCCTGATCGCGGCGGGGCTTGCCGGCCGGCGCCGCTGGTGGAACGGGAACCCGCCACAGGTATCCCCGGACGCGTGTTCGCGGCGGAACTTGCTGGGCCGGCGCCCGCCACGGGTGCCCTGGGACCCGTGATCGCGGCAGAGCTGGCAGTGTTGCTGCTCCTGCACCGGGTCCGGCTCTCTGTCCCGCCTCAGCTCTCGCACCCGATCCCGTCCCGATCCCGCCCGTCGAAGCGGTGCGGATCGGGCGGCAGCACCCGGAAGTTGCGGTAGGGGATGTCCCCGCAATCGAGATCCGGCGGGGGCGACGGGATGCACACGTCGGGATAGGCGGGGTCGCATCCCGTCCGCCCGCCCGGAGCGGTGGAACCGGCCGCCCCGGCCCGCCCGATCGCCCCGGCGCCTCCGCCGGGCGACCGGGAGCCGCCGCTCGGGGCTCGGGCGGCCCCGCCGGCCGCACCAGCCCCCCAGAGACCCCGCTCCGCTTCCCGGGCCTCGCGCTGGAATTGGACGAACAGGTCCGCATATCGCACGTCCGGCGGGTACGTGGCCACCTGGGCGTAGCCCTCGAGGACCAGGATGGCGTTGAACATGCCCTTGCGCACCTGGGTCGGGGTGGGTTCCGCGGGCGGTTCGACCAGCCAGACGTAGCGCAGCGCACGACCGTAGCGGTCCGTCTCGGAGACGTCCTTCTCGAGCCAGACCGTCCTGCCGGTCAGGCGCCGTTGGGTGAACCGGGCCGCCTCCGGACCGTAGGGTTCGACGTCCCCGTGGATCTCGGGCGTGTTGACACCGATCAGGCGGACCCGGGTGGCCGGCAGGGGCGCACCGGCCAGCGGCTCGACGTCGATGGTGTCCCCGTCGACCACGTGGACCACCCGGGCCCGGGTGACCCCCGGCCGCTCCCGGCCGGCAGCCGGTTGCACCGGACCGGAGCGGCGGCCCGGTCCCCCGGCAGGATCCGTGCCTGGATGGGTTTCCGAGGCGGTGCCAGAGGGGCCCCACGGTCCCGCGTTGGCCTCATTCCCAGCGCCGGCGCCGCCCCCCTCCATTGCGGGTCGTTCAGTGCCCGGCGCACCGGGATCGGCCGTGGTGCCCTGCTGCCGCTCGGCCGCGCAGCCTGCCACCCCGAGGACGACGGCGACGACCAGCGCAACGACGACGGCCGTGGCCGCCGTCAGGCCGCTCTTCCTAAGGCTGCTGTTCTTAATAAGGCCACCCTTCCTCAGGCCAACCTTGGGCCGGATCGTCCGGACCACTTCCCCATCACCACCTGCGCGCCCAACGGCCGCACAAACTCGAACCCGACGCCCGCGATGGATCTCGAAGTTCCATACGTTAGTTGTCCGCGGCCATCGCCGCGCCGGTCAAGAGGCAACGGGCTCCGCTCAAGCGTCGATGAGCCCCCATGGCAAAGTATCTTGCAACACATGATAGCGACTTGTATGCTTCGCTCAGAGGTACCTTGCAGTACAAGATACGCCCGAGCCAGGAGGGGTGGCACGATGCCGCAGGGTTCCCGGAACGCCGTCACCGAGGCCGTCGACTCGTGCGTGGTCTATTGGGTCGCCGCCGGTCTTCCCCGGCCTCAGATCGACCAGATGGCGGCCGAACTCCGGACCCATCTGGAGCAGGCCGCCGCGGCCGGCAAGTCCGTCGAGGCCGTGATCGGCGACGACGTCGCCCGGTTCGCCGAGGAGTGGCTCAAGGCCGTGGGCCGGCACCGGCCAGGGTGGGAACGTCTGCTGGCGGCGGCCCAGATCGTCGCCGCGGCGGTCTTCATCACGTTGCTGCCGGCCGCATGGTTGCAACCGGTGGTCGCCATCGAAGCGGCCCACCTGGTCCAGGTGCTCTGGGTCACGGCGGGCGTCTGGGTGCTGCTGTCGCCCCGGTTGGGCGCCCGCTGGCTGGCCAACAGCGCCGATGGGCGCCAGGGTCGCTTGTGGGTGGCGGTGCTGGCCCTCACCTTCGTCGGCCTGCTGCTCTCCAACCCGGCTTGGCCGTGGGTTCCCGAACGCATCCTGTACGAAGTCCCGCGGTGGCAGGCGCTGGTGGTGATGGCCGCTTGCGTCGCGGCCAACGTGCTCGCGATGCTCCGCGACCCTACCCGGCCGCAGCGACCGGCAACGCCCTCCTGAATCCGCCGGTTCGTCCCGGCTGCTGCTGCCCGGGCTCGGTGACGGCGCGGCCCGCACGGGCGCCGGATCCACGATCGTCGTGTGCGGTCTCAGGTGGTCTCGTTCGTCAGGAGGAGGTGCCCGCAGCCTTGCCCGCCCGTGGTCGCGACGAAGCCCGCGGCAGTCAACTGCTCAAGGGTGTGCTGGACATGCTGCTCCTGGCCCTCATCGCGGAGCAGCCCCGGTACGGCTACGAGATGGTGGAGGAACTCGGCCGCCGCGGGCTCCGGCTCGTCAGCGAGGGAAGCATCTACCCCGTCCTGGCCCGCCTAGAGCGGTCGGGGCTCATCCAGGGATACTTCGAGCCGTCGCCTCAGGGACCGCCGCGGAAGTACTATTGCATCCTTCCCCGGGGAAGCCAGGCACTCCGGCAGTGGGTCGATGAGTGGCAGCGGTTCGCGCGGGGCGTGGACGCCGTGGTGGTGCGCCACGCTGCCACCGGTGCGACATCACCTTAAGCACCGTCACCGCAGGGGAATCTGGACCGTCCACGGCCCCTCCAGGACCACCGAGGGGCTGCTGAACCGCACCACCAGCACGCCGTCGCGGGGTACCGGCGCCGGGAAGATCAGGTCGACACGCTGCAGCCGGTCCGTCACCGGGTCGTGGATCATGCCCACCGTGCTCGCCACCCGACCCTCGCCGAAGGCCTCACCCGGGCGGCCCGGGCCGGATGCACCTCGTCCACCTACCGCCCCGGTGCCGGCGGCATCGTCCATCGCTTGGTCCGGGACCACGGCGGCCTGCACGCTCAGCCCCCGGAGGAGCGCGCCGCCTTGCGCGGCCCCAAGGTCGAGGTGCAGGCTAACGGCACTGGCGTCGACCCGCTCGACCTCCCGCACGGTGACGGTCCACCGGCCCACCTCGACGCGCCGGTCCACGGCGCGTCGGGTGCCCCGAGCCAGACCACCCGGCGCCAGCGGGATCCGCAGCTCGCCGGCGCCAGGTTCCAGCACATAGAGGCGGGACGCCTTCAATTCCAGGGAGCGCGCCCACGCCGGGACCACGCCCCGGAACCGGGCCACCAGGCCGAAGGTGGGCGCGTCGACCCGGCCGTGGGCCGTGCCGGCCTCTTCCAGAGCAAGGCGCGCGCCCAGGGGTCCCGTCAGGTGGAGGTCGTCCGCCCTCAGCAGGTGCCAGGACGGGGTCCCGGTCCCGCCGCCATCCCCTTCCCTGGTCCCCTGGCCGCTCCCCTGTCCCGCGCCGGGTACACCACCCGTAGCATCCGGCGCGGGACGCACGTCCAGCCCCAGGAGCACCTCGTCTTCCCGGACGACCAGGTGGGGCACGCCCAATTCCCAGCCCGATCGGGCCGGGGACCAGGCATCCGGCTCCACGGCCGCCACCCCCACCAGCGCCGCGCTGACCAGGTTCAGGGCAATCTTCGCAGTCACCGCAGAGGAACCCGGAGGGACGCCGGGCGCCGGCGCCGCCTGGTGCACCAGTTCCACCCGGTCCACCCCGTCCGGCAGCGGCGGGAACCACACGTTGAGGGGCGAACCCGGGCCCCACTCCACCACCTGGGAGTTCAACGCCGTTCCGTCCGGGAGCCGCAGCGTCCACCCCTGGACCAGGGCATCGGGCCACTCCGCCCCGGGTGCTCCGTCCGTTGTCACCGGTCCACCCGCTCCGGCTGCGCCTGCCGACGTCGCGGAGGTCTTGCGGGTGTCCGCGGCGCCCGCCACCGCGGCGCCTTCCAGACGCATGCGCACCTCCGTGAGCTCCGGCAACGCCGTCACGGCCTCCACCGTGAGGCGACCGGCCCCCCAGCCGGGGACCGCCACCGCCACCGTGACAGGATCCTTCAGAGCCCGAACCCTTTCCCCGGTTCCGTCACGCAGGACGAACCCGGCCCCCGGCAGCCACAGGGCAATGCGCTCCAGGGCGGCTTGCACCACGGCCGGGTGCATCCAGGCGAGAAGACCGGCCGCAACCAGCGCGGCGGCCGCCACCTTCCACGACCGGGGCCGGAAGAGCGGCGTCGAGCGGTACGATGGGAAGACGCGCGGCGCGGAACGCGACCGGGAGCGCAGCCGGGATCGGGCACCTGCCCCAGGCTCCGTGGATTCGGCCGTCACGGCGCCCGCCACCCGCTGCCGGAGCCGCTCGACGGCGAGCGGGTCGGGAGCGGGTGCCGCCGCCGCCAGGCGCTCCAGCAGGACGTCGCCCACCCGGCCCCGATCCGCGGCCTGCACGCCGAGTTCCTCAAGAAAGGTCGCCTCGTCCGTGGTCCACCGCGGGTGACCGGTTCTGGTGCGTCCTTGTCCCATCACGTCCGGTCTCCTTTCCTGTCCGCCGGTTCGGGTGGCTCCATCGCCCGGCGCAGCGCCTGGCGCGCCCGCCAGAGCCGGCTGTCCATGGCGTTCCGCGAGATCCCTGCCTCCCGCGCCATCCGTTCGATGGGTTCTTCCAACCAGTACCGGCGGATCAGCAGGTCCCGTTCCGCCGGGGGGAGGGACTCGAGGGCCATCCGCAGCCGCACCGCCTCGTCCCGCGCCGCCACCAGCTCGGCGGGGTCCGCGGGTGCGACCGGGGCGTGGCCGCCCGAGGGCAAGCCGTAGCCAAGGCCGGACCAAGCCGGGCCGCCAGGCTGGGGCGCGGGATCTGGGCCCCTTCCCGGACCGGCCCCGACCCGGCGCAGCCACCCGCTGCGACGGCGCAGCTCGCGTTCCAGCTGCCGGCGCCGGTCCAGGGCCGCGTACTTGAGCAGCATGAAAACCCAGGTCCGGAACCGGCCGCGCGCCGGGTCAAACTCGGCCGCCCGCTGCCATGCGGCCACCAGGGCGTCCGCCGCGACTTCTTCGGCGTCGGCGTCGGTGCCCGCGGGCCCGAGGATGAGCCGTGCCAGGTACAGCACGGCCCCGCCCAGACGCCGCACCATCTCCGCCACGGCGCCCGGGTCGCCCCGGCGAATCCGGTCGACCAGGTCCGGTGGAAGGTCGCCGGTCCGGTCCGCCGGAACGGTGGCCGCAGGGGTCAGGGCCACGGGGGCTCGGCCGGCACCGTCCGGATACGCAGTGGGTTCCTGCGCGTCCGTGACGCCTTCCGGTGACTCCGTGACGCCTTCAGGTGACGCCATGACGCTTTGCGGTGCCTTGGATCGCATGCGGAATGGTGGTGGGGTCGCGCCCCCCGCCGGCCCATGAGAGATGGCCCGTCGCCTCCTCGCAGGGCACCCTTCACCCATTTACTACGGCGGTCACCGGAGTGATCTTGCGAGGGAAGGATCCGGTCGGTGGCATGGGACGGGGCGGGGCGGGGCGGGACTGGCCGCGCGCCTGCGACCCGTCAGGCCGCCCGCGTATGGCGTCCCGAAAATCCCACGATCAGCAGGCAGGTGGCAAAAGCGACGGCGGTCACCAGCACCGCCGCGATGAGGCCCACGGCAGCCATGACAAGGTCGTCTCCCGGGTACGCCGGCTGGAGACCCGCGAGCCGGTAGGAAAAGGCGGCCGCCAGAAGCAAATACGGGCTGCTGCCCAGGAGTGCCACCCGGACGCTGTGGCGGCCCCTCACCCGGCAGGCGGCAGCGGTGCATAGCCAAAGGTACACACTGGCAACGACCGCACCGGCCATGACGAGCCAGTGCAAATACGGAACCTGCAGCCGAACCACGCCCGCCAGCAACGCCAGCGCCGCGCCGAACAGCAGCAGGTTCGATGCCAGCAAGAACCCGCCAGCGCCCGTATCCCGGTGGAACCACGGCAACCGTAGCAGGTGACGGGTCAGGCCATGACCCTGCACCCGGTCCACCAGCGATCGCCGGATCCCAACCACCCACAACACCCCGGCAAGACCGGCGAGCAGCAGGAGAACCACACCCTCTCCCTCCCCGATGGGCCGCCCGAGACACGGCACACGTACGGTCACGGCGCGGCAGGAATCCATTCCCCGTAGCCTGGTCCTGTTGCCGAGTCTGCAGACATCTCCCTCCGCTTGCCAGGGCAGCCGTGCGGGGTGTACCGGTCAGGCTAGGGCCCTGGCCGAAACGACGGGCAGGGGCCGTCGCAGCCGATCATCGCCTTCGAGGGATGGTGAGACTCCGCCATCGCTCGCCGGCCCTCGCCTTGGCCAAGTAGACGATCTGGCCCACGTGATAGGAGTAGTGGAACATCTGGCGCTCGATGGCGTCGATGACGGTATGCGGCTCGCCGCGGATGGACACGGTCCGCAGGAGGTCGTCCGGCCCGAGGGCGTCCAGCGCCGCGAAGACCGCCTGCCATCCCCTCTCCCACCGCTCCAACAGTTCCTGCCGGGGGAGCCGTTCTTCCACGAATTCGGCATCGCGGTCGCGGCCCGGCTTCTCGCCGTCGGAGGTCAGGAAGTCGGTCCACCGGGAGAGCATGTTGCCGCTCAAGTGCTTGATGATCACCGTGATGCTGTTGGACTCCCCGCCGGAGGACCAGGCGAGGGCGTCATCGTCGACCTGCGCCAGCGCCCGCTCGGCGAGGTCCTTGATGTAGCGGAAGCGGCTCTTGACGGCCTCGAGGTAGACCTCCGCCACCCGCCGGCCGTCCACCAGGTCATCCACGGGCCTTCCCTCCCCGGTCTGGGAAACATGCACCGCACCTTCCGGCCGCCGGTGCGGCGGCCGGCCGCAAGGGCAGCGGGGGGTTAGTTGCACATTCCGCTGGGCAGTTCCTGCGCCTCCCGGCCCACCGGGCAGCTGCTGCGCATGGTCGCGATGGAGTGGGCGGTCAAGCTGGCGGGCTGCCGCGGTTACTTCGTGCTGGACTTGCCCCGGTTTAGTGGACACCCCGATACTTGGGGCGTAAGCCCCGGAAAGGGTGATCCCCATGCCGGCTACCAAGCCGCCGTATCCTCCCGAGTTCCGGGCCGAAGCCGTCCGCCTCGTCCGGGAGAGTGGGAAGAAGCTCCAGCAGATTGCCGCCGACCTCGGCGTCTCGGAGGCCAGCCTGCGGAAGTGGGTTCGGCAAGCCGGGATCGACGCGGGGCAGCGCCCCGGGTTGACGACCGCCGAACGGGAGGAACTCAACCGGCTGCGGCGGGAGAACCGGATCCTGCGGGAGGAGCGTGAAATCCTAAAAAAAGCCGCAGCCTTTTTTGCCCAGGAGAGCCGACGGAACCGGTGACCGTGTTTCGGTTCATCGAGCAGGAGAAGGCCCACCATCCGGTGGCCACGCTGTGCCGTGTCCTGGGCGTCTCGACGAGTGGCTATTACGCATGGCGGCAACGGGGTGCCTCCAGACGGTCCCAGGAGGACGCGGATTTGAGCCAGCGGATCCGGCTCATCCATGCTGGCAGCCGGGGCACGTATGGCGCGCCCCGCATCCATGCAGAGCTGCGGTTGACGCATGGGGTCCGCTGTGGTCGGAAGCGGGTCGCCCGGCTGATGCGGGCTATGGGGCTGGCCGGCGTGCACCGGCGCCGGACCCGGGGGATCACACTCCGGGATCCCCGCCGCCCCGTCTACCCTGATCGGCTGGGTCGGCAGTTTGTGCCCGATGCCCCCAACCGGGTGTGGGTGGCGGACCTCACGCAGCATCGCACGGAGGAAGGCTGGCTGTACCTGGCCACGGTGGTGGATGCCTTCTCCCGCGCCGTGGTGGGCTGGGCCATGGGGACCGGCCCGTGGCGGAGTTGGTGGTCGACGCCGTCACCATGGCGGTACGGCGTCGCCGGCCGGGGCCCGGTCTGATCCACCACTCGGACCATGGCGTGCAATACACCTCGCTGGCATTCACCCGCCGCTTGGAGGTCCTGGGCATCGCCGGATCAATGGGTTCCGTGGGCGATGCGCTGGACAACGCGATGGCGGAGAGTTTCTACGCGACCCTGCAACGGGAGCTCCTCGACCGCCAAGCCTGGGCCACACGGGATCAACTGCGCATGGCGATCTTCGAGTACGTCGAAGGGTTCTACAACCGGCGGCGGCGTCACTCGGCACTTGGTTACCTCTCGCCCTACGAGTACGAGGAGCGTTGGATCCAGGAGCGAAAGGCTCAGCCACAGGAAGGGGTTGTCGCGTAAGCCTCAACCTGTCCACGAAACCGGGTCAACTTCAGTGCCGCCATCGCCTCGCCGCGGATCCTAATCCCGCTCCCGGGAATAGACCAGCGGGAGGACGACAGCGTCCGCGCCCCCGAGGCGCTCCGGCCGTACATGGGTGGCCTAAATACGCTGGTCCCGTCACGTTGCGCGGACAACCGTGCGGGCAGGCATTCGCACCTTGACCGGGAATCTCTGTAACGAAAACCTGCGTCGAAGCGGTGCACGACCGCCAGTGCGGATTGCAACAGGGGGAGGCGAACAAGGTGCTACCGCCAGGTACGCTGCAGGACCGCGTCGCCATCGTCACCGGGGGAGGAACCGGCCTCGGCAAGGCCATGGCCCTGGAGTTCACCCGCCTGGGAGCCCGGGTCGTCCTGGCCAGCCGCAAGCCGGAGAACCTGGAGAAGGCCGCCGCCGAGATCGCCGAACGGGGCGGCGAGGCCTTGACCGTCCCCACCGACGTCCGCGACCCCGAGCAGGTCGACCGGATGGTCCAGGCCGCCCTGGATCGCTTTGGCCGGATCGACATCCTGGTCAACAACGCCGCCGGTAACTTCGTCTGCCCCGCCGAGGAGCTCTCGATCAACGGGTGGAACGCTGTCGTCAACATCGTGCTGCACGGGACCTTCTACTGCACGCGGGCCGTCGCCCGGCACTGGATCGCCCAGGGCCGGGGCGGCAACATCCTGAACATCATCGCCACTTACGCCTGGACAGGCGGGCCCGGCACGGTCCACTCGGCAGCGGCCAAGGCGGGCGTCCTGGCCATGACCCGCACCCTGGCCGTGGAGTGGGCACCCAAGGGGATCCGGGTCAACTGCATCGCCCCTGGGCCCGTCGACGGCACGGGCGCCGCGCCCCAGCTCTGGCCCACGGAAGAGGTCCGGCAGGCGGTGCTGCGCTCCATCCCCCTGGGCCGCATGGGCCGGCCGGAGGAGATCGCCCACGCCGCGGCCTACCTGGTGTCCGACTACGCCGGGTTCATCACCGGCGAGGTGCTGACCATCGACGGCGGGCAGTGGCTGGGGCGGGGCGTGTTCAAGGGAACTCCGCGGGCCGGGTCCACCGCGTCGGAGTCCGGGACATGAAGCCGGCACCGGGTGGAACCGGCGGCGCCTGAGGCGCGGGCCTGAGGCGTGGCGGCGGGTTCGTCCGCCGGTCCCGCGCCGGGCCGTTCCGTCGGAACCCAGGGACGTCGCCGCAGGGGAGGACCGGAGGAGCCCATGGAGCACGCCGCCGGTTGGGAAACCATCGTCGCCGAGGTCACGGAGGACGCCATCGCCATCGAGGTGCGTTGGGGGAGGGAGGTCTTCTACGTCGAGGTCTCGGGCGGTGACGTGCGCTACCGGGAGACCACCCGCTGGGACCGCAACGCCTCGTATATCGAGAATCTGTTCGACCTCGGCAAACTTGTGCAGCATCTTCGGACCGCGCACGCATCCCTGCGGGGTCGTTCCGTTCTGGCCGAGCTGCGGTTCGACAACCACCAGATGGCCGTCGTCCGCTGGAGGCAACGGCCCGCAGCGAGCCGGATCCCCTGGACGGTTGAACAGCGATGGTCGCAACGGGCAGCCGACTATGAGAAATGTAGCGAGACCCGTTTCGTGTGGGGCGCGTTCGACTGCGAGGGCGTGGTGTGGAACAGCGACGAATGGAACCCGGAGGAACCGGCCGGCGACGGTCGCAAGGGCCCGTTGGTGCTTCTGACCGGACAGCATCCCGTCTGGGCGGATGGGAGACTGGCTTCCCTTCTCCGGCAGGGCCGGCAAGTCGTGCTGCTGGATTCCGAAGACGGGTTTCGCCTGGCCGAGCGGAGGGATCGGCTTCCTCCCCCGGGTGTCCCGAAGCACCACTTTGGATACATGTCCGTCGCCTGGCTGCCCCCCCAAACGCTCCTGGGCAGGGTCGTCCGGGTGATCTCCGACGGGCACCAGGGCGTCCTCCTGCTGCCTCGTGCGGAAGCAGGCGACGGTAGGGCGCCTCATGCCACCCATGACCGCCGCCGCACCGACCTGTTGCCGGCCGCCCGGCGCCGGGTGACGTTGACCCCCGTGGCGAGGGACGTCGTACCCTCGTTCGAGCAGGTCACCAGCGTGGGGGTCGTCGCCTTCACCGCGGAGGGGAAGGTCGTCGTCACCCTGCAATCCCGGGGTTTCGACATACCGGGGGGCCATGTCCAGCTGGGCGACCGGACGCTGGAGGAAACGGCGCGAAGAGAGGCCCTTGAGGAAGCCAGGGTGACTCTGGGGAAGGTCGAGTACCTGGGCGCACTGCGCTCGAACTACTACACGGTGCCTACCTACATCGTGCTGATGGCGGCGATGGTGGACCAGGTCCTTCCCTTCGAACCGACGCCATGCCATAGGCTGCGGCTGTTCTTGACCCCGGAGCAATTCGGCTCCGTGTACTCGGCGGGTGACCGGGAGCGGATGCAGAAGGCGGTCAACCAGGCCCGGGCCTTGCTGTTCCCGTGATGCCGCGCGGTCCCCAAACTGCCGCTGGAGGAGCGATCAGCCGTGCGCGTCGCCCTGTTCATCACCTGTCTCTGTGACCTGTTCTTCCCCGAGGTCGGCGAGAGCACCGTCCGGCTGCTGCGCCGGCTGGGCATCGAGGTCACATTCCCCGCCGGGCAGACCTGCTGCGGCCAGCCGGCCTACAACACGGGCTACACCGCCGAGGCCCGGGACGTGGCCCGCAACCTGATCGAGGCCTTCGAGCGGGAGGCACCGGACCTGCCGGTGGTGACCCCGTCGGGCTCCTGCGCCGCCATGATCCGCCACCACTACCCGCGGCTCTTCGCCGGCGATCCGGCCTGGGCCGCCCGGGCCGCGGCCTTCGCCGAGCGGGTGTACGAGCTGTCGGAGTTCATCGTCCACGTGCTGGGCCGGAAGGACCTGGGCGCTCGTTACCCCGCCGTCGCCACCTTCCACCGCTCCTGCCACATGGCGCGGGGACTGGGCCGCGTGGAGGAACCCCTGGCCCTCCTGCAGGCGGTGGAGGGGTTGGAGCTGGTGGACCTCCCCCACCCCGGCGAGTGCTGCGGCTTCGGCGGCACCTTCGCCGTGAAGATGGCGGAACTCTCGACGGCCATGGTCGACGCCAAGGTCCAGGCCGTCGAGGACACCGGCGCCCAGCTGCTGGTCGGCTGCGACGTGGGCTGCCTCATGCACATCGGTGGGCGGCTGCGGCGCCTGGGCCGGCCGGTGCGGGTTCTTCACCTGGCGCAGCTTCTCGATGAGGCCACCCGGCCCGCCCGGCAGACGGCATAGGCTCCTGAGGAGGCGCCGCCCTGGTCCGGCCGGAACGGCCGGCGGCACCGCCCCGGCCGACAGCCCCGGCGCCTGGAATGCAGGAGACGGCCTGCAGCCCCCGTCCGGAGGCTCGCAGAGCCGGCTAACAATCGGCCGCCGTCCGCCGGGTTCGTCCGGCGGGTGACCCCTTGACCGACGTACCGGGGGAGGAACCGGCCATGCGGAACGCAACCCCAGATCACGCCGAAGCCCGCACCGCGGCGGCCACCGCGGGGGCCGCCGCGCCTGCCACCGCGCCCGGCAGCACCGGTGCGATGGCGAGCACGACCACGAACCGCATCGTGAGCAGCACCCCCCGCCCCGCTAATCCCTCCCACCGCCCCCCCGCCGAGCCCTTCCAGCAGCGGGCCGCCGCGGCCCTGCGGGACGACTTCCTCCGCGTCGCCGTCCCCCGCGCCACCTACCGCCAGCACTACGGCCGCCAGGAGGCCCTGGCCCAGCTGGGCGACCCCCTCAAGTGGCGGGAGCGGGCCCGCGCCATCCGCGCCCGCACCATCGCCCAGCTCGACCGGTACCTGGACCAGGCCATCGCCGCGGTCAAGGCCCGGGGTGGTCACGTCCACCGGGCGGCGACGGCGGGCGAGGCGGTGGAGGCCATCCTGGGCATCATCCAGCGGGCCGGCGCCCGCCGGGTCGTCAAGTCGAAGTCGATGGTGACGGAAGAGATCCAGTTGAACCCCCACCTGGAGGCGGCGGACATCGAGGTGGTGGAGACGGACCTGGGGGAGTACATCATCCAGCTGGCCGGTCACCGGCCGTCCCACATCGTGGCGCCGGCCGTGCACCTGTCCCAGCAGCAGATCCGGGAGATCTTCAGCCGCGAGGCGGGCCGCCCCCTCCCCGACGACGCCGTCGCCCTGGCCGCCTTCGCCCGCCAGCAGCTGCGCCGGAAGTTTCTCCGCGCCGGCGTGGGCATCTCCGGGGTCAACTTCCTGGTGGCCGAGTCGGGCACCGTGGTGCTGGTGACCAACGAGGGCAACGGGCGCATGGTCACCTCCCTGCCCCGGATCCACATCGCCGTCATGGGCATGGAGCGGGTCGTGCCGACCTGGGCCGACCTGGCCGTGCTCCTGGAAGTCCTGGCCCGCAGCGCCACGGGCCAGAAGATCACCGTGTACACCACCTTCGTGGGCGGCCCGCGGCGCCCGGGCGAGGCCGACGGGCCCGAGGAGTTCCACCTGGTGATCGTGGACAACGGGCGGTCGAACCTGCTGGGGACGCGGTTCCAGGAGGCCCTGCACTGCATCCGCTGCGGGGCGTGCCTGAACGCCTGCCCGGTGTACCGGCAGATCGGGGGCCATCCCTACGGGGGCGTGTACAGCGGGCCCATCGGCGCCGTGATCACGCCGCTGCTGGGCGGCCTGGACGGCTGGGACGACCTGCCCTACGCCTCCAGCCTCTGCGGCGCCTGCCACGAGGCCTGCCCGGTGATGATCCCCCTGCACGATCTTCTGGTCGACCTGCGGGAAGAGGTGGTGAACCGGCGGCGGCCGGCCGGGGAAGCCGCCCATGAGGACGCCGGCCCCCGAGCCCGGCCCTCTGGCACGTCCGGGTGGAAAGGGGCGACCGCCGCGGGAGGCGAGGCAGGCGCGTCCGGCCCCGAGGCCGGTGGCCGGGAGACCGGCGTGTGGGCAGATTCAAGGCGGGAAGCTTCAAGCAGTGACGGCTTGCATGGCCTCCGCCACCGCGCCGAAGGCTGGGCGTTCCGTCTGTGGCGCTGGGCCTTTACGGACCCGCGGCGCTATCGCCTGGCGGCCCGGCTCGCAGCCTGGCTGCAGGCGCCCTGGCTGGTTCAGGACGAACCCGCTCCTTCCGCGGCGCCGCCCGGCGCCACCGGCCACCGGCCGCGGGACGGCCAGCGAGAGGCCGCCGGTCCAGTTCCCCATGGCCGAGCAGTTCCCCATGACCGAGCGGGCAAGCCGCCGGCCATGCCCGCCACCCAGGAGGATCCGGAGGAGCATGCCGGGGCACCCGGCGCCGGTGCCAAGAGCGACCGCCGGTCGCCGGCGGGGTTCCCGGCCGGGCTTCCGGCGGGGCTTCCGCCCGGGCCTTCGGCCGGCCTGATGGACGGTGCCGTCCTGCGCGGAGGTCCGGGCCCCCTGGGTGCCTGGACTGCCTCCCGCGACTTTCCGGCCGTGGCCTCCCGGCCCTTCCACGCCCGCTGGGCTGACCTCGCCCGGGAGGAGGAACCCGGCCCCGCGGCCGCGGCGAGCCCGGGTCCACTACAGCCGGGCGTTCCACCGGAGTCCCGACCTGGGCCTTTGCCGGGGTCTCCCCCTGGGTCTGTCCCGGGGTCGCCGCCTGCGTCGCCGCGCGGGTCCCCGCCACGGCCTTTGCCAGGATTCGCGGTGATGGAGAGCGGCCCCACCGCCGGCTTGCCCCGGGTAGACCACCCGGGCCCCGACCCTGCCGGCTGGCCGGAGCGCTTTGGCCGGGAGCTGGAGGCCGTCCACGGCACCTGGACCCGCGTCCAGGGGGGAACGCCCGAAGCCGTGGCGGCGGCCTGCGCCGCCGCCTGTGCCGCGTTCGTCCGGTCCCGCGGCTTACGCCGGGTGGTGGCCTGGGACCCCGCCGCCCCGGACCTGCCGGAGGGAGCCGGGCCGGTCCTGGAAGCCGTGCTTCACGCCCTGGAGGAGGCGGGCTGCCAGATCACCCGCTGGCGGGACCACGAGCCGGGCCCTTCCCCGCTAAGGCTGCGTGAGGCAGCGGCCACCGCGGACCTGGGCATCGTCGTGGCCCACTTCGCCATCGCCGCCAGCGGTACCGTGGCCGTGGTGCACGGGCCGGGCCGCGGGCGGGCCGTCAGCCTGCTGCCGGAGCACCTGGTGATCCTGGTCCCCGGCGCTGTGCTGGTCCCCACCCTGGCCGAGGCCGTCACGGGCCTCACCGGCCGGTACGGGGTCGCCGACCCCATCAGGGCCCCTCAGAACGTGACCTTTATCACGGGTCCCAGCAAGTCGTCGGACATCGAGCTGCACCCGGTGGTGGGAGTCCACGGGCCGCGGTACGTGCACGCGGTGATCTACGAGCCCTCCCGCAGCCGATAGCCAACGCCCGGTTCCGTGATGAGGTACTGGGGCTTGAGCGGGTTCGGCTCCACCTTGCGCCGCAAGTTGCTCATGTTGACCCGGAGGAGGTGGCTCTCCCCCTCGTAACCCGGGCCCCAAACGGCTTGCAGCAGCTGCTTGTGGGTCAGCACCTTCCCCGCGTGCAGCGCCAGGGTTCGCAGCAGCGCGTACTCCGTGGCCGTCAGGTGCACCTCGCGCCCGCCTACGGTCACCCGGCGCCTTGCCAGATCGATCACGAGGTCCTTCACATGGATGACCGGCTCGTCGGGCGCCCGCGCCATGCGCCGGAGGGCAACCCGGAGCCTTGCCAGAAGCTCGCCGGTTCCGAAGGGTTTGGTGAGGTAGTCGTCGGCCCCGGCGTCCAGGGCCTGGATCTTGTCACTTTCCTGGCCTCGCACCGAGAGGACGATGATGGGGATCTCCGTCCACTCCCGCAGGCGGCGGATGACGTCGACGCCATCCCCGTCAGGCAGGCCCAGGTCCAGGATGACCAGGTCCGGCTGCGTCGTCACGGCCTGCTGCAGTGCCGATTGCACGCTGTCGGCCTCGACCACGCCGTACCCCGCGCTACCGAGGGCAACCCGCAGGAACCGGCGAATCGGCCGTTCGTCATCCACCACGAGGACCCGGGCAAGCGCAGCGGATGCGGATGCATCACCGGGCCTCTTGCCCAAGGCCGTTCCCCCCTGACTGTGCAGCGGCGGTGACGGGCAAGGTGAAGGTCACGACCGTACCGCCACCCGGGCGGGGTTCACTCCAGATACGACCGCCGTGGGCCTCGACGATCCCCTTGCAGATGGCCAGGCCCAGACCGGTACCCACAGGATGACCGGGCTGTTCCACACGGTAGAACTTATCAAAAATCCGGTGGCGGTGTTCCTCCGGGATCCCATATCCCCGGTCCGCCACCCGGACGTGCACCTCGTCGTCCTTTCGGTAGACGGACACCTCCACCGGGCTACGCGGCGGCGAATACTTGACGGCGTTGTCCAGGAGGTTCGCCAGGACCTGCGCGATCAGGGCGTGGTCCACCTGCAGCAGGGGCAGGTCCGGGGCCACGTCGACCTCCACGGCCCGGTCCCTGAGCTGGGGCGCCACCTGATCGAGGGCGGTGGTCACCACGTCCTCCAGGTCGCACCAGTCGGTAGCGAGCTTGAGGCGCCCCGACTCCAGCCGCGTCATGTCCAGCAGGTTCGACACCAGGCGGTTGAGCCGTTCTGCCTCCTCCCGCGCCGTCTCGAGCAGCTCGTTCCGTGTCGTCTCGTCCAGTTGATTACCCTGGCCCGCCAGCGTGGTGAGAGACCCGATGATGGACGCGAGGGGAGTGCGCAGATCGTGGGAGATGGAGTTGAGCAGCGTCGCGTGCAGGCGCTCGGCTTCTGCCGCCAATTGAGCCCGCCGCGCCTCGTCGGCCAGCCTGGCCCTTTCGATGGCGACCGCGGCCTGGGCGGCGATGGCCTCCAGCACACGGCGCTGATCGGGTGTCAGGGGCGGCTCTTTCTCCCCCGCCGGTGCCACCGCCAGCACCCCCACCACTCCCTGGCCCGTCTTCAGGGGCAGAAAGCGGGCCCGAACGCCGGGGAGGGTGTTTTCTCCGCGGCCGGACGGCTCCCCGTGGCTGAAGGTCCAGCTGGCGGCAGCCATCTCCTTGGCGTCTAACCGAAACCCTACACCGCCAGCTTGGACGCGGAGGCGGCCGTTCTCCGGGAGCAACACGGCCACCTGGCGACGGAACCGTTCCCGCATGTGCCGGACAAGGGCGAGAGCAGTTTCCTCGACGCTGCGGGTGGCAACCAGCCTGCGGGTCAAATCGTAGAGTGCGGCCTGCTCCAACTCCCGCCGCCGGGACAACTCGGCCTGCTCCCGTAACCGGCCGGTCAGGGTGCCCACCGTCCCCGCCACCACCAGAAAGGCCACAAAGGTGATCACATATTCCGCATCGCTTACCGCGAAACTTAGACTCGGCGGCACGAAGAAAAAGTCGAAGGTCAGCACCCCCAGGACGGAGGCGAGGATGGCCGGCGTCCGGCCCCACCACACCCCCACCAGGACCACCGCCAGCAGGTAGAGCATCACAAGGTTGACGGGTTGGATGTAGGGAGCGATGGCCGCACCCGCTCCCGTGACCACGACGACCGCGGCCGGCGCGGCCGCGAGACGTCGCCACCGGACCGCCGGACGACTCGCCCGGCCCCACCGCCCCCGGCCCCGGGCGGCCGCCGGGGAACTGATTACATGCACGTCGACCCCGCCGCTCCGGCGGATCACCTGCTCGACGAGAGAACCGCTGGCGAAGTCCTTCCACCGGGGCCCGACGGACTTGCCGATGACGATCTTGGTGACATTGTGGGCGCGGGCGTAGTGGACGACCTCGTCGGCGACATCGAGACCCGGGACCGTGACCGCCCGGCCGCCGAGTTCCTCGGCCAGGCGTAGGGCTCGGTGGACCTGGTCACGCTCCGCCGGCGGCCGCGCCCGGTCCCTGGGCGTCTCCACGTACAGGGCGATCCACTCGGCATCCAGGTGCGCGGCCAGCCGGCGCCCGGTCCGGACCAGGCGCTCTGCCATGGGACTCGGCCCGACACAGACCAGCACCCGCTCGCCCGCAGGCCACGGTCCCGGGATGCCGTGGGTCACCATGTAGGCGCGCATCTCCCGGTCAACCCGCTGGGCAGTGCGGCGCAAGGCCAGCTCCCGGAGGGCGATCAGGTTCCCCGGACGGAAGAACTGGCGCATCGCCCGTTCGGCCTGCTCCGGGATATAGACCTTGCCTTCCTTCAGGCGCTGGAGCAGCTCCTCGGGCGGCAGGTCGATGAGCTCCACCTCGTCCGCCTGGTCGAACACGCGGTCCGGAACCGTCTCCTGGACCCTGACGCCCGTGATCTGGGCCACGATGTCGTTGAGGCTCTCCAGGTGCTGGACGTTCAGGGTGGTGTAGACGTGAATACCTGCAGCCAGGATCTCCTCGACGTCCTGATACCGCTTCACGTGACGGGAGCCGGGCGCGTTGGTGTGGGGCAGTTCGTCCACCAGCACCAGCTGCGGGCGGCGGGCCAGGATGGCGTCCAGGTCCATTTCCTCCAGCACCACGTTGCGGTAGCGGACCTGGCGGCGAGGGATGACCTCAAGGCCGCGCAGGAGGGCCTCCGTCTCCTTGCGGCCGTGGGTCTCTACGTATCCCACCACCACGTCCACACCCTCGGCCTTGCGCTGGTGCGCGGCCTCCAGCATGGCGTAGGTCTTGCCCACACCCGCGGCGAAGCCGAAGAAGATCTTCAACTTGCCGCGGTTCCGGCTCTGCTCTTCCTGCTGGACCGCCGCCAGCAGTTCTTCCGGATCGGGTCGTTCTTCCCGTTCCATGGCCAGGGCCGCCTCCGTCCACCGCCTGCGCCCGCACCTGATGGCCCACGCCGCCCCCCCCCGCCGCCGGCAGTAGCCTTACCTTCAGGCGAGGCCCAGGGCCACGACGAGCCAGTCGATGAGCTTGATGCCCACGAAGGGCGCCACAACCCCGCCCAGGCCGTACACCAGCAGGTTGTCGCGAAGCAGGACGCTGGCGCCCACCGCCCGGTAGCGAACACCCCGCAGCGCCAGGGGGATCAGGGCGGGGATGATCACCGCGTTGAAGATGACCGCCGACAGGATAGCACTCTGCGGCGTGTGCAGGTCCATGATGTTCAGCGCGCCCAGTTCCGGGTAGATGCCCGCGAAGGCCGCCGGGATGATGGCGAAGTACTTGGCCACGTCATTGGCGATGCTGAAGGTGGTGATGGCTCCCCGGGTGATCAGGAGCTGCTTGCCGATCTCCACGATGTCAATGAGCTTGGTAGGGTTGCTGTCCAGGTCGATCATGTTGGCCGCTTCCTTGGCCGCCTGCGTGCCGCTGTTCATGGCCACGGCCACATCCGCCTGGGCTAAGGCGGGCGCGTCGTTGGTGCCGTCGCCCGTCATGGCCACGAGATGGCCCTCGGCCTGGTACTTGCGGATGAGTTGCAACTTGTCCTCTGGCTTGGCCTCGGCCAGGAAGTCGTCCACCCCGGCCTCCGCGGCGATGGCGGCCGCGGTGAGCGGGTTGTCGCCGGTGATCATCACCGTCTTGATCCCCATCCGGCGCAGTTGCTCGAAGCGCTCGCGGATGCCCCCTTTGAGGACATCCTTGAGGTGGATCACACCGAGGGCCCGCTTGCCGTCGGGGCCGGCCTCGGCCACCACCAGGGGCGTACCCCCCGCCTTGGCGATCTCCCGCACGGCTTCCTCGACTTCGCGGGGCAGGTCCCGGCCCAGCCACACCCGGATGGCGTCGGCCGCCCCCTTGCGGATCTGCCGCCCCGGCAGGTCCACCCCGCTCATGCGGGTCTGGGCCGTGAAAGGCACGAAGCTGGCGCTGTCCGCCCGAAGATCGCGGGCGCGGAGGCCGTAGCGCTCCTTGGCCAGCACCACGATGCTGCGTCCTTCCGGCGTCTCATCGGCCAAGGATGCCAGTTGCGCCGCCGCGGCCAGTTCGGCCTCGTCCACGCCGGCGGCAGGTGCAAAGGCCACCGCCTGCCGGTTGCCCAGGGTGATGGTGCCGGTCTTGTCCAGCAGCAGCACGTCCACGTCGCCGGCCGCCTCGATGGCTCGGCCGGAGAGGGCGATCACGTTCCGGCGGATCAGGCGGTCCATGCCGGCGATACCGATGGCGCTGAGCAGGCCACCGATGGTCGTCGGGATCAGACAGACCAGCAGGGCGACCAGGATGGTGAGGGGAACCGGTGCACCCCGCCCGGTCGCTTCGACGCTGTAGAGGGAGAAGGGCAGCAGGGTCGCGCAAACCAGGAGGAAGATGATGGTGAACCCCGACAGCAGGATATGCAGGGCGATCTCGTTGGGCGTCTTCTTCCGCCGGGCTCCTTCCACCAGGGAGATCATCCGGTCCAGGAACGTCTCGCCCGGATTGGCGGTAATGCGTACGATCAGCCAGTCGCTCAGAACCCGCGTACCACCCGTCACCGCGCTCCGGTCCCCGCCCGATTCCCGGATGACAGGCGCGCTTTCGCCGGTGACGGCACTCTCGTCCACCGCCGCCACGCCCTCGACGACTTCCCCGTCGCCGGGGATGATGTCGCCCGCCTCCACCAGGACCACGTCACCCTTGCGCAGCCGGTCTGCCGGCACTTGCTGGTAGGGGGCGCCCCGTTCCGGCCGCTCCAGCCGCTTGGCCACGACGTTCCGGCGCATGCGGCGAAGGGACTCGGCTTGAGCCTTGCCCCGCCCCTCCGCCAGCGCCTCGGCGAAATTGGCGAAGAGGACGGTCAGCCAGAGCCAGAGGGCCACCTGGCCGGTGAAACCGGGCGATGCCTCGCCACGCCCCCAAAGAGCCTGGAACCAGAGAAGGGTGGCGAACACGCCGCCGACCTCGACGACGAACATCACGGGGTTGCGGACCTGCCAGCGCGGGTCCAGCTTGACGAAGGCGTCGCGAAAGGCTTGCCGCAGCAGCGGTGCGTAATCGGGTCGCCCGGTACGCTTGCCGCGCCGGCGCGTATCGTCCTTCATCCCATCCCCACTCCCCGGGAACTGGGTGCGGGCCCTCCGCCCGCTGGCCCCAGGGGCTGTCGCACGGGTCATTGACATCACCGGCCATCTCCTCCCCGCGTCGCCAGCTGGTCGAGGGCCAAGTTCAGTTCCAGCACGTTCACGACCGGCTCACCCAGGAACCCCGGTGCGGGCCGCTGCACGTGGCGGCTGACCAGCGCGCGCACCTCGGTCTCGGGCAGGTCGCGGGCCCGGGCCACCCGCGGGACCTGGAGGAACGCGGCCGCAGGGGAGATGTGGGGATCCAGCCCGCTGGCCGAGGCCGTAACCAGGTCGGCCGGCACGCCGGCGCCTTGCGGCAGGCCGTTTTCCTTGCGCACCCGCTCGACCTGCCGGCTCACGGTGTCGATCAACCGGCGGTTGGTGGGACCCAAGTTGCTGCCTCCAGACGATGTGGCGTCGTAACCCTCCCCGGCCGCCGAGGGGCGCCCGTGGAAGTAGCCCGGGCCGGTGAAGGGCTGCCCGATGAACCGCGAGCCCACCGCCCGCCCGTCGACCTCGATGAGGCTGCCGTTGGCCTGGTGGGGGAAGAGCACCTGGGCGATCCCCGTCATCGCCAGGGGATAGGCAATGCCCGTCAGGATCGTCAGGACCAGGACCATGCCCAGGGCCTGGATGGCGGTGCGGCCCATGCCGTCGCGACCTCCTCTCGCCGACTCCATGCCTTCAAAAGAGGCGCCCGGCCCGCAGCAGCAGGTGTTCCACGACGGGCCCCAGGGCCAGGGCCGGGAAGAAGTTCAAGGCGCCCACCAGCAGGATGACCCCCACGAGGAACCCGCTGAACAACGCCCCGTCGGTGGGCAGGGTGCCGGGCCCCGGCGGCACCGGCCGTTTCGCCGCCAGGCTGCCCGCCATGGCCAGCACCGGAGGGATCACGGCGAAACGCCCGATGAGCATCGCCAGGCCCAGGGCCACGTTGTAGAAGACCGTATTGGCCGCTAGACCGCCGAAGGCGCTGCCGTTGTTCCCCGCCGCCGACGCGAAGGCGTAGAGGATCTCGCTGAGCCCGTGGGGACCGGGGTTGAAGACCGAGGCTCGTCCCGCCGGCAGGGCCGCCGCCGCGGCGCCGCCGATGAGGATGGTGACGGCGGGCATCAGTACGGCCAGCGTGGCCATCTTCATCTCCCAGGGACCGATCTTCTTCCCCAGGAACTCCGGCGTGCGGCCCACCATGAGACCGGCGATGAAGACGGCGACGACGACGAAGGCCAGGATGCCGTAGAGACCCGCACCCGCACCCCCGAAGACGACCTCCCCCAGCATGATGTTGAACATCGGCACCAGCCCGCCCAAGGGCGTCAGGCTGTCATGCATTGCATTGACCGCCCCGCAGGCCACGGCCGTGGTCACGGCGGCAAAGAGGGACGAACCGCCGATCCCGAACCGTACCTCCTTGCCCTCCATGGCCGTGGGACCGATCACCCCCTGGGCGGCCACGACGGGGTTGCCCGCGTGCTCAACGGCGTAGAGGGTTCCCAGCCCCACCACGAAGAGCAGGGTCATCGCGCCGTAGATCACCCAGGCCTGCCGCCTGGCCCTGGTCATGGCGCCGAAGGTGAAGACCAAGGCAGCTGGGATCAGGATGATGGACAGCATCTCGACGAAGTTGGTGTAGGCATTGGGGTTCTCGAAGGGGTGGGACGCGTTGGCCCCGAAGAAGCCGCCGCCGTTGGTGCCCAGGAGCTTGATCGCCTCCTGGGAAGCTACCGGCCCCATGGCGATGGTCTGGTGCGCCCCCTCCAGTGTGGTGACCGTGACATAGGGGTTGAGATTCTGGATCACGCCCTGGGACACCAGGAAGAGGGCCACCAGGCAGGAGAGGGGCAGCAGGACCCAGAGGACGGAACGGGTCAGGTCCACCCAGAAGTTACCCAGGGCCTGCGTGTCCCTTCGAACCAGGCCGCGGATGAGAGCGACCGCCACCGCCATGCCCGTGGCAGCCGAGACGAAGTTCTGCACGGTCAGTCCGGCCATCTGCGTAAGGTAGCTCATGGTGCTCTCGCCCGCATAGGCCTGCCAGTTGGTGTTGGTCACGAAGCTGGCGGCGGTGTTGAAGGCCAGGTCCGGCGGCACCGCTCCGAAGCCCTGCGGGTTCAGGGGAAGCCAGCCCTGCAGGCGCTGGATGACGTACAGCACGCCCATGCCGAAGGCGTTGAACATGAGCAGGGCGACTGCATACCGTTTCCAATCCATCTCTTCCGCTTCATTCACACCGGATACGCGATAGATGAGGCGCTCGAGGGGACGCAGCAACGGATCCAGCCGTGTTGGCTGGCGCTCGAACACCCGGGCCATGTACGAACCCAGGGGTACGGCCAAGGCGGTCAGGACCGCCAGGAAGGCGGCGAAGAGGGCGACGTCCTTCAACCACGACCTACCTCCTCCACGACCGTTCCCGGACCCCGGCGGGCACCGGCCGGGACGTCATTCGAAGACCTCCGGCGCCAGCAGGGCGATGAACAGGTAGATCAGCAGGAAGAGGGCGATCAGGCCTGCCAGCAGGTACACCGCGCCTACCCCCCGTTCAATCGGTCCAGCATGTGAACCAACGCCATACAACTGAGGAAGAAACCAGCGGTCAGGACCATGAAGAGAAGATCCGTCACGGAGCGCCTTCCCCCCTGAAGGAACGCGCGCAAGGCATCGGGTGAGAACTCGACCCGTATTATGGCAACGCGCTGACTCAAGGATGCGTCAAGGATCTCTGCAGGGTCGTAAAGAAACCATCAAGGCGACCGGCAGGACCGTTCAGGCCTGGCTCCTCCGAAGCGGAAGAGCGGTCCTGGAAGCGCGGCCCCCCAGTAAGCCGTCGTCGTCGGACATCGAGCGGCACCCGGTGGTGGGGGTCACGGGCCGAGGCACGTCCACGGCGTGATCTACGGGCTACCGTGATCTCTCCCACGAGTGACCTGCAGCGCGCCTCGCGGAACGAGGCGTCCGCGGGCCGTGTCTGCGGATCGCGAGCCGGGGAGGGTGAGGGGTCAAGTGCTTTTCTTGCGTCAACGGCTGCCAAAGCGGATTGGAACGTGCGGTGAAAGGTGTAATCCTCACGCGCCATGCCGTGTGGCACTACGTAATTTGCATGACGGCAGGGATGATGAAGGTTGTACCGGAAGTTGTTGACGAACAAGGCCTTCTTGCTACTTTTTGGGGGTCGCTTGATCACCAATGCCGGCGACAGCGTCTACCTGGTGGCGACGCTGTGGTACGTGAGCCAGTCTGATACTTCCGGTGTGGTGGCCGGACTGGCGGGATTTCTGATCACGGTTCCACAAGTGTTTCAATTTGTCTTCGGGCCCTTTGTGGATCGTCTCCGGGTGAAGCCCGTTGTCGTCGGAGCCCAGATCGTGCAAGGTGTGTTCGTCATGCTCTTGTTGATCCTTGTCACGAAGAACGCGTCCACCTTGCTTGTGTTGCCGGTGGTATTCGGCATTCATCTTGTCGCGACGGCCGCCAAGCCGGCCTATGGCAAGTGGATGCGCATCATCGTCCCCGACCGGCTGATGGTCCATGCCACCTCCCTCATGGGATTTGCCAACGAAACGGCCGACGTGGTGTTCAACTCCATGTCGGGCGTCATCATCGCCACCGCCGGCGTGGCCGGTTCCCTGTGGTTCGACGTATCGACTTTTGTCGTTGCCATGGTATTGTTCGGACTGATTGGCGTCTCTCGAGTGGCCAGGGAGTATGCCTTGGGGAAACTCTCTGTCAAATCCTTTTGGGGAGACCTGGTCCAAGGCGTTCGCTTTGTATACGGCACGTTAGTCGGCAAGATTGCCCTCACGGCCGTCCTGGCTAACGGGCTCAATGGAATGCTCTTGCCGATATTGCCTCGCATCGGAGAGGCGTTGGGAGGACCGGAGTACTACGGATTCCTGGTCGCCGCCCAAAGCGCTGGCATCCTGGCCGGCACGCTTGTTGCACCCCTGCTTACGGAGGTCAATGTGGGGATCCTCGTCATTGGCTGCATGGTTGTCAGCACAATTTCGTGGGTTGGATCGCTGGTTGCAGCCTTCATCTTCGGATATCCCGAAGTATCGGTGGCCATGTTCGGAATTGCATGGTTACCTGTCGGAATTATGAATGTGGTCGTCTCATCGGCGGTGATGGTTCTCACCCCTCCAAATTTCATAGGAAGGGTAGGTTCCACAGTACAAAGCATCAGTACGATGGTGATGCCTGTCGGAGCGTTGCTGGGTGGTGTGGTGGCCGGGTTTACAAGCGTCGGCACCGTGTTTGGCTTAACATGTTTGACGCCGTTGAGCGTTGCGTTGCTGTGGATGGCGATTCGCGATTTGCGTGGCATGCCTGCAGCAAGTAAATTGACCCCGTTGCCGTTGGCGGAAGGAGTCGATGGTTGAAGGTGCCCGGGCTGGCGCCGGCCCTGTTCGCCTTGACCGTGTCGCCCCCGCTCTTTGGGTGGCAAATGCGCACTCTCTTCGGATTGTCCGACGAGGCCCGGATCGCCGAGTACCGGGCCGCATACGTCTCCCGCCAGTGCCGGCGGGCGGTGGCCCGTGCGGTCGCCGCCTGGGCGCCGGTTTTACCGCCCGTGGCGGGGCGGCTGCGCCTGCTGCGTTGTCCCGTGCTTCTGCTGTGGGGCATGCGCGACCGCTGGATCTTCCCGTGGAAGCCCTTCGGCGAATGCTTCCTGCGGGACCTGCCTCGGGCCCGCGTGGTCAAGCTTCACCGGGCGGGTCACTTTCTGCAGCTGGAGGCACCGGCCGAGGTGGCGCACCACGTGGCGGACTTCGTCACGGCTTGTGCCGCCCGCATGTGAGCGGCGGTCCGTTTGGCCACGTAACATTGCGATCAGGTTTTGAGTCGCCTTGCACCGCACGCCGCATTCCCCGATCGGGTGCGAACCGGCCCATGGCCCACCCCCCACCACCGCCATGCTCCCCTTGACACCTATCTTTCTAGTGCACTAGTGTAGTAGTGCAATCGAGTGACGGGAGGAGCGGCGGTGCCCGAACTCTTCGGCAGCGAGTTCCGTCTGGACCCAACCCGGCCGATCTACCTGCAGATCATCGAGCGGTTCCAGGAGGCCGTCGCCCGGGGCGTGCTCCAGCCGGGGGATCAGATTCCCGCCCAGCGGGAACTGGCCCAGCGCATCGGCGTCAACCCCAACACGGTGCAGCGGGCCTACCGGGAGATGGAGGTCATGGGCCTGGTGGAGACAGCCCGGGGCACCGGAACCTTCATCACTCTGGACGCCGGCCGCGTCCGGGCCCTTCGGGAAGACCTGGCCCGCCAGGCGGTGGCCGAGTTCGTCCGGCGGTTGCAGGACCTGGGCTTCGGCCAGGACGAGATCGTTCGCCGGGTGGCTGCGGCTCTCGGCACGCCGGTACCGGGCGCGGGCGACCTCGAAAGGGGGTCCCACCCAGACGACCCCGGAAGAGCGTTCCACGCGGGAAGCCCCGGAAGCCGGTCCCCCGCAGATCGCCCCGCCACCGGGTCGCAGGCAGCAAGCCCGGGCAACGGGTCCCGCGTTGAAAACCAAGAAGGAGGGACACCATCGTGACGCCCTGGCATCCTCTGGCTGCATCCGCTGCCGCACCGGCTGCGGCGGCCGAACCCACCGTCCAGGCTACCGCGCCGCCAGCCGCCGGCTCTGCAGGCGGTACAGACCCGTCGACGGCGACGGGGGCGCCCCCGCCTGCCGTGTCCTTCCGCCACGTCTGGAAACGCTACGGCTCCGTGGAGGCCTTGCGGGATGTGACTTTCACCCTGCCTGCCGGCACCGTCACGGGCCTGGTCGGGGCCAACGGCAGCGGCAAGTCGACCCTCCTCAAGGTGGCGGCCGGGTTTGTGCGGCCCGCCCGGGGCGAGGTCCAGGTCCTGGGCGAGACCCCCGGCGTGGAACTGCGCCGCCGGATCGCCTTCGTCGCCGAGGTCGACCCGCTGGACCCGTGGATGACGGTGGACCAGACGGTCAGGTTCGTCCGTTCCTTCTTCACCGGCTGGGACGAGGAACACGAGGGCGAGCTGCGGGAGATCCTGGAGCTGCCGGGCCGGAGGCGCGTGGGAGAGCTGTCCAAGGGAATGCGGACCCGGGTGCGCCTGCTGTTGGGCCTGGCCCGCTCAGCGCCGCTGGTTCTTCTGGACGAACCCTTCTCGGGCATCGACCCGGTGTCCCGCCGCCGCATCGCCGACGCCATCCTGGCGGCCTGCCGGCGGGGCGGCCGGACGATCCTGCTCTCGACCCACGACTTGAAGGACGCGGAGCCGCTGTTCGACCGGCTGATGGTGCTGGCGGGCGGGCGCCTGGTGCTCGCGGGCGATGCCGACGAGCTCCGGGCCCGGCACGGGAAGTCCCTGGAGGGGATCGTCGAGGAGGTGCTGGCATGACGCCGTTCTTCCGGCTCCTCTGGCGGGAGGTGCGCCAGGGGCTGCCCACCACGGCGGCCTCGGTGGTCGCCGTCCTGGCGTGGTACACCTTTCTGGCCAGCCGCATCGGCCGCTGGAACGAGGGGCTGGTCCTGGCGATGAGTCAGATGCCGCTGTGGTGGCTGCCCCTGGGAGCCTTGTGGCACACGTACCAGAGCTTCAAGAACGACCTGGACACCTCCCGCGCCTACCTGCTCCTCTCCCTGCCGGTCTACGGATGGCAGCTGGCCGGGGCCAAGCTGCTGGCGGTGTGGCTGGGGACGGCGCTGTACGTAGGGGCGACGTTCGGCGGTATCGCGGCCATGGTACAGGGCGTGGGCGTTCCCGGCCTGCCGCCCGACATGTCCGCCGCGGTGGGCGCCCAGTTTGCGCGCACGCTGGTGGGGGCGGTGGGCATCCTCCTGGCGATCCTGCTGGCCTTCGCGCTGCCGGCGTGGCTCGTGCTGGTGCAGGCGGCATGGGGTGCCGGCCGGACCGTGCCGCGGGGGCGCCACGTCCTGATGGGCCTTGCCTTCCTCGCGGGTGGTTGGCTGTTGCTACGCGTCGCTGTCGTTGGGGCGGCCGTGCTGGACTTCCTTCCCACCGTGCCCGCCTTCCCCTACCCCGACCTCTACCGGGCGCCGGGCGGGATCTGGACCGTCGCAACCCGGTGGCTGGCCATGCACCCGGGTCCGTGGCTGGCGGTGGTCCTGGCCACGGCGGTGGGGTTCGTCGGTACCGCTCGGGCGGTGGAACGGGCCCTCGACGCCGAGGGAGCTCGGTGGCCGGCGGTGGCAGGGGTGGCCATCGTGGCGGCCGCAGCGGCGGCCGACCTCTACCTGAACGGGGCGGGGCTCTTCGATGCCCTTCTCCAGGCGCTGATCGGGGCCGGGACGTAGGTCGAACGCAGCCGGCCGGCAGCCGGCGATGGCCGGCCGGCGAGGCACGGCCTCCATTCCGCCCGCGGGGAGCCACGCGGCCCGAAGGGTGGGCCGGCCTAGCCAAGGAAGGATCGGAGGTGCCGGCTCACGCTTTCCACCGCATCCTTCCGGCTGGCGTACAGGACATAGTAGCCGTCGCGCCTCGCCTTCACCAGACCCGCATCGTGAAGGATCTTGACGTGGCGGGAGATCGCCGCTTCCGACAGGCTGAGGGCCCGGGCCAGTTCCTGGGTGCTCTTGGGCCCCTCCTGGCAGAGCTTCAGGATCTGCAGGCGCGCCTCGTGGGCCAGGGCGAACAGCATGCGCTGCAGGGCAACCGGAGGTTGGGCAGGGGGTCGCAGCAGGGGCCCCTCGAACGCATAGACCAGGCAGGGCTGCCAGGGCGGGTCGCACTCCACGCGGGTCTTAACCCGGGTGAAGAGGCTGGGGACCAGCAGCAAGGGCCGGCTTGGGGTGACGTCGACCACGACGTCTTCGGGGAGCCGGTGGAAGATGAGAAGGTGACGGTCGCGGACCACCCGGGCGTCGGGTGCCACCTCGTGCAGCACCGTCCACACGTCGCTCTCGCCCAGGCGCCGGGAGCGCCGCTCGGCATCGGCCAGCAAGGCGGGGCGGATGTGCGCCCACTCCCCTTTGAAGGCACATTCCCAGAACTGGTCGAGCAAGGCCACAAGGCGCCTCCGCAGCCGGTCGGGGCTCCGGATCAGCTCCTCGCAGGCCTGCACATACCGCGGGTCGAGACGTCGGGCATGCTCAAGGAGCATCGCCTGGGTCGCGCCGTCCCGCATCACCTCGTCCCAGGTGGGATCCCGCTCCGCCTCCCATGGCGTGAACGCCCTCGCACATTCCTCCACGAAGGTCTCCATGGGCAACCGTTCGATGTCCGCCAGTTCCTCATGAAACTCGGGAACGCCCTCCCGCGGCCGCGGGGTGAAGAAGCCCAGTTGCCAGTCCCGATAGGCGAAGCCCAGCTTGCGAATCTCCGCGAGCAGGGAAGGGGGCAGCCGCTTGCGCGTCTCCAGAACCCAGTGAAGTTGCAGGGGGTGGGCCCGCGGGTTGACGACCGCCTCGAGGGCGCACACCGCCTCGAGAAGAGGCGACAGGTTGAAGGTCACAGCCTTTTCGGCATTCGCACGCAGCTGGATCTCGATGGTCACCGCCCGTCACCATCCCTCTCGCCGTCGCGGTCCGCCACCCTGCCATGGCGAGCTCGCCCAATGCCATCCGATTGCGAATTCTTCGAATGTGTTGAACCGCCGGGCGAGCACCCCATAGGCTTTTGAGCAGCGACAACACCGAGGAGGTGCCCCGATGCCCGCTTCCGCCCATCCCGTACCCAAGTGCTACCTGGTGGTGGCCTACGCACCGCCGCGGGTGTCCGCCCGGGCCGCCAACGACGCGTTCAACCGGTACATCGCCGATACCAGCCGCGGGTTGGTCCTGACCCATGACCACTTCATCCACCCGCGCGGCGGCTACGCCATCTTCGCCTGCGAGCGGGAAGAACAGGTACGGCGCGTGACGGACGCCCAAGACGAACTGTCCGGTTGGCAGGTCTCCGTCCACCCGCTCACCTTCGCCCACGATGCCGTGACCTGGCTCTACCAGAGCGACTTCACCCTGGCCTGGTACCGCGGCGGCGAACGCCTCCGGACGTGGATGAACCGGTACGAGGCGTCGGAGCATTGCCACCGCCTGGAGAGCCGGCTTCCGTCCCAGGCAGGTTGACCGTTCCGGCCGCGGCGGTCCACCGGTCGACGGCACCAGACTGCAACCCTGCACCGGCAGCCGGTGGGACGTTCAACCTTGCGCCCGGCGGTCGCGCAAAGGCCCCAGCAGGAAGATCACGTTGCCGTCGGGGTCGTGGAGGCTGCACGCCCGCGCGCCCCAGTCCTGATCGGCCGGCTCGGTGGCGAAGGTAAGCCCCTGTTCGACGAGCCGCCGGTAGGCCGCGTCGACGTCGCCCACCCAGAAGCTGATGTGGTCGATGCCCGGCGGGTTGCCCGCCAGGTCCGGGCTGCGCCGCACGCCGCCCTCGGGCCGGTTCGTCTGAAAGAGGTAGAGGCGGGCGTCGCCGGCAACCAGCAAGGCTCCCGGCGTCTGGTCCCGGCTCTCGACCCGGAATCCGAGGCGGGTGTAGAAGGCCTCGGCAGCCTGAAGATCCCGCACCGCCACGCCGACGTTGTCGATCCGCTCGACCATGATGCATCCCCCTGTCCCATCTCGTCTGCGTCGCCCGCCGAGCCCCGACCCCTTGACGAACCGGCTCCCGGACGGAACTCCGCACCGCCACCGCGCTCCCCACCGCGCTGCGCAGTTCGTCTGCTCCACTTTGCCCGGCGGCCCGCCCGGGTCCCTGCGGCAGGCAGCCCGTGGGGGTGCCGATTCCGCTCCTGCTTCCGGTTCCGCGACCTCCGGCTCCGAGTTGCTGTCCCTCGCCGACGTTCGCTCGGATCCGCGCATTGTCCTGCTGGCGGTACCGGGGACAGGTATCGGCGTGCTGGCGGCCGTGGCGGCCGCGTTCCTCAACCGCATGATCCATTTCTTCACGAACCTGTTCTTTTGCCAGATCATGGCACGGGATGGGGTGTGCCCGGCGGGGCACCGCCTGGGTGCGGCCATCGTCCTCGTCCCCGTCATGGGCGGCCTCATCGTGAGACTCATGGCCCGCTTTGGCTCGGAGCAGATCCGCGGGCACCTCATCTCCGGGGCGGCCACCTTCGGCACGCCCGTCGCCGCGGTGCTGTTCGCCATCGAGCCCTGGCCCTTCGCGCGGCCGGAGAGCACAGCCGGGAGCTTGGGTTCGCTCTCTCCCGCACCGGGGCTGGCAAGGCCGCTGGCGTCCGCCCACACCGCGACCGGCGGCTCGACGGGAAGCCGTCCTTCGGCGTAGGGTCAAGATGAGGGCCCACCAAGATGAAGGTCCGTCAAACTGCACCTTGTGTGTTGTGTGAAGGCAGGCGGTCGCGTTGTCAACACCGGCCCTGATTGGCCTTGGTTTCCTCGTCGGTGCCATCGGCACCCTGATTGGCGCGGGGGGCGGGTTCCTCCTGGTTCCCGTCCTGGCCCTGCTCTACCCGGCCGACGATCCCGGTACCCTGACGGGCATCTCGCTGCTGGTGGTGGCCGTCAATGCCCTCTCGGGGTCCGTCGCCTATGCCCGGATGGGCCGGATCGACTTCCGGGCGGGCACCTGGTTTGCGGCGGCGGCCATCCCGGGGGCCGTGCTCGGGGCGTGGCTTTCGACCCTGATGTCGCGGCGGGTGTTCGAAGCCCTGCTGGGGACGTTGATGGTGGTGGCGGCGGTCTGGCTGCTGGCCCGGGCCCACCGGGCGGCGGTGGCGGGGGCGGCGGGAGCCGCGACCTCGGGAGCAGCGGCGGCCAGGGTGGCGCGAGCCACGACCGCCGCAGGCCCGCCGGGTGTAGCCCCTTCGCTGGGTGCGCCGGGTGCGCCGGGGGTGCCGGGCACAACGGCTGCGACAGGGCGACCCGGCCCGGCGGCTGCGCCGGTCAAAGCCCGCCCGGGTGATGGGCCCATTGGGGACCCGGCCGCCCTGGCGCAAGACGACTCCCGCCGGCGCAACCTGGGCCGCGGCATGGCCCTCAGCTTTCTGGTCGGCGTTGTGTCGAGCCTGCTGGGCATCGGCGGCGGGATCATTCACGTCCCGTTGCTGGTCACCCTGCTGGACTACCCGGTCCACGTGGCAACGGCCACATCCCACTTCGTCCTGGCCCTGACGGGGTGGGCGGGGGTGGCCGTGCACGCCTGGGCGGGAACGTACCACCACGGGCTCCACCGGGCGGCCTTGCTGGCGGCCGGTGTGATCCCCGGCGCCCAGGTGGGCGCCCTGCTGTCCCGCCGGGTCGACGACCGCTGGATTCTCCGGGGTCTCGCCCTGGCCCTGTTGCTGGCGGGGGTGCGGGTGCTGGCCGAAGCGGCGGGGGCGTGAGGGGCGGGAGCACCGGCGCACGGACCGCGCCGGCGCACGGAGTGCAGCCGGACGAGGCGCAACCTGCAAGGCGCCGTGATGGCGGCATCACGGCGCCGCGTGCCGCTTCGCGGGGGTGGTTGCCTCCTCAGCGTTCCCCTCCGGCCTCGTCCTGACCCTCCGCGGAGCCTCTCCTCAGAGAGCCCCTCGCCGGAGCCCCTCCCCGCCCCCCAGCCGCTCAAGCAGCCACTGGCGCAGCACCCGGACGTGGCTCCGCTCCGGGTTGCGGGCTGCCGTCAGCAGCACCACCGTCTCGTGTTCCCGGCATGCCTCGAGGACCGGGGCCGTCACCTCGGTGTCCAGGGCGTCCAGTTCCTCCCGGTAACGGCGCTGAAACCCTTCCCAGCGGCCCTCCGGGTCCTGGTGGAACCAGCGGCGCAGGGCGTCACTGGGGGTCAGATCCTTCCACCAAGCATCCCAGGGTGCACCCTCCTTGCGGACGCCGCGGGGCCACAGCCGGTCGACCAGCACGCAGTAGGCGCCCGGAGGCACCGGTTCGTCCCCGTAAATGCGGCCGATCTGCAAATCCAAGCCCCTTCACCTCGCCCCTCTTCCCCGCGCCCCTCGTTGCGAGCGACGCCCGCCAGGGCGCCCCAGCGCTGCGTAGCGATGCCCGGGATCCGAAACGGGAGCGCCGAACCCGTTGCTCGCGGCCGCCGATTGCCCTCCACCCTCATTGTCCCACAGGGCGCCCTGGGGGTCCTCCCATGGCCCGCCGCACGGCGTGGGGAACCCACGGTTCGGCCGCTCCCGGCCGGGGGGCGCTGCCCGGCCGCGCGTCGCCGCCGAACGTTCGGCCGTGCCGCCGTGCCCCGCCCGACCCCGTTCGTCAGCCGACCAGGGCCACCGCCAGGCCGCCGGCCGTGCCGGCATCCAGCTTGACGAGCCACCCCCGCAGTCCCGGGTAGAACTGGTCGTCCCAGGTGCTGTAGAGGGAGTTGGTGACGTACACCCGGCGCCCGTCGCGGCTGACCTCGACCATCTGGGGACCGCCCGTCAGGGGCCCCGCCGCCGGGTGGGCCGCCCGCCGCACCACGCCGCCCAGCCGGACGGAGCCCGTCAGCTTCGGGTGGAAGGGGTCCGACACGTCGTACTGGCGCAGCTCACCGGTCCCCCAGCAGGAGACGTAGAGGAAGCGGTCGTCCAGGGACAGGTTGATGTCGGTGATGAGGGGCGGCACGGCGCCCAGGGGCTTCAGGATGTCCGGCAAGGCGTCCTTATCCTCAGCGGGTTCGGCCGGGATCTCGATCACCTTGCGCACCGCCCAGCGGTCCCCGTCCCGGTACCAGACCCAGACGGAGCCCGAGAGGTCCTCGACGTTCACTACCACGCCGACGAACCCGTACGCCTTGCTGGGATCGTGGGCGGGCCGCAGCTCGAGGACCATCTGGTGCTGGTCGCCCAGGTCGATGGCCTGCACGTGCCGGCGCCGGCGCAGGTCCCAGAAATGGAGCCGGTGGCCGTAGCGGCGGTGGACCACGTCGTCCAGGTTGAGGCCGTCCTCGAACAGGGAGGGGGCGCCCCACTCGCTGGTGACCACCGTGTCGTAGCCCAGGTGCCACCAGAAATCGTAGGCGTAGACTTGCGGGCCGCGGTCCACCTCCCAGCGGCCGAGGACGTCGAAGCTGTCGTGGTCGAGGATCAGGATGCCACCGGGGCCGCCGGCGGAACGGCCGTTGCCGCCGGCGCCAGCCGCATCACCGGCGCCGACATCACCGGCGCCACCCCCAGCGCCGCGGGCACCCTGTCGCGATGTGTCAGGCGCGCCGTCCCCGGATCGGCCACCGCCCTGGCTGCCGTCGCCCCGGCCGCCCAGGGCGCTGACGTAGATGCCGTCGGGCCCGCAGTGGACGGTGTGCAGGCGGGAGTACCCGGCCCGGCGCAGGACCTCTTCCGGTTCGACCACCTTGACCAGCCGCGGCGCCGCCGGGTCGGGCTTGGTGTCCAGGATATAGATCCGGGACGAACGCAGCCCCGGCACCAGCAGGTAGCGCCGCTCCACGTGGGGGTGGGGGGCGAAGGGGCAGAGAGCCGAGCTGCACGCGTTCCAACCGAAGTGGTGCACCTCGTCGCCGGTGTAGGGGAAGTCCAGGGTGTGGACGACCCGGCCGTAGGTGGCGGAGCGGGGATCCACGTCGACCACGGCGAAGCCGTCGGGCCGGCCTCCGGTGCGGAGCAGGGCCACGTAGGCCAGGCCCTCCCGTGGCGCCTCCATGGCGAGGCGTGGGGACGGGTAGAAGGTGGGATCCGGGCGCCAGCTGGGCATGTTCGTCCCCCTTCCGGTAAGGCAAGTAACCATTACTTAGAATACAGATAGTGTTAGTTGTATATCAAGTGGGTAGATCCCCCTCGTGGCAGGCCGGTGGCCGGCACCGCTTATACTTACATCCTTGCAGCAGAGGGGGCATGCCCGGCTTGATGACCTTCGCAGGTTGGGCGAAAAAAGCTCCGGAGCAGAGCATTCGGGGCAGAAGGTTCCGGGCAGGGATGACAGCCCCCGCCGCGAATCGTCGCCAAGGTGGTCCTCCAGCCGCGTTCCCCAAAGGGGAGCCTGCCGCCGCGGACAGACCGCCGGGATGGGATGAACCCCACACCACAGGTCGTCACCGTCCGCACCCCCACCGCCAAGGCGGTGGCCACCCTGGTATGCGGCCTGTTGATGACGGCGGTGACCGGGTTCGTCCTTCTACAGCCCGTCCCGCTGGTTGTGAAAGTCGTGGGGTGGGTGGGGATCGTCTTCTTCGGGACCTGTACGATCCTGGCCCTTCGTGCCGTCCTATGGCCCAACCCGGTGCTGCTGCTAGACGGCGAGGGTGTGGAGATCCGGCATTCCGCCTTCGGCCGGGTCCGGATCCCCTGGGACGACGTCGACCACCTGGTCATCGGGAAGGTCTTCGGCCAGCGGATGCTGGGCATCGTCCCGAAGGACATAGAGGCGTGGCTTGCCACCCACGCCCCGGCGGCGCGGGTGCTCCTCGAGGCCAATCTCGCGTATGGGGCACCTTACTGGGTCGCGGAGTCGACCCTGCCGGGCACGTGCGAGGACGTGGCCCGCATGATGCAGCGGTACCGGCCGGTGGCGGTGATCCAGCGTTAGCAATCGTTGGCACGCCCTCTCAAGATGCACCTGACAACGGATTTGACCGGCTTTGGTGCTGGCGGCGGCGGTGACAATGGACTACAAATGCGGATGGCGCGCCCGGGCGACCGCGAAACGGGCGCTCCAACGATAATCGATAAAGCCTTCGCACTCTATCGTTCTCCGCCCCTTGACCTCACTCCAATCCGTGCCCGATGGCAGATAGGAGGGTCACGGTAGATGAAAGATATCGATGGCTACTTCCCGTCAGACAAGGATTTCTGGTTGGGTCTCTTAGTATGGAGCCCCCTGTTGCTCGTCCCATATGAGGCTATCACAGGGGGGCCGTGGCAGACTGCATCCATTGCGCTAGGTATTTACGCGTTGCTAGTTGGTTGGATCTGGCTTGACACCGGTTATCGTAGGACGGGAACACGCGGGTGGAGAGGGAAGCCGGGGTGGAGAGGAAAGCCGGCGGGCTAGCCCCGGCCATCGACGGGTGGGCAGCCGGCTCGGCGGCACCGGGAACGGCCGCGGCACCCCCGGATGACGCCGACGCTGCCGCCTCCCCGAGCTGATCGACGAGATGCTCGCCGTGGGCCGCCCTGCGTACGAGGAGGACCTGATCGATCGGCTGCTGGCCGATCTCCTGGCGGCGGTCCACGCCGGGATGGCCATCCCCCACCCAAACCCCTGACCACGTGGGCCACGACGCGGAACATCAACGACGCGGGACACACAGTGGAACGCGTTTCGAATGGAACCTCTATATACTGCAGACAAGGACGAGACTGAAAGAAGACCTTTAAGAAGACCTTCAGGTTGGCCGGTGCAGAGATGGGGGAGCCAGATGCGGCGTGTTGTTCGGTGGTTTGGCGTAGTCGCCGTGTTGCTGGCCATCATCGTGGCCAACCTGGCGGCGCTACCAGCCGTCGCGGTGATGGTGACCCTCGGCCTCGCCGTTGGCATCGTCACCGCCCGCGCCCGCAGGGCAGCCCTGGCAGCGCTGGCCCTCGTGGGGATGGCCAGCACGATCCTGGCCGCGTGGCTCTGGCGCGTCGGCTTTCAACGGGCGGACGCCAACATGCCGGAGTTGCGCTGGACCGGTCTGTGGTGGCCCCTGGCGGCGATCGCGGTGGGTTCTCTGGTGTCCTTCGCCGGTATATACCTGAAGCAGCTGCGGGAGCTCGACGATCGCCAGCACTAAGAGCCATTCTTGGCGGTCATCGCGCATTCGTGGCCTCCCAATCCCGCCGCAGGATGGCGTACAGACGCAGGTCGACGAACCGCCCCTTGCTGTACATCACCTCCCGCAGCAGCCCCTCGTACCGCATGCCGGCCTTCTCCATCACCCGCGCCGACGCCCGGTTCTCCGGGATGCAGCGCGCCTCGATGCGGTTGAGCCCCATCCTTCTGAACCCGTAGTCAATGAGGGTGCAGACGGCCTCCGTCATCAGGCCGCGGCCCCAGTAGGCTCGGCCCATGGCGTAGCCGAGCTCGGCCCGGGCGTGCTGGGGCGCCCAGGCGACGAAATCCACGGTCCCGATCACCCGCCCCGTCTCCCGCAGGACCATGGCCCAGGGGGCATTCCGGTCGTCCCGGTAGGCCTGGACCATGGCTTCCACGAAGGTCCGGCTGTCTTCGAGACTCCGGTGGGCCTCCCAGGTGGTATACCGGGCCACCTCCGGGTCCGACGCATAGGCGTAGACGTCGTCGACATCGTCCAAGGTCAACGGGCGGAGGATCAGGCGGGGCGTCTCCAACACCGGCAGGTTGCGGAAGAATCCTTCACGAACGGAGGGATCCGGCGCCGGGCCGGAGGACTGCGTCGTCAACCGCTCGCCTTGATCGGGTCCACCGGCCTCCCGGTTCGTTTCGTCCAAACCATCCATTCTGTATGACCTCCTCTCCCAGGGTGGCGTGGGTGCGCTGCCGCTGGGTTGCCCCCATCGTACCCTTCGAGAACCGAAACACGCCACGGGGCGAGCCCTTGGCGTGGCTCGCCCCGTGCTCCGCCGCTTGCCCTGTCTGGCTTTCGGCACCGCCGGGCCTTCCGTGCTCAGCGGCCCGCCCCAACCGCCTCCGTCGAAGGCGATGCCGGCTGCCCCGTGCCCGCTCCGTCCCCCTGGTTCTCGATGACGATCCGCAGGCGGTTGTAGTTTCGACCCCGGCCGTCGGGCTTGTGGGTGCGGTAGTTGTAGAGCAGCCGGGCCGCCGTCTCCAGCGCCACCAGGGGCGTCACCCACTCCCGGGCGTGCTCCTGCGCATAGATGAACACGCCCGTGCGCGAGCCATCCCGCCGCTTGCCCATGCGCAGGACCTTGACGGTGAAGGGATCCCGCAAGACGTGGGCTGGTGCTCGCAGGTAGTCGCTGAGCACCACCGGCCCCTCCGGCGCGACGATGCCGGTGGGCTGGGCGTTCCGGTACGGAAAGGCCTGGACCGGCAGGTCGGGGTTGCCGTTGACCGCCTCGATCACCTGGCCGGCGGTGGTGGTCACCGCCCCGTCGGGGCCGGTGGCCAGCGATACGCGGACGGTCCAGGTCGCCTCGTCGTAGCCGACGGACAGGGGCTGGTTCGGCGCTCCGGGATCTTCGAGGAGGATCTGGATGCCGTTGCCCCCCTCGTGCCCCCACGCCTTGGAGTACCAGACGATCGCCCGCGAGGCCGTGCTCCCCGTGACCCCCATGGCCTGGCGTCGGTACCCGTGGGTGCGGTACGGCAGTTCGATGATCTCCGTCAGGTCGGGGAACTCCCGGGCCAGCGCCTCGAGCCGCGCGTAGACCTCGGTGGGATCCATGTAGTGGTCGACGAACCCCGTGGGGTAGTTCCCCTCGAAGGAGAACCGGGCGTCCTGGGACGGCCACGGCTCGACGGCGGCTTGCGCCTCCGCCCCGTCGGCACCCGTCACCCGGACCGCCTCTGGCAGCGACGCCACGGGCACCAGCAGGGAGTGATACATGTACACCCCCGCGTCGACGAAGGGCGTCATGGTGCCCAGGTGCTGCCCGCTCTCCGCGTCATAGACGTCGAGCAACGCTTGGGCGCCCATCGCCGCCCGGGCTTCCACCGACACGAAGGGCCCGGCGTAGTTCTCGAAGCCGTCGGCCCGCAGGATGCGGATGGGCTCCTCGTGGGTCGCCATTCCGGACGAACGGGCCTCCGGGCTTGCCGCTGCGGTAACCGCCGGGGCGGCGGAGTCCGATGCCGTCATCGGTTGCAGGCCCAGGGCAGCCAGCCGGCGGGCCTGTTCGTCCGACACCACCAGGTCGATGGTCAACCGGCCCTGGGCGTCTTGGAACACGGGAGCTTCCACAGCGATACCCAGCTGCTGCACGCGGGCCAGGACGGGTCCCCGACCGGGGAACCTGGGACTTGCCCTGATCGGGAACTCCGCGCTCCCGATTGGCGTCTCACGATCGACGGGAGATCACCGGGGATTTGCGGCCCAAGGAGCGAGAGGAGGGGTTTCTTTACCCCGGCGAGCGAGAGGAGGGCTTTTGGTCCCTCAGCGGCGCGTGCCCCACCGGTCGGGGCTCTGCCGCATCCTGATCGCGTCGGCGTTGGCGGCCGTGCTCGGCCTTCCGATCGCCTGGCGGGCCGCGGCGGCGGGAGACCCGCAGACGGGGGTTCCGTCCGAGGTGGAACAGGCGGTTCGCAGCGACCTGGCCCGTTGGGTGGGTGTGCTCGCCAGCGATCCCCACTCCCGCGCCCACGGCGTGGAGGACCCCGCCCGCTACTCCCTCGGCGATGGCTACCGGCTCTACCGCCTCAGCCGGTTCGTCCGGCAGGGTGGCGTGGCCACGACCCTGGACCAGTTCACCGAAGCCCAGGACGTGTACCGGTTCGTCGTCAATCTGGACGGGCGGCCGGTGGGGATCGCCGAGGTGCAGCGGCAGGGCGGCCGATGGGCCGTCGTGGGCGTCGGCTACGACGGTCCCGCCGAGACCGCCGGCAACGGCGGCACCGCCACGGGTGGCTTCGCGGACCGCTTGGCCAGGGCACGGGCCTTGTTGGCCGAACGGGGGCTTGCCGCCGACGTGCGGTGGGTCGACCATCCGCCGTATCTCACCGGCCTGGCCGGAAGCGACGGTGCGGACACCTCGTTCATCAGCCTGGGGAACCACCTCGGACTCGCCGAGGGGCACGTCACGAGCCTGGCCGACGTGAGCGCCCGGATCCACCAGGCGGCGGGCACGGATGCGAACGGCACGGATGCGAAGTCGCCGCCCACGACCCCGGACCCCCTGGCGACGGCCCTCGCCGGCGTGGGGGTGCTGGGCGCCGCCGTGGGGGTCGGCGGCTACCTCTGGCTCCGGCGGGCGTCGGGCTAGGACCGTCCCACCCGAAGGACCGGCACAGGTGAACACGGCCGCCCTCCCGAACCGGCCTCCCGCAGCCACGGGCCGCACCGGTCACGAGATTCGGAGCCCGTCCACGGTCATCGCCTCGAGGTGGGGTGACGTCGGGATGGGCGGTCGCCACCATGCGCTGACAATGCCCACCGCCCCATGCGCGCAGGACCTCACCACGCGTTGGCGTAGAGGGTGTACTGCCGTCGCTCGTGTCACTACCCTATCGGCCCCTATCGCTGCCCTCGCGGTCGCCGCTGCGGGGACTTAAGTCCACCCCCGCCGCCACCGCCGCCCACAGGTCGGCCTCCAGGTTGCCGGACCGCGGGCGGGCAGTCAGGCCGTCGATAGAAGATACGAGGAGCTGTCCATCGGGCTTCCTCCCACGAGAACCGGCTCCGTGCCCACCCACCAGACGCTTTCCCCCCTCATTGAGCGGTCCCCACCGCCACCAAGGCTGCCTGTCCCAGGCTGATGCCGCCGTCATTAACCGGTACCTGGTGCCCCGTCCAGACTTCCAGGGTGGAAGCCGCGAACAAGTCCTTCAGATCGGATAGGAGCAACTGGTTCTGGAACACGCCCCCTGACAGGACCACGACGTCGATCCCGTGGACCTCCGCCAGGGCCACCGCCGCCCGGTAGATGCCCTTGGCCAGGCCGCGGTGGAATGCCCGCGCGATGACGGCCGGGTCCCGCCCGCGCAGGCGGTCTTCGACCACCGCCTGCAACAGGGGGCGGAAGTCCAGCTCCCGCCCGTCCCAGGGCATCGGATAGGCGCCGGCCGGCGCCGCGCCCCGGGCCAGGTGTTCGAGCCAGATGGCCGCCTGCCCCTCGAAGGTGATGCCGCCGGCGAAGCCCACCAGGGCGGCCACGGCGTCGAACAGGCGCCCGGCCGACGTGGTGGGGAAGACCCGCACCCCCTTCTCCACCAGCTTCCACGCCATGGCGAAGCGCTCGGGAAGGGCCAGGCGCTTCCGAGCCTCCGCGGCCAGGCCGGGCAGATCCACGAAGAACCCCGCGGCGGCCTGGGCGGGAAAGCGAGCCGCAGCGTCGCCACCGGGCAGGACGGCGTACCGCAGGTGACCGGCCCGGCGGAGCCCTTCTTCCAGGCTGCCCACGAAGAACTCGCCGCCCCAGATGGCCCCGTCGTCCCCGTAGCCGGTGCCGTCGAAGGCCACGCCCACCACCCGCCGCCGCATCGCACCCCGCTCCGCCAGCACGGCGGCGACGTGGGCCCGGTGGTGCTGCACCCCTTGATGGGCGCGGGCCGGCAGGGAGCGGGCGAAGGCAGAGGAACGGTAGTCGGGGTGCAGGTCGAAGGCGACCACCGCCTCTTCCACCGCCACCTCGTACATGCGGAGGAGGTCGTCCACCGCCCGCTCGAAGGCCCGGTACGCCTCATAGTGCTCCAGGTCCCCGATGTGCTGGCTCATGATGGCCTGGCCCGCCACGACCAGGGTGACCGTGTTCTTGAGATCGGCCCCCAGGGCCAGGACGGGCGCTCCGGCCGGAAGGGAGGCGACGGGCAGCGGCGCGTAGCCGCGCCCGCGGCGGATCACCATGGGGCCGAAGGGCCCGGCGCGGGTGACGGAATCGTCCACGTACCGGGCGATGGGACGCTCGCCGATCAGGAAGGCGTCGGCGATGTCGCGCAGGCGTTGGCGGGCGTCGTCGTCCTCGTACACGGTGGGCTCGCTGGAACGGTTGGCGCTGGTCATCACCAGCACCGGCGGTGCGCCGAAGTGGAAGAGCAGGTGGTGGAGAGGCGCGTAGGGGAGCATGACGCCCAGATCCCGGTTGCCGGGTGCCACGCCGGGCAGTTCCCGCCGGGCCGGGGCCAGCACGATGGGGCGTGCCGGCGACGCCAGCAGTTCTTCCGCCTCAGGTGACAGTTCCACCACCGCCCGGGCGGTTTCCAGGTCCCGCACCATCAGGGCGAAGGGCTTGTCCTCCCGCCGCTTCCGCTCCCGCAGCGCCCTCACGGCCCGGTCGTTCTCCGCGTCGCAGGCCAGGTGATACCCGCCCAGCCCCTTGACGGCCAGGATCCACCCCTCCCGGAGAAGGCTGGCGGCGCGGGCGATGGCCTCCCGGTCGCCGTGGACCGGCTCACCCGCACCCAGGAGGAAGTAGTGGGGCCCGCAACGGGGGCAGGCGATGGGCTGTGCATGGAAGCGCCGATGCCGGGGGTCGGAATACTCCGCGGCACACATCGGGCACATCTCCCAGGCGCGCATGGTGGTGCGGCAGCGGTCGTAGGGCAGCCCCTCGATGACCGTGTACCGCGGCCCGCAGTCGGTACAGTTAATGTAGGGATACAGGTAGCGGGGGTCGCGGGGGTCGAACAGTTCCTCCAGGCACGCCGGGCAGGTGGCCATGTCCGGGGGGATGCGGGCCGTGGGGCGGTCGCCGGTGGCGCTGGCCCGGATGACGAAGGCCTCATGGCCTTCCGGCGGCACGTCCCGGACCTCCACCGCGGTCACCCGCGCCGCCGCCGGCGGCCGTTCCTTGAGGTCGGCGACGAAGCCTTCCAGCGCGCCCGGCTCCCCCTCGGCGTGGATGACCACACCTTCCATGCCGTTGAGGACCCAGCCGGAGATCCCCCACCGCTCCGCCAGTCGATAGACGAAGGGGCGAAAGCCGACCCCCTGGACCACTCCCCTCACGCGGATGCGCCACGCCGCCCTCATCGCCTGTCCCCGCCCTTCCTCCCGTGCCGTGAAGGACCGGTTCCGGTGCCGGCGCCGGTGCCGGGATACCCTCCGGTGCGGGCCCGGGCCGGGTCAACCGGGCAACCCGTCGCCGGTTCCGCCCGCCGGCGGGGCCGGCGGGGTGGCAAGGCAGGTTCGTCCCTGGTACCCCACCTGCACGACCCGCCCGTCCTCGGCCAGGACGGGAACCGCCCGGCCCCCCGTCAGGGCCACCAGGCGCCGGAAGGCGTCGGGATCTGCCTCCACGTCGTACTCGCGGAACTCCTGGCCGCGAAACCACAACTCCTCCCGGAGCTCCCGGGTGTAGGGACACGTGCGGGTTCCGTAGAGTTCAAGCATCGCCGGTCACCACCGCCAGTCCCTCGCGGATCACGTGGTAGATGGATGCATGGACTTCCTGGATGCGAGGAACGTAGTCCGACGGCACCACGATGGCGATGTCCGCCAGCCCGCGCCGCACCACCTCGCCCCCGTCGTATCCCAAGAGCGCCAGCGTGAACAGCCCGCGCTTCCGCGCCTCCTCCAGGGCGAGGACGATGTTCCGTGAGTTGCCACTGGTCGAGATGGCCGCCACCACATCCCCGGGGCGGGCGTGGGCAATGACCTGGCGCAGGAAGATGACCTCCGCCCCCACGTCGTTGGCCAGGGCCGAGAGGATGGCGGGATCCATGGCCAGGGAGACGGCGGGCAGCGGGCGCCACCCCCGGGGCGGGAGGGTCATGTCCAGGGCCCAGTCGTTGGCGTCGGTGGCCGAGCCGCCGTTGCCCAGCAGGATCAGCTGGCCCCCAAGCTCCAGGCGCTCCGCCAGGGTCCGGACGGCCCGGGCGATGGCGTCGGCCTCGGCCTCCGCCACCTCGGCCCGCAGGCGGGCGGTATCCTCCGCCTTGGCCGTGATGGAGGCCGCCACCTCTCCCACCACGGCCGATGTGTCCTGCCCCCGCGCCGACAGGAAGGGGTAGAGGAACCCCGCCGCGCCGGCATCGCCCCCCGTGGAGGCGTCCCGGTGCTCGAAGAACACATGCACCGTTTCCCACAGGGTGTGATAGAGGATCTCCAGCATTTCCTGGTGGACGAAGGGGTCGGGATCGGGCGGCGCCACCCCGTAGCCGCTTGCATCCTGGCCGCGGTGCTCCGGCCCCGGCAGGGCGGGCAGGGCGAAGCAGAAGGCCCCCTGCTGGCGCGCCCGCGCCAGCACGCCCGCCACCTCCGGGTCGCCCTCCGGAGGCCCGAATGCCATCACCATGTCCTCCGGGCGCAGGAGGGCCCCGAAGCCCGCCGGCAACACCGTCGACACGTCCACGGCCGGCAGCGCCCGCTTGCCTACGATCACCGGGTGGACGAACTCCACCGCCACATGCTGGGCGTCGGTGGCGTAGACGCCCCGCCCTGCAGCCAGCAGGCGCCCGCCGGCGAGGAAGCGGCCCGCCATCTCGCGGCAGGCGAGGGCCAGCTGTTCGGCCTCGCACGGGAAGAACCGTGCCGACACCTCCTTGCGGTACAGCAGGCGTTCCCTTACCCACCGTTCCGAGGGTGTCATGACCACCCCTCCGGCCCGCCACTAGCAAATACGTGGCAAGGGGTCGCCCACCAGCATGTCCACCACGCGCGTTCCCCCGAACGACGAGCGGGCCAGGACCACGCCGGCGGGGTCCGAGCCGATCTCGCCGATGCGGGCCGCGTCCTCCCCGCCCGGCATGCCCTGCAGGGCTTCCAGGGCAGCCTCCGCGTGCTCGGGTGCCACCACGGCCACGAACTGCCCCTCATTGGCGATGTGCAGCGGGTCGAGCCCCAGGATCTCGCAGGCGCCCCGCACCGCGGGCCGCACGGGGATCGCCTCCTCGTCCAACATCACCGCCACCCGGGCCTGCCGTGCCAGCTCGTTCAGTGCCGTGGCCACGCCGCCCCGGGTGGGGTCCCGCATCCAGCGGATGCCGGGGCCCGCCGTCTCGATCATGGCGGCCACCAGCGGCCACAGCGGCCGGGTGTCGGAGACCAGGTCCGCCTCCAGGTCCAGCTCGCCGCGCGCCAGCAACACCGTGATGCCGTGGTCGCCGATGGGCCCGGAGAGCAGGATCTGATCCCCCGGCCGGACGGACGCGGCGGAAAGGGTGACGCGGGGGTCCACCACACCGATTCCGGCGGTGGTGATGTAGAGCCCGTCGGCCTTCCCGTGCTCCACCACCTTGGTGTCCCCGCCCACCACGTCCACGCCGGCGTTCCGGGCCGCTTCCGCCATGGCCTCGACTTCCTGCTCGAGAACGTCCGTGGGTAGCCCCGCTTCCACGATCCACGTGGCCACCAGTGCCAGCGGCCGGGCGCCGGCCACGGCCAGGTCGTTCACGGTGCCGTGGACCGACAGAGCGCCGATGGAGCCCCCCGGAAACCGCAGGGGTTTTACGACGAAGCTGTCCCCCGTCAGGGCCAGGCGCAAGCCCTGAGTGCCGGGGATTTCCACGTACGCCGCGTCCCCCAGTTCGGCCAGGGCTTCGTTAGCCAGGTAGGGGACCAGTAGGCCCTCGATCAGCCGCCGGCTGGCCTTGCCCCCGGCCCCGTGGGCCAGCTCGATCCGAGGGTCCTGAAAGCGCACCCTGGTGGTCTCCATGGCGGTTCCTCGCCTCTCTTCTTCCATGACTGTTGACGTCCGGAGTTCCCTCACGCCAGCAGGTCCGGCAGCAAGGACCAGAGTATGAACCCACCCCAGGCGAGGCTGGCCAGGGCGGCGGCGGCGCGTACGGCGGCGTGCAGGAACAACCGGCGAGAAGTAACCGCCACCGCCGGCGCGGCCACGCAGAGGGTCATAAGGAACATGCCGAGCAGCGTGCCAGCACCGAACAGGAGCAGCCAGAGCACGGCACCGCCCGGGTCCGGTGACGCCTGCAGGGCCATCACGGCCGCCGCCCCGCTGCCCCCGAGCCCGTGCGCCACCCCGAAGGCGAAGGTGACGCGCTGGCGGTTCTGCCCCATCCGGAACGGGTGCCGGTGGCCGGGCCGGTGGAAGTGGCCATGGGTGATCTCCTCGTGCCGGTGGGTGGCGAAGTGCACGCCGCTGCGGGCCAGGCGCCGCAAGGTAACCAGCCCCAGGACGATCAGGAGCACACCCACGCCCGCCTCCGTGAGATGTTCGAAGCGCGCCGGGAGTTGCAGGCGGAAGACCACCAGCGGCAGCCCCACGGTCGCCACGGGAAGGAGGTGCCCCATCCCCCAGACGAATCCGAGCCAGGCCGCCGGTCGCAGGCGCCGTTCTTCGGCGGCCAGGGTTGATACGGCCACCACATGGTCTGGCTCCAGGGCATGGCGCACCCCGAGGAATAGCGCCAGGCCCAGCAACGCCCAGCCGTCCATCACGATACCTCCTTATGGGCCCGCACCTGCGCGCACTTCGCGATGCGCCTCAGCGGGCCGGGACGGCCCGGCCGCCGGCGGCAGGACTCGCGTCCGCGGTCGCTCATTTCAGCCACCCACCGCCTGGCGGAGGTAGACATGATGGTAGTAGGCGGCGCACGCCCCTTCCGACGACACCATCAACGCGCCGACCGGGTGCTCCGGCGTGCACTCCTTGCCGAAGAGCTTGCACTGATGGGGTTTAAGGACGCCCTTTAGCACCTCGCCGCACTGGGCCGCCTTGGGATCGGTGACGCGCACGCCCTGTACACCGAAGCGGACTTCGGCGTCCCATTCGGCGAACTCCGGCCGCAGCTTGAGGGCCGACTGGGAGATGAACCCCAGGCCGCGCCACTCGAAGAAGGGGCGCACCTCAAACACCTCGGCCATGGCCTGCAGCGCCGCCCGGTTGCCCTCCCAGGGCACGGCGCGGGCGTACTGGTTCTCCACCTCGGCCCGGCCCTCACGCAGTTGCCGGAGCAGCATGAGGATGGATTGTAGCAAGTCAAGGGGCTCGAAGCCCGAGATGACCACGGGCTTGCCGTACTGCTTGGGAATGAACTCGTAGGGCCGGGCACCGATGACAGTGGATACGTGGCCCGGCCCGATGAAACCATCCAGGCGCATGTCGGGAGACTCCAGGATGGCGCGGATGGCCGGCAGGATAAGGACGTGGTTCGAAAAGACGGTAAGGTTGCGCACGCCCAGTGACCGGGCCCGGAGCAGGGTCAGGGCCGTCGACGGGGCCGTAGTCTCGAAGCCGATGGCGAAAAAGACTACCTGGCGATCGGGGTTGTCCAGCGCCAGCTTGAGCGCGTCAAGGGGCGAGTACACCATGCGGATGTCGGCTCCGCGGGCTTTCAACTCCAGGGGCGTCCCCCGCCGGCCGGGCACCCGCATAACGTCCCCGAAAGCGGTGAAGATGACCTCCGGCCGCTCGGCGATGGCGAGCCCGTCGTCCATCCGCCCCATGGGCAGCACGCAAACGGGGCAGCCCGGCCCGTGGACCAGCTCGATGTTGTCGGGCAGCAGGTTCTGCAACCCGAAACGGTAGATGGAGAAGGTGTGCCCGCCGCAGACCTCCATGATGCGATAGTGGCGATTGGGGTCCACAATGCGGCGAATCTCATCCGCCGTCTTCCGGATCAGCTCCGGGTCACGAAACTCGTCGACGTACTTCACCGGTCCCCCTCCACCTTCCCCTCCGGCTTGCTGGCGCGCCCGATGGCGATCCCGGCGTGGACCAGGAGGATGTCACCCGCGCGGGAGTCCGGGACGAAGTCGACGGCCACGGTCTCCCGACGGCCCGCTTCATCCTCGACAAGGGCCTCGGCGCCGCACACCTCCACCACCCGTACCGGCACCGCCACGTCGCCGCAGGTGATGCAGGTGCCCGCCTCCCCCGGGGTGCACACGTCCGGCGGCCTCCCGTTGGTCTCCACCGTCATGAGGCCCCCGCTCCTTGCCCGGCCGCACCGGGCGCAGGGCCGCCCGTGCCGCCGAAGGCGTAGCCCCGGACCTCCTGCAGGGCTTCCTCGGCCTCGCCCAGCATGGCCAGGAGGCGCAACTGGTCCCGGGCCTGTTCCTCGCTGATCTTGCTCATGGCAAAGCCCACGTGGATCAGTACCCAGTCATCAGGTTGCAGCCCCTCCTGCCGCAGCAGGTCCACGTTGATCTTGCGCCGTACCCCCGACACGTCCACCACGGCGTAGTGGGGCTCGTCCTCCAGCAGCTGGACGATCCGCCCCGGAATCGCCAGGCACATGGCCGCTCTCCCTCTCCTTTCCCCGTGTTTCCTCGTCTTTCCCCGTTGTCGCCGCCCCCGTCCTCGCCCGTTTCCGCCGTCACCCGGCTCCCCCTCCCCCGGGGACGGGGTAATCCCGTCAACAGGTGGCGCCCTCCTCACACGCAGCCAGCCGCCAGAGCACGACCCGGTTGTTGCCGGAGTCGGCGATGGCCAGCAGGTCACCGTGGCCCCAGAGGCCGTAAGGCCAGCAGAGCGTGTCCCGGCCCACCACCTGCCAGCGGTTCTCGCCCGAGCCTTCGAAATCGGCCTGCCCGATGACGTGGGTCGCGGCAAGGTACGCGCCCCGCCGCGGGGGGCCGGGGAAGAGGAGCACCCGGTTGTTGGCGGTGTCGGCCACCGCTAGGTACCCGGCGCACAGGGCCACGCCGTAAGGAAACCGGAGGCGGCGCGGCCCCTGGGGGATGTCCGGGAGTTCGAAGGCCCGGTCGAAATCTTCCTGGCCCAGGACCAGGTTCGCCGCGCGATCCGCCACCGGCGGCGGTGTGAACCCCAGCACCCGGTGATTGCCGGCGTCGGCCACATAGAGAGTGATACCGTCGCCGGCCAGGGCATGGGGCCACCGGAAGCTATCCGGGCCCACGCCCCGGCCCCGGTTCTCCTCGCCGCTAGCCGCATCAGGCTGGCCGAGCACGAGGTCCGGGGGCCGCAGGCCCTCGGGAATTGCCCGCCATCCCAACACGCGGCGATTTCCAGTGTCGGCCACGTAGAACCACCCATCGACGAAGGCGAACCCGTAGGGCCAACGCAATCCCGAGGCCGGCGTCGCGCCACCGCCGTTGGGAGCGGTACCGTCCAAGTCGGATTGGCCGATCACCGCGTCCGGCGGGCACCCGCTGTCTTCGGGCAGGCCGTCCCATACCAGGAGGCGGTGATGCCATGCGTCGGCCACCACCAGGCAGCCTTCCACCACCGCCACGGCCGTGGGAAGGTGGAGCAGGCCGGGCCCCTCCGTTTCGAAATCCCCGTGCCCCAGCACCACGTCCGCGGGCTGGTGGTCGACCTCCGGCAGGTCGTGCCAGATGAGGACCCGGTGATTGCCGGTGTCCGCCACGACCAGCACCCGGTCGTCCAGGTACACGCCCCGGGGAGCGTAGAGGGCCACCCTGCTGGGGCGGGCCGGCGGCAGGGCAAGGCCGCCCGGCGCCGGCGCTCCCAACCAGCACACGGGCTCCGCCGTCAGTGCGGGCGCACCCATACCCGCTGCCCCTCCACCCGCACCGGGAACGGTTCCAACTGCACGTGGGGAGCGGTCAGGCACTCTCCCGTCGTCAGGTCGAAGCGGAAACCGTGCCACGGGCACGTGATCACGGTCCCGTCCACGGTGCCCTCCTCCAGGGGCATGCCCATGTGGGGACACTGGTTGCGGAAGGCCATGACCCGGGACCCCAGGCGCACCAGCAGCACGTCGTGCTCGCCCGCCCGGAACCGGACGGGCTTGCCCTCCGCCAGGTTCGTCACCGGCGGCCCTTCCACCCATCCCTTCTCTTCGAGCACCCCGGACTGCGGCCCCACGAAGCCCGCCACCGGCTCGGCTCCCACCACCACGATCTCCCGGACCTCGGGTACCCGGGCCTTGACAACTTCCTCCACCCCGTCTCGCAGGGTCCGGGCAGAGAGGGAGCAGCCGGCACACGCACCGTGTAGCCGGACGTAAACGACATCGCCCTCCACCTTGACCAGGTCCACATCGCCGCCGTGAGAGCGCATGTACGGGCGCACCTCTTCCAGGGCGGCGGCCACCCGCGCCGTCAGGTCGGGCCGCACGATGCCGTGCAAGTGGAACAGGGCGTAGATCGCCGGATCTTCCACAACCCGGAAGAGCAGCTCCTTGCCGGCCTCCGTGGCCCGCAACACCCGAACGAGCCGGCGGAGGGCGTGCCGGTGAAAGGCCTCGATGGCTTCCTTGAGCTCCATCGCCTTCTGGCGGGCCTCGTCCGGCAACTCCCGGATGGCCGCCAGGGCACGGTCGACGGCAGCGGCCAGGGACTCGAAGTCGCCTTCGGCAGAGCCGTGTCCGGCCGCGCCTTGCCCAATGCTGTCTTCCCTGCGCGTCTGCTGCTGGGGGAGCGCGATGGTCAATCACCCCCGAAAGCCAGCCCTCGTTCGAGGACTTCTTCGGTCTTTGTCTGGAGGAGGTTCTCGAAGACCCTCCTGGCCATGTACTGGAGAATCTCGCCGACGCTTGCCCCGATGGGAAGGTCTTCCTCGCCGTCCCAACGCCGGTCAGCCAGCGCTTGGAGCACCAGACACGCCCCGCCCGGCGTGTCCAGCAGGCAGTCCCGGAAGAAGGCTTCGACGAACCGTCCCAGCCAGATCCCCTCCCCATGGGGATCGGCGCGCAACCGTTGCAGGGCGGGAGCCACGCCCCCGTTGCGCTGGATGATGCGCTCGCTGAAACGGTCGACGGCCATGGCCAGAAGCATGTCCACGTACTGGCGTTCATGGGGTTCCACGGGTCATCCCACCCCCTTCTTCCGCGGGTGCCGGCGTGGCCTGCCGCCTCCGCAACCGCCCGATGTCCTCCAGGACCGCCTCCACGGCCGCGGCCGCCCCGGTGTCCCCGTGCTCCTGGAACAGGCGGCGTGCCTCCTGCAGGCGCGGCTCCGCCTGGGCCAGGTGGCCCAGATGAGCCAGCGCGTTCCCCTGGTTGGCCAGCACCCGGGCATAACCCAGGGGGTCTTCCCCGGGCCGCCGCACGGCCAGGACCTGGTCGTAGAGCGCCACCGCCTCCCGCAGGTTGTTTGCCGGATGGGCGCTCGGCACGTGCTGCAGGGCGTTGGCCAGGTTCAGGGTCGCGCTTGCCCAGAGCTCGGGATGGGTGTCCCGCTGAAACACCCGCAGTGCCTCCCGCAGGGCCTGCACGGCTACTGCCGCGCGCAAGCGTGCCGCGCGGTCCTCCGGCGGCATCGCCAGGTAGGCCAGGGCGAGGTTCATCTGGGCCATGGCGTAGGCCTCCGGGTGGGTGTCCCGCCGGAAGACCTTGAGCGCCTCCTGGTAGCATCGGGCCGCTTCCAGCAACGGTCCCTTCCTGCCGCCGGCCAGCCCCTGGTAGGCGGAACCCAATTGGAACCAGAGTTCCGCCCTGACCTCGGGGAAGTCGGAATCCTCCAAGAGCCGGATCGCCCTGCGATAGCCCTCAATGGCCTCGTCCTCCCGGCCCGCCTCCACGTGGCACAATGCCGCCCACTCGGCATAGAGGCGTGCCGCCAGCACGGGCGAGACCTCCTCCGCGGCGCCCGCCGCCGTCCGGAGCCGCTCCAGCCCGGCGGCCCGGTCGCCCCGCTGCAGGGCGGCGTAGGCCTGGGTGGCCAGGAGGAAGGCCGCCAGCTCGCCGTCGGCGCCCTCGGGATCGGGCGGCGCGGGGCACAGCCCCACCCGCCAGGCCACGGCGTCCAGTAGAGGCAGCCACTCCGGACCCAGACGCTCCCCGGCCCAGGCGTAGACCTCCGGTTCCGGCCGGAGGACGAACCGGTTGAAGATGCCTTCCGGGCCTTCCGGCAGCCGCCGGATTAGGGCGTCGCCGTCCTCACCCGCCAGGGCCCGGGCGAAGAACTCCCACCCGGCGGGCCACGGCTGGGGCAGCCACCCCCGCAGCATCCCGGCCACCAGTTCCTCGCCCCGCGGAACGGGAGGCAGGACCAGCAGCCCCGCCACCCCCGGGAAAACGCCGATGGGCTGCGGTCGCAACACGGACCCGTCCCACCTTCCTCACGGCAGGCTAGCGGCGGGGAGGCTGGGCGCCGGCAACGCGGCCCGCGGCCGGTTTCACCGGCGTCCCGCTCCCCGGCTCGCGTCCGGCGAGGGGAATGCGCAGGGCCCCCGCCTCGTCGTCCCAGAAAGCCTGCCGCGGCCCGGGCGGCGTCCCTTCCGGCAGGAACTCCCGGACCAGGACGCTGCGGTCACCGCGGGCATTGCGCCACTTCAAGAGCAGCCCGCCGGCTCCCGGATGGCTGACCGGCAGGAGCCACAACTCCCCCCGCCTCACCAGGACAATGGCCGTGCCCGCCGGAAACCTGCCGGCCGCCTCCGCCGGCAGGTGGAGATACCCGCCGTCCGTGATCTCAACCCACACGCTCATCTCTCCCGAGGCGCCGCACGAGATCGGCCGCCAGGCGTTCCATGGCCTCCTGGACCGCCGGGGAGAGCCCCATCCCGGGCTCGAGGCTCGCCGCTTCGATGAGGAACACCGTCACCTTCCGCGGGAAGCGGTCTTTCAGCAGCCACCGCCCGAAGGCGATGGCGTGGTCCCACCGGAAGTCGTGCAAGTTGATGGCCGTGAGCGGCGGTGTTTCCACTTCCTCGCCCGGCACCTCGAAGATGGTGCCCGGCGGGGCGCCGGTGCGGCAGGCGTCGACGATGATCAGCTCCGTCGCCCCGTCGATCTGAAAAGCGACGTCCATCCCCGCGGTGCCGCCGTCCGCCAGGCGCACGCCGGGGGGCGGTCCCAGTTCCCACAGGCGGCGGATCAGCAGCGGGCCGACCCCGTCGTCGCTCCGGAGCAAGTTGCCGCAACCGATGATCACCGTCACGCCCGGACACCCCCTGCCTCACCGGCGCCAGCGCCCCTGCCCCCCCGGGCGGGCTCAGGGCGCACCGGGTCCCACCGTGAAGCGGGCCAGTTCCTTGTGCGTCCGGGCATCGTACGCATGAACGGTGCACACCAGGCAGGAGTCGTAGCTCTGGGCGATGTGAGCCAGTTCCACGGGATCCTCCGGATTGAGTACCGTGGCGCCGATCATCGCCGTCTCGATGGGACCGCGGTTGCCGTGGCGGTCGCGGGGCCCGATGTTCCAGGCCGTCGGGGTGATCACCTGATAGTTCTCGATCTTGCCGTCCTTGATCTGAATCCAGTCGGCCAGGGCTCCTCGCGCCGCCTCCGTGGCGCCGAAACCGCGCCCCTCTGGCAGCTCCTGCGGCTTGATGTAGAACTTCTCGTTCAAGTCCACCTGGGACAGCCACTGGCGCACCAGCCGGTAGTACTTGGCCGCCTCGTGCATACGGGCCAGCACGCGGACCATGACGCTGGGGCCGAGTTCCCGCACGATGTTGAGGAACAGGGGATCGTAATCCTGCCACGGCTCGGCGCCCGGCCGGCCCGCGATCACCTGGCGAGCCAGGGGGCCCGCTTCCAGCGAAACCTCCTCGCCCCCGGGTAGCATGTACCGCGGTGCCTTCGCCCACGTGTACTTGTCCTGCTTCTTGCCCTCCGCCGGATCGACGGGCTCCGTCACCCCTTCGAAGGGGTGCAACGAGGCGCTGCCCCGGAAGAAGGAGTGGGTGTGGTCCTCCCGCACCCGCGCCTGTTCGAAGTCGTGGAAGTCCTCGCCGTCGTATACGCCCGCCCGGGAGATCAGCGCCGCGTTGCGCCCCTCGATGTTCGGGTACCGGTACTTCTCAGGATGGAAGTAGGTGCCCATGGCCAGGTACCGCCCCGGGCCGGCGCCGTACTTGTCCAGGCCGATCTCCAGGCAGTAGCGGATGAAGAGGCCCAGGTCCGAGTCCCGGTGCTGGGGCTTCTCATCCAGCCAGCGCAACACGTCGTCCCAGGTCTCGTTCTCCAGCCAGCGGTCCACGGAGCAGCCCAGCCAGACCCCTTCCAGCCACGTCTCCCGGTAATACTCCAGGATCGAGATGGAACGCGTGATGTCCGACAGCGTGGGGCCGCACATCACACCCCCCGGGACCATAAAGCTGGAGTGGGGCCACTGGCCGCCGAAAATGGCGTAGATCTCCACGGGCTTGGCGGACGTAACCACGCCGACCTCGTAGCTGGTCCCGGTGAAGGGAGCCCACCGGCGGGCCACTTCTTCATACAACTTGGCGCGGGAATAGTTTCGGTGCGTCAGGCCGATGGCGAACAGGGCGTAGAACCAGCGCGGGATGCTTTGCAGCGTCTCGCAGGCCTGGGCGATGTTGCGGATCAAGGTCGCGTTGGGCGGCACCTCGGTCTGCCAGGCGGTGTCCAGGGCGTAGACGGCCTTGTACAGGTGGCTGCCACCGCAAATCCCGCAAATGCGCGGGGTCACGATCAGGCCGGCCTGCGGGTCCTTTCCTTTTAATATGATCTCGAACCCGCGGAACATGGTGGCTTCCGTCCAGGCGTCCACCACCACGCCGTCCTCGATGGCCACGCGGACGTCCAGGTCCCCTTCGACACGCCCCAGGGCGTGCACGTGCACATCCATCTTGGCACCCTGCGTACCCACGGAGTTTGCGCTCATGTCTTTCCCCCGCCTTCGTGTCAGATCCAGTCAGTCACCGGCCTCCATCCCGGTTCCCGGTGGTGGGCGGAGGGTTTCGCCCACCCGGATCACGCACCGCAGATCGCGCCCGGCAAGATCAAGGCACGAACATCTCCTCCCGGGCCCACTTCGGCGCCGCCGCCCGGGCAACGGCCGCATGCAGCGAGTAGCTGAGAGGATCGCTGCCCTGAGGAACCTCCCGGGGAATGGCGCCGAAGACCTTCTGGGTCTTGAACACGGTGCCCGGGGCCAGGTCGAAGAAGGGGAACTGGGGCTCGGTGCAGCCGATGCACGGCATGCCCGCCCGCGTCTTGGACGACTGCCGGTTCCAGAGGATGCGGTTGCAGGGCGAGTGGGTCAGCGGGCCGCGGCAACCATATTCGTAGAACAGGCACCCTTTGCGCGTGCCCTGGCCGAATTCCTCGACCGGCTCCTTCCATTCGAAGTACTGGACGCGGGTGCAGCCGGTCTGGGTGAAGGTCTTGAAGAAGGTCTGCGGGCGCTGCAGGTCGTCCAGCAGCACGTCCTGGGCCCGCCCGGTGGCGATGGCGACGAGGATCTGCGTCACCCAGTCGGGATGGGCGGGACAGCCCGGGATGTTGATCACCGGCAGGCCCGCCCGGGAGCGGAAGTCAGGGCCCAGGAACCCGCCCCGCTTCTCTTTGTGGAACTGCAATCCCGTGGACTCGCTGGGGTTGGGCGGCGTCGCGGGGATGCCTCCCCAGCAGGCGCAGTCCCCGACGGCCACCACGTACTGGGCGACCCCGGCCATCTCCCGCAGCCAGTCCTTCATGGGACGGCCCATGAACGTGTTGTAACGGCCTGTACCGTTGGGCCCCTGGATGACCGTTCCCTCGAAGACCAGGATGTCCAGCGGGATCTCTTCCCGCAGGACCGCTTCCAGGACCCGGCGCGCTTCCTCGCCGAACTCCATGGAGATGGAGTGGTGATAGAGGATGCGGATGCCGAAGTCCGTGACCAGGTCGACGACCGTCGGCTCCTCGGCGTTGAGGAACGACTGGGTGTTGCCGTTGCACGCCCCGCCGTGCAGCCAGACGAGGTTGGCCACTCCCAACCACCTCCGTACCTGCCTCGTGCCGCCCGGCGAGGAGGCTCGCCGGGTCCAGTCTCCTCCCATCAGCGACATTCCCCAGGGGCATGTGCCAGGGGCCCCCTCAGGGGCGCCCGCCCTCTTCGCCCCCCGGCGCGCCCGGAACCGCCGCCGGCGTGCGGCCGGCAGGAGCGTGTTCTTCCAGCCGGGAGAGCCATTCCGCCATGCCGGCGCCCGTCCGTGCGGAAACCTCCAGAACGGGAAGGTCGGGCCGCACCTGTTGCAGCGCCTCGTAGAAGGCGTGCCGGTCGAAGCCTACCGCCTCGGCCAGGTCGACCTTGGTCACGATGACCAGGTCGGCACCCAGGACGATGGTGGGGTATTTCAGAGGCTTGTCTTCGCCTTCCGCGACCGAGAAGAGGACCACCCGCAGGCTCTCGCCCAGGTCGTAGCTGGCCGGGCAGACCAGGTTGCCTACGTTCTCGATGAAGAGGAAGTCCAGCTCGGCGAGATCCCAGCCCTCCAGTGCCCGGCCGACCATCTCGGCCTCCAGGTGGCACACCGTGCCGGTGGTGATCTGCCGGACGGGCGCCCCGCTCTCCTGCAGGCGCCGGCCGTCGTTGTCGGTGGCCAGGTCGCCGACCAGCGCCGCCACGCGATACCGGTCCCGCAGGCGGATCAGCGTCTCCCTCAGCAGGGTGGTCTTGCCCGCTCCGGGGCTGGACACCAGGTTGACCGTGTAGACACCGGCCTGCCGGAACCGCTCCCGCAGTTCCCGGGCCAGGATATCGTTCTTCTTGAGCACGTTTTGCCGGAGCTCAACGATCCGGGGCGCCAAGCCCTTCCCCCTCCTCTCCCTCCAAGGCGAACAGCTCCAGTTCCCGTCCGTGGACGATCTCCGCAGTTCGCGTCCCGCACTCAGGGCACGCCATGGGCAGGGGCTCGGGTAACCGGCGGGGCTGCCGGCAACGCGGGCAGAAGATTTCGACCGGGACCTCTTCGATGGCGAGCCGCGCACCTTCCAGGGGGGTACCGGCGGTAACGATGTCGAAACAGAACAAAAGGGCATCCTTGACCACGCCCGCCAGAACGCCCAGGCGCACGTGTACGGCGCGGACCCGCGTCAAGCCCCGGCGCCGGGCCTCTTCCGCCGCCAGCTCGACCAGGTTCTGGGCGATGGACAGCTCGTGCATCGGTCAGAGTAGCCGCGCGCCATTCCTCTGGGCGCCATGTCTTTGCGCGCCGTTTCCCTGCAGGCCATTCCCCTGGGCGCCATTCCCCCGCTCGGCCAGTTCCCGCGAGAAGCTCTGGGCAAAGGCGAGGGCGAACTGGAGGGCCGGCTGCACGTCAGCGTCTCCCAGCGCGCGCAACAAACCGACCAGGCCGACGCGCTTGGTCTCCGCCCGGGAGACCTGTTCTGACGCCTCGACCATGGCCCGGGCCATATGGCCCACCACCGCCACCGAACGGGTGTCCAGGACGGCGGACCTGAACAGGGCCTGGACCTGCGGCGATTCGATGACCTCTTTGACCCCAGACAGGGCGCTGGAAAGGTCTTCCCACGGTGCCCGCGCCTGTCCGGCGCCGAGGTTCTTCCTTAACGTGATGATCGTTTCGTTGATGGAATCAGCGATCTCCGGCCCGCGGCGCAGGAATTGCTCGACCATTTCCAGGAGGAAAACCAGTTGGTCTAGCTTATCGAGCAGCCGCAGAAGTAGCTCCATTGTGCGGGGATCCGCGAGCCGTTCCATGAGCTGCTGCTCCAGGGGGTGTTCCTCTCGCGTGCGCTCAGCGACCGCCGCCATGATCCCCCTCCTTGGCGGGGTGAGCGTCCTGATGACGGCCCCAGGTCCGTCACCGTCCACGATCACCCAGCCGCTACCGATGTCGATACCATCTAGCCACACGCAACACGAAGAAGCGGTGTCGGGAGGAAAGTAATCCGCCGTATTCAGTTGTCAAAGGGCATTGTGTAAGAGATGGAACCGATCTACATAGGGTATGCATTTTAGGCCATAGTACTATTGACGTAGGTCATTGTCAATGGCTTCCTGGCCCTAGACTCAAAAGCGTGGGGCTGAGAAGGGGAAGGCGGTTGGCGAGCCAAAGGATTGGTAGCCAGTGTCAGACCCCGATGGGTGGTGTTCGTATGCGAGCGCTGGGTGCGTCTCGCCTAAGAACTCGCGCCGTAGTATTGGCTGCAGTGCTCGCTGTCGTCGTCGCGTGCCCTGAGGCGGCCGCCGCCGAAACGGTGACCGGGGTTCCGCCCGAGGTGGAGCAGGCGGCACGGAACGATCTGCCCCGCTGGGTGGGTTCCCTGGCCGCCGATCCCCACTCCGACGCTCATGGAGTCGGCGATCCTACCCGCTATTTCCTCGACGACGGCGTTCGCCTCCACCGCATCAGCCGATTCGCCCGGCAAGGCGGTGTGGCCACCACCCTGGATGCGCTCACGGAAGCCCAGGACGTGTACCGGTTCGTCATTGACCTGGACGGCCGCTGGGGATCGCCGAGGTGCAGCGCCAGGGCGGCCAGTGGGTGATCGTGGGCGTCGGCTACGACGGTTCCGCCGAGACTGCCGGCAACGGCGGCACCGCCACGAATGCGGACTTCCTATGCCGCCTGGCCAAGGCAACGGCCGTCCTGGCCGAGAACGGGCTCACGGCCGACGTGCGCTACATCGACGATCCGCCCCTCGTCATCGGCCTGGCTGGCAGCGACGGCCAGAGGAGCCTGATCGTCAGTCTGGGGGACCACCTTGGCATGACCGACGGTCAGGCCGCCACGCTGGAGGACGTGAGCGCCAGGATCCACGAGGCGGCGGCCATGGACGCCCAGGCGCCGCGGGGGCCCGCATCCCCCCTGGTCGTGGGCCTGATCGGCGTTGCGGTGCTGGGCGCCGTCGTCGCCGGCGGCTACATCCGGCTGCACCGCGCCATAGGCTAGCCTCACGCCGTACCACGGGCTGCGGGCGGCACCGCGCCAAGAGGAACGCGACCGGCGCCGGCTGCGCACGGCCATCCATTCGGGCCGTACGCCCGTTCACACCCGTTCGGGCACCCGGTCGCGGTCCCGATCCCGATGCCGGCCCCGGCTCCACCATCGCCGGCTTGGTGGGCTCCCGGCCGGCGGTTGCGGTGCCCTCGACGTCCGCTCCCCCTGCCGTGGATCGCCATACCGGCCGATCTCGTCCGAAGCCGTCCCCGTGGCCGCCTCCCGGGTCTCCGTCTCGGTCCGCGCCGCCCAGGGATCCCGGTGCGCCACGGGTTCGGGCCGCGGGTAGGTGACCTGGGCCACCCGCACGTCCACCAGCACGGGGCCGTCGACCCGCAGGGCCCGTTCCAGGGCCGTTTCCAGGTCCCGCGCCCGTTCCACCCTGATCCCTACGGCCCCGGCGGCCTCGGCGAAGGCGGCGAAGTCCGGATTGACGAACCGGGTGCCGAAGGGCTCGACCCCCGCCCGGTCCTGGAGCTCCTCCTCTTCCGCGAAGCGGCCGTCGTTGCAGCAGATCACCACGATGGGCAGCCGCTCCCGCACCGCCGTGGTGAACTCCATCAAGGTCATGCCCAGCCCGCCGTCCCCGGCTAGGGCCACCACCGGCCGGCGCGGGGCGGCCAGGGCCGCGCCGATGGCGGCCGGCAGGGCGAACCCCACCGTCCGCCAGTGGCCGGACACCAGCACCATCTGCCGGTCGGGGAAGAAGTAGCGGCCGAACCAGTAGGTGTGCTGGCCGGTGTCGACGCAGATCACCGCCTCGGGATCGACGACCCCGGAGAGGACGGTCATCAGCGCCGCCGGGTGCACACCCTCCCCCGCCCGGCCGCCACGGCCTGCGGCCCCACCGCGCCCGCCCGCCCGGGTTCCGGGACCCGCGCCCCGGCCCTGGGCCGCCGCATCGGCTTCCTGGAGCTCCGCGTGCCAGGTCGCCCGGGCCCGCTCCCAGAAGGCGTGCCAGCTCTCCCGCGCCCGGGGCTTGATCCCGTCCCGCAAGGCGGAGACCACCGTCTCCGCCGGGCCGGCCAGGGCCACCTCAACGGGTAAGGTCATGCCCAGGTGGGCGCGCCGGATGTCGACCTGGATCACCTTGAGCCCCCGGGGCACGAAGGCCGGCTGCCACCAGGTCGAACCCACCACCAGCGCCACGTCGGCCGCGCCCAGCACGTCCGCCGCGGCCTGGGTGCCCGCCTCCCCCAGCACACCGCAGTAGTGGCGGTGCTCGGCAGGCACGGCCCCAAGTCCCGGCAGGGTCGACACGATGGGAGCATCCAGGGCCTCAGCCAGGGCCAGCAGGGCTTCCCGGGCAGCCCGCGCGCCCCGGCCCGCCAGGATCACCGGCTTCATGGCCGTGCGCAAGAGGTGCAGGGCCGCGTCGATCTCCCGCTGGTCAGGAGCCGGTTCGGCCTTCAGGTAACCCGGCTTGCCGGTGGGCTTCGCATCGGCCAGCTCTTCCCGCTGCAGGTCCACGGGCAGCCCCACCCGGGCCGGGCCCGAGCGCTCCCAGGCCGCCCGCAGGGCCGCGGGCAGGATGCGGGTCGCCTGGCCGGCCGCCGCCAGGGTGTGGTTGAAGACCGTGGCGCCGGCGTAGACCAGGTCCAGGTTGGCGTCCTGGGGCCAGTGGGTGGCCGTCTTCGCCGTGGGCAGGCCGCCGGTGATGGCCAGCAGCGGCACCCGGTCCATGGCGGCATCGTACACGCCGTTCAGCATCTGCACGGCGCCGGGTCCGGCGTCGCTGCAGCAGGCGGCCATCTGTCCGCTCAGCTTGGCGTAGGCCGCTGCCATGATCGCCGCCGCCCCTTCGTGGCGGGCGGCCACAAAGCGGGGGCGGCGGTTCTGCCGGACCGCTTCGAGCAGCGGGATGATGGAGTCCCCCGGCACGCCGAACAGGCAGGGGATATCCCATTCCGCCAGCTCGGTAGCCACGTAGTCGGCCACGGTCATCCGCCGGGAAGTCATGAATTGTTGCCTCCTCGACCCTGGTGTGCAGGCTCTGGGTGGGCGCCGGCCGCTGGGCCCGGCGCCACGGGCGCCCGCGGGCCCCGCGCCGGCGCAGGCTCCCGGGCCGCCCCCGCTCCCAGGGGCCGGCCGTCCACGGCCGGTTCGACCAGCGCGGGCGTTCCCCGCAACCGGCTGAGCCCCGCGGTCCGGGGGTGGTACGCCAGGGGCACCCCGGTGATCTCCGCCACCTCCCGGGTCAGGGCCCGCAGGTCGCCCTTGCCCACGCCGGCCAGGCGGACGTGGCCCAGGGCACGGGCCGCTTCCACCATCTCCTGCACGCACGCCTTGAGGTAGTTGGCCGCCTGGATCGCCGCCTGCTCCCCGTCGAACAGGTGGGTGTAGCGGCCCTTGGCGATGAAGAGCTCGTAGGGCGGCGCGTAGGGCATGAGGCGCACCATCTGTGCCTGCACCATGGCCAGCAGGATCGCCGTGCCCACGTAGCAGGCGTCGGCGCCCAGGGCCATGGCCTTGAGGAAGTCCGCCCCGTCCCGGAGGCCCCCCGAGGCGATCAGCGTGATCCGGTCCCGCACCCCCAGCTCCCGCAGGATGCGGTCCGCCTCGGGAATCGCGTAGACGACCGGCAGGCCGAAGTCGTTGATGGTGAAGAGGTACCCCTTGCCCGTGCTGCCCTTGGCCCCGTCGATGCTGATGAAGTCGACTCCCGCCGCCACCGCCGCCCGCAGGTCGGCCTCCAGGTCGCCAGCGCAGAGCTTGACGCCGATGGGCACGCCACCCGTCATCCGGCGCAGCTCCTCGACCAGCCGGGCCAGGTCGTCCGGCGAGGCCACCTGGGGAAAGCGGGTGTGGATCACCGCGTCCTCGCCGGGGCGCAGGCCCAGGTGCCGCCGGACCGGTTCGTCCAGCATGTCCCAGGGGGTCGACTCCTGGGCGCTGGCGTCGGCGCCCTGGCCGAACTGGATCTCGATGGCGTCCGCCTGGCGCAGCTGCTCGGGCCGGATGTTCCAGCCGCCGCGGTTGTACTGGACGATGTAGTGCTTCGCGTGGCGGCGCTCGTCGGCCAGGAAGCCGCTCTCCCCGGAGTTGGTGGCGGTGCCCACCATGGCCGACGCCCGGGCCAGCGCCACCTTGGCTTCCAGGGTCAGGGACAGGCCGTACGCCATACCGGTGATCAGGATGGGGATCTTCAGGTGCAGGGGCCGGGCCGCCTGGGGGCCGATGGTGACCCGGGTGTCCACGTCGGGCTCGCCCCGCGGCAGCCGGCCGATCTGGGCGGGGACGAAGACCAGCTGCTCGAACTGCATCCACGGCCGGGTGGCGCCGTAGGGGCGGGTGAAGGGCTTGCCCGTCTCCGCGCGCCGCATGATGGCCAGCATCTGCTCGGGGTCGGTGTTGCGGGCTAGCACCATCCACTGCAGCATCTGGTTGCGGTCCTGGGGGCCGCTCAGCGCCGCCACCATCATGCGGTTGAACAGGCGCCGCAGCAGGGAGGGGCCGAGCCAGGCGGCCAGGCCCGCCACGGCCCCCAGCAGCACCAGCATCGCCAGCAGCGCCCCTGCGAAGGCGGCCAGCATGCGCCCCACCCCCCTTTTCCCGACGAACCCGGCCCCCGGGGCCCCGGCTCCTGCCGGCTCCGGCCCCTGGGGGACACACCCCGCCCCTGCCGGCTCCGGCCCCCGTGGGCGTTCCGGCTCCTGTGCGGGTCCGGCCCGTGGGGACCAACCCGGCCCCTGGGGGAGCTCCGGCTCCCGCGCCGGTTGCGGCCCGTGGGGACGAACCCGGCCCCTGGGGGAGCTCCGGCTCCTGTGCGGGTCGCGGCCCCTGGCGACGCGCCCGGCACTGCTTGCTCCGGCCCCTGCGGGCGCCGCGGCGGCCCCCCGCCGGGTCCGGTGCGGACGGGCACGGACGGGCGGTCAGGCCCCTTGCCGGACTTCGCTCGATGGGTTCGGGCGTAGGGTTCCCACGGGGAATCGCGAGGAATAAGGAAAAGGAGGGTTCCCCTCCCGGACATTATCCGGTAATGGTTGGTGCCGGCCCCAGCACCACCGGCCGCGCCGGGCCGCCCCAGGCGGCACCTGTCGCGGCGGCCTCCCGTGGGGGCGTCCCCCGGGCGGCTTCCCGTGGTGGCCTGCCACTGCGGCCTCCCCCGGCGGCCTGCCACGGGGCCTCCCCCGGCGACATCCCTTGGCCGGGCTACCACGGCGGCCTCCCACGCGACCGCCCGCGGCGGACCGCGCGCGGCGGGCGACCACGGGGCACGGGGCGGCGGCATCCCCACCGGCGCAGATCGACGGCCAGCGGCCGTCCTAGCCGGCGTTCCGCAAGCCCGCCGCGATGCCCAGGATGGAGAGCAGCAGCGCTCGCTCCAGGGCCGGCCGCTCGGGGTCGCCTTCCGGCGAGGCCCGGTACCGGGCCAGCAGCTCCACCTGCAGGTAGCTGATGGGGTCGACGTACGGGTTGCGCAAGGCCGTCTGCCGCGCCAGCACGGGGTGGTGGGCCAGAAGCGGCCCGCCGAAGGTCTCCTCCAGCAGCGCCCGGGTCCGCACCATGGCCTCCTCGAGCCGGGGGAAGAACCGGTTCGCCAGGGGCCCGGGCACCAGCCGCAGGTACTCCCGGGCCACGGCCAGGTCGGCCTTGGCCAGGGCCAGGGCCGCGCCGTCCAGCACCGAGCGGAAGAAGGGCCAGCGGGCAAACATCGCCTGGCGAAGGTCCCGCGGCACCGCCGCAAGACCTTCGGCCAGCCCGTACCAGCCGGGCAGCAGAAGGCGCACCTGGGTCCAGGCCATCACCCAGGGGATGGCCCGCAGATCCTGGACGCGCCGGGCCCGGCCCGTGCGGGCCACCGGGCGGGAAGCGATCTTCAGGGCGGCGATCTCCCGGATGGGGGTGAAGTGCTCAAAGAACTCGAAGAACCCGGGTTCCACCAGCAGCCGGCGGTAGGCTTCCGCCGACCGGGCGGCGGCCCGGTCCATGGCCTCCCGCCAGGCCGCCGGGACGGAGGGGCCGCCCGCGGTGAGCCCCTGGCGCCCGGGGCCCGGGACCTGCGCGGCCCCGGCCCCGCCGGGCAGGCCGGGTTCCTCCGGCGAGAGCATCGGGTCTTGGGCTACGGCCAGCGTGTCCCGGGCCGCCGCCAGAAGGAAGTGGTAGAGGAGCTGCTCCAGGTTGCGCAGGGCCAGCTCGGGGTGGGCGTAGCGGTCCGCCAGCGCCTCCCCCTGCTCGGTGAGCCGCAGGCGGCGGCCCACGGTGCCCGGCGGCAGGCTGGCGATGGCGCGGCCGGCAGTCCCCCCGCCGCCCCGGGCCGTGGAGGTGCCGCGGCCGTGGAAGAAGGACACCGGCACGCCCGCCGCCCGGGCCACCGCCGTGATGCCCTCCTGGGCCCGGTAGAGGGCCCAGTTGGCCGCCAGGTAACCCGCGTCCTTGCTGGAGTCGGAGTAGCCGATCATCACCTCGCAGCCGCCCCGGCCGCGGGCGTGGACGCCGAAGACGGGGTTCCGCAGCAGCCGCTCCATGGCGCGGGGCGCCGCCTCCAGGTCGGCCAGGGTCTCGAACAGGGGAACCACGTCAAAGGGCAAGGGGTGGCCGGCGCGGTACAGCCCCACCTCCCGCGCCAGGACGAACACCTCCAGCACGTCGGCCGGGCCGCGGCAGCCGCTGATGATATAAGCCCCCCGGTCCTGCCAGGCCCGCAGAGCATCCAGGGCCACGGACAGCTCGCGGCTGCGGGGCCGGAAGCCCACCGGCGCCAGCGGCCGGGCCGAGGCCAGCTCCCGGGTCAGCACCGCCTCCCGCCCGGCGGCATCCAGGGCCAGGTACTCGCCCGCCGCCATGACCCCACCGGCTTCCAGCAGCTCGGCCACCGCCCGCCCGTGGGCCTCGGCATGCTCCCGCAGGTCGAGGGGCGCCATGGCCTCCCCAAAGACCTGGGCCCGCCAGCGCAGGGGACGCACCAGGGTGGCCGCCGCCTCGCCCAGCCCTGCGTCCCGAAGCCCCTCTTCGATCTGGAACAGCAGGCGGTCCAGGGCGGTGGAACCGGCGGCGGCCGGCGCCTCGCCGGCCGGCGGCTCCCCGGCGGTCCCTGGTGGCGGCGCGGCCGCGGCGGTCCGGGAAGGCCTTTCGTCCCCTGGATCTACCGGAACGGCCGGCCGGCCAGGGACTGCCTCCCCTGACGCGGTCGGCCGAGGAGGCATAGTCGTTGCCTCCGCTGCAGCAGCCCCCCGGGCGGGCGTCTCGCTCCACACCTCTTCCGGCACCGTCCGGGCCGCCCAGTGCCGCTGCAGCCTGTAGGCGAACCGCCGGTAGGGCTCGCCGGGGAAGCGGCCGGCGGCCGCCGGCGGCAGCGGCGCCACCGCGTCTTCGGGCACCGAGGGCAGGGGCGGCAGGGTGGCCCGTTCTTCCGCCACGGACAGATCCCGCGTCAGGGCGGCCAGGCCCCCGGCGTACTTCCGGGCGATCTCCGCCCGCGCGTAGGCCTGGGCCCAGGCGGTGACCTCGGGGGTGACAAAGGGGTTGCCGTCCCGGTCGCCGCCAATCCAGCTCCGGAAGGCGAGGGGCGGGGGAAGAACCGGCCGCCGCCCGTAGCGGGCGGCCACCGCCCCCTCGAGAGCCTCCATGAGCCGGGGCACCGCCTCCCACAGGGTGGTGGGCAGGTAGTAGAGGCCGCCGCGGACCTCGTCCTCCACCCGGGGCGGGGCCGGGCGCAGCTCGCGGGTGGTCCAGAGCAGGGTGACCCGGGCCACCACCTCGTCCAGGTGCCCCTCGCCCCGCTCCAGCCGGTCCAGGGCATGGTTGAGCTGCAGCAGGTGGTGGCGCAGGGTGCGCCGCCGCGTCTCGGTCGGATGGGCCGTGAAGGTCAGCTCCAGCCGGGCCGAGGCGAGGAGGCGCACCACGTCGTCGAATCCCAGCCCCTGGGCCTGCAGCTGGGTGACGAGGGCCAGCAGCGACTCGGGCCGGGGCCGGTCGGGCGTGCTGGCCTGTTCGCGCCGGCGGTTCACCCGCACCCGGTGCCGCTCCTCCGCCAGGTTGACGAGATGGAAATACGTTGAAAAGGCCCGGATCAGCCCTTCGGCCGCCGCGACCGAAAGCCCGCCGATCTCGGCCCGCAGCGCCTGCCGGGCGGCGTCATCCCCCGGGTGCTGGCGGAGGTGCTTGGTGCGGGCGCGGATGTCCTCTTCCAGTTCGAACAGGCGATCCCCCGAGAGGCGGCGGATGGCCTCCCCCAGGGCCCGTCCCAGGAGGTCGACCTCCCGCTTGAGAAGGGGGTACAGTTCCTCCTCCGCCCGGGCGTCGGGCGGGGGAACGGGTTCCGCCGGGGCAGGGAACGCCTCACCGGACGAACCGGCCGCCGGAGGGCGGCTCCCCTGCTCACCGCCCCGGTCCTGGCGGTCCTGGCTCCCATTCCCCTGGCCCAAGCCGGCCCCCGATGACCGGTAACCCTCGCCGCTCACAAGCCCTTCCTCCCTTGTCCCATGCCTTCCCGCCCCGTGGCCCCCATGCCCTTCCGGTGCCTTTCGCCCCTCGCCCTGGCCGGCGTCCCTAATCCCCCCGGGCGCTGCCGCCGCCGGCTGCAGCGGCAGGGGAGCGGAGAAGCCGGTGCCCGTGGCGGCTCACCAGGCCGGAACGGGCGCCCGGCCCGCCCGCCCGGCCCAGGCCCACCCGGCCTGCCAGCCCCAGGGCGGCCATGCGGGCCGCCAGCGCCTGGGCCACCGCCGGGGCCTGTTCGTCCGCCACCAGGGCCAGCACGCTGGGACCGGCCCCGCTGAGGCAGGCACCGAAGGCCCCCGCGGCGACGGCCGTGGCCACCAGATCCTCCAGCCAGGGGAACAGGGCTGCGCGGTAGGGCTGGTGCAGCCGATCCTGCATAGCTTCTGCCAGGAGGTCGCCGCGCCCGGCGGCCAGAGCATGGATCAGCAGGGCCGTGCGGGCGGCGTTGAAGGCCGCATCGCCATGGGCCACCGTCGCGGGTAGCGCCCCCCTGGCCTCGTGGGTATAGCTGGTCCGGGCCGGGATGGCCACCACCGCCGCCAGCGACCGGCCCAGGGGGACCGGCACCGCCCGCCAGCCGCCACCCGGGTCCCCGCCGTCGCCTGCGCCTGCGGAGGCCCCTTCCCGGCGCCCGGCGGCTTGCCCCGCCGCCGCCGGGGCCGGTCTCCAGGCCACCACCAGGCCGCCGTAAAGAGCCGCCGCCACATTGTCCGCGTGGCCTTCCAGATCAGCCGCCAGTTGCAGCAGGTCGACTGCCGCCAGAGGTCGCCCTGCCCGCCGCAACCACTGGTTGGCTGCGGCCAAGCCCGCCACGATGGCGGCGGCACTGGACCCCAGCCCCCGGGCGGGCGGAATAGTGCTGCGCACCACCAGCCGCCAGGCGGCAGGGTGAGCCTGCCCCGCCCGGTGGAAGGCGGTGACCACGGCCCGGACCACCAGGTTCTCCCCCGGCGCCCCGGGTGGTGCCGCCGGGGGGCCCCAGCCGTCCAGGTGCCAGTGCACGGCCCCGGCGGAATGGGTCCAGTGCCGGGGGTCGGCGGGCGACGGCTCGAGCCATGCCCTGAGTTCCCACCCCTGAAGGGCCAGACCGAGGCAGTCGAATCCCGGCCCCAGATTGGCGCTGGTGGCCGGCACCCGGCTCCAGGCCACCGCCCGCCCGCTGCCGCCGCCTGGCGCGGGCGCTCCGGCCTCGCGGCCCTTTACCACACCCAGGGCCACCTCAGGACCTGGGCGCCGGGCGCGGGCGGCGCCCCTTGAACCGCCCCCGCCACCGGCCCTCCGGCGGTGGCCACCCATGGGCCCATCCGGCGCCTCCCGGGTCGATCGCCGTCCCTTCCCCATCTCTACCGACCTCCCGCCGGTGCTGCAAGCAAGTGCTGCACTACGGCTTCGGGTTCCAGGGCCCGGGCTTCCAGGGCCGCCAGGTCGTCGATCTCGCCCCCGCCCGCCCGGGCGGCCCGCAGGGCGGTGTCCACGTCCTTCAGGCCGTGGCCCGTCAGCACGCACACCACGGGCCCCTGGGGAGGATCCCAGCCGGGTTCGTCCCCCCGGGCCAGCTTCAAAAGGCCCGCCACCGAGGCCGCCGAAGCCGGTTCGGCAAAGACCCCTTCCCGCCGGGCGAGAAGCCGCTGGGCCGCCAGGATCTCCTGGTCGCTGACCGCGAGGACCCGCCCGCCGGTGTCCCGCACCGCCGCCAGGGCCTGCTCCCCGTACACCGGCCGGCCGATGCGGATGGCCGACGCCACCGTCTGCGGCCGGTCGACGGGCCGGCCCCGGACCAGGGGCGCCGCCCCCTCCGCCTGCACCCCGTATAGCTGGGGCACCCGCCCCAGGAGGCCCGCCGCCGCGTAGGCGCGAAAGCCCATGTGGTAGGCGGTGATGTTGCCGCCGTTGCCCACGGGGAGGAACACGGCCGCCGGTTCGTCCAGGCCCAGGGCGGCCAGCTGGTCGACCACCTCGAAGGCCGCCGTCTTCTGCCCCTCCAGGCGATCGGGATTCAGGGAGTTGACGAGCACCAGGTCCGGCCGCTCGGCCACCACCTGCCGCACGGCGGCCAGCGCGTCGTCGAAGCTTCCCCGCACCGGGAGGATCCGCGCCCCGCAGGCCACGGCCTGGCCCACCTTGCCGCCCGCCACACCCCCGGCCGGCAGGACCAGCCAGCAGTCCATGCCCGCCCGGGCCGCGTAGGCGGCCGCAGCCGCCGCCGTGTTGCCCGTGGAGGCGCAGATCACCGCCCGGGCGCCCCGGGCCCGGGCGCAGGTCAGGGCCATGGTCATGCCCCGGTCCTTGAAGGATCCCGTCGGGTTGGCCCCTTCGAACTTGAGGAACACGGCCGGCGGCCGCCGGCCCGCCGGCAGCTCCGCCAGGAGCCCGTCGGCCCGGATCAGCGGCGTGTCGCCTTCTCCCAGGGTAAGCGGCTCGGCCTCCGGAGGTACCGGCAGCCAGTCGCGATAGCGGGCGATGATACCCTGGCGGGGCAGGACCGGCCCGGGCTCCACAGCCTGACGAGGAGGGCCGGGGCGGTTAGGGTGAGTGGGACCAGACACCGCTCGTTTCACCCTCTCCCTGAAGCTCGGAATGGAAGGATGCCAGCATGGAAAATCGAACGGCCCCGCGTCCCGTTAGGGACGCGAGGCCGTGCTCGCGCGGTTCCACCCTAATTGATCCGCGGCAGCACCCTGGGGTGATGTGGCGGGTGCCCTGACTGCACCGGCGGGGGAAAGGGCGGATCCCGCCGGCCACCGCCACCGCGAATCCTCTCCGTGCCCGTAAGGGGGGCTGCCCCGCCCAGCTACTCCCGCCCCGCCTGCCTGGCCGGGCGGTTTCGCCGGCGGCTCCCGGAGGGTTTTCGGCCCGGCCCGGTGCGGGGGCTTTCAGCCACGGCCTCCCGTCTCTGGACACCGGCTTGGGGGCCTACTCGTTCCGGTCATCGCGCACGCCGGGATGACGCATTCCTCAAGCCGAACCGGCTCTGGGAACGCTTTTTCGGGATTATAGGGCCTGGCCGGGGCCGGGTCAAGGGGTCGCAGCGCAAGGACCGCCGCGCCGGGATCAGGCAGAACCGGGCGAGACCCACCGAGGACGCGCCGAACTTAGGCTTCAGCCCGGCTTGCGAACCGGTCCAGGATCGCACCCCAGCCCCCCGCAAAGGCCCGCTCGGTGGCTGCACCCGTCTCGCCGAGTTCGTCCCAGCCCCGGTGCTCCAATTCCACCCGGGTGCCGTCGCCCTCGGGGAAGAACCGGACCTCCACCTGGGTCGGACCCGCCCAGTTGGCCTGGTTCCACGTGAACACCACCCGGTGGGGCGGCTCGTAGACCAGAACGCGGCCGATCTCGTGCTCTTCGCCGTCCCGGAACCGCTCGTAGAAGCGGCCGCCGGCCTGGCCCTCAAGGACCAGATCGGCGCTGCGGTCGCCGCCGTAGGAGAACTGGTCCAGCGGCCACCACTGGCCGATGCCGGCCGTAAACCGGGTAAAGACGGCCTCCACGGGCCCGCGGACGACGACGCTGCGTCGAATCATCCCTCACCGTCCCCCTCGACGTGGCGGCGGAAGCGCTCCAGGGCGACGTCCCATGCTCTGGCCACCTGGTCCAGCCAGTCCCGGACCTCCGCCAACCCTTCCCGGCGCAACCGGTACAGCCTCCGCCGCCCCGATTTTTCAACCTCGACCAGACCCGCAGCCGTGAGGACGGCCAGGTGCTTGGACACCGCCGGCCGGCTGATGGGCAGCGGCCGGGCCAGGGTGACCACGTCCTTGGGCCCCGACCGGAGCACCGTGATGATGTGGCGCCGCGTCGGATCCGCCAGGGCCGCGAACTTGCGATCGAGATCCATGGCGCAAAGGTAACCAAGTAGTTACCCGTTCGTCAAGCCCCTCCCCAGCAACGACCCCCTCACCGGCAGGAACCGTCCCCCTGGCTGCCGTAACCGGTTGGCAACAGGGCAGGCGGCCGGTGCAGCGGGTGGATCCCGGGGAACGCCCGGGCAGGCGCCCGCCGCGCCCCACCGGCCGGCCGGATCGCCATCACGGGGGGGATGCGCGATGGGGTACACCGAGGTCGAGGTGGCGGGTCCCGAGCCCGCCACGGGCGCACTGCTGGCGCAGCCGACGGTTCCTCCTCGGAAGCTGTCGGGACGGCCCCTGTTCGAAGGGCCGAACCCGGCAGCAGCCTGTGCCGCCTACCGGGCCTGGGCGGAGGCCGACCCCGACACCTACTGGGCGGCCATCGCCGCCGAGCTGGAGTGGCTGGCGCCCTGGAGCCACGTCCGCGTGGGGGAACTTCCTGACTTCCGTTACTTCGTGGGCGGGCTCACCAACGTCAGCCTCAACTGCGTCGACCGCCACCTGGCCGAGCGGCGGAACCAGGCGGCCATCATCTGGGAAGGCGAGCCGGGGGACCGGCGGGTCTGGACCTTCCAGATGCTCCACGACGAGACCTGCCGGCTGGCCCACGCCCTGCGGCAGGCGGGCATCGGCAAGGGCGACGTGGTGGCGATCTACCTTCCCAACCTGCCCGAGACCTTCGCCGCCATCCACGCCTGCTACCGGATCGGCGCCCTCTACAACGTGATCTTCTCCGGGTTCTCGCCCGACGCCATCCGCTCCCGCCTGGAAGACTCCCGGGCCCGCCTGGTGATCACCGCCGACGGCAGCTACCGCCGGGGCCGGCTGCTCCAGCTCAAGGCGACCCTGGACCGGGCCCTGGAAGGGTTCGACTTCGTCGAGCGGGTGGTGGTGGTGCGGCGGGCGGGGGCCGAGGTCCCCATGAGCCCGGGTCGCGACGTGTACTACGACGACTTCGTCGCCGGCATGCCGGCCGATTTCCCGCCCGAGCCCCTGGAGGCGAACGAACCCGGGTTCATCATCTACACCAGCGGCACCACGGCGAAGCCCAAGGGCCTGGTCCACGCCGGGGTGGGCTTTCTGATCGGCACCTACGCCAACGTCAAGTGGTCCCTCAACCTCCAACCCGCCGATATCTACTGGTGCACGGCCGACGTGGGCTGGCTGACCTTCCCCATCTTCGCGCTGGTGGGCGGCCTGGCCCACGGGGCGACCCACGTGGTCTATGAAGGCGCCCTGGACTACCCCGACCCCGGCCGGTTCTACCGGATGATCCAGCAGTACCGGGTCAACAAGGTCTTCACGGCGCCCACGGCCCTGCGGATGCTCAGCCGGGCGGGGACCGAGTGGCCGCGCCGGTACGACCTGCGCAGCCTCGAGCTCATCGCCCTGGTGGGCGAGCCCCTGGACCCCGAGACCTGGCACTGGGTGCGCCGGCACGTGGGCGACGGCGGGGTGGAGATCAACAACACCTACGGCCAGACGGAGACGGGCACCGCCTGGATGTCGGGCATCGCCGGCGTCACGGCCTCGCGGCCGGGCTCCTGCGGCCTTCCCCTGCCGGGCTACCGCTGCCAGGTGGTGGACGCCGAGGGGCGGCCGGTTCCTCCCGGGACCACGGGCTATCTGGTGATCACCGACCCCTTCCCGTGCCTGGCGCGGACCATCTGGGGCGACCACCAGCGCTACCTGGACACCTACTTCGCCCGCTTCCCCGGGCGGTACTTCACCGGCGACGCCGCCATGTACGACGCCGACGGCCACCACTGGGTGCTGGGGCGGGTGGACGACGTGATCAACGTGGCGGGCCACCGCCTGAGCACCATGGAGATGGAGAGCGCCCTGATCAACCACCCGCTGGTGGCGGAAGCGGCGGTGGTCGGAATGCCGGACCCCATCAAGGGCACGGTGCCGGTGGTCTTCGCAGTGCTGCGCAGCGGGGTCACGCCGCCACCGGACATCGAAGAGCAGCTGCGGGAGGAGATCGTCCGCCGGATCAGCCCCATCGCCCGCCCGGCGAAGGTGTACGTGGTCGACGCCATGCCCAAGACCCGCAGCGGCAAGATCATGCGCCGCCTGCTGCGGGAGGCGGTGACGACCGGCAAGGTGACGGGCGACACCACCGCCCTCGAGGACCCCGAGGTGCTGGAGCGCATCCTGGCGCGGGTGGAACCGGGGGCGGGAGCGACCGCCTGACCGGCGCCTGAAACTTGACCGGCGAGTACAGGCCGGGACCTGGCCGTGGGGTCAGGTCCCGCCTCTTTTCGCTCCGCCGGCCGGGTTTCAGCCCTGTGCACCGGCGGCCCCGGCGCCTGCCTCCGCTTCCAGCTCCTCCAGCACCGCCACCGCCCGCCGCACGTGGGGGATGGTGATCGACCCGCCTACGATCAGGGCCACGCCGAAGATCTCGAAGAACTCGTCGCGGGTCACGCCTTCCTTGTGGCACTGGATCATGTGGTAGGTGACGCAGTCGTCGCAGCGCAGCACCAGCGAGGCCACCAGCCCCAGCATCTCCTTGACCTTGCTGGATAGGGCTCCGGGCTTGTAGGCCTGCCCGTCCAGGTTGAAGAACCGGCGCACCACCAGGTTGTCGTGGGCCAGGATCTTCTCGTTCATCTCGGTGCGGAAACGGTGAAAGGCGTCGAGCCGCTCGCCCACGGCATCTCCCTCCCCGACCCGCCGGAAGAGTGGCTGCCGGCAGCCCACCTGTCCCGGATTCCAGTCAGGCACTCCGGCATCCAGGCGTTCCGGCATGCCTCCGGCTCTGACCGGTAGATTACCGCAGCCTGCCGGGGGGAGGAACCTAGACCCTGCCATCCAGCCGTTGACACCACCCCGCACCCGCTCTATGCTCAACGCCAGAAGCCACCGCACCGTACAGCTGGCCAGGCGGCCGGGCGGTGGAACAGGCACCGCTTGAGCCGAGTCATCCCCAGGAAAGAAGGCAGCATCCGTGGCCCGATCCCTCACCCCTCCGGCGGCCTCGCGCCCGGGCGCCGGCCGCGAGGGCACCCATCCCCTGCAGGCCGCCGTGAGCCGGGGCCTGCGGTCGACCCTGCGGATCCTGGTCGACCTGGCCCGCACCATGATTCCCGCCATGATCGTGGTGATGATCCTGGACCGGAGCGGGTGGCTGGCGCGCATCGCCGGCCTGGCGGCACCCGCCATGGCCTGGTTCGGCCTGCCGGGAGGCACCGCCCTAGCCCTGCTCATCGGCAACACCGTGGGGCTTTACAGCGGCATTGCCGCCGCCATCCCGCTGGGGCTCGATTACAAGCAGTGGACGATCCTGGGCACCATGCTGGCCATCAGCCACGCCCACCCGGTCGAAGCCTCCATCATCGCCCGGGCGGGCGCCAACACGTGGACGGTGCTGGTGGCGCGGCTGCTGGCCTCGGCGGCGGCGGGGGCTCTGCTCAACCTGGTTCTGTAACGGGTTCCGGGGTGGACCCGGCTCCATCCGGGGAGGTGGCACCGATGTGGCTTCTGGATGCCATCGTCGATGGGATCGGTGAGGGGATCCTGCTCCTGCTGCGGATTGGCCTCTTCGTTGCCCCGGTGCTGATCCTGCTGGAGTGGGCGCGGCTGACAGGCCGGCTCGACCGGATCACCCATCGCCTGGAACCCGTCTGCCGCCGCCTGGGACTCGCTCCCGAGCTGGCCCCTTCGTTGACGGTGGGCGCCGTGCTGGGGGTCATCCTGGGGTCCGGCGTGGTGCTGGAGACCACCCGCGACCGGCCGGTGGCCCGGGATCAGGTCACGTTGCTGTTCGTCTTCGTGGGCATCTTTCACGCCATGTTCGAGGAGACCGCGGCCATCTTTGCCTTCGGCGGCAACGGGCTCATCATGGTGACCACCCGGTTTGCCTTCGGCCTTGCCGCCTTCTGGGTGTACCGGCGCTGGCTCGCCCTGCGGCCGGCGGCCCTGGGCGGGCCGGTTCTCGCCCCCCAGCCGGCGCGGCACCGGGGCTAGTGATGGCCGGGATCCCTCCGGCCCCCCGGCCCGGCGCCGCGCCCCGCGCCGGGGTCAGCCGGCCTTCCGCTGTTCGATCTCCCGCGCCAGGCCGCCGAAGAACTGGCCCATGATCATCTTCGCCACGCCGCCCAGCACCCGCTGGCCGATGCTGGCCACCGGCCCGCCCACCTGCGCTTCGCCGTGGTACTTCAGCAGGGTCCCATCGCCCTGGGGTTCCAGGTCGAGCACCAGGGAGGCCCGCACGAAGCCGGGCCCGCCTTCTCCCTCGATGTTCAGGCGGTAGCGGGTCGGCGGTTCCTTGTCCTCGATGGCGATGCGGCCCCTGTACCGGCCGCGGATGGCCGCGATGCCCAGTTCCAGTTCGGCTTCGTAACGGTCTTCAGCCACCCGGGTCAGCTGCTTGCAGCCGGGCGTGCACCGGGCGAGGACGTCCTGGTCATTGAGGCATGCCCAGACGGTCTCCACGGGTGCGGCGATCTTCTGGCTTCCGGCAACCTGCATTCCTGGCACCCCCAAGCGCTGGTCGAGCTGCACCGGGATGGCGGGCCCGCGGTCTCCGGCCCCCGGCCCCCGGTCCCCGGCCCTCGGCCTCCGGCCCCCGGTCCTTGGTCCCTGCCCCCTCTCCGGCACCTGGCCCGGCCGGCCGGGCGGGACGGCGGCACGCAGGACGGCTTCGCCCCGGCCGGGGCCGGGGCCGGGCTCGCAAGGCACCGCCCGCCCTCATGCGGGAATTCGCCGGCGGGAATTCGCCAGGAGGACGCACCCCTCCGGCGGCTGGCGGCGCTGCCGTGCCAAAGGCTTTCGGTTTTCGGCAGGATCTTTCCTGCTGGGCCCGCGCAGGCCGGTTGCCGGCCACCACCCGTCAGACCGCCCCGCCGGCTGCGCCCCGGCCGCCGGCCGCCCCCGCGGGGATGGATGCAGGGCCCTGGGGCCGGTTCGTCCGGCGGCAGGCGATGATCTCGGCCATGATGGCCACCGCCATCTCCTCCGGCGTGCGGGCACCGATGTCGAGGCCGATGGGCGCGTGCAGCCGCTTCAGGGCGTCTTCGCCAACGCCCGCCTCCCGCAGGGCCGCCAGGCGGCGTTCATGGGTTCGCCGGCTCCCCATGACACCGATGTAGCCTGCGGGGGAACGGAGGGCCGCCAGCAGGGCGGG